>NZ_JACJIT010000001.1:0-954740 GCF_014138475.1 Agrobacterium sp. RC10-4-1
AGCGGCGACGTTCATGCGCCAGCGCCTTCATCCGCTCACGAAGGTCATAGTCATCGCTGCGCCTGGTTTCGTAACGGATCGTCATCCGGCAAAAGCCGATGGCTTTACACGCCCGCCGTTCGCTCATCTGGTGGTGATCCATCAGATGAGCGACAGCTTTTCGCCTTGCTGCGGGCGTCACCACTTCTTTCCCAAAAGGTCTTTCAAAGCCGCATTGTCCAGCATCGCATCTGCCAGGAGCCGTTTCAGCTTCGTGTTCTCGTCTTCCAGCGTCTTCAAGCGCTTGGCTTCGGATACGTCCATGCCGCCGAACTTGGCTTTCCACTTATAGATGCTGGCATCGCTGACGCTGTGCTTGCGGCAAAGCTCCGAGACCGGCGTGCCAACCTCGTGCTCCTTCAGAATGCCGATGATCTGTTCTTCTGTAAAACGATTGCGCTTCATTCCCTGGTCCTCTCATTGGGCCAGACCTTACTTCAAAATGGATTATTTCAACGGGGCAAGGTCACTTGAAAAAGGC
This sequence comes from Agrobacterium sp. RC10-4-1, assembly GCF_014138475.1. Taxonomy (NCBI): domain Bacteria; kingdom Pseudomonadati; phylum Pseudomonadota; class Alphaproteobacteria; order Hyphomicrobiales; family Rhizobiaceae; genus Agrobacterium; species Agrobacterium sp. RC10-4-1. Next base: position 521 of record NZ_JACJIT010000001.1, read on the forward strand.
TGGGACGTGATCGCCACGATGAGAACGCCCGACGAGAGCTTACTCCCTGCGTCCGGGCGTCTGCGTGTTGTAGCACTCGATGTCACCGTCCCGGACAGCATCTCACAGCTTGTGAAGGCAACGGGTCAAATCGATGTGCTCGTCAATAACGCCGGGTTCGGAGCACCATCTCCTGTCGAACTGACTGCATCCCAGACCGCACAGGCACTATTTCAGACGAACACGATAGGCACTCTGGCGATGATCCAGGCCCTCGGCCCGCAAATGCGTCGTCGCCGGGCTGGCGTCATTATCAACGTTACGTCCTCGGTCACACTGAAACCGCTACCGGTCATCGGGGTTTATCGCGCCAGCAAGGCCGCAGTGAATGCGCTCAGCGAGTCCCTTGCGATTGAAATGGAGCCTTTCGGCGTTCGCGTCCACATCGTTTTGCCCGGACGTTCGCCGGAAACGAGTTTCGGCGCCAGTGCCCGCCCACACCTGCGCGGCATGGACGATGCGGACTATGCGCCTCTTTTGCAGCAGTTCGTCAGGAATGTTCAGGACGACAAGGGCCCTGTGACCCACGCGCGCGATGTCGCGGAAGCGATCTGGAAGGCTGCCACCGATCCGTCTGCGCCACTGCGCATACCGGCAGGTGCAGACGCAGCGCTATGGATGGCTGAGGCGGGCCTGTAATCAGCGAAATTGCGATCCGTCGCTTCTCTGTCGAGCGTTTGCTGTACCCGGTCATTCCAGATCGGGCACGGCGTTTCGAATTCTGGCTCAGACCTGCCGCAAGCCGCCATCGACGCACAGTTCGGCACCGGCGATGTAACTCGCCTCATCGCTTAACAGGAACAAGGCAGCTGCAGCCACTTCGGCGGGGCGCGCCATCCGTCCCATCGGGATCGGAGCGACAATGGCCGCGCGCATGTCTGGCTGAACCGCAGCCATCATTTCCGTATCGGTTGGGCCCGGTGCGACGACGTTAACGCGTATACCCTTGGATGCCAGTTCTGCAGTCCAGGTTCGTGCATAGGAACGCACGGCTGCCTTGGTCGCAGCATATGTGCCATAGGAAGCATAGCCGCCGCTGTCTGCAATTGATCCGACGAGGACGACTGAGCCGCCGTCCCTCATCGCCGGCAGAGCCGCCTGGAAGCCGAAGACCATTCCTCGAACGTTAACGTCGAAGTGGCGGTCAAAGTGTTCAGGCGTTATCTCCGTGATCTGGGCGGGCTCGGAAAGACCGGCGTTCAAGACCAGCGCGTCGATACGGCCGTGTTCCCTTCTCACTTTTTCGACCGCCTCCCGCATATCTTCGGGGAGCGCGGCATCGGCGACAATGCCGACCGCACCATGACCGATGGCAGTTGCCACCTTTTCGGCATCTTCACTTCGGCGACTGGTGATGAAAACCATCGCTCCTTCGGCCGAAAGCCGCTCTGCAATTGCCAAGCCGATACCCTTGGCGCCCCCGACAATCAGGGCAACCTTGTTACTCATCCGAGCCATCGTAAGTCCTTTCAATTGATGGTCGCTGCATGATATACATTAGATATCTGGTATCAATTACGCACCTTAAGTAGCCTAGATATGGACGAGTATACTGACCTTGAAGCACTTTCTCAGTGCGCCCTTAGAGACATGGCGCAGGTTCGCCCCGTGCTCGACAAGATCGCGGACAAATGGACAATCCTGATCCTGACGGTGATTTGTCCCAGGCCCTCGCGCTTCAACGAGATCAAGCGCCGTCTCGACGGTATCACCCACAAGGCCTTGGCCGATGCTCTAAAGAGGCTTGAGCGGAACGGTCTTGTGACGAGGACCGTCCTGCCGACCCAGCCGGTGGGTGTAGAATACGCGATCACCCCGCTGGGCCATTCTCTGCGGCAACCGTTTGAGGCCCTGTGCTCATGGGCAGTAGCTAATGGCGATAAGGTCGAGGCCGCTGCGCTGCTTTATGACAACAGGGCAAATCATCGCTGATATCGCGATGGCCGCTTGAGCACCTACTGGCCGGAAGGCTCGTCGTTTTAAACCGGAGAGCCATACCCCGGCTAAGCAGGACGTTTCCGATAATCGTAGGCTGGTTCGGATCTGCGGTCGCCGAACAGTTCACTTCGTTGAACGAAAGGAGATCGGCACTATCTAGGAGAGATGCGGAAACTCGAGAAGAGCGATATCGAACTGATCAGGACGTGGATGTTGTCGCCTGCGATGACGCTGGGATCGTCCGTGCGAGCGAAAGGCATTCTGCAGGAAATGCAGGCCCGACTGCCTGCGGCTTTGAAGAAAGCGATCAGCCTGGAGGGCAACGAGATCACGCTCGCGATGCCAGCCCGCGACAAAAACGCCTTCGACGCCGCTGCGAGGACCGTGGCCGGCGTGATGATGGAAGCCGAAACTCTTCCGGTGATCCCGCGCGAGATACAGGACATCCTCGCCATCAAGACGAGCGAGCGACATCGCTGGCTCGCGGATGGGCGTCTCAAGAGCGCCGGGACGAGAACCGTGCGGCTGAACGGCCGTGCCCGGCGCATCACCTTCCATGTCTTCGATCCGAAGGTGGTCGAGGACCTTCTCGATCGCGGGCTCGTGGAAGAGTGGCGGGTGGAGGACGCCGAGGCGAAGGCAGAAAAACGACAGAAAGCGGCCTATCAGAGGCGGCTGGCTCGATCGCTCAAAAAGAAGATGAAGCCGGGAGAAAAGGCGGGTCAAAAGGTCGAGGAAGGTGCGGCCGACCTTCGTGGATGGGGAGAGTTCGATCGGGATGGGTTCCTTCGCTAGGCAATCGCACCAAACATGGTGCCTCCAGCGATTTCGAGAGGCTGTCCCTCCAGCGTTACGGAACGTTCTGTTGTTATCAGCAGCATCAATCGTGGCCGCGGGCCTGGGTCGACCTTCGCGGAATGGAAGGTGGCATAGAGTTCCGGCCGGGACATAATGGAAGCCGCCCCACCACAATGTGGGAGAAACTTCTGATTGAGGGAACAAACAGGGCAAAATCCCCGTTGCTCGCACAATAATTTCTTTGGAGGCGCGTCATGAGACTCAAGCTGGCTTTAAGCGTGGTTCTAAGCGTTACCTTTACGGCGGCAGCGGCGGAAGCGCGGACCCAATTGCATCTTTACGGTACCGTTCCGGTGACGGGTAACCATGTACTGGAGATGGCCTATCAGGCAGCCCTCGACAGATGCAGTTTCGAACGTTACCCATCATATGGCGACGTGGGTTTCTATGCAGGTGCCTATGGCTCCGCCCACGTGCGCAGTTGCATGTATCGCAAGGGTTTCGTTTTTGAGAATGGTGAGCCTTTCGCATATCCTGTGAGAAAAGCGACCTACCTTTCATGGTGACGAGATTACGAAGCGTCTGACGGCGGAGCGCCCGAGGGTTGCAATCTCGGAGTGAGGCCGTCTTCGCAATTCACAAGTTGCGGGTTTCAGGAGCATGTGATTTTTCAGTCGAGTGGCCCGAATCCGTATTGAAAACCGGCGGCAGAGTATCGATTTCAGGGGTAACCTGGAGGTCGGAATGATCTACGTTATTTTCGCGTTGTGCGCGCTCGCGGTAACATTCTTTGCCTGTCGGTATTTCGCCGCCAAGGCTCTCCTTGTCGAACGCGAAATCGACAAAGCGATCGCAAGGCGGTTTGAATCGAGCGGAAAGGTTATCGAACTGGCGGAGCTGCGAGAGGAAAACGCGGTCATGCGTAATCTTCTGCTGGACCTTCTGGAAAACGAAGCCGTTTTTCCAGTCCAGTCAGCACCTCCATCAAGGGTCGATTTGCGCAGGATGGGCGCCGCAAAGGTCCAGAGGTATCGCGAAATACTTGCTGAAAGTCAGTACGTCTTGCAACAGCGTGGAGCCATTGGGGTCTTCGAAGACCATGGCGCATTCAAGGACGATCAACGCAGGTCTTGAGTTTAGGAACAGCTCGCGCAGCTTCCTCGTGGGAGTGCGGTAGGAAGATAGGCCTGAAGTTTTCCTTGTAGAGCGAGGCACCCTCACGCTCCTGGATTGCTTCACGGATGCGACCGTCTGACGAACCGGTTCTGCGTGGACTCCATCTGGAATTCCCGGTGTGTTTTGACTATCAGGGTAGCGCCTCGCGTCGCAGCTGGAGCGAAGCAAAGAGTGTATTCGCATGAGAGCTGACAAAGGAATCCGGATGTCGATCACTGTACAGAGAACAATTCCTGCCGAGCGGATGCGCCAGTTCCATCAGATGGTTGATCGCTGGCTGGAAGAAGGTCCGATCAAGCTCGCGACGAACGCAACGATAACCGCAATGGAGAACGCCGGCATCCCAAAGGCCGAACAGGCAGCGATCATCGAGGACCGCGATATCATCATGAAATACAATATGCGCCTCGGTGTAATCAGCGAGGTATTCGGCCCCGCCATCGAGAAGGCGGTGGGGTCGTACCGCTCGGGAAGTGAAGCACAGGACGAGATCGCGCGTTTGATTGTAACTGCCATGGGTCTCCGGCAGGACGATGACAGCGAACTGGTCACGTTCACCTTCACGACCCAGAGTGAGGCAGATGTATTCGAAAAAGCCACTTGAAACATCAAATTCTGCCCGCCGCGCGCGGTCGCCTGCGAATCAGGGCTTGGGAACGTGACCGTCAACGCGGCTGAAGGGCAGGCAAGATTAGCTCGGGCCTCTATCGATCAATCCATCAATCGGAAAGCGCGACTGGAAACCGATATCGAATTGCCAGACGGATCGTTGGAAGCGTCTCCATAAATTTCGATCGTGACCGGCTCGTCCGCGAAATAGATCATTATGTAGCCAATTTCATTCGACGTTCCTTCTGCGGTTCAGATGCATATGCATCCCTCTAGTCGAACGCGCGCAACTCGCGCCGCATCAGGAGCCACCATGTCAGGGTCAAGAGAATGCCGATCACAGCGACGAGTATGGCGCTGAACGAAAACGATACCCAGCGCATGAGCCCGACAGTCAACGCCGCACCGATGCCTATGCAGATCTCCTTGATGAACATGGTTTTCTGCCGGACAGAATAGTAGTCGATATGACCAAAGGTACATTCTGCCAGCGAAATCAGGAACACCCAGACCACAGCGCCGGTGAATGTATGCACGTGGAATGCACCCGGAAAAGCCAGAAGAAGAAAGCCGGAGAAGATAAAGGCAAAGATCACCAACAGTCGGAAGCGGCCGGTCATCTCGATGAATTTTAACGTCGGTATCTGGCCAAGGACCACCACCGCACTGTTGAGGATGATCATCAGACCATACCAGGCAGGAAGCGACTGCCCCGATTTCAAAATTGTCTGTGGTAGCACCGAAAAAACACCAAAAAGCATCATTCCCATTGCTGTGCCGACAGATATCCACGCGACGATGGCACCGGCTGATTGCCCCTGGAATATTTTGACGTGAATGAGGGTTGTATCGAAGCGTCGAGGCATTGCGACAAGCGCGCAACCCGCGATCAGCGCGGCGGCGCCCCAGAAAAACACGTCCTGCCTAAGAAATGGCAGCATGATCACAAGTCCCGCCGTGAACGCACCGACATTCATGGCGATGCGGTTATTGGCCGAGCCGCGTTTGGATTGCGCCGCGACGTTCTTGATCAGATAGCCACTGTTTGCCGCGCCATAGGAAAAGAGGCATGCCGCAGAAAGCGATTGTATCAGGCTGCCATTAAGAGACAGCAAGCCGGCGCCTGCCGCCATGGCGGCAAGCGAGACGAGCAAGGACCGGCCACCAAACAGATGAATTGTCACTGGCAGCAAAACGAGGCCAAAGCGATAGCCGAGGGCCAGCACGGTATTCGTGGTAGCATCGAGCCAGATATTAGCTTCGCCCAAAACGGCAAAGAGCGTGACGGCCGTCACGATACGGATGCTGATTAGATTAAAATCATACGTCAATCGGCCACGGGAGGCCCCGATTTCAGGTTCGGCAATTTCAGCCACTTTTCAAGCTCCGCTGGACCTTAGCGCGAGAGGCGTCCGGCCCTGTTGTTTTGTGAATTGGATACGCCGTTTTTGCAGTCTGGGATGGCCTTTAGAAGCAGGTTGGAATAGATTTCAGTGATCACGATCTGGAATAAATGGCATTACTAATGTTGGATCCCGAGGCGGTGCTGACCTTCATTTTGGTGAGCGAACACAAGAGTTTTACCAAGGCGGCGCACGCGCTTAACACCACTCAATCGGCCGTCAGCATGCGTTTGCGTCGGTTGGAAGAACAATTGGGGGTCCTGCTTGTCGAGCGATCGACACGGAGCCTGAAACTTTCCTCGCCAGGGCAGGCTTTTATACAGCCGGCGCGAGACTTTCTGAGCGCGCATGACCGGGCGATGGGAGTGTTCGAAACGCATCGACCACAATTGAGCATAGGAATAAGCCACCATTTGGTGGGCCTCGACGTCTCACAGGTTTTAGCATCTATCGCTCGCGAGAATCCCGGCCTGATTGTCAATCTCACTGTGGACGGATCGCAGGCCCTTCTCGCCCGCTATGAGCAGGGCGAAATGGACGCAATTATTTTGATGAAGCACGCGTCAGGGAGACGGCATGGAGAGAAGATCGGCGTTGCCCGTTTCGGCTGGTTCGGGGCGCCGGATTTCGAGAGCGGGACGCGCGAAGAAATTCCGATCGTCATCTATCCCGAAGGATGCAGTATGCGAAATATGGTCATTAACTCGTTGGGCGATGCGAACGTGCAATGGCGCGAAGCCTTCATCGCTACGTCAGCCACTAACCTCCGCGCGGCGATCCTGGCGGGATTTGGCGTCGGCGCGCTATCGATCAATGTGACAGAAAACGGTTTGCTCGACCTTGGCGATACTTTCGGCCTTCCGCGGCTGCCGACTCGCGATATTATGCTCTTGTCGCAGGTCGGCTCTCGCCAGGCGCAGCGGGGTATCGAGACGATCAAAATGGCAATCAGCGATTTGAGTAACAGCTGAAGCGAATTGCGGTTTCGTCGGGCTTTCGGCAGGTCGGATTCCGTATGCGAAAGCGGCGGTCATCTTGTCGAGTTTACGACAGGTTGCCGACTGATCTGCGGGGCGAAAGGAGATACTCGTGGATGAAAACAGCCTCGACGTCCATCTTGCGCCGATCACCAGGCGGTCGCCGAAGGTGCATTCGTCAGCCATGGCGCTCCAGTGCTCCAGCCGATTGAAATCTATCGCGACGCGCCGACCGTTGAGGTCAAGTGGCATTTCGTATGTTCATCGCGCCATGCGGCGCAATGCCAGGGGGTCCCATATGTCGTCGAGCGGACCTTCGAGAGCGGTTCGCGGCGAAATGAGCGTCGGTTCGATAATGGTGACTTCGGGTTCGGTCCGGTTCTCTGCCAGAAGTTCGAACCCCTTGTTGAGCATTTGCGCTATATCGGGCTTGATCATGTAGACCGGGAACGGAAGGAACGATGCGAAGGGGTCGTAGTCAAAACAGCCGACAACGATATCGCCAAACGCCTCGCCGTCATGGCGCCCCATGAAGCGCAGCAATCCTTCGAAATTGATCGATGAATTGACGAAGAAGCAGCGGGGCAGGCGGCCTTTGCGTTCAAAGAAACGTTCGAAAGCGAGTTCCGTCATGCGTGGTGAATAGCCGGTGATTTCGATATCGTCCCCGTTATCGACCCCGAAATAGGCGGCCTTGGTGGCGTGGAAGCCATCTATACGGGCGCGGCTGGCGTGGTCGTCATGACCGCCGAACAGGATGACGTCGTCAGGGCCGAGAGGTCCGTGTTTTTCCGCATGGGCAAGGATTGCCGATGTCAATATTTCCGCACCATGTCTGTTGTCGGAAATGACCGAGGGTACAAATTTGCCGGGAAGGTCAATATTGACATGCGGCAGTGCTGCGCGGGCGCAGACCTGGTGCACGCCGTCGGGATCGGTCGCGCCCGCAATGAAGAGTGCATCGATCGAATAGGCGATCAGTGTCTCCACCGTGCGGCGTTCTTCTTCAGGATCGCGCCGCCCCGATACAACCATCGGCGAAAGGCCGCGCTTGCGTGCCTGTCCCTCGAATGTTTGTGCCATCGAGGAAAAGAACCGGTTGTCATAAATCGGGACCAGTAGGCCAATGAGTCCGGATTTCGAGCTCCTCAAACCTCTCGCCTGCAGGTTGGCGGTGTAGCGGTGCGTCTTGGCGAGCGATAGAATTTTGTTGGCCGTTTCCTCGGAAATCCGCCTTTTTCGCCATGATCCATTCAGGACGGCGCTGACCGTCGACGCTGATGCGCCGGACAATAGCGACAAGTCGTATATAGTGGCCTTCTTGGAACTCATGCCCGTCATTGTGATCTCCCCAACTGATTCTAATTATTAGAGTAGGCGTCCCCTTGACGGAAGGGAGCTTCATGATATGGTTATTGCACCATCGATTGTGCAAGTTGGCAATATCGATTGTGCAAGATGGTTGCTGTGGGAGTGGCAAGGGAGAGTCTCGAATAAGCGAGATGAGAAATTTTGAGCGCGCCAGATGAAAAATGGCTGCGGCGGGTTTCGTTTGCCTGTTTTTGAGGAGGAACATCATGAAGAAAATTATTGCTGCAGCGGTTGGTCTGTCGCTCGCGCTGCTCTCGTCCGCAGCCTTTGCCGAAGGGCCGAAGGTGGGCGTCGTCGTCAAGATCGGCGGCATTCCGTGGTTCAACGCCATGGAGGCCGGGATCAAGGAGCAGAGCAAGAAGCTCGGCGTTGACGGTTTCATGGTCGGCCCGACGAGCGCCGATCCCGCCCTGCAGGTCCGCGCCATCGAGGACCTGATCGCCCAGAAGGTCGATTTCATCGGCGTCGTGCCCAATGATGCAAAGGTGCTGGAGCCAGTGCTGAAAAAAGCCCAGGCCGCCGGTATCAAGGTCATTACCCATGAATCCCCGAAGCAGCTCGGTGCCGACTGGGATTTCGAACTCGCCTCCGCCAAGGGTTTCGGTGAAGCGCATGGCAAGCTGCTGGCGGAGAAGATGGGCGGCAAGGGCTCCTATGCCGTCTTCGTCGGTTCTCTCACCGTTCCGCTTCACAATGCCTGGGCCGATGCCGCCATCGCCTATATTAAGGCGAACTACCCTGACATGAAGCTGGTCGGTGATCGCTACGGCGTTGCTGAGGACCTCGACAAGAGCCGTTCAACCGCGCTGGACCTGATGTCCGCCAATGCCGACCTCAAGGGCTTTCTGGCCTTCGGCTCGCAGGGACCGATCGGAGCCGGGCGTGCAGTTGAAGAGCGGCGCAAGGATGGCAAGGTCTTCGTCATCGGCCCGTTCTCGCCGGGACAGGGCGCCAAGCTCATCAAGACGGGGGCGCTGACGGGAGGCTTCATGTGGAACCCGAAGCAGGCCGGTGAGGTCTTCATCACGCTCGCGGATCGCATCGCCAAGGGTGAGACACCCAAGGCCGGCGACAATATCGAAGGTCTCGGCACCATCAATCCCGAGGGCAACACCATCGTCGTCGACCAGCTTCTGAAGATCGACAAGGAAAGCATCGACAAGCTCGTTTCCATGGGCCTCTGATCCTCCCCAAGGCCAGGGCGTCGCGCGAGGTGTCATACTCGCGCGACGCCTCATCTGGAAAACATGCCGAGCGCCACGTCTGCAATGCTGCCGCGGCGAAGGAGATTTACGTTATCATGAGCGCAGAACCGCTCCTGTCCCTCAAAAATGTCAAAGTCACCTTCGGCGGTGTTCGCGCGCTGAAGGGTGTTTCTTTCGAGGTCAATCCGGGTGAAGTGCATTGCCTTGCCGGCGAAAACGGCTGCGGCAAGAGCACGCTGATCAAGGTCATAACGGGCGTTTACACGCCCCAAAGTGATGCTGAACTCCATTTCGACGGCAAGCCGATCGCCGCAATGACCCCAACGCTTGCGCAATCGCTTGGCATTCAGGTGATCTGGCAGGATCTGGCGCTGTTCGATGAAATGACGGTGGCTGAAAATATCGGCTTCCAGTACGCGGTGAATGCAAAATACGGGCTGGTCGACAAGCGCGCCATCGAGCAGGCTGCCGAAAAGGCGTTGGCCCGGCTCGGTGTCGAGATCGATCTCGACAGGCCGCTCAAGGAACTGCCCATCGCTCAGCGTCAGATCGTGGCGATTGCCCGCGCGCTGGTCGGTGAGGCACGGCTCGTTTTCATGGACGAACCGACCGCGTCGCTCACGCAGTCGGAAACGGATTACCTGATCGACATCGTCCGCAACCTGTCGGCCTCGGGTGTCGCGGTTGTCTTCGTCTCGCACCGCCTTGCGGAAGTGCTTGAGATTTCAGACCGCATAACCGTTTTGCGGGATGGCTCGCTTGTCGGTGTCTTTCCCGTTGAAGGCATGACCCAGTCACGGGTGACCGAGCTGATGACCGGCCGCAATTTCGACAGTGCCGTCATTGCCGCCGATCGCGATGACAAACCCGTCGTTCTCTCGGTGCGCGGGCTGAGCCGTGCCGGCGAGTTCGAGGATGTTTCGTTCGATCTGCGGCGGGGCGAAACGCTTGGCATAACCGGCCTACTGGGAGCCGGCCGCACGGAACTGGCTTTGACACTGTTCGGCATGCATCGGCCGCAATCGGGTGAAGTACTGATTGACGGTGAGAAGGTTGATTTCCGTTCCAACCGCGATGCGATCCGGGCGGGCGTAGCCTATCTTTCCGAGGACCGGCTTGCGCTTGGTCTCAACCAGCCGCAATCCATTGCCGACAATCTGGTCATGGCCTCGCTCGACCGGCTGCTGCGCGGCGGCCTGATCTCACCGTCGAAAAAGGCGGATGTCGTTTCCCGCTGGATTTCTGCGCTCGGGGTGAAGATCGGCCTGCCCGAAGACCCGATCCGAACGCTTTCGGGCGGCAACCAGCAGCGTGTGGCGATCGCCAAGTGGCTGGCGATCGGGCCGAAAATCCTCATTCTCGACGCGCCGACCGTGGGGGTCGATGTCGGCGCGCGCGCCGGCATCTTCGAAATCGTCCGCAAGCTCGCCGCAGAAGGTCTCTCGATCATCGTGATCTCCGACGAGCCGCCGGAAGTTTATTTCAATACAGACAGGGTCATCCACATGGTCGAAGGCCGGTTCCACGCCACCTATGATCCGCGACGACTGTCGCTGAGCGAACTGGAGGCCGCCATCTATGCGTAGGCTCATCCTCGGACATACGACCGAATTTACGCTGCTTGTGGTCATGGTGCTGCTTTGCTCGGGACTGTCCTTCGCCACCGACCGGTTCCTCACCATCCCAAACGCCTTCGATGTACTGAATGTCTCTGCGGTCAACATCATCTTTGCGGTCGGCCTGCTCGTGGTGCTGATCTCGGGCGGTATCGACATTTCCTTCGCGGTCGCCGCTTCCGTCGTTCAATATGTGACGGTGCTGGCGCTCAATGCGCTCGGCGGCGGCAACTGGGCGGAAGGTTTCATCATTGCCGGCGCGGTTGGCCTTAGTCTCGGTTTCGTCAACGCTTTCCTCGTCTGGCGGCTCAACATCATTTCAATCGTCGCGACGATCTCCACCTTCAACATCTTCTTCGGGTTGCTGATGTTCTTCACCAAGGGTGTGTCGATCTACGACCTGCCGGAATGGCTGTCGACGCGTGTGGTATTTTACGAACATGAAATGCCTGATGGTTCATGGGTAGAGCTGACGCTGCCGGTCGTGGTCATGATCCTCTGCTGTATTGCAACCTGGTTCATGATTTCGCGCACCACTGTTGGGCGCAAACTTTACGCCTTCGGCGACAACCCGGAAGGTGCTCGCCGCTTCGGCATCAATATCGGCGCGATGCATTACATTTCCTTCGGCTGGCTCGGCCTGATGGCGGGCATTGCGGGTCTCATGCAGGCGCATTATGCGCAGGAAGTGGTGCCCAACGCGCTTTATGGCCGCGAGCTGGATGTACTTGCAGCAACGGTCCTCGGCGGTGCGCGGCTTGGCGGCGGCAAAGGCTCTGTCATCGGCTGCGTGCTCGGCGTTCTCATGGTGTCGATCACCCAGAACGGTCTTAACCTGATGGGCGTGTCACCCTTTGCCTTCAAGATGATCGTCGGTGCCATCATTCTGATCGCGATCACCCTCTCTTCCACCCGGTTCGACAAGCTTTTGCCGAGTGCGCTTCGCACGTGTACGAAAAAGGGGGGCGCCCAGTGATGAGCAGCCTTGTCAGGAAATTCAACGCCATTTTCGGTGCCGATATGGCTGGACCGGTGATTGCCTTCATCGCAGTCATGCTCATCTTCGGAACGTTCGCGAATAACTTCCTCTCGCTTGCGACATTCGGTTCGGTGGCCTTCCAGCTGCCGGAACTCGGCCTTCTCACGCTGGCGATGCTGCTGCCACTGCTGACGGGCGGGATCAATCTGTCCGTCACCTTCGCGGCCAATCTCTCAGGACTTGCCGCAGCCTGGGTACTCCAGGCCCATGGCGGCGTAGATGCACCGCCGAGCGCCTTCCTCTTCGCCTGCCTTGCTGCATTTGTCACCGGCGGGGCTGCCGGTGCCATGACGGGTGCGGCGATCGCTTATACCCGCGCGCATCCCATTCTGGTGACGCTGTCGATGATGATTTTCCTGCGCGGCCTCGGCGAATTTCTGACGCGCGGCGGTGATGTGTCAGGGTTTCCCGCCTACATGGCGCCGCTTGGCCATGGCACGCTTCTCGGTCTGCCGATCCCGCTTCTGATTTTCATCGTCTGCGTGGCGCTCTGGCATGTGCTGCTGACGCGCACGAAGCTCGGCTTCGGGCTGTTGATGATCGGCTCGAATATCGAAGCCGCGCGTTATTCCGGCCTCAACACGCGCAAGATCCAGGTGCTCGTCTACACGCTCTCGGGTCTGATGTGTGCGGTCGCCGGCATCATCATGCTTGCCCGTTTCAATTCCGTCCGTGTCGGCCACGGGGAGTCCTATCTGCTGATCACGGTGCTCGCGGCCTTTCTCGGCGGCATCAATCCCTTTGGCGGTTTCGGTCGTGTGCTTCCCGTTTTTGTCGCGCTCATCGTCCTGCAGCTCCTGTCCTCCGGCCTTAATCTTCTTGGCGCCAACCAGCATCTCGCAACGGCCCTTTGGGGTGTCCTGATGATTGTTGTCATGGCGGCGCGCGGCCTGTTTTCAAGCTACTTCGCATCTCTCAGAAAGAAGGTATGACGTGAAAGGCTTCGGTGTTCACGCAATGATGTGGTCTCTCAAATGGGACCACGAAAACGCCAGACGGTCCATCGCCGCTGCTGCGGATTACGGTCAGGATTTCATCGAGATTCCGCTTATCGATATCCCCTCCGTCGATGCAAAACACACGCGCACGCTGCTGGAGAAATACGGATTGCGCGCCGTCTGCTCGCTGGTGCTGCCGCAGCCCGCATGGGCGTCCGTGCGTCCGGATGCGGCAATCGACCATCTGAATGCCGCGCTCGACAAGGCCGCAGAAATGGGCGCGGAAGCGCTGACGGGTGTTACCTATGGCGGCACCAATGAGCGAACCGGATTTCCGCCGACACAGGGTGAATATGACAACCTGACAAGGGCGCTCTCCAGGGCTGCCGGCCACGCAAAAACACTCGGCCTGCAATTCGGCATCGAGACGGTCAACCGCTACGAGAACCATCTGCTCAACTCCGCCGAACAGGCGGTGGCGCTGGTGGAGCGCATCGGTGCGGACAACGTCTTCATCCATCTCGATACGTTCCATATGAATATGGAGGAAAAGGGCATTGCCAATGGCATCATCGCCGCCCGCAACCATCTGAAATACATGCATATGTCGGAAAGCGACCGCGGCACGCCGGGCTGCGGCAACGTTGCGTGGGACGAAGTGTTCTCAGCGCTCGCAGCCATCGGCTTCAAGGGCGTGCTGACGCTCGAAAGCTTCGCCGCGATGCCCAAGGAGATGGCGGGCGCGATTTCAACCTGGCGCCCGGTTGCGCCCAGCGCCGATGAGGTTCTCGACAAGGGACTGCCATTCCTGCGCGACAAGGCAAACCAGTACCGCATTTTCTGAAAGCACTCATTATCGGGGCAAGCACCTTGAACACTATTGACGATAATGCCCGCGAGATTGTGGGCCTTGCTCTCCAGCGACTGGAAGGGTCAAAGGCCCGGCGTGTGATGGTTGCGATTGCCGGTGCCCCCGGATCGGGAAAATCAACCATCGCCGAGCGTGTGGTCGATGCGTTGAACGCGGGCGAAGGCGTGTCCGCCGCACTGTTCCCGATGGATGGCTTTCATTATGATGATGCGGTGCTTGAGGAGATGAACCGCCGGCCCTTCAAGGGCGCCATCGATACGTTCGATGCTCACGGCCTGCGCCATATGCTTGAGCGCCTGAAAGCCAATCAGGACGACGTCGTTGCCGTCCCCGTCTTTGACCGCGCCATCGAGATCGCCCGCGCCGGCGGCCGTCTGATCCCGCAATCCGTCGATATCATCGTCTGTGAGGGCAATTATCTCCTCACCAGCCAGTCGCCATGGGATCGTCTAAAACCGATCTTCGATCTCACTGTCTTCGTTGATGTCGACGAGGACGATCTGCGTGCGCGGCTGCGGGATCGCTGGCGGAGCTTCGGTCTCGGCGAGGGGGAGATCAACCGGAAGGTGGAGGAAAACGATCTCCCCAATGGCCGCTTCATCACATCCACAAGCACGGAGCCGGACCTTCGCATCGGAAATCCGGGAAGCACTCCCGCGTCGTGAAACGGCCTGAAGGGCTGCGCCTCCCCACCCAAAGTCAAGCAAAATAGAAAAGCGAAAGAGACCCCCATGAAACACGGCATCTATTACTCTTACTGGGAACATGAGTGGAGCGCCAAGTTCGGCCCCTATATCGAGAAGGTTGCCAAGCTCGGCTTCGATATCATCGAAGTCGCCGCCCATCACATCAATGAATACAGTGACGCCGAACTCGCCGTCATCAGGCAGAGCGCGAAGGATAACGGCATCATACTCACTGCCGGTATCGGCCCTTCGAAAACGAAAAACCTGTCGTCAGAGGATGCCGCGGTTCGCGCAGCCGGCAAGGCGTTCTTTGAACGCACCCTTACCAATGTCGCCAAGCTCGACATCCATACGATTGGCGGCGCGCTGCACTCCTACTGGCCGATCGACTACTCGCAGCCGGTCGACAAGGCAGGCGATTATGCGCGCGGCGTGGAAGGTATTCACGGCATTGCCGATTTCGCCAATGACCTCGGCATCAACCTTTGCATCGAAGTCCTCAACCGCTTTGAAAACCACGTGCTCAATACGGCTGCCGAAGGCGTCGCTTTCGTCAAGGATGTCGGCAAGAACAACGTGAAAGTCATGCTGGATACGTTCCACATGAATATCGAGGAAGACAGCTTTGGCGAGGCCATCCGCACGGCTGGCCCGTTGCTGGGGCATTTCCATACCGGAGAAAGTAATCGCCGCGTACCGGGCAAGGGCAGGATGCCCTGGCACGAAATTGGCCTCGCCCTGCGCGATATCAATTACACCGGCGCGGTGGTCATGGAGCCTTTCGTCAAGACCGGCGGCACGATCGGCTCCGACATCAAGGTGTGGCGCGATCTGAGCGGCGGCGCCGATCTCGCGAAAATGGACGAGGATGCGCGCAATGCCCTGGCATTCTCCCGTTTCGTCCTTGGCAGCTGATGCCCCATGGCGCGGATGGAGCGGGATGACTTGATCAAGCGTGAGCCCGATCCGCGAGACAAGCGGTCCAGTCTGGTATCATTGACGCAGGCGGCACTTGCGCGGTTGCCAGCTGGCCGCGCTTTTTGCGCCAGGGCAATCCGGGACATGACCAAGGGATTATCGCGGGAAGAGGTGGACACACTGGTGTCTTTGCTTCGGCGGGTGCTTGATAATGTGGAGGCACTTGAGACGTGAGTGGCTCTCCAAACGCCCTTATATGCACATGGGAGACGCATGCAATGCAAGAGGATTACCCATGAGGCCGAGATCTCCACAAGAGGTCTCTATCTGCCAGTGCGATTGCCAGAGATTAACGGGAACCGCCTAGGAAGTAAGAGCATGCGGCTCGATCGGGACGACGGCTAAAACCGCTCTTCCAGGATTTGGTGTCAAGAACCGATGTCCTGACCCGCCCCACAATCGGCAAGGAGCCTCGATCTCCTAGCCGGTCCTTTCGCGCTATGAACAAGGCCTATCGGGAACTCCTTCTGCTGCTCATTCGTTCACGGGTCAGTTTTCAATGATCCGCGTTCTCGCCCCTTGATGCGAAACCTTTGATTTCTCCAATCGATGAAGTGGAACTGGCGATGCCAGGCACCGGCATATTTGAACTTTCACGCCGAAACTTACTTATATCTTCGGCCGCGACCGTCGCTGCCACCACTGTCACCAAGGGAGCGGCAGCCCAGTCAGGAGGAGAAATCATGAAACACACGTCAAGCGTATCGTTGAAGGTCAACGGACAGGTCCGAGACCTCGAAGTTGACAATCGCACGTCTCTTCTCGACGCACTGCGCGAACACCTTCACCTGACCGGAACCAAGAAGGGTTGTGATCACGGTCAATGCGGAGCCTGCACCGTACTGGTCGATGGACGCCGCATCAACTCGTGCCTCTCGCTTGCCGTGATGCATGATGGTGACGACGTTACGACGATCGAGGGCCTGGGACAGCCCGGCAATCTGCACCCGATGCAGGCGGCGTTTGTCAAGTATGACGGCTTCCAGTGTGGCTACTGTACGCCGGGACAAATCTGTTCCTCCGTGGCGGTGCTTGAGGAGATCGCGGCAAACATTCCGAGCCATGTCACGCTGGATCTTAACGCGCAGACATCGGTGAGTGAGGGCGAAATTCGCGAGAGGATGAGCGGCAACATCTGTCGCTGCGGCGCCTATTCCAACATTGTCGAGGCTATCGTCGAAGTTGCGGGGACAAAAGCATGAAAGCCTTCACCTACGAAAAGGCCTCATCTATCGAGGCTGCAACCAGGTCCGCCTTTTCGAACTCGCAAGCAAAGTTCATTGCAGGCGGCAGCAATCTCCTCGATTTGATGAAACTGGAGATCGAGACGCCGACACATCTGATCGATGTGAATGGTCTCGGGCTCGATACAATAGAAAAGACGTCTGAGGGAGGCCTGCGCATAGGAGCGATGGTTCGCAATACCGACCTTGCCGCCGATCCAATTGTTCGACGTGATTATGGGCTCCTGTCGCGCGCCTTGCTTGCAGGGGCTTCGGGCCAGCTTCGCAACAGGGCAACAACCGCAGGTAACCTCTTGCAGCGAACACGATGTCCATATTTCTACGACACCGCACAGCCCTGCAACAAGCGTTCGCCGGGAAGTGGCTGTTCCGCCATCGGCGGCTTCAGTCGCCAGCACGCCGTGGTGGGTGTGAGTGATAGCTGTATCGCCACGCATCCCAGTGACATGGCCGTTGCCATGCGCGCACTCGATGCGGTTATCGAGACGGTAAAGGTCGATGGTAGCCGCCGATCAATCCAAATCGCCGACTTCCATCGCTTGCCGGGCGATACCCCTGAGATCGAAACGGTTTTGCAAAAGGGTGAGTTTATCACCGCAGTGGTGCTACCGCCGCCAACTGGAGGAAAACAGATCTACCGCAAGGTCCGCGACCGCGCTTCCTACGCGTTTGCTCTGGTCTCTGTGGGTGCAGTCATTCAGCCTGATGGTACTGGCCGGGTAGCAATCGGCGGCATTGCTCATAAGCCGTGGCGCGTGGAAGCTGCGGATGACGAACTCTCAAAGGGAGCGAAGGTCGCAGCGAAAGCTCTCCTCAACGGCGCTCATCCGACCGAGCAGAACAAGTTCAAGATCGATCTGGTGGAGCGCACACTCGGCGCTGTAATCGCCGAAGCGAGGGGGTGATTGCCATGAAGTTCGATACACCCGCAACGACCAATCCGATCGACCAGCTGAAAATCGTCGGTCAGCCCGTTCACCGCATCGACGGTGAGCTCAAGACAACGGGGCGGGCCATGTACGCCTATGAGTGGCATGATCCGAACCTGGCCTATGCCTACGGTTACCCTGTCGGATCGACCATCGCCAAGGGCCGCATCATCTCGATGAATATCGAAGCTGCCGAACGCGCGCCGGGCGTGCTTGCCGTGGTAACGACGCTTGACGTCGGCAAACTTGAGAAGGGCAAGTACAATACTGCGATACTTTTCGGTGGCGATGAGATCCAGCACTATCACCAGGCGATTGCCGTGATCGTCGCCGAAACCTTCGAACAAGCCCGCGCAGCGGCAGCGCTAGTAAAGGTGGATTACGCGGAAGAACAGGGTAGTTACGATCTCGCCGAGGCGATGGGTTCGGCAGTCAAGCCGGAAGATGCGGGCGGCGCCCCGCCCGATACCGCCGTGGGAGATTTCGAAGGTGCGTTCAAGTCCGCCGAGGTGACATTGGACGAGACCTACACAACGCCGGACCAGTCACATTCGATGATGGAGCCGCATGCCTCCATCGCTGCCTGGAATGGTGACGAGCTGACGGTCTGGACTTCCAGCCAGATGATCGATTGGTGGCGGTCCGACCTTGCAACGACGCTTGGTGTCGACAAGGAGGAAATCCACCTCATGTCGCCGTTCATCGGCGGCGGCTTTGGCGGTAAGCTGTTCCTGCGTGCCGACGCTGTTCTGGCCGCGTTCGGCGCGAAGGCAGCAAGGCGGCCTGTAAAGGTGGCGCTGCCGAGGCCTTTCCTCGTCAACAACACGACGCATCGTCCAGCAACGATCCAGCGCATCCGCATTGGTGCAGCTCGCGATGGAAAAATAACGGCAATCGCCCATGAAAGCTGGTCGGGCGATCAGCCCGATGGCCAGCTTGAAACGGCTGCCATGCAGACGCGGCTTCTCTATGCCGGTGAAAACCGAATGACGGCGATGCGGCTGGCGACGCTGCACCTTCCCGAGGGCAACGCCATGCGCGCACCCGGGGAGGCGCCCGGACTGATGGCGCTCGAGATCGCCATCGACGAGATGGCCGAAAAGCTCGGAATGGATCCAGTGCAGTTCCGTATCCTCAACGACACACAAGTGGATCCGGAAAAGCCCGAACGTCCGTTTTCGCATCGCGATCTTGTCGGTTGTCTCAAGCTCGGAGCAGAACGGTTCGGCTGGCCCGGGCAAGCTCGTCCTGGCTCTCGTCGCGAAGGCAACTGGATGATCGGTTCCGGTGTTGCGGCTGCGTTCCGCAACAACCTTCTGGTGCCATCGGGCGCTCGCGTCCGTCTGGACAAGGAAGGGGTCGTCACCGTCGAAACCGACATGACGGACATAGGCACCGGGAGCTACACGATCATCGCCCAAACCGCGGCGGAAATGATGGGCCTACCGATTGATAAGATCGCCGTGCAGCTTGGCGATTCTCGCTTTCCCGTATCTGCAGGCTCCGGCGGGCAGTTCGGCGCGAACTGCTCGACCTCAGGTGTCTACGCAGCCTGTGTCAAGCTTCGGGACGCTATCGTCAAGAAGCTCGGCTTCAACGAACAGGACGTCGTCTTCGAAGATGGTCAGGTCCGTTCCGGTTCGCGTTCGGTTCCGCTGGCCGAAGTGGCGGGTTCCGAAGGGCTCGTCGCCGAAGACACGGTCGAGTGGGAAAAGCTTTCAGACAGTCATCAGCAATCGACCTTCGGTGCGCATTTCGTGGAAGTGGGCGTCGACGTTGCCACGGGCGAGACGCGGATTCGCCGGATGCTTGCGGTATGTGCTGCCGGCCGCATTCTCAATCCGATCACGGCCCGCAGCCAGGTGATTGGTGCGATGACGATGGGCGCCGGTCTGGCGTTGTCAGAGGAACTTGCCGTCGACACCCGTCGCGGGTTTTTCGTCAACCACGACCTCGCTGGCTACGAGGTGCCGGTTCACGCGGACATCCCGTACCAGGAAGTCGTGTTCATGGATGAGACTGATCCAGTTTCCTCGCCAATGAAGGCGAAGGGTATTGGCGAACTCGGACTATGCGGAGTTTCGGCAGCGATAGCGAACGCGATTCATAGCGCAACCGGCATCCGCCTGCGACACTATCCGATGACCTTGGACAAGCTTATTGGTGGCCTGCCAGACGTTGCGTAACTGCGCCATGCCCCTGGAAATCGCCATGCTCAAGCCGCTTGGCGTACAGGCGTACGCCGCTGCGTAAGCTCTGAAATCGGCATATGTCCCAAGCCCTCTGTTCAGGTTCAACATCGTCAATCACAAGATGATCGGGAAGGTGGGGTCAAAACGACGCTTGTTTTCCTGCCAGTAGGCGCGTGGGTAGATTCGCCAGGACACGCGAGCTCGTCATCAATGGTCCGCCCTACGTCGCCGCCTGATTGCGGAGACAACAGTTCGAATTCTTGGCGTACTCCATGGCGTGCTTGTGTCGCTAACGGTCGCAGTGCAAAGCCACAGTCCGGAAACCGCCATGCGGATCAGATGTCGCTCAACATTTGGGCGGTCACCACCGCGGCACGCGACGTTCGTAATCTGGTTCAAAGAGCTTCATGTAGGCCGTGTCATCCCGCTCTTTCATGGCCGTCTGTTCGTACAAACCAGCGAATATTGACAGTTTGTGTCGATCTAACGATATCCCCAATCCTGGATTCTTTGGCACCTCCAGGCTGCCGCGTTCGAAGACAAAAGGGACTCCTTCAGTCACATCAACACCAGTCCAGGGAAAATGCGTATCGCAGTCATAGCTTAGATTGGGTGTCGCCGCAGCGACATGGGTCATAGCAGCGAGCGTGATCCCGAGATGCGAGTTGGAGTGCATCGACACTCCGAGCCCCAATGTCTCGCAGATTTTGCCGAGATGCGTTGAAGCACGAAGACCGCCCCAATAGTGATGATCGGACAAGACGATTTGAACGGCGTTCTTTCGGAAGGCTCGAGCAATCTGGTCAAACTCAAGGACGATCATGTTGGTGGCGAGCGGAATTGACGTCGCCGCTGCGACCTGTGCCATCTGGTCCATACCGATGACAGGATCTTCGAGATACTCCAGAACGCCTTCCAATTTGCGCGCTATGTAGATAGCGGTGTCGATGGTCCACCCCCCATTGGGGTCGATCCGCAAAGGGTGATCTGGAAAGGCTTCGCGCAGTTTCAGCATCGTCTCGATTTCGAGATCGGGATGCAAAACACCCCCTTTGAGCTTCAGTGACTGGAAACCGTATTTATCCACCATCCGTCGGGCTTCCCCGACCATCTGGTCTGGCGTCAGCACTTCCCCCCATTCGTCCGGTTCTTCTCCAATATGAGCGGCGAATTTGAAAAACAGATAGGCGCTGAAGGGAACCCTGTCGCGAACCGCACCACCAAGCAGGTCACACACCGGTCGCCCGAGCAGCTTGCCCTGAATATCGAGGCATGGAACTTCAAACGCCGAGGCGACAACGTCCGTCAGTTTGTGGTCGGCAACGGCGCTTTTTGCATTGATGCCACCACCACCTGGCAAAGCGGCAAGGACCCGTGCCTTCAATTCGTGAAGGTGAAACGGATCGAGACCGATCAATGATGGAGCCGCACGTCTTAGACCGTCCAGTGCTTTGATACTCCCGTAGCTCTCTCCCAAACCAACGGTGCCGTCATCACAGGTGACTTCAATGATGGTTCTCAGGGCGTGAGGCTGGTGAACACCCTTGCAGTTCAGCAATGGTTTGTCGGGAATGGCAACCGGCGTTAGCTGAATGTCGGCAATACGCATAAGTACTCCTATCGCCACCAGGCGCGCGCTGCGATCAACGCGTCATCCAGACGTGGCAGTTCGGGATGCCAGTGGCGCTCCCATTCGAGACTGAGAGGGAGGTGTCGGTCATTCGATCCGACAAGCGACAGAAGATCCGCCATGGGGAAGTTACCCTGGCCTGGAAGCACGTAATGGCGTCGGCCGTCGTCTCCCATCTTGCTGTCCTTGACATGTAAATGAACGACATTGTCGACAATATCAGGCCAAAGGCGCTTGATATCGGAACCCTTGGCCCAGGTGTGATGGGTGTCCCATAATATCAGGGCATTTGGCACAAGCCTGATGAAGGTAGAGAGTTGCGTTGCATCCGCTAGAGCATCATGGGTTTCGATCATCAGATCGACATTCAGCCCCCGTGATTGCCGGTCGACCTGCCATTGATCGAGCACTGCACCTGCACGTGTCATCTCGCCGGTCGTTAACCGATTTCCGCCGTCAAATATCCTGAGATGTGCAATGCCTGCCGCTTCCGCCCACGCAATGAAGGGCTCAACGGCAGACATATCGTCGCTATCAAACAACCGGATCGATGTATTGAGGGCCGTGACCTTGAGGTCACGTTGCGCCAGAAACGCAGCAAAGATTGAAGGGCTGCCAAACTCACCCTCCAGTGCCGAAATCAGGTCGACGGAACCGCAAAGCGTGCGCAATTCCACGGACGAAATACCGTGCCGTTTCGCCAGGTCAGCGGTTTCATGCAGGTTGAGTTCGGAGCAGCCAAGCGTGGAAAAACAATAGTTGAAAGCCCTCATGCCATGCGCTCCATGTCATGTTTGCGAACGGGGTAGAGCGGTGGAAGACCCGCAACAAAGCGCTCGATTTCAGTGATTGCGACATCAGAAAGCGCGCGCAATTCATTGCCCAGCGCACCGGCGATGTGTGGGGTCAGCACGACATTCGGCAAGTCGTAAAACGGGCTGTCGACCGGTAGCGGTTCGGGTTCCGGCGTATCGATCAGGATCCGCAGGCGACCGGATCGCGCCTCTGATAACAGTGCTTCGTGATCGACCAGCCAGCCACGCGCCGTATTGATGAACACCGTATGGTCGGCCATCAACGCAAGCTCTTGCGCACCAATCATGTGACGGGTTTGCGGCAGGATCGGTGCATGCAGCGAGACGATGTCGGACCATGCGAGAAGCGTATGCAGTTCCATTTTTATCGAGCCAAGTTCCGTTGCCTCAACCGCGGACAGGAATGGATCATAAACGCCGATTTCGAAACGGCCCCGTGTCAGCATATCGATGACCAGTCGCCCGATGCGGGAGGCACCGACAATGCCGACCTTGCGGGAATAGCTTCCAAGCCAGGGCAGGTTCATGCCACGGCGGCTGCCAAACCCACCGGTGCCGCGCTCAGCCCGGTGTTCATCTCGCAGGCGAAACACGTCCTTGCTGCACATGATGATGGCCGCATAGGTAAATTCCGCCACCGGCGCGGCCATGGCAGACGCTGCGGTTGTCACCAGAATATTGGAATTGTCCCAGAATTCAGCAGGCGCGACGACGCGAACGGATGATGCCGCATAGGCCAACATCTTGAGGTTAGGTGCTCGGGCAAGGCGTTCTTTTGTCAGCGCAGGTGTCCCCCAGGCCGCCAGCAGAATGTCGGCCTCAGCCAAAGCACGGCGACCTTCCTCCGTGTCGAAGTCCGTATAGGGAAATCCGTCAACGATATCGGTCACCGCATTCAGTCGCGCCCATTCGCGCGCGCCGAAAAACCCTTGCGGAAGCTCGCTGCGCATGGCGATCAGCAGCTTCGGCTTTCCACCACCCTTGCTCATGCACACACCGGACTTGAAACGGGCCGTACATCAATGCGCGTAATATCGATGCTGATCGGCTTTGAACCAGCCTGCAGCAGGACATCAAGATATAGCTCCGGCGGTGCAGCACCCGGCCGGAGTTTTAACGGCGGCGTCCGCAAAGCACCTTTCCAATGTGTATCAGGGAAGGGGAATACTGAGCCGTCTTCGGCACGAAAGGGACTTAGCGCACATGCCTCTTGCCCTTCCTCGGCAATATCTTTCAAACGTAGTGTTACTCCGAGAATGCCTGAATGCGCTGGCACGTCGATATCGCAGATTGCCTCAACCCAGTTACCGGTTCCAGGATGCACAATCTGCCCACCAAGACGGTGGCTTTGCTCCAAGCTCTCTGTCAGAGTTCTCGCGGACATTTCGGTTGCCAGATTGCCGGTCGGGTTGTTGACGGCGTCGAAACGATCATCTCTTGGCAAAACGCGGTCTGCCGCACGCGGCACAATGTTTGCGAGATAGCCTGCCAGCAGCTTGCCGACGGCAAAGGCACCGCGCACCGAAAAATGCGTTCCATCGTCGGAGTAACCGGGATAGGGCTCTCCAAACTCGCTGTTCGGATCGACCCATGCTGCGTTCCAGTCGAATACATGGCAATTGGCGTGACTGGCGGCAAATTCAGCACTCTGGCGATTGATCCAGTGCGCCTTTGCCCGTTCGGAGCCATGCGCCGGCCATTTACCCACGCCACGCGCCAGAATGGGCAGCAGAATGACCGTCTTTCCAGCCGCCAGTAAAGCGGACGCAATCCGTGCTCTGGTATCTGCAATTGTCTGGCGCGTTTCCACCATCATATCGTTGGTGCCGGCATCCAGCAGGATCAGATCGAAATCTGATTGCAGCAATCGCGGCAGTCGTCGTTCGATTTCGATCGCCTTCTGACCGGAGACACCGAAGTTGAGGCCGGCAAAAAACCGGCTGACGCCCGGCCGATTGCTCGGCTCCCAGCCCGCTGGCACCGATGGATCGTGATGGACCGGGCAATGCAGCCTGCCGTGAGACAGAACCTCGGCCCAGCTCATCCAGCCGCGTGCCGATGTCGCAAGCATCCTGGCATCGCCAATGTGGTTTTGCTGGACGAGCGACGTGCCAAGAATGGCAACGCGGCTCGCTCTCGGTAACGATACGGACATGGTTTTACCAGGATATCAGGAGAACAGGACGCCGCCATTGATGTCGTAGCAGGCACCAGTGATGTAAGCGGCATCATCAGATGCAAGGAAGGCCACCAGACCGGCAACGTCCTCACTCGATCCTTCGCGCTTCAACGAAGTCGCACCGGCCACTTTTTCACGTACTTCGGGTTTGGTGAAGGTGTCGTGGAACGTGGTCGAGATCATGCCCGGGCAAACTGCGTTGACGCGAATATTGGGACCAACTTCCTTGGCGAGACCACGTGTGAAGGTCATTACCGCACCCTTGGATGTCGCATAAGCCAGGGCGCCGGGACCGCCGCCGTCACGACCGGCTTGCGACGAGAAGGTCACGATGGAACCGCCTTTTGCCATCTTCGGCACGGCTGCCTTGGCGATGAGGAAAAGCGACGTTAGATTGACATCAAGAACCTGATGCCAGAAAGCTTCGTCCATATCGGCCAGAGATTTCCGGGCAATCAGACCGCCTGCCACATGCACCAGACCGTGAATGTCTCCGAACTTGTCGGTCGCACCGGAAATTGCAACCTCTGCATCGGCCGCCTTGGTGAGATCGGCCTTGATGGCCAGTGCCTCGCCACCGAGCTTCTTGATCTCGGAAACGGCCGATACTGCACCTTCCGCCGCGCCGTTATAGGTCAGCACAACATTGGCGCCTTCCCGAGCAAACCGGATAGCGCATGCGCGACCAATATCACGACCTGCGCCTGCGACGACGACCGTTTTGTTTTTGAAACGTAGCATTTTGGAAACCTCGTATTGATTAGAACTGCTTGGCAAGAGAGAGTTTGAAGCGCTCGTCATCGACATCGCTGAAGTAGATGTCCGTCGAGAAACCCTGATCATCGATGAAATTGAAAATCCGCTTCGGTTCGCTCAGGATGTAAGGCACCAGAAGAGTGACCAGACGGTGCCGCGTTGCTGCCGGCACGGTCGCGCAAACGTGGTGATGAATTTCGAGCCCTTCAAATTCCTTCGGGTCGATACCCTGGAAACCTTCAACGGCGGAAATCTGCGGTGCGCCAGAGGATGAATAGACAAACTGGCCGTAGAAGCCGGCTTTCTTGCCAGTGTAGCGAAAACTGGAACGGCCGGTCTGGGGGGCACCGATCGTGTGACAAAGCCATTGCAGTTCCTGTGGCTCACTGCACTCAACCTCATCGACGAACACAAAATAGCTGTCGTTGACGAAATGGATTTCTCGCTCTGCCTTGCGCACCAACGGGTTCGCAACCTGATAGGCCGCCGTTGCATCGCCGACGATCTTGATATGGCCGGGTTGCTCGTCTACCGAAACGATACGCCCGGCTGCACGCCGCGCCAGCGCCTTGTCCTTTTCGGCATATTGGCCTTTGCCACCGATCAGCACCGCATTTTTTGACCGGGTCTGACGGCGCCAGTTCACATGCATCTGTGAATTGAAGGCAACGTAATGACCGGATTGGATCGCGAGGTCTTCGCCGTAGGCGTAAAGCACAAAGGCGTTCTGATCGCCGTGGCTGTGGCTCAGCGAACCGTAGGGACTGGACTTGAATACGAATTGCAGATGCCGGTCCGGATCTTCCATGTGTTTCTGGATTGTCACCCAGCCAATATCGTTGAACACGGAAAGGGCTGGAAGATCGGTCGGCGCAACGGCCGCCACCTGCTGGTAATCGTGACGATAAACGAGATCGTCGAAATTCAGGTCCCACCAGCCGTAATTGTAGAAGGCCATTTCTGTGCCGGTGGCATCCTGCTTAATGCGATCGAAATACCATTGGTAATGGCCATTGCCGGTCACACCAGCAAACTGGCGCACATTGTAACCAACCTTCAGACCGGGCAGATCGCCCATGGTGGAATCGTCACCAAAATTGGCGCGACGTGTTCCGGGCGCCTTGGTGTAGAGAGGGAACCGGCCGGTGTTCTGGAAGAAGGGGCGCTGATAGAGATCGTAACCGATATAGGACCGGATCAGGTTGGCCGCTTCAATCAGATAGGCCATGCCAGTCATCCAGTAGTGCGGACCTTCGGCCCAACCACCATCGGTGCCAGCCCATGGAGAATAAAGTGTCGACAGGAACTCAACCGTATAGTCGAGCCATTCGCCGCCTTCGTCGCTTTCACCCAGCAATGAAATGCAGGCAGGTGTCAGCACGGCAGACAGGGAGCGTACGGCGTGGCTGTCGTAGGGGAAGACGTGGATACGCGCATGCGAGATCACATGGTCAGCGACCTCACGCGTACGGCGCAGCAGAACGGCTTTGACCGTTTCGCGCTCTTTCGCACTCAGATGGTCGTAAAGCCAGTCATATCCCCAGGCGAGTGCAACAACGACACGAAAGGCGGCTTCATCATTATAGGCGCGGGAGGTCGGGCCAGTCGGATCCCAGCCGGCCACGGCCAGCAGCCAGTCACGCGACCTGTCGAGCAGGTCTTCCCGCCCCAGAACACGTCCCGCAATCGCCAGATGGCGAATGGCATAAATCACTTCCTGGCAATCAATATACATCTGCCGCCACAAGGTCGCGACGCGGACATTGTTGGGGTAGGGTTTCGGTTCCAGGATGATCGGCCGGTCCAGCCAGGGCTGGACAGATTTTTCGAAAAAGTCAGACCACCCGCAATGATCGGCATCCTTAGCCACAGCAGCCGAGAAAGCTTTCAACTGGTCGCCATTCAGCCAGAGCCTTGGATGGCTCGTATGGGCGGCGGCACGTCGCGCCGCCCGGCCGGGCAACGGGGTTTTTGGCAATGCGGCAGTGATTTCGAAGCCCCGCGCCTTGCTCCAGTTGGAAAGAGGTTGCCGTGCATTCTGGTCCCAGAGCGCGTAGCTCCAGTGATAGTGGCCATCCTCCAACGCCACGTCTGGGGTGAAGAAATTCCAAGCCAGATCTTCAAACACAGTTGTCTGTGCGTCAGGGAAATTGGGGTCAGTCGAGATGCGCAGCACATAGCGCGCACCATCATCAATATCGGGAAGCCAGGAAAAACGCGGGGGATTTTCGGTAGGCGGTAATTGCTCACTCGGCATGTAGCCAATGGTCAGGGAACCTGGGCGCGGTTCATCGAGATGAGCTTGTCTGGCAATCGCCGAGGCAGAGGGACGCATTGCGCTCTAACTCCTATAAGAACAATGAGAGGAGATGGCGGCGACAGGGCCGCCATCACAATAGCCTGATTTATTGGGCCGATTTGTACTGACGGTCGTAGGCTGACTGCATCATCTTGATGACCTCATCGTAACCGAGTGCCGTCAGCCTTTTCTTGTAGGCATCCCAACCGGCATCGACATCCTGCGCACCTAGGATCCAGGTTTGCTGCATCTCGGTCATGTATGTGAGAATGCTCGGCCAATAGCGGTCGAAGGTTGCCTTTTCCTCGGCGTTCAGCGACACGCCCATGAACTCGTCCTTAAGGCAATTGCACTTGTCGTACATATCGATACCTTCAAGCGCGATTTTGTTGGTCCACTGGCGTTCATATTCGTAGTCCATCCAGTAGCCGCGCGGTACCTGCGCACCCACGGCCCACAGCTGGGCATTAACCGGGTCCTTGTTTTCAAGAACTTCCTTTTTGAACTGCGGTTTGCCGTCGACCATCTCATAGGTTAGGCCTTCGACACCGAAGTTCGACAGGACACGGCCTTGCTGGGAGAACCAGAAATCGAAGTACTTGATCGTTTCGACCGGATGTTCATTGGCGGCTGAGATCGCCCAGCCAACCGGCTGAACACGCAATCTGCGGGCATCTTCGAAACGTTGACCGGAGACGGTCTTCGGCGGCAACATTGGCTTCAGCGCGAAACCTTCGATCTTTGGCGACAGCGCGTCGTTATAGGTCGAGGTGCTGGCAAACCAGTCATGCGTCATGCCGCCGAGATTGTTGCCTAGAAGATATTCACGCGACCGGGCGCCGCGCGTGAAGATTTCCTTGTCGATCAGGCCTTCCTTGTACCACTTGGCGACGTTCGAAATGCCGGTCCTGTAGTTTTCTTCAGCCCATGGATGGCGCAACTCGCCGTCATAGACGGCAAAGTCACCATAGCGTTCTGAACCTGAAACGCGGGCATCCCAGAGATTGATAAGGCGAACCGCGTCGATCTCTTCACGGGCAAAATACGGTACTTCGTCCTTCTTGCCGTTGCCATTCGGGTCATTGTCGCGGAAGGCTTTCAGGACCTCATAGACTTCTTCAGGCGTTTCCGGCTGTTTCAGTCCCAGTTTGTCCAGCCAGTCCTGGCGGATGAACCAGCCACGGGAGTATTTTCCGTCCGGCACGTAAGGAATGAAATAGAGCTTGCCATCCGGTCCGGAAATCGCGTTGCGGATATCCTTGTGGCTGTCAAAGAATGCCTTGAGGTTGGGGGCGTGTTCCTCGATCAAATCATCAAGCGGAACAAATGCGCCTTCCAGCCCGTAACGAATGAAGTCTTCCTTCAGGCCGCCCGACGCATCACCGCCGACGATGTCGGGAAGGTCACCCGAAGCGATCAACAGGTTGAAGGCATCGCGGCTGCTGGTGGTTGCCAGCGATGCGACGTTGCGCACACGGATATTGGTGATCTCCGCAGCCTTCTGCTCCACCGGCCACTTTTCCGAATAGACGTATTTGTCGCGGAAGTGGAAGTGGATCGTCAGCTCCAACGGGTCTTCTGATATTTTGCCCGTATCTTGCGCGAAGGCCGGCAAGGCCATTGTCGCTGCAGTCATCAACGCCAGAAGGGGCGTGCCTTTTCGCAGTTTTCTCACAGGTTCTCCTCCCTTGTGCAGCTACTCTTTGACCCCGCCCAGCAAAATTCCCTTTGTGAAATACTTCTGGGCGTAGGGGTAAATGATAAGGACGGGGATGATCGACGCGATCATGATCGCGGAGGTCACCGTCTCGAATGAATAATGGGCTGTGAGCAGGCTCGAAGCGAACTCGTCGTTCGAATTGAGGTCGACGATGACGCGCTTGAGGTAGACCTGCAGCGGGATTTTCTCCTCGCCACGCAGGAGCACCATTGCCCAGAAATACCCGTTCCAGCGCGAGACGATGCAGAACAGCGCCACCGTGACGATGGCCGGTTTGGAAAGCGGAATGAATACTTTCCACAGCAGTTGCAACTCGCTTGCGCCGTCCATCTTGGCGGCTTCCTCGAAGGATTTCGGCACGGCTTCGAAGAAGTTTCGCAACAGGATGACATTGAAGGCGCTGGCCGCGAACCCGATGATGATACCAAAGCGGCTGTCGAGCAGGCCGAGATCCCGCATGTTCAGGAAGAAGGGGATCATGCCGGCATGAAACCAGAGCGTGAAGGCAATCGCGATATTGAAGAACGTGCGACCGCGCAGACGCCTGCGTGACAATGCATAAGCGCCCGGGATCATGATCAGCAGGCTCATGAATGTACCGCCGAACGTGTAGATGAACGTGTTGCCGTAAGCGATCCAGAACATCCTGTCCGAGAGCACATGTTCATAGGCCGCCAGCGTGACATCGACCGGCCAAAGGGTGACGCGACCGGCAGTCACCGCGGCCCTGAGGATATCGAAACTGCTGCGACGTAAATGAACGGGTAAAGCGTCGACAGAACGAATAGCCCTAGAAGAATGGCATTAGCCCAGCCAAAAATCCTGTCGCCACGCGAATAGAG
Source organism: Agrobacterium sp. RC10-4-1 (assembly GCF_014138475.1). Taxonomy (NCBI): domain Bacteria; kingdom Pseudomonadati; phylum Pseudomonadota; class Alphaproteobacteria; order Hyphomicrobiales; family Rhizobiaceae; genus Agrobacterium; species Agrobacterium sp. RC10-4-1. The sequence goes on from NZ_JACJIT010000001.1 coordinate 30,771, forward strand.
ATTGAAACTTGTCATTTTCAGTTCCTCACCACAGCGATGTCGACGAGACTCGTCGGCTGATGCGGTTTGCCGAATAGACCAGCACGAAAGCGATAACCGCATTGAACAGGCCGGCGGCCGTTGCCAGGTCGTACTGGGTACCTTGCAGACCGGTGCGGTAGATGAAGGTCGAAACGACGTCGGCAGTCTCGTAGGTGGAAGGGCGGTAGAGAAGAATGATGTATTCGAAACCGACCTCGACCAGATTGCCAATGCGAATAATGAGCATGATGACAATCGTGGGGAGAATGCACGGTAGCGTGATCCGCCACATCATCTGCCAGCGCGAGGCTCCATCGACCCTCGCGGATTCGTAAAGGGTTGGGCTCACACCGGCGATTGCTGCCAGATAGACGATCGATTCAAACCCCGACTCCTTCCAGACCGACGAGCCGATGAACACAGGCCGAAACCATTCGGGCTGCGTAAGGAAATATATCGGTTCAAGCCCGATGCCCTTCAGCAGAAGATTGACGATGCCGATGGATGGGGAGAGGAAATTGATGACGATACCCGCAACGATCACCACGGAGATGAAGTGGGGCAGGTAAACGATCGTCTGGGCCCAGCGCTTGCCGATTTCGCTCTCAACCTCGTTAAACATCAAGGCCAGAATGATGGGGACCGGAAACGCGAAGATGAGACCGAGGCCACTGATGGTGATGGTGTTCCAGAATGCACGAACGAACATGTCATTCTGGAAAAGCTCGATGAAATTCGCAAAGCCGACCCACGGACTTTTCTCGATGCCACGGAAAATCGAAAAATCCTGAAAAGCGATGACCAGGCCGTACATCGGCTTGTAAAGAAAGAGTGCAAACCAGATGGCCATCGGGGCAAGAAGCAAATAAAGCTGCCAGTCACGGCGCACATCTTGCCAGAGATCGTGGAGCGACTCCTGAAGATACTGTCTCATGGCCGCGCCCTGCCGGCGGCCTTGAGAGATCTGCCGCTTGCGGCGTCAAAAACATGGATGCGCGCCGTATCGATACCGAGCCGGGTAACGCCGTTTAGCGAGTGATCCGCATAAAGCGTTTCGGCTTTGGCGATGAAGGACTGGCCATCGGCCTTCCCGTGCAGCAGTGCCTCGGCACCAAGCGGTTCAACGAGGTCGATGCTGCAATTGAGCACGTCCTGTCCATCGGCCACTTCTACGGACATGATTTCGGGTCTGATGCCGAGTTTCACCGGCTGGCCTTGCACCGCGTTCCGGGCAAAGGCATCGGGGATCGTCAGGCTTTGTCCGGCATCACCCGTGAGCACGGCTTTGGCGTAGCCACCCTGCTTGTCGATTGTCGCGTCAAAAAGGTTCATGGGCGGAGAGCCGATGAAGCTGGCGACAAAAACATTGGCCGGCTCAAGAAAGACTTCCATCGGCGAGCCGACTTGCTCGATATTGCCGCGGTTCATGATGACTATACGGTCGGCCAGTGTCATCGCCTCGACCTGATCGTGGGTCACATAGACGCTCGTCGCCTGCATGCGCTTGTGCAGCTGCTTGATTTCAGCCCGCATATGGGTGCGCAGCTTGGCATCAAGATTGGAAAGTGGCTCATCGAAGAGGAAAATCTTGGGGCGACGTACGATCGCGCGCCCCATGGCAACACGCTGACGCTGCCCGCCCGACAGGTCGGCTGGCTTACGTGCCAGATATTCCGTCAGACCAAGGATTTGGGCGGCTTCGGCAACGGCCTTGTCGACCACATCGCGCTTTTCACCGCGCACGCGCAGGCCGAAAGCAATGTTCTCGGCGACGTTGAGATGCGGATAAAGCGCGTAGTTCTGGAACACCATGGCGACATCGCGATCTTTCGGGGCGATCTTGTTGACCACCCGCCCATCAATCGCGACGGTGCCGCCGGAGATATCCTCAAGACCTGCGAGCATGCGCAGTGTGGTGGATTTTCCGCAGCCCGAGGGGCCGACGAGCACGACGAATTCTTGCGGTTGAATGGAAAGGTTGATGCCATGTACGACTTCGAGAGCACCGTAGCGCTTGACGACGTCGTTGATTTGAACTGCGGACATGAAAGGCCCCTCCTCAAAAGCCTTGAATGTTCAGTCAGGCAGGGGCCTTGGCTCCTCTTGACACACGCTTCCTGGTGACGCGCGTATTGACCTGTTCGATGAAGGTCCAGATTTTGGGGTTCTTGGAGAGCTCTGCGATTTTGGATTCCAGCGATCCCAGATGACGCTGTATGGCGTCACGCGCTGCCTCGACGTTGCCAGACTCGATCGCATTCACGATCGCATCGTGCTCTTCGATAACCTTTTCCGTGCGACGTACAGCAAATACCCTTTTCAGGTGGCGCATGCGGTCCATTTCACCTTTGGCCTGATTGACGACGCTCCAGGCGCCGGGCAGGCGAGCCGCTGCAAAAATCGTGCGGTGGAATTCCTCGTCGAGCAGGAAAAAGTCAGTAAACTCTTCATCGGCCGCGGCGGTACGCTGCTGCGAAAGACAGGTCTTCAGGCGGGCGATATCTTCAAGTGAGTGCCGCTTGGCAGCCTCTATCACCGCGCCTTCTTCAAGCTTGAAGCGGATGAAACACGCTTCCATGTAACGCTGCACGTCGATCGGCGAGATATAGGTACCACCCTGCGGTACAACCGTCACGAAACCTTCCTCTGCAAGGCGAATGATCGCCTCGCGCACCGGCGTCTTGCTCACATGCAACAACGCCGCGATTTCCTTTTCGGACAAAGCCCGACCCGGCAGCAGCTTCACTTCCACAATCAATTGGCGAAGCAACGCGTGGATCCGATTGGTCATGTTTCCCTCAACCGGCAAGTCCTGCGGCGTCACAAGATCGGACAGAGGCAAAGATGGGAATTCAATGGCGTTAGACATATCAATAACCAAACTGAGATATCAGAATATAAGTTGATATATCTGTTGGTTTTTCGGAAGTCAAGCTTGTGATGACAATGGAGATGTCGACATGCCCACAAATCATCCGGATTTTCTACAGAAAGCATCTTCACCCGCAGGGGCTAAAACATTGATTAAAAAACATTTTCAGTCCGCCTGTGAATGGCTCGGAATATGCCGTTCGAAAGCGGTGCGTCCGGGAAAGTGTGAACATCCGGCGCAGTTGTTCGGGAGGCTTCGACACGTTTGATCGCTGCAATCGAAGCTGGCGTGGATTCAGACGCAGGCTGAATTCGCCATAGCAAAGTTCGTTGACAAGCTGATTTTGGGCCAGCCAACATCAATTCCGCCAACATTGCTTCGTCAACCTTCGCTCCTTCGAAGCATGGAGCAGAGGCCCATTTTGGAGACGTGCGATCACAGCGCGCGATGATGCAGTCCGGAGGCAATATCAACGTTCCATCCATCGCACGTGCGGCGTTCTACCGGTCGATGAAATACAGAAGTCCCGAGTCCTATTGCGGGAAAAGAACGCTTAACAAGAAAGTGGATATCCAAACAGGAAATCAATTGGATCTGGATTAGTCTGCCGGGGCGCTTGGGTTCGAATCTCGACAAGTGTTGATCTATCGGCGTTCGAGAGCTCCGCGCCGGATGTCTATTGAGGAATATTCGCGAAAGCATGAAGCGCCACGCCGATCTTCTGAGCCGCAGCGGCGAGGCTTTTATCCGTCGTCCACGAGCTTGATCGTCGATCGGGGAGGATTGAGGTCAACCGATGGGCATCAGTATGCCAGCGTCAGTCAACGGGCTATACCGTACGGATCGCTAAGCCTGCTCAAGTGCTGGTGCAGCCGATCTATAATCGCGACGCGCGTCCCGGCTCGCCTTTGCACGAGCCCGATAGGCCGAAATATCTGCGGCTCACCAAATGGCGCAGAGACAAACGGCACAGCGATATCTCTCAGCGCGATCCAGGGCACCACGGACACGCCGAGACCATGAATTACGCAAGAGACCACTGACGCGATCGTGTCGATCTCGGCTATCAGGTTCGGGGCGACGCCGGTTTTTGCAAGCTCGGTCTCGATGATCTGGGCCAATCTGAACCGACTGTTGAACCTGACATAAGGCATGGTCGACAGCATGTCGATGCCGGACATTTGGGGAGTGCCCTTGGGAGCGATCACCAGCAGAGGTTCGTTGATAAAGGGGTGCCACCTAAGCGCTGAAGGGATTCCAGAGTACTCGGCGACCATCGCGCAGTCTAGGCGGCCGGACAGGACGCCGCTCATCAATTCATCTGTATTGGCGACCTGTAGCTTGATCCTGAGATCAGGATAATCTGCCTTGAGGGCGACGATTGAGAGAGGCAGGAGCGAAAGCGCACTTGAGCGAACGGAGCCGATTGTGAAGGTCCCGCTGATGGCTCTGCCGGAGATAGTGTCAATGATGTTGTCTGCATCACGCACCAGAGTACGTGCTGCTTCGAGCATCTGCAGCCCATGGCCGTTAAGCGTGATCGGCCGGCTCGAGCGATCGAAGAGTTCTCCGTTGACCTCTAATTCCAGTGCCTGCATCTGCTGACTGACTGCGGATGGGGTCAAACCGACGGCCTCCGCAGCCTTTGCAAAAGTTCCGTGCTCAGCGATCGCGATGAAGGTTTTCAGTTGCCGCGTATCCAAACCATCCTCCGACTAATTAAGATTTTCTGTTCATCATAGCCAAAATTATTCGCTTTAATCAAGAGAGGCTTATGTTAACTTCCACTCAGGAGACGCCAGGAGGAGCTTTGGCGTATGGGAGGACGGCTACGCTGCGCGCTCAGCGCTCGCGTCCTCGCGCATTCCAGTTCGAGGTACGCATGGGAAGCCGAAACATCCTGGTCACTGGACCAGCGATCAACGAACAAGCAGTCAAGCTGATCGCCGAGAACGGCTATCAGGTGTCTTACGTTCCCCCTTACACGAGCGAAGACGACCTGGTCCGGATTGTGACGGAACTTGATCCTGTCGGCGTGGTGGTGCGCATGGGGCGGTTCGGCTCCGCAGCGATTGAAGCCGCGCCTTCGCTACGTGTCCTTTCCAAGCACGGGGTTGGGGTTGACAACATCGACGTGGACGCCGCGTCTCGCCGCGAAATCCCCGTTGTCGTCGCCGCTGGCGCAAATGCGCTTTCGGTCGCTGAACATGCGATTGCACTACTTTTTGCCGTGGTAAAGCGGATTGTGCCGCTCGACAGCAGCCTGCGCGCTGGGCGCTGGGAGAAGGCGGGCTTTGCTGGCAAGGAACTGGCTGGCATGACTATCGGCCTTGTCGGGTTCGGCGCGATTGCTCGGCAAACTGCCTTGTTCGCTAAGGGTTTTGGCTTGAAGGTCCAAGCCTTCGACCCCTTTACAGATGAGGCGGCGTTTGCCGAGGCAGGTGTCCGCCAGGTGACTGATGTCGACCGCCTCCTCTCCTCGTCGGATATCTTGAGCCTGCACTGCCCTTTGACGCCCGACACGCGGAATTTGCTTGATGACCGCCGGCTCGGCCTGATGAAGCCGGGATCGTTCGTTATCAATACAGCCCGGGGCGGCCTGATCGATGAGGATGCCCTTCTTCGCGCTGTCGAAAGCGGACAGATTGCCGGGGCCGGGCTTGACACGTTCCAGACAGAGCCTCCTGGAGACAACCACCCATTCTGGCAGAATCAGCGGATCGTCGTCACGCCGCATATCGGCGGCGTAACCCAGGAGGCGAACGTTCGCGTCGGCGTCGATGCCGTTGAGGGCATTCTTGCGATCGTGGAAGGTCGTGAGCTTGGCCTCGAGAGGATCGTGAACCATCGCGCGCTGGCAAAGACACCTGCCTGAAAAAGACAATCAAGAGCATCGAGGAGAATACGTTGACTATAGGATTTAGGGTTCGCAACAGGGACAGGATCGTCGAACAGGAATGGATCGACAAGTTCAGGGAGCTTCCCGTCGCCAACATCAGCGATAGCATGCACCGCATGTACGCGGGCGGCGCTCAGCTTCGCCCGATGCACCGCCACGGCAAACTTGTCGGCCGCGCACTGACCGTCAAAGCGCCTCCGGGCGACAATCTTATGCTCCACAAGGCGATGGACATGGCCGTGGACGGCGACGTCATCGTCATGGATGCCGGCGGCGACGTGACCCACGCCCTGATGGGGGAGATGATGCTCGACTACGCTCATCGCCGCGGTGTTGTGGGCTTCGTTCTCAACGGTGCGATCCGCGATGCGGACGCGTTTCTCGAGATGAACGTCCCCTCCTACGCGGTCGGCGTGACCCACCGTGGCCCCTATAAGAACGGCCCAGGCGAAATCAATACGCCCATTGCCATTGGAGGAATGGTTGTGATGCCGGGCGACCTGATCGTAGGCGACGCGGACGGGGTCGTCGTTGTTCCGATCGACGATGTGGCGGAGGTTTACGAACGGACGGTTGCCAAGCACGCCGCCGAGCAAAAGCAGATCGAGAATATCAAAGCTGGCACGCACAAGCCGACTTGGTTCAACGACGCCCTCGTCAAGGCCGGATGTGAGCTACCGTCGACTAACTGAACGAAGCTGGCCGATGTTCCGGAGGGGAAGCGTCGGCCAGTCACCGAGACCTTGGACGGTACCGTCCAAATACAAACTATCCTGGGAGGATAAGATGAAGCATTTGATTAGAAATACCGCACTGGCAACGACGCTGCTTCTCGCCACAGGCGTAGCCCACGCTGACTGGCCAACGGATCGTCCGATCGAATTTATCGTGGCGTTTGCTCCGGGCGGCGGCACTGATGTGATGAACCGTACGCTTGCTCCTTATGTGGAAAAGGAGCTGGACGCGAAGATAACCGTCCTAAACCGCCCAGGTGCGTCCGGTGAAATCGCCTATACTGCGATGACCCAGGCTCGCCCCGATGGCTACACAGTTTCCTCGCTAAACACGCCTGGCTATCTGACGATGCAAATGGATCGCAAGGTGCGGTTCGACCCGAAAAAGCTCTGCCTCGTCGCGCGCATTGTCGAAGATCCCGGTTCGTTCATTGTCCAAACCAATTCCAAGTTCAATACGCTCAAAGACCTCGTCGCCTATGCGAAGGAGAACCCCGGGGCTGTTACCGTCGGCACAACTGGCCTCGGAACCGACGAGCATCTTGCCATGCTTCAGTTGGAGAAGTCGGCAGGTATCGATCTGACTGCGGTCACCTTCAATGGGGCGAACGAGGCTCGCACCGCGCTTCTCGGTGGGCACGTCGACACGATCGGCATCAACGTCGGAGAGTTCGTGGGCAGCGATCACTCCGCGTTCAAGAATCTCGGCCAGTTTGCCGAAGAGCGCGCCTCCATCGCTCCCGATCTCCCAACCGCAAAAGAACAGGGTTTTGAAGTCCTGATGAGTTCGGAGCGCGGAATCGCAATGAGCTGTGACGTGCCGGAGGAAATTCGGACGAAGTTCTCCGCCGCGGTGAAGAAAGCTCTCGACGATCCAGAGTTCAAGGCAAAGGCGAAGCAGATGTCGCTGGCCATTTCCTATCGCTCGTCCCAAGATTGGGACAAGGAGCTTCCCGTGCGCGCTGAGCGCCTGGGCGCGATCTGGAAACTGGCCAAGGAACAGAAGTAATGGCCGCTCCCCGCAAGGCTGGAAGCACCGGTGACCGGCCGGACCTCTTCACCGCAGCGTTATTCATGGGATTCGGCGCGCTTGGCCTATGGGCCGGGCGCGACCTGACCATGGGCACGGCATCCGCCATGGGCCCAGGTTACCTGCCTCGAATAGTGTGCTGGCTTCTTATCATCATTGGCGCCACGATCGGCGGGTTGGGCGCGGTCCGGGCACGGGTCGACATCGACAAACCGAAGCTCTGGCCGCTTGTGGTCATCCTTGCAGCAGTTGTTGGCTTCGCCTTCATCGCGGAGTTCTTTGGTTTCGTTGCGGCGTCCGTATGGTTGCTTCTGGTCGGCAGCATCGCTGACCGCGATTCACGGCTTCGTGAAGTCATCCTGCTGACCGCTGGGCTTACAGCGTTTGGCGTTTTGGTCTTCATTGTCGGCCTTGGCGTGCAAATGCCTATCTGGCCGTTCTGAGGGAGGTATACATGAACTTCGTTGACCTTCTCATGCTGGGCTTCAGCGAGGCCCTGACGCCGACGAACCTGGGCTTCTGTCTGCTTGGCGCTCTGCTGGGAACGCTGATCGGGGTGCTACCAGGTATCGGGCCGACGGCGACGATCGCGGTTTTGCTGCCGATTACGTTCTACCTTCCGCCTCTGGCGGGCCTCATCATGCTCGCCGGCATCTATTACGGCGCGCAGTACGGTGGATCGACGACGGCTATCCTCGTCAATCTTCCCGGAGAGGCGTCGTCGGTCGTGACCGCTGTCGACGGTTACAAGATGGCTCAGAAAGGAAGGGCCGGGTCGGCGCTTGCCGTCGCGGCGCTCGGTTCCTTCTTCGCCGGAACGGTCGCGACGTTCGGTATTGCTATCGCTGGTCCGACGCTATCGTCTTTCGCCCTTTCCTTTGGCCCGGCAGAATACGTGTCGCTGATGCTGTTCGGCCTTCTGGCGGCCACTATCCTCGCCCGCGGGCCAGTCCTGAAGGCGATCGGCATGATCCTTCTCGGTCTGCTGCTCGGCATGGTCGGGATCGACGCCAGTTCCGGGGAGGAACGCCTTACGTTCACTGCAGTCGAACTCTTCGACGGCATCGACTTCGTGGTCATCGCCATAGGTCTGTTCGGTTTCGCGGAGATCATCGAAAATCTTGAGAACGTCGAAGCTCGTGGTGTGCTTGTCAGCAAGCTCAGCCGTCTGTGGCCGACCAGAGAGGACTTCAAACGGGCCTGGCCGGCTGTCCTTCGCGGCACGGGTGTCGGGACGTTTCTCGGCGTACTTCCGGGCGGCGGAGCCACTCTTGCCTCCTTCTGCGCCTATTCGGTCGAGAAAAAAGTATCCAAGCGTCCCCAGGAGTTCGGCGAGGGTGCCGTTGAGGGTGTCGCCGGACCGGAGGCTGCCAACAATGCCGGCGCACAGTCCTCGTTTATCCCGCTTCTGACCCTGGGCATCCCATCGAACAACATGATGGCGATGATGCTGAGTGCGTTCATCATACACGGCATCACCCCGGGACCGACGGTACTGGCAACCCAGCCGGAAATCTTCTGGGGACTCGTTGCCAGCATGTGGATCGGCAACCTGATGCTCGTCGTGATCAACCTGCCACTGATCGGCGTGTGGGTGAAGCTCCTGACGGTCCCGTATCGTCTGCTGTATCCGGCAATCCTTCTCTTTTGCTGCGTCGGTGTCTACAGCATCAACAACCGCATATTCGACGTGGTACTGGCTGCCGGGTTCGGCCTGCTGGGGTATGCCTTCCGCAAGGCCAAGTGCGAGCCCGGTCCGCTACTTCTGGGGTTCGTCCTGGGACCGTTGTTGGAAACCAACATCCGTCGCGCCCTGACAATTTCGCACGGAAACCCCAGTGTCTTCGTGGAGCGGCCGATCAGTCTGGTCCTGCTGATCGCGACAGCCGGCGTGCTTCTGCTGATGATCCTGCCGTCATTCCGCAAAACACGCGAAGAAGCGTTTCAGGAAGAAGAAGCCTGAGGCTGATCTTAAATTGAGCGGCCGCTTGAAAGCGGCCGCTGTTCTCCCTCTGAACCTGGTGTCCCCCAATGCCTCATGCTTCCGGCAAGCCTCTTCGGATCGTCCTTCTCGATCGGAAGACCTTACCCGACGATATTCACTTTCGTGCGTTCTCCTTTGCTCATGAGCTCGTTCAGTTTGACCAGACGGCTCCCGACGAGGTGCCGGAGCGCATCAAGGATGCCGACATCGTCATTACCAACAAGGCCCCTGTGCGCGGTTCAGCGGTCGCCTCCGCTCCCAAACTTAAACTGGTCGCCGTAGCGGCGACGGGCACCGACGTCGTTGACGTCACAGCATGCGCGCAGCGTGGAGTCATCGTCTCAAACATCCGCAACTACGCCGTCAACACCGTTCCCGAGCACACTTTCGCTCTGATCCTTGCGCTTCGCCGCAGCCTGCTCGCCTATCGCAATTCGGTGCAGGCCGGACGCTGGCAGGAAGCAAACCAGTTCTGCTATTTCGACTTCCCGATTAACGATCTCGCCGGTTCGACGCTCGGCATCATCGGTGACGGTGCCCTCGGGCGCTCGGTGGCCGATCTTGGTCGTGCTTTCGGGATGAAGGTTCTTTTTTCGGACTACAAGGGCACCAGCGGAATGGGGCCGCTCTATACGCCGTTCGAGAAGGTCCTCGCGCTCAGCGACATCATCACCTTGCACTCTCCCTTGATGCCTTCGACCCGCAACATGATCTCGACCGCGGAGTTCGCACGGATGGCTAGGCGGCCTCTTTTGATCAACACCGCACGCGGCGGACTCGTCGATGAGGCCGCGCTGGAACACGCCTTGAGAAGCGGCCAGATCAGCGGCGCCGGCTTCGACGTCGTCACCACCGAGCCGCCTGCACACGATCATCCGCTGATGCGGCTGCTCGATCTGCCGAACTTCATCCTGACGCCGCATGTGGCGTGGGCGAGCCGAGAGGCTGTGCAGTCGCTGGTCGACCAACTGATTGATAATGTCGAGGCGTTCGATCGCGGCGCCCCCACGAACACCGTGGCCGCTTGATCATGGCGGCAGTCGCGGACAAACGCGCGCAGCCTTCGGGAATATCTCTGCCTCGATGATTTCGCGGAAGGTATCCGCCCATTTTATTGAGGCGAAGTAAACCTCTCGACAAGGGACTTTTGAACTTTAGCTGTGTCCCAGCAGTTAACCGGTTCAAATAGCTTCAAGAGTTTAAGAACGTCCAGCGTTCACTGGCATCGAACATCTGCACGCCGGTCATTTTCTTGCAAATTCGCGAGCAGCCTGAATGAATGCGGTGAACGCTGCAGGGGGGGTCTTCCTACCAGGGTAATACAACGCCAGCGGGGCCAACGAGGGCGTCCAGTCCTCAAGAACGCGCACCAGTCGCCCAGCCTCAATATCCTCTCGAACATCCGCTTCCATGAGATAACCAAGCCCAACCCCATTTTGGGCTGCTATCGTAACGAGGCTTGGCTCGTCCAGAGTGATCGCGCCTTGCACGTCGATCTGGAGTGCATTTCCGTCTTTCTCGAATTTCCAACGGAAAAGCGCGTTGTTCGGAAGGCGCGCGCGAATGCAGCGAAACCTGTAGAGGTCAGTTGGTACAATTGGCTTGCCATGTCTGCGCAGGAATTCCGGTGATGCGACGACCGCATTGCTGCGCTTCAAGCCCAAGGGCACGGCGATCATGTCGGCAGGAACGAGATCGGCCGGTCTCAGACCCAGATCAAAACCCGCCGCGACAATATCGACAATCCGTCCCTCCGTGACAAGGTCGATATGCACTTGCGGATACTTCTCCAGAAATGACAGGACGAGCGGCGCCATTACTTCCCGTGCTGCCGTGGCGAAGGCGTTGATGCGCAATGTTCCGCTCGGGGTCTCCTGAAGCGACTGGGCCGCGAGCATTGCGTCGCGGATGTCGGTCACCGCTGGTCCGACCCGTTCTACAAACGTCTTCCCCGCATCGGTCAGGGACACGCTTCGCGTCGTCCTGTTGAACAGCCGGATACCGAGGCGCTGCTCCAGCTTCGCGATGGAGTTGCTCAAGGCCGTTGTTGACATTCCAAGGTCGAGAGCCGCTGCGCGGAAGGTTCCAAGGCGGGCGATGCTGAGGACGGCATCAAGGTCAGCAAGGACGGAACGGGTCATTTATCCCTCTTTTCGCAATACCTCATCCTTGTTTATCCTGCTTATCCCGTCAATAAGCTTCATCTATCTTCCAGCCAGTGGATATCGCGAAGGCGGAGCCACAGCCCAAGATACCAAAACGACGGGAGATACTACGATGATCGAACTACCCAGCGCTATCGAAGCCTATTTCGAAGCCGACAGGTCAGGCTGTCCGGACGCCATCGCTGCCACCTTCACCGAAAACGGGGTCGTCAAGGACAAGGGGAAGATTCACATCGGGCAGAAGGCCATTCGGGCGTGGATGACCGATGAGGCCCAGCAGTACAGCTACACGGTCAGGCCTTTCCTGATCGCCGTCGAGAATGGAAAGACCCAGGTGATGGCCCACGCAGCCGGCACCTTCCCTGGAAGTCCGATCGACCTTCGCTTTATCTTCGTCCTTTCGGGCGACAGGATTGCTGAGCTGGAGATCACCCTATGACGCCGTTTCTGACACTGGAGGGCCGTCGAACTCTCATCACCGGCGGGACGTCGGGCGCTGGCGCTGCGACTGTGGCTCAGTTCAAGGAGCTCGGCGCCCGCGTGCTGACAACCGCACGCAGAAAGCCGGAGGACTTTTCCGGCGCGGCCTTCGTCGAGGCCGACCTGACCACGATGGATGGCGTTCAGACAGTTGTTGACGCAGTCCACCGGGAGCTCGGCGGACTCGATATCCTCGTCAACGTGTTGGGCGGATCCTCAGCACCTTCTGGCGGCTTTGCGGCGTTGACCGAAGAGGAATGGGAAAAGGAATTTAACCTTAATTTCTTCCCTGCGGTGAGGCTGGACCGCGCCCTTATCCCCGGAATGATCGCGCAAGGAAGCGGCGTCGTCATTCACGTGACGTCGATCCAGCGCGTCCTTCCGCTGCACCAGGCGACGACCGGATACGCCTCCGCAAAGGGCGCGCTCAATACCTACAGCAAGAGCATCTCCAAGGAGGTTTCTCCCAAGGGTGTACGGGTGGTTCGTGTTTCTCCCGGCTGGATTGCAGATCCGGGCTCCAACGGTCTTGCGCTTCGTATCGCGGAGGAAGCCGGCATCAGCTACGACGAAGCTGTGCAGACGATCATGGACTCGCTTGGTGGTATACCGCTTGGCCGGCCGGCCAGGCCTGGAGAAATCGCCGACCTGATCGCGTTCCTTGCGTCGGATCGAGCGTCGTCAATCACGGGTACAGAGCATGTGATTGACGGTGGGACCGTACCGACCGCCTGAGCGTTGAGGCGATTTACCACTATCGAAGGTCAGGCGGGTGCGTCCCATCCGCCGATCTGGGAATAGATCGCGTTACGGAGATACCGGACATCGCGGTTAAGAGCAGCGAGTTCCTTTGGCGTCTGTGTAGAGGCCGCGAGCAAAGTGTCGCTGAGGCAGCCGGCCTTGTGCTGCAAGGCACGGCCGTCGTCGGTCAAGGCGATGACAACCTGCCGCTCGTTGCTAAGGTTGCGCGTCCTGCGCAGCAAGCCGGCCGTCTCGAGTCGCTTCAGCAGCGGTGTCAGCGTGCTTGATTCCAGAGCAAGGGCCTGGGCGATGGCGCCAACCGTCTGTCCGTCCTGGCTCCATAACACGTTGAGTACGAGATATTGCGGATAGGTCAGGCCCAGTTCATCGAGAAGAGGCTTGTATGCACGCTGGATCGCAATGCCGGCGGTGTAGATCGCATAGCATAGCTGGTCGTGCAGGGGCGGTGGATCGTTATGGGGTCTGGTCATTGTGAACTCCTGTTGCGTCAAATGTAACGAACGAAAGCACGAAAAACAATATCGCGATAATAATTATGTTGACGCACAGCTCAAAATCTGCGAGCTTGAATATATCGCGATAAATGTTATCGCGAATAGAAAGAGGAGAAAGTCATGACACGCAAGATCCCGCCCACCGTCGCAGCAATTGCAGCCGCAGCCACATTAACTGCCGCATTGCCGGCAAACGCAGCCGATACCATCCCCAGGGAGCAGTCCGTCAGAAACGTTGTCCTCGTTCATGGAGCCTTCGCGGACGGCTCCGGCTGGAGAGGGGTTTACGATAATCTGACCAAGCGTGGTTACCGCGTGACCATCGTCCAGAATCCACTGACGTCTCTCGCTGATGACGTTGCCGCGACTGCCCGCGCGCTTGAGCGTCAGGATGGTCCGGTCATTCTTGTCGGACATTCTTGGGGCGGCACTGTCATCACGGAAGCCGGTATCGATCAAAAGGTTGCAGGCCTCGTCTACGTCTCCGCACTTTCTCCGGATGTCGGCGAGACGACTGCTCAGCAATACAACGGTTTTGCTCCTGCATCGGAGTTCGTCATCGAAACCACGAAGGATGGATTTGGCTATGTCAGCCCGGACAAGTTCAAGGCTGGGTTTGCCCATGACGTCAGCGACGCCGATCTTGCGTTCATGAAAGATGCCCAGGTACCGATCAATATGTCGGCGTTCAGCACGAAGCTTGAACATGCTGCCTGGCGTATGAAGCCCAGCTGGGCTGTTATCGCAACCGAAGACAAGGCGTTCGATCAGGCAATGCTGATCCATATGGCCGAGCGCATCAAGGCAAAAATCACAAAGGTCTCGGCAAGTCACGCACTGTTCATGACCCAGCCGGAGGTCGTGGCCGATACCATTGATCAGGCCGCCAAGGCCGTCTCCGCGAAGAAGTAATGCCAGGCACGGCGTCATCGGAACAGCCAAATTCCCTGGTCGAAACAGGTCTGGAAACACCGGAACTTGCCCATCCGACGAGTCGGGGCCGGTTGCTACTCTCCGGCTCCGACGCAACTGATCCGATCCTGATCGAATCGAATTCACTCAGTGAGCCGGAGGACATGGCTGCCGCCTTGGCCGCCGTGGAATTGTGCCGCATGCTCGGGAATAGTGACAGTTTCGCGCCTCCGGTGAAAGGCGAAACTGCGTCGGGCGCGCGCGACCGATCGGGCATGATCGATTTTATTCGCCGCTCGGCCGTCACCTACCGGCATCAGTCCTGTACTGCAAAGATGGGTCGTGACAGCATGTCTGTTGTCGATAACAAGCTGAAAGTCTACGGGATCGGCGGCCTCCGTATTGCGGACGCCTCCGTCATGCAGGCATCTCCGGTCTTCATGTGTCGGCGTTGAAGTGGGTCTGGCTAGAATCTCGGACGCCGAACAGTTCGTCTCCTTCGAGATTGCACAGAGTATTTTGCATCCTCACCGAGCTCGAAGAGCAAAACCTTTGGAATGCTGATGTGATTACGGACGAGATCACAACGACTGGAGAGGGGCGGCATTGTGCGACCGATTGTTCTGCACGGTTTCGACACGTCGTTTAGCATCTTGTTTCTGCTGCGAGTGTGCGCCATGGCGGCGAGGAGGTGGGGACTTCCGATGTATAGCCCAGGTCGTCTCGCCTTTCATGGCTTTCTCAAACGACGTGTGGTGAGCGTTTTTCCTGATAGGTTCACACCCCCGTAAGCAAGTCTCGGGTACTCACTCGGCAATCCCAGTCGTGTATTCCGGGTTTCGCGCCTTGTAGACGACAGTCTCCAAAGCGGGATCTGCGTAGGCATTCACATTGGTCAGGTGACCATTATATCCGCCGACTTTCGTAAGCGTCGCACCGTTTCGCCAAACCATCATGAGTCCGCGTTCGACATCCCAGCCGCACTCAGCCTGCATCACGACGTACCAGTTTTCATCCTCCTTTCGCCCTTTCTTGACGGTAACAGGTCCGGGAGTGACATGATCCCATATATCGGCGGGTGATTGTGGGACGCCCATTTCCGCGTCCAGCCATTCTGGTTTCCCGGCCTCTTCGTAATAGTCCTTGTAAAAGGCAAAAACGTTCCGCGTGTCCAAGAGCCTGTCCGCCTCCGTCAGCGCAAGAAACGAGGCCAGAGCAACAGCGGACCCCGGAGCGTCAGGATCAGGCTCTTCGTCCAGTTCAACTTCAGCGCGATCAAAATAAGAAACGACGATCGTAGTCATAAATCTGCACCTTCAATCCTGCCGCATGCCGATTTTCAATGCGCCTCCACGGGAGCGTCGGAGGCGCACTGTATCATGATGTTTCGCTGCCGGAAGGGATAGAGGGCGCTGGCAGCGCAGAGCGCGACGGGCGGCCTAGAGGCCAGACGCCTCTATCAGGTCTCTGTATCTCCTTAACGGCCAATGTAACGAACATGGTCTAACTGCAGTAATTGAAAGTTCGGGTCGAATTAAAGCGCGGTGATGGGGCGGCTTTTTGGAAGACCGGTTCGTTTTTTGTTCAATGCTGTTAGTGAAGTTAACCCGGCCTCTGCGTGCACCAGATTCCATCTAATTGCTGTGGTCAAAACAGATGATTTTGGCGATGGATTAAAGGCCCGCCAAGTTTTTTACCCGCCGTTCACGGGTTTCGCCGTACTGGTCACAACTTCTGAGAATGGGACATCAAATGCCCGACTTTTATACGCTCTTTCTCGTTGTCTTGCTGCTCGGTCTTTCTCAATGCCTTATTTGGGGTCTGGTGGTCTATCGCTACGGCGAGCTGAGAGCGGCACGTCATTGGTTCTCAGGCAGCGTTGCCAGTGTGCTCGGAGGAGCTATTCTGGCCCTCCAGGGAAATGATGGTCTGCTCATCCAGACTGTACTCGGTAACAGTTTCATAGTTTTGGGATTTTATCTGAACTGCGTGGGCGCCCGCTGTTTCCACGGCGCTCGATTAAAGTTGCTTTCTGTTGCTTGTCTTTTCGTGGTCAGCGTAGTGCTGATGCTGGCAACTTTTTATCCCTGGTACGCGCGCAATCCTGTTTACACGTTGGCGCAGTTGTTGCCGCTAGCAATCACCGCAGTCTTTCTCTTGCGACACCATGGCGGCGAACTGGGCGCAATTGTCAGCAGCGGTGCAATGATAGTGGCCGTTTCCTCGCATGCGGTAATTGCTTGCGGCAACATCTTGATCGTCACCCGCCTAACGCCAGAACTGGACCTCAAAGCGGCAGCCGCTGTTGATCTCTTGGCATTCCTTTTTGCCGCAGTGGTCTGGAATTTCGGGTTCCTGTTGTCGGCTGTCGATCGGCTTCGAGGTGAAGTCGAACGCCTCGCCAATGAAGACGAACTGACGGGTCTCGCCAATCGTCGAATGCTGATGAACAAGCTTGCAGCTATGTGTGGTCCGTCCGATACCAAACGTGTTTTTAGCGTCCTGCTTTTCGATCTCGACCGCTTTAAGGCGATCAATGACAAGTATGGGCATGCTGCCGGGGATGCTGCGCTCCGGCATGCCGCTGCCGTTGTTTCCGAGAAATTATCTGCCAACGATGTTTTTGCTCGGCTTGGCGGGGACGAGTTTTGTCTGCTTCTACCCGGCGTGTCACCCGTCGATGCCGCCGCCAGGGCGAGGGCGATGATCAAGGCGCTCACGGCAACACCGATGATATGGAATGACTGTCCCTTGGTGATAAAGACAAGCATTGGCATTGCCTGCTGCACGACCCTGGATAAAATCGATCCTGAGGAACTTCTCGACCAGGCGGACCGTGCATTATACGAGACCAAAAAACGTAGTCGAAACGGATACTCTGTCTATAGAGGTTCGTCTGGCGCTGCGATCAGCGGTAACGTGATACAGCTTAATGATTTCGTCGCAGCAGAGGCAAAATCCAAGTCTTGAAAGTGGAAGCCGAGGGAACTCTCACGACTTGCGTCGCTCCTTCGACCGAAAACCCGCTTTTAATCTGCAAGCGAAGTTTCCGATCCAAGGCACTCGCGATGATGATCAACGGCCGGGCGGTTGGTCTCGCGCCGCGGCCGTAGATTTTTAGAACTCCTCCCAGCTGTCTTGCGCAACCGCGGCAGCCGAACCACCCCCGAACGCGTTCGCAATCTTGCGGCCAAGGGCTCTAGCCGGTGATGCTGAAGGTCGTGAAGCTGGCGATGCCGAGCGAACGGCCGCAGGGGCTACAGACGAACGACTTGTGCTTGTGCCATCGGCTAGATTGAAACGCGATAGCAGCTGGTTGAGGGATGCCGCCTCCTTGGCGAGGCTGTGGCTTGCGGCTGTCGACTGTTCGACCATGGCGGCATTCTGCTGTGTGCCCTGGTCCATGGTGTTGACGGCCGTGTTGATTTCCTGAAGGCCAACCGACTGTTCGCGCGAGGATTCGACAATCGCGGCGATGTGACGGTTAATCTCTTGCACTTCCGTGACGATCACTTCGAGTGCCCTGCCGGTTTCACCCACCAGTGTCACGCCGGAGCGAACGTGTTCACCGGATGTCGTGATCAATGCCTTGATCTCTTTCGCAGCCTTTGCAGACCGCTGGGCAAGTTCGCGGACTTCCTGTGCGACGACCGCAAAGCCCTTGCCGGCCTCGCCGGCGCGGGCGGCCTCAACGCCTGCATTCAAAGCCAGAAGATTGGTCTGGAAGGCAATTTCATCAATAACGCTGATGATGTTGGTAATTTCACCGGATGAACGTTCGATTTCGTTCATGGCGGTAACGGCCTGACGTACGACTGCTCCGGACTTTTCCGCACCATCACGGGCCCTCGCGACCAGATGGCCGACTTCTTCGGCACGGTTGCTGCTGTCCTTCACGGTCGTGGTGATTTCCTCCAGAGCGGCAGCTGTTTCTTCGACTGAGGCAGCCTGCTGCTCAGTGCGCTTGGACAGGTCGTCGGCGGCAGAGCGAATTTCGTTGGCACCGGCATCGATGCCGCGAGCGTTCTCGCCGACGGCGCGCAACGCGTCATTCAGATTCGCGACCGAGCCATTGAAGTTGTTGCGCAGAGTATCGAGATGGGCAACAAACGGTGTCTCGATACGATACGCGATATCACCATCGGCGAGACGGTCGAGCCCCTTGGCCAGTTGGTCAACGGCAAATTGGGTGTCGGCAGCGTCCTTCGCCTTTTGGGCCTCGCGTTCCAATCGTTCCTGTTCGGAAAGGCTGCGATTGGCATCAGCTTCTTTTTCCAGACGGATTTTCTCAAGAGCATTGTCGCGAAAAATGGAGACCGCCTTTGCCATCTGGCCCACTTCGTCCTTGCGATCCTGACCATCGACGAGTGCAGTGGTCTCCCCCTGCGCCAGAGTGATCATGCGCTCGCGCAAAGAGGCGATAGGCGTCGTGATCCCCTTGGCGGCAACAACGAGTGACGCGATGATGCCGAGTGTGAATGTGATGCCGACAACCATCAGCGAGGTAAAGATGGTGGAGTTTGTTTGGTCGGTCAGTTCGTCACTTCTCGCAGCCACGGATTTCAAGACCTGGTCCAGAAACGCTGCGTTGTCGGTCGTCAGGGGAAGAATCAAAGAGTCCGCTTTTGCCAGGGTCGCCCTTGCCGGTTCGTCCTGATCAGCTTTACCCAGTTGAACGGCCTGGTCAGTCAAGACGATGACTTCTTTCGTTCTCTCAATGATTTTGTCTATCGCAGCGCTCTCACGTGGGAGAAGTTCTTTCGTGTGCTGGAGGCGCTCAAGAAGCTTGCCTTTGCTATCGCTGTAAAAGTCGATGGCTGTTTTCATGGCCGGATCGTCTTGGCGGTAGGTCAGGATTTGATAGGCGGCGTAAGCAGTTGCGACGACATTTCGGTTTACGCGCGACATCTCGACACTGGCGCCAGCATCATTGGAAATGAAATCGGAGTAGCTCGTATCTGCTGCTTTGTATCGGGTTGCGATAAACGCCGTGGCACACAGGCCCACCACGCACAGAGGTATGATCAGGGATAGAATTTTCGTGCGAATGCTCGCATTTTTAAGAAACGACATATTTCCTCGCGGTTCTGTTTTGAAATCGCGAACACGAAGCAGGGAGCATTGCGACCGGGAACTGGTCGAATGAAAAAAGAACTCTGCTGCAGGGGATTCGGCATGGATATGAAGAATTACAGAAGGTGCATGCCGTCATGGCGACCTGATTTTGCTCTGTCGGCTGTATGGTAAATTAGTTATCGTTTAAATGTAATTAAAGAAACGGCGGCGCTCATAACAAAAGCCGAGGAGACAGGACTTCGCTTTTCGAGCCGAAGCGACCTGTATCCACGAAGTGCAATTTGGCACGTCACCGGATCATCTCTTCAAGATCGAGGACGCCGAAACGGCATTTTCTTGCGTGGTATGCCGACCGCCAGTTGCAACCGTTTTGCGCCTTCATGCCGGCCACAGAAACCAGCTTGGCCGCTGACCGAAAGCAGACGTCACCAGCGATGCGCGCCTTGACATCCGACAACCGTCGGAGCCCGGCGCGCTGCTGTCACCGGATTCCGTTGCTTGGGGAGTGTCACAATGTGCCCATGCCACCGTCGATCATGATCTCGCTGCCGACCGTGTAGGCGGCTTCGTCCGATGCCAGGAACACTACCGCCTTTGCAATCTCGGACGGTTCGCCAAAGCGGCCGGCCGGGACCAGATTTTGTATGCTCTCAGCGACATTCCTCAGGTCAGTCTCGGTGAAACCCAGCTTGCCATAGAGCGGTGTAGAAATGGGACCTGGGCTCACCGCATTCAGCCGGATACCGCGTGTGATCAGTTCGCCGGACAACGTGCGGATGAATGACTGTAGTGCCGCTTTCGAGGCGGCGTAGACACTCGAGTTAGGCATGCCGATGTGGGCATTGACCGAGGTGTTCAGTACGATCGAAGCCGGGTTGGCCAGTATCGGCAGCAGTGCCTGCAACAAAAAATAAGGGCCTTTCACATTGATGTCGAAAACCATGTCAAAGCCTTCTTCGTCCCATGCTTCCAAAGGCTTGAGAAGGGCGACGCCTGCATTGATGAAGACGATGTCCAGGCTCCCGAATGCCTCCCTGATCGTTTCAGCGGCGACCTTCTGGCCCTTCACGTCGGCAGCGTCTGCCTTGATGACCAGTACACTGGGACCAAGCTCCCGCCGTGCAGCTTCCAGCGTCTCGGGATTGGTTCCCGTGACTGCTACCCGCGCACCCTCACTGATGAATTGACGTGCTGTCTCAAGTCCGATGCCGCTGGTGCCACCGGTGATGAGCGCCCGCTTGCTTTTGAGCCTACCCATAATCCGAATTCCTTCTCGTTGTGTGGGTTTTCGTAAGTGCGAATGTGGCGCAAGCATGCTGTTCGTACTACTGTGCCAATGGCGGACGTACCTTTCGGAAAGGCCGAACAATGAAGCTGGATGGCATTTCGAGTTTCGTGGCTGTCGCCGAAGAGGGCTCGATCAGCGGGGCGGCACGCACGCTCAGGCTGTCAAAATCGGTCGTGAGCGAACGTCTGGCGGAATTGGAACGCAGCCTCGGCGCTACTTTACTCCACCGTACGACACGTCGCGTTTCGGTGACGGAAGATGGCGCTGCCTTTCTCGAACGCGCCAAGCGCATCCTGCGAGAGGTCTCTGAGGCAGCGGCGGATTTGTCCGAGCGGCGTGGAACGCTGGGCGGTCCAATCCGCATTGCTGCGCCTGTTACCTTCGGGCGGATGCACCTGGGACCGGCTCTGTATCCGTTTCTGGCTGCCAATCCCGAAATTGAGATGTCGCTCGAACTCGACGATCGGCGAGTCGATATTGCATCAGACGTTTACGATGGCGTCGTGCGCCATGGGGCGATTGACGATTCGAGACTGATGGTCTGGCGTTTGGCGCCAAGCCGCCGTGTCCTGGTGGCCTCCGAGGCCTATCTGTCGGTCAACGGGATGCCTGCAACAACTACCGAACTCGCTGCCCATAAGGGTTTGTTCTACACGAACCGGGGTGTTGCGGATTGGCGTTTCCTTACGCCTGGAGGCATTGAAATCGTTCGTGCACGCATTGGATTCAGAGTGAACAACGGCGACATGCTGCGAGATGCGGCAATCGCCGGTCTCGGTATTGCACTCCTTCCGCTCTTCATCGCAGGACCGGACATTCGCGATGGGAAGCTCAAGATCGTCGATGTCGGCGTTCGGCCGGATGCGGAATTCGTCTTTCTTGCGCACCCCGAGGGTCGCCGTCCTTCGGCAAAACTGCGCGCACTGGCGGCTCACTTGAAAGCGTCGTTCGGGGACCCGCCCTATTGGGAGGATGGCGTGGGTTAAGGGACGCATCATAACGGCCCCGCGCGCCTGCGCCTCGTCAGAGAGTTATATATACTAACCCGATGAAAAGTTACGTATTGATCGTCGCGGTGGGGTAGGGTGGAATAGATCGAATATCTTCATCGATCGGCCGGTTTAACGTAAGTACGGTTGCCGGCCGGGCGCAGACAAGCTGGGTCAACATAGCTCGCCGCTGAATTGTCGATGGTGATCCAAATTCCGAATGTTGAGCTGGAGTGGATCCGGTCGCTTTCACGGATTTGTCAGGCCCTGAACACGCACATTATAGGTTCGTACGGTGCCACGCTGATTTTCAGCGTATGCACGTAGCGAGCCTGCAATTCCGGTTTTGATGAAGGCTTCGAACATCGTCTTTGCATCTTCAAGGACCGAAACCTGCGTCGAGAGGTAAGCCTGGTCAAACTCACTTTGTGAAGCGGTTTCTAAAGCTCTCATCTTCTCGGCATATTCGGCGCTCAGGTCCGTCGGGACCGACGTACCATCCTTTTTAGCAGCATCGGCGAGATCGACGAGCGCTTTCTCATGGTCGCGCATGATGTCATTAGCGAACATTTTCGTCGCGTCATCCTGTGCGCTTTTAAGCGCCAGCCTGCTCGCCTCCACTTCAAACTGATTGAAGGAAGCCGCCTCGGCAGTGAAGTCCGCGGGTGATTGCGCGTTCGAGAAAGCGGGCATTAACATCGAAAGACATAGAGCGGCGCAGCAGGCATGGAATGGCTTCATGTTAAACTCTCCCTCAATGACTATTGTGGTCAGGGCGTCGTGTTCTGGCTGCCCGGCAGCGCATTCCTGTCAGCAGGCCCCGCAGGTGCTTGGTCTTCCATCTGCCCTCTGTCTGGTGAATTTGACGGTGCTGTATCCGGAGTCGTCCTGACGAAGTAGACGGCCACGATCATCGCGAGAGCCACAGCCGCGGCCCCTACCAAGGGCCATATGGTTCTATATTTCATATCAGTCTCCGCTTCCGGTTACTTTCCGTCATAAAGCTTATGAACCTTGCGAGCTTGTTCTTGTTGCTCCTTGGCGGATAACCTGCGCTGACGCAGCAGGACATAAACGACCACTGCACCCAGCAGCAATGGGCCTCCAGCGACAACAACCAGCCAAAATACATCCGCCATAATCCGTCCTGTCAGTTCATGAGGTTGGTGCCACGACGAACCACAGACCAGGGCCAATGTTCCTGGAAATTTGGAAAGCAAGCAGATGGGACAAAAATCGCCTGTCAGATAAGGCGCTGAAGCAACGCTCAGACGGTGGATTTCATCGCGGAAATTTCGCCAGCCCTTTGGCCAAGATCGGTCCGGTCGGTCTGCCTGTCGGCGATCCTCCCGCTTGTTCGAGCGTAATCTCGTATAGCTGGTTGTCACGCGGGGTGGGCAATGCGGGTCCATCAAGGCGAGCCGAGCGAACGCCTTTCAGTAATCCGAGCGAAACAGGCCCAATTTCTCGAGACGGAAGCGTCCATACCTCTATGGTCTTATCGTTCGGCACCGCAAAGTCGGCCAGTATACGGATCATCGTCCGTTCATCGCCAAAGTCCTCGACAACCGCCTGAATATCTCCAGCCTCATTGATCAAAACGGCGACGACAAGCGGCTCAGCCTTGTGAATGAGGCTGTATCCAAGACCGATGGCAAGCAACAATGCGGCGGCAATTGACGAAAGCGCAGCGATCTTCCAGCCTTTGCTGTTATTGTCATTCGCGAGCGTGGAAACAGACATGTGGCGGGTCACAGGCTGCGAAGTCAGGCCAGATTCAATGCGATGCCACAGGCTCTCGTTGACGGTTGCCGGTGTTATAGCGGTGTCGAGCGGCAGGAAACGCTCACGGCTTGCAGCAATCGCGGCCTTGAGTTCGGAATCTCGTTCCATGGCGCCCTCGATTTCCGCGGCGGCCGTGCTTTCGGTCAAGCCCAACACATACTCGTCAGCGAGGTTCGGTATATCCTTGCGGTCGTAGATCATCCCATGCACTCCCGAAGCGTCAGAAGCCCGCGCCTGATCCAGGATTTCGCTGTGCCAAGTGGAATGCGCAGCCTTCCGGCGATCTCGCCGTGAGAATAGCCTCCAACATAGGCCATCAGAATACCGTGTCGCTTTGTCTCATCGAGCGATCCCAGGCATTCGCGCAGGCGCGATTGTGTGTCCAGGCGGTGCCACGCACCCATGATCGCGTCTGCCTGTTCGGCTTCCTGAAGCGCTTCTACCTCTTCGACCGAATGTTCAAGTTTGCCATCCCGCAGGAGATTGAGCGCTCTATTTCGAACAATGGCATAAATCCATCCGCGCGCGGAGCCACGGTCCGCACTGTATTGATAAGCGTGGGTCCATATTCGGATAAAGGCTTCCTGCACGACCTCTTCGGCAAGTTCGCGACGTCCAACGATGCGTTGCGCCACGGCGACCAACCGCCCAGCCTCCTGATCGAAAATTCGGCGTAATGCCGAACGGTCACCCTTAGCGCAGGCAGCAAGCGCCTTATCCAGATCGTCCGGCCCGGAACCCATTAATATCCTTCCATGATCCAGCGGTGAAAATCGTCAGCTTTCACGAACTATACCCATCCGGCGATCAAATGGATGCATCCTGAGAATTATTTTTACGACCTGCATCCATTCGCCTCCCTTGCGGTGTCTTCAATGATGAAGGGTCAAGCGCCGAGTGCCTGACGCCTTCTCGAATGTTGAACGCACGGGAGAAAGACATGAAGACCATCCTTTTCGCACTGACCGCCTCCGCCGCCTTTGCTGCCATGGCATCGACAGCCTTTTCGGCACCCGTTCTCGGGCTGACGAGTGACAAAACACTTGTCATGTTCGATACCGCGAAGCCCGCCGTTACAAAGACCATGGAAGTAACTGGCGTCGATAAGCTCGTCGGCATTGATTACCGCCCCGCCAACAAGACAGTGATCGGTGTTACTGCGGACCATCGTATCGTTACCATCAACCTTGAAAGCGGTGCTGCCACTGATCTCGCAAAAATGGACAAGACGCTGATGGTGACACAGGCTCCGATCGTCGTCGATTTCAATCCGGTGGCTGATCGTCTTCGTTTCATGACTGGCACCACCAACCACCGTGTCCATCCTGACACCGGTGCAGTGACGGTCGACGGTGTCCTGGCCTTCGAAGATGGTGACATGCACAAGGGCGAGACGCCGAACATTGTCGCAGCCGCCTATACCAACTCCATCGGCAAGCCTGAAAAGACCGCAATGTACAATATCGATGCGACGATTGGCGCCTTGATCCAGCAGACCAAGCCGAATGACGGCACTTTGAAAGCAATTGGCAAGCTGGGTTTCAAAGACAAGCCAGCCACCTATGCTTTTGACATTCAGGGCACGGAAGCCGGAAAGAACACTGCCTATCTCGCTGCAAACAAAATGCTTTACACCGTTGATCTCGACACCGGCAACGCTACCGAAGTAGGCGCTATCACCGGCACGGACAAAGAAGTCCGCGACATCGCTGTTCTTCCCGAAATGTGACACAGGAAGACGGGCGGAGGCCGATGACCAGCAATCTGCCTCCGTCCGATTACTCTTCGAGTAATCAGGCCTCAATTGTCCTTGCGAGCTCGACCTGTCAACGGTCGAGCCGAGCCTTGCAGGTTTTTGCCGACCTCAGGACAAGATCCAGGTCTGCGGCACTCGCGATGCAATCCTCAACATGCGAGAAGTGCTGGCCATTTTTGTCGAGAGTAGCCCGAATCATGGCGCCGTTGCGATCGCCGCAATTACCAGCTGTACAAATACTTCGTATCCCCGTTTGCTAATTGCCGCCGGCTTGCGCGCGCCTGGAAAGCGACGGAGCTTGGCTTTCGACCTGCGGCACATGGGTCAAGACCTCACTGGTGCCAGGCTCGCTTACCGCGGAGCGATATCTCCGCCGCGCGGGCTTCCTGCCGATCTGGAAGCTTTGGGTTTGGGGGTGGTGCGAATGTCACCCGCACCGTGCGAGGATCGGCTTTGAGGAAAAAGGCCTCCTTCCGTTCCAGTCGAATAAGTCCCACCCAAATTTGGGCACTAAGTCCCAATCGATGAACCCCTCCGCATAATGAGTGTTGATCGTTTGGAAGTTGTCGCTCGAGGAACTCCAGCCGGAAACGATCCGGAGAACTCGACACAAGCCAATCATGGGCGCATTTCGCGCCCGGCGTCTCGGATACGCAATCGATCGCACAGCATCTGATTGCAGAACGTAAAGAGGATAAGATGGACCAGAGCTTACGACCTGAGCCTTACACCGTTGAGCAACTTCAACAAAAATACTCTCTGAGCATTTCGAAGGCAGTCGACATTCTGGATCACTGTAACGGAGACAGGGCCCTGATCGACAAAATGTTGAAGAGATGCCACCAGAAGCAGCTCGATGCTCATCCGAAAAGCGATACGGACGGGAGCTGCTGACGCTTACTTTTGAGACGACGTTGCTTTTTTGGTCGCGCTGAGCCAGCGGGAAAGTGCAGGGTTTCTTCACTTTGTTTTACGCGCGGCTCTTGTGCAACCATCACGTCAGTCGCTTTCAGACGGCGATTATTTCAGAACAAGCGGGTTCAAGACTACCCCAGGTCAGTTCTCAACCGAGCCAAACTCTGGCAGCCTGCGCAGAGATAATTGGTTCGCGTCCATTCCGGCAGGACGGCAGATATGGAGAACGGAGTGCGTACAAGAAGAAACATGCTTAAGTACCTCTTCACCTTTCCCATGGTCGGACGGCCCGTGGTTGCGTTGATCGCTGTCCAATTCTTGCAGGCCGCTGGTGTTCGGGTTGCTGTCGCTCAAGGCAATGGCGGCGGCAACGGTAACGGGAATGACGGCGGTAATGGCGGAGGGAACAACGGCGGCGGCAACGGTAACGGGAATAACGGCGGTAATGGCGGAGGAAACAACGGCGGCGGCAATGGAAACGGAAATGGCGGTAACAGCGGCGGAAACGGAAGCGCGAACGGTGGCGGCAACGGCAACGGCGGCAGCAATGATGGCGGACATGGAAATGGAGGTGGCAAAGGGAACGGAAACGAGAGCGGAAGCGGAAGCGGGAAAGCACCAGATCCTGGAGCAGCCGGAAATTCCGGTCAGAACGGGGCTGGCGTTCAGCAGTCTGGCCAGGCTCTCGAAGTGCGCCACGCCAATGGCATCACCGAGACTTTACGAAAAGGCCGGTATTCGATGCGCGACAATAAGGGCCGTGTCATCGTTGATCGGCTTGCGACGGTCAAGGATCGTTCAAGGTTTCAGGGCTCACGCTGAGCAGAGATACGATCTCTCCAAAGAAGTGCCGCCTCCGTGCGATTGCTGACCTTTAACTTGGCAAAAATCCTTGTCACGTGATGCTTCACCGTTTTCTCGTGGAGATCCAGTTTGCGGGCGACAAGCTTGTTGCTCATTCCGATGGCGATGAGGTCCATGACTTGCCGCTCTCTTCTGCTCAGATCCTGACGCTGCTCGATCAGTTCCGATGCGGCCTTTCTTTCAGCCAGCAACTTGGCGCCCAGTTCGGGTGGAATGTAACGCCCGCCGTCTGCGATGGTCCGCAGCATCTGTACCAGCTCACGAGAGCCGACGCCTTTCAAGGCATATCCCGCCGCGCCCGACTGTATTGCTGTCTGAAGATCATCCACGCTCTCAGATGCTGTGAGAATGAGAATTCGAATGGACGGAGAGAGGCTCAATATGGATTTGATCGCCGCTAGGCCGTTGCCGGGCATCGAGATATCCAGGAGGATGATGTCCGGCGCTAATCTGGTCGCAAGGGCTAGTGCGTCGTCGGCGTTTTCTCCTTCACCCAGGACGTCGAAACCACACTCTTTCAGGCTCTGCGATACACCCGAGCGAAACATCGGGTGATCATCAACGATGACGACCTTTATATTTTCTGTCATGGATCGCTCACATCGACGGTGTTCAGTCTCATGGTGAGGTGCGTTCCGCGTGCCGATGTCTGCACTTCGAAACGGCCTCCCAGACTTTCAATTCGTTCTTTAAGGCCTGACAACCCGATGCAATCGGGTCCAATCTCGTCGAACGAAAAACCACTGCCGCCGTCTGAAACAGTAGCGACGATCTCTGTGCCTTCCTGTCGGAGTGACACGCATTGATTTGTTGATGCTGCGTGGCGCCAACCGTTGTTCAGACCCTCCTGGACGAACCGGTAAGTGCAGATTTTAACGGGAACTCCGACTTGCGCGTTCACATCCTCAATTGAGGTCGTTATTCGCGTACCAGCACGGGACTGATGATGTTCAACTGCCCGACCAACAACGTCTTCGATGGGCAGATTTTCTATATCTGGCAAAACAAGGCCGCGGCAGATGTTGCGGATATCCCGGATAGCTTCATCCAGACTGGCCTTGATGGATGTCGTCTCGGATTCTCGTTCATTCCGACTTGTCTGGTCGCTGACGAGCTTCTCGCTGTCCACCCGCAGTGCTGCGTAGGCGATGAGCTGTGCAGGCCCATCGTGCAGATCGGCACCGATCTTGCGCAACAGCCGCTCGTTCAAGGCCACCGTGCGCTGCGATCCTTTCTGCACGCGACGCGCCAGGTCCTCGATCTCACGCAGTTGATGCCGGATCATCCTGCTGCCCTTGAGTACAATTGTGGAAAGAACGGCGAAAAATGCAGAGGCAACCGCGATGACGACGATCCAGCTCTTCCAGCGCGCTCGCGCCAGGCTTTTCTCAAGATCCGTTGCCCGCTCATAAAACTCTGCGACGGCAACCACCTCTCCGGACCATGGCTGCAAGACGGGATTATATATCTCCAGGAGGGGTTCCCCGAGCGCTCGCTCCGCGTCGCTCTCTGGGTCTCCTGCCTCTTCGAAATTCGCGACGAGCTCGCCAGCGAACGCTTTTGTCCTGTTTTCGCCAGGCGGCACGACCATGTTCATCAGCCGCTTGTCGTTCGAGTAGATAATGGTTCCGTCTTTTGTCCACAGCCGGAAGGAAACCAGTCGTCTGCCCAGTGCACCCTGTCCCAGAGTTTCATCCAGCGTTCGTTCGATGGAATCGTCGAGTTTTGTCGCGCGGGTAAGATCCGGCAGGATAGGTGCAATGATGCTGTCGACGTAAAGCGCGGTTGTCGAGCCAGCATTTCTTGTTACAGTCTCAACAATCTGATCTGTCACCAGCAATCCAATCAAAACCGTCGCACCCAACGTAACAAGACCGCCGGCGAGGAAAAACTGTTGGGCGAGTGACAATGAGCCCAAGGTCTTCGATGAAAGACGAGTGATTGTGCGACCTGACATAGTGACACGCGTGCCTGTGACTTTGCCGCCGAGGGTCAGCCCAGCGAACTTCAGACAACAGTAAATTATGATCTCGAGGACGGAAAGCGAAGCCTGAAGGCATGAAGATTTTTATTTCTGAAAATACTAATTTATTCCCCCAGGAAAAGGCCTGCCGGGAAGAAAACCCGGCAGGCAATGCCATCAGTTGATAACCTGCACGACTTTGCGCGTGGTCGGTTCAACGATTACTCGCTGCTTGTTGACGATGGCATAAGAATATTTCGGTTCGTCCGGAACCTGATGAATGACCACAGTCGAAGGAAGAGGCTCGCCGACAACGACCTTTTCCTTCACGACAACTGTCTCGGCCGGCATCGGAGCCTCCCGAACATAGGTAACGACGCGCGGTGGCGGCGGATCGATAGCTGTGCCTGCGACGGCGCCCACGACGCCACCAACGGCTGCGCCGACCGGGCCGCCTACGATTGCCCCGGTAATCGCGCCGCCAGCGGCGCCGGTCACAGTCGATTCCTGAGCTTGAGCTCCGCCGGCGACCAGTATTGCGAACGTCAGGAAAGAAAGCTGTTTCATCTGCATGGGTGTTCCTCCTTCAGGCAGAATTTCTACAGCCAAACAATATTTTTCGATCTGCATCAGTTCCGGGCATAGGACTTTGTGCCCTGTCTGGAACACTTTCCGCCCAATTTGCTTGAAATCCCACCTGCAACCGCAGGCAAAAAGCAACACTTGCCAAGGTGGAATGATATGAAAACCCGAGTCCTCGCAATGACGACTGCAATGATCGTTATGGGCATGTCGAGCGTTCTGCACGCCCAGACCGTCGTGATCAGCCCGGAACAGGAAGTTGTGATCCAAAAATACGTGACTGCGCACACGGTCACCTCAGTGGATGTGCCAGATGTCGATGTCGTGGTTGGCACTGCCCTTCCGGAAACGGTGGAGCTGCACAGGATTGATGCACCGGATGTCACCTACAGCTACGTCGTCGTTAACGGAAAGACCGCGATCGTCGATCCCGGCACCCGCAAGGTCATCAGGATCATGAACTAAGCCGGTAACCCGGGCGGTCGATGGAGGCGAGATGTCACGTCGTCGTTCATCGATCCTGCAGGCTGTAAGATCATCGACGTTCTTTCGATCTGACAGCTTTCCCGGCCACTCAGCGTTGGTCGCGGTGGCGCGACCAACAATTTGATCGGCTACCCGTGTGCCGAGCGGCACGAAATTTTCCGTCCTGCTGCTCTGGCGATATTTCGATGCTTTTTAGTGATGTGCCATGCAAAACGTTATCGTCGGCTCCCTACTGTTTCTCTGCTCATTACCCGTTGTTGGCGGTGGAATGAGGATTGCATCCGATCTCAGGTCGCAGTCCCAGCCACCTGTTATTCTTGATGTAAATGAGGAGCCCTTGTGGACCACGCAGGTCAAGCGTGTTGATCCAAATCAGCAAGCCTATGAGCGTTTACCGGCTGACGTTGATGACGCGCTCCTCGCTTCCAATGATGTCCCGCGAAGCAAGCCATCCATAGAAGATAGCGGTCTACCGCTTGGAAAAGCGACTGAGATTGATGTCGCGGAGCACAAATCAGATGAATGGTGCTCCCGCAAATACCGGTCGTATGTGAAGGCCGATAAAAGTTACCAACCCTTCAGTGGCGGGCCGCGCAGGCGCTGCGTCCCACCGATAGATCTGGTCGAGACGGAGAAGCGACTGCAAATCGCCTCGCTGAACGACGACCATGTTGCCTGGTGTATGAGCCGGTATCGGTCTTACCAGCCTGAGGACGATTCTTATCAGCCGTTTTCAGGTCCGAGGAGAAAGTGCCAATCCGGTTTAGAAACGCCAGATCAGCGCTACCGGACAACTCTACTCGCCCAACAGGTTCCCAATTAGACAGACGACCTCTGCCGTCCTCGATGGCGGCTCTTTCAGTAGGCCAGCCAGCCAAGAAATCGCCGATACTCCAACATCATTGTCTGAATTCCATCGGTTGTCTCCTTCCCCTCGCCGTTGCGTGCTGTCATCAGGGCGTATAGAGGAAGAGGGTATGCCGATGCGCCGGGCGAAGGCCACGTTCAAAGTGCTTGCTGAGCCTTATCGGAGCTGTTCGGCTACATCCTTAACTGCAGGTTCAGCGCTAAACTAGCAGGTATTTCACCGGTGTGCCCTGGTGCTGACAGTTGCAGTCGGAAGCCATGGACGGTCGGTCGAAAACTGGTTTGCCGATCATGGTTGCCCCTCATTATGGCTTCGGCTCGATGTCACTGCTCAAGCTGTGAAACCAGCGCCTGCATGGTCACGCGCAGTCCGTCAGGATCGTAATTGATCTCGACGCCCCCGGTTCCCAGAAGGCCCATGCGGATCAGCTTCGATCCAAACCCTTTTGCCGACGGCAGTTCCACCGGCGGGCCGTCCTGTTCGTTCCACTCCACAACAACCATGCCATCCCCACCGATGGGCTCAACCCTCCAGGTCACTATGACCTTTCCACCGTCGCTCGACCACGCGCCATATTTCAGGGCGTTGGTGCCGAGTTCGTGCATGAGAAGGCCAAGGCTGAGCGCAGTCCGCGGCCCGATTTCAAGGTCGGAACCTGACAGACGGTAACGATCCGGAAGAGAGAGTTGTCGAAGCGCGGTATCGATCACGGTCATCATACGCGCCGATGACCAGTCGTGAGTGAGCAGTACTTCATGCGCCTTTGAAAGTGCGTGCAGCCTGCTGACAAACGCTTCGACGGGCGCTCTGTCGGTGACGAGCCGAAGGGTCTGGGTCGCAATTGCCTGAACCATCGCCATCGTGTTCTTCAGCCGATGGCTTATCTCATGGTTGAGAACCTGCTGTTCCTGTTCCGCACGTATCCGCGATATTGCTTCGCGGGTGCGATCGGCAATCGTCCGCACGAAATCCCGTTCTTCTGAAGAAAATTCGTGCGGCTTTTCGTAATGCACAAACATGACGCCGACGAAAGCGCCCCGCTCGAGAATAGGGACGTTGACGAGGACGGAGATGCGCAGCGAGTTCAAAAGCTCCGCTGACGCCGAGGTTCTTGGATCGGCCGCAACGTCAGCTATGATGACCAGTTCGCCACGCTTGAGGTCTTCAATATAGGAACCGTAATCGCGAAATTGATGCTGGCCGGCAACGGTGAACATTCCGGGCGCGCGCCAGTCAGGCAGCATCTCCACGGTCTCGGCGATCGGATCAACGATGCCATAACCGGCTCGCGTTGCCCCTTGCAGGTTTCGAGCCATGATTTCCGCTGCTGCGAAAGCGACCTCGGCGACCGAGTCGAGTTCGCGGATCTTTTCGCCCAGCTCCAGAAAAGCGAGCTGCCGGTCTTCCGACAGCTTTTGGGCTGTCGCGTTTCTCGCCACCTTGATGAAGCCGGAAAGATGGGATGAGGAGTGATTGGGCATCGGGCGTATGGTGCCGTCAAGAAACACCCGCGTACCATCGGCGGCAAGATGCCATCGGCGATCAAGTGCAACACCGTCGCGGCCCGCCGTTTCGATCTCAAACTGCGGAATATTCGCCGCCCGATCTTCCTGTGTAAAAATTTCTTCGAACGGTCTGCCGAGCATCTGCGCTTCCGACCAGCCGAAAGTCTCCTCCGCGCCGCCGAACCAGCTGGTGATGCGTTGGTTTTCATCAAGCGTCAGGATGATGTAATCCTTGGCGCCTTCGACGATCAGTCGCAGCTTCGTCTCGCTGTTGCGTAGCGCCTCCACCGCCTGCATCCGATCGGTGACGTCAACGAAGATGATGACGAATTTATCGTTGCCAGTCGCCTGGACATAGCCGTCGAACCAGCGATCCAGGGAGCGAATCTTGCGAGTGAAACGCTTGCTTTGCCTGGTCTCCATCGCTTCGCCGACATCGGAAATCCATTCTTCCTCGAAGTCGGGGAAGACATCCCGCATTGTTCGGCCCGGGACGCCATCTCCGGGCAAGCCAAGGAGAACACTCCAGGCCGGGTTGATTGTATCAAACCGCCAGTCGATGATCGATCCTTCAAGATCGCGGATCACGGAGCCGACGACGATGCCTTCTTCCAGCTGTTGAAAGAGTGTTCCCCATCGACGCTCGGAGAGGAAGGTCGCAATCTGATTGGAGACGACGCGCCCGATCCGGCTCAGCAACTCCAGCTCGCTTTCGGTCCAGTTTCGCGGCTCTCCGTCGATTGCCGCGAGCGCACCGATTACCAGGCCATCCGGCATGGTGACCGGAACACCCATGTATGAAATCACGCCGAGATCGGCGATGGCCAGATTGTCCCTGACGAGGTCGTGGAGCGTGGCATCCCCGATAATGAGGGGTATCTTGTCGCGAACCACGTGCTGGCAGAAGGAATGCGTCAGCGGCGTTTCTGCCGCCTCGGCCCATTTTTCCGGAAGGCCGAGATGGGCGATGAAGACCTGCCGGTGCTCATCAAGAATGGAAATCAGTGCCACCGGAGATTTCAGCCCGGCTTTGACAACCTCGATAATATCCTGGAATTCGGATTGGCCCTGAACATCAAGCAAACCAGAATTGCGAACGGCTTCAATGCGTTCAGATGGTGAGTTCAAGGTCAATCCCTAATCACGGATGCGTTTCACGCCGACAGAGCAGCGAGCAAACGGGGTGACAAAACGAGGCTTGGAGGCGCGGTGACGGACTGGTGCTCACCGTTCACAATGGTGTCGATGAATTCCAGCGCATTTTGCAGTCCGTTCATGGTGTAAGGTTTTTCGATCGCACCAAGGGCGCCCGCAAAATCCTCAGGAATCCGCTTCAGATTTCCGGAAACGAAGACATAGGGAATCGAACGGGACGCGAGGTGACGGCCGACGTCGATGCCCGTGGGACCGTCCAGCAACTGAATATCCACAAAGGCGAACTGTGGCGAGGACTTTTCGATCAAGGATAGAGCCTGCTTGCTTTCGGCGGCGACGCCGACGATCTCATGCCCGGCCTCTTCGACCTCGCTCTCAAGCTCCATAGCCAGCAAAGCCTCGTCTTCAACAATCAAGATTTTCACGCGATATCCTTTCAGTCTTTTACAGAGAGCGTGACCCGCACGTCAGTACGGCGACCATCGACGGTCCTTACGATCGTTGCACGCAACTGCTTTAGTGACGCTTCCAGCATCTTCTTGCTGAAGGCGGCTTGTTCGCTATCCACTTCCACCGGGACAACGGTGTCAACGACGCGAATGAGGAAGTGACCGTTGAGTCGCTTCACTTCCAGATGCAGTTCACCACCGCCTTCTTTCAGTCCCCGGCCAATCGCGTCTCCAATGAGTTCGTTGATGATCAAGGCCAGAGGAGATGCCTTGGTTGCTGGAACCACGACCTCGTGAAGGTCTGTCGTGAGACTGATATCGTTCCGTTTCAAGGCACCGATCTTGTCCAGCATCAGGGTGTTGGCGAAATCCGCCACGTCGAAATGGCCAACATCCTCATCGTTCAGAAGTTTGCGTTGAACGGTGCTCAGTGCTTCGACGCGGTTCAGCACGGACATCAGTGTCCGCTCGACGACCTCGTTGTCTGTCATTCGCGCCTGGAGCTTGACGATGGAAGCGATCGTCAGAAGATTGTTTTTCACGCGGTGGTCGACCTCATGCACGAGCGCGGTTTTTGCGCGCAAGGCCTCGGTCAGATCGGCCGTTCTGAGCGCCACTTCTTCCTCGGCAATGTGCCGGGCGCGGGCGAGTTCGGCTTCCTTACTCTTGATATTGGTGAAGTCGAGCTGCGAGGCGAAAAAGTAGATCACGGCTCCGGACACGTCGCGCACCGGGCTTACGAAAAGTGCATTCCAAAATTTGGATCCATCTTTCCTGTAGTTGAGGATATCGACGGCAATGTCTTTTTGCGATGCAACGGCGTCACGAAGTTTGGTGACGGCGTCAGGATCGGTCTGTGGTCCCTGCAGAAGTCGGCAGTTGCGTCCAATTAGCTCGCCAACCTCGTAGCCGGTGAGGGTGCAGAACGCCTTGTTGCAGAAAATGATGGGATTGTCCGGCTGCCGTGGGTCCGTAATCAGCATCGGCATGCGGGTGGCCTTGAATGCGGCCGCAAACGGATCTTCTGATGCATGCGCTGACACAAGACGCTCACCGGCGTCTTTGGCGTCCTGCCGGGAGTTCTGGTTGTCGATCATTCAGCGCCCTGAGAATTGTACGCCGATGAAATGGGCCACTTCCGATTTTGTTCCAATGTCGCGGAAAAAAGAGCTTCGGCCCTTCTTGGATGCTCCAACGGACTCGCTTCTGATGACGCCTGCGACAAGCTGCCAGTACACAGGACCAATTGGAGGGGCGTTCCCCTGGCGGGATTTGTCGCTCCAGGCCAAGACATCTGGTTTCCAAGCCAGGTTGGGGACGTCGTCACGCCATCTCAGGATGCGGGGATTCCGTCCCGTGAGCGACGAGCGGCGCAGAAGACTTAGAATGCGGGTGGGAAGCGTTAAGTCGCCGGGCAACAATATCGTGGTTGAGCCAAAGGACGGGACCCGCGGGTTCAGACGATTCGCCAAAGATCAGTTGCCCTGTTGCAGTCACAACGAGACTGCTCAGGAGATCACTAATCATCGTCTTGCCATCCCGATGCATCCGGGTGATCTCGTTTGACGTGCCGATGGTCAAATCGGCCTGTGCCTGGCTGTTTGCCATGGGCCATGCCGAAAAATCATAGAATGGACGCATGACCTCGCTGGCCTGCATGTCGGTGATCTTCCGGAAAACATCGTTCATGGTTAAGCCGTCCATGAGCAACTGCTCGCAGGCCTGCCATTGTTCGTCGGCCCATTCGCTCCCGTTTTCCTTCTTCAACGCAAGCAGCAGTGGTATCAGGGGCAGCTCGATACCGGTGAACACGTCGGACGAATTGGTCCGGATTTCAGGGCAGTTGTAGACGGTTGCCTTAATGCCTTTCGCCCAGGCATCCTCGGCGATGCCTTCGAGACGCATCTTCGCATATCCCTGGGTGTAGTTGGTATAGGTTTGCCAACGATAGCTCCCATCGATCAGGACCGCCGATCCGTGATAGCCATAGGCCGTATATCGCACTTGTCCGCCCGAGGCTTCGATGCGCTCGCGGATCGCTGTGCTAAAGTCGATGAGATGGCGAAAGGTGTTCGCAGAAACATCGTCAAAATTCTGCAGAATGAGCTTTCCCATATCGCTGTCGAGCAGCGTCTGAGAAGACATGTGGCGGGGGCCAGTTCCCTTGTAGATTCGATTGGCGACGACCAGGAATGTCTTCGCCTTCGGAATGCCGCCGGCCATTGTGTGGGCGAAGAAAACATTGCGGCCATTAGCGATCATTCCGTCCAGAGCGGTCATGACCTTTGACAGCGATGCCTTGAAACGCGCAGTGGCAATGTCTCGACATTGCTCCAGATAGTCCCAGTCGAGCCTGTCGTGTTCCCAGCTCTCAAGCGTCATCTTTGCCAGAAGATCGGTGGGCGTTGGGCCGTCTGCTGGCGCATCGAGATCGAAACCCGCCATAAGCGGTATGTTGATGATCCTACCGCCCAACTGGGCCTCCGCAGAAGACAGTTCCTCGGCGTCGAGCGGCCGCAGGGCGTTATTCTCGTCCCGCCGTCCGACGGTGATCCCCACAATCTCCATTCCAGCCCGTCTGGCTTCGTCTAGCAGGCCGGTGGCATACCCGCGACCGAACAATTCGCCGAAGAGTACGAAAACATCGCCCTTACGGAAGATCGTGTTTTCGGAAAGACGATTCAACGCAACCGGATTTTCCATACTGTCAACTCTTTGCTTCGCGTTTCGTCGAGCAGGTGCCCATACGATCTGAGCAAGACATGACCGCATAGTTGGCCGATGGGAACTCATTTTCGGTGACTGCTCATTTCAAAACGTGAAGAGCCGCGCAATCCGAAAACACCTCGGGATTACATCCGCCTTTCGCCGCGGTTGCTTCAGTACGAATTAGCGACAGCATTGCCGGCGAAGAGTTGGGAATGATACCCATATTGCCGGTTTTCTATACGCAGACAGATTTTCGCTAAGCGGTTTCAGCGCGTTATTTCTCTGCGGCCGCCAACCTGCTCTTTTCACGAGCACTCGGAAGCGCCGTCTATAAACGGCTGTCCTTGACACAATCGAATTACAGGCGACCGGCCAGTTCCCTTGCACGTTGCTCTCGATCACCTGGACCGATTTTGGCGCGGCCGTATATTCGCCTGGCGAATGATGAATGAAAAAAACATTCATTTGATAAATCAGGCCGAGGCCGGAATAATACTTTACGAGCCAACGTGGCCAAGGCGGTTCATCGCTCAAAGAAATCAATAAAAAGGGAACGAAATGAGGAAAAGTGCGGTTTTTCTATGCTTGGCGGCCTGCGCCAGCTTTGCGGTTTCTCCGGCTATTGCGAAGGATATTAAGGTAGGATTGAGCGGCACCGTGACATCGGTTGATCCGCATTTTTATAATGCCTCTCCAAACAACAGTATCGCCATGCAGATATTCGACAGGCTGACCGAGCGGACAGCCGAAGGGCAGCTTGTCGAGGGCCTTGCAACGAAATGGGAGGCCGTTTCCGAAACCAAATGGCGTTTTACCCTTCGTGAGGGCGTAAAATGGCACGACGGAAAACCCTTCACCGCCGATGACGTTGTTTTCACGCTCAGCCGCGCTGGAAATGTTCCAAATAGCCCCGGCGGGTTCGGCGGTTTCATCAGAAATGTCGCAAGCGTCGAAACCGATGGAAATCTTGCGGTCCTCATCACCACGAAGGCACCGGCGCCTACCCTTCCGGGCGATCTTGCCAATATAGCGGTCATATCCCGGCACGTCGGGGAGGGCGCGGACACAGCAGACTACAATTCCGGAAAAGCGGCAATCGGCACCGGCGCCTTTCGCTTCTCGACTTTCAAGCAGGGCATCGAAGTTGGGCTGGAGCGCAATCCAGACTGGTGGGGCAAGAAAGTGGCCTGGGACCATGCGACCTACCGCATGATCTCCAGCGCCAGCGCGCGCACCACGGCTATTCTGGCGGGTGATGTCGACATTATCGACGCCCCCGCCGCAACCGATATCGCGCGATTCAAGTCGACAGCAAATCTTTCCTTCGTCTCCACGCCCGGTCTGCGCGTGATCTATCTGGCGCCGACGACCTCGGGAGAGAGCTGGAAAGCCAATGTAAAGGGGCCGAATGGTGAAGCGCTGGAGACAAACCCGCTTGCCGATGCACGCGTCCGCAACGCTTTGTCCGTGGCGATAAACCGTCAAGGTATCGTCGATAAGATCATGGAAGGTACAGCCACGGCATCCGGCCAGTGGCTGCCCAAAGGTGCCTTCTCCTACACCGACGACATTCAACCACCGAAGCCGGACGCGACAAGCGCCAAGAAGATGCTGGCCGATGCTGGCTTCCCGAACGGTTTCCAGCTGACGGTTCATGTGCCGAACGACCGCTATCCCAATGCGCCTGCCGTCGTTCAGGCCGTCGCGCAGATGTGGACGCGCATTGGCGTGAAGACGAATGTGGAGGCCCTGCCGTGGACCACCTTCTCTTCGCGTAAATCGGAATTCTCCATGAAGCTGCTGGGGCTCGGTAACGCCACCTATGATGCAAGCTCCATGTTGGTGAACGTTATCGGAACCGTTGATCCGAAGCGTGGACTGGGTGCTTCAAATGACAGCGGATACTCCAATCCGGCACTCGATGATCTCGTCGCGACGGCGATGACGATTTACGACGACAAGGCTCGCGAGACGGCCCTTGTGGAGGCGGTCAAGGTTGCGGTAAATGACGGCGCCATCATACCGCTTTACCAGCAGAGCAACGCCTGGGTTACGCGCAAAGGCCTGTCCTATGCACCGCGGATTGATGAGCGTACGCTCGTGAAGGATATATCCGAATAAGTCTGCCTGACGGATCGGAATTGTTTCGATCCGTCACCGTCACCTCCTGCGCGCAGATGAGCGGCTTTTGCAAGAAGGCAAAGCCTGAAATGCGGTATATCTGACAGCGCCCGCATGTCGAAATCGGCGGGCCTGCGCCACATCATCAATGTTTTGAGGGTATCATGACCCTATGGATTATCCAGCGCCTGTTGCAAGCGATACTGGTCGCTCTGGCAATGGCCGTGATCGTGTTTGTTGGTCTTCATCTGATAGGCAGCCCGATCGAAACCCTGCTTCCGGCGGAAGCCACGCATGAAGACCGCCTGCGGCTGATCGCCGATCTCGGCCTTGATCGCCCGCTTTACGAGCAGTTCTTTCTGTTTCTGAAAGGCGTACTCCAGGGAAATCTCGGCATCAGCTATGTCTACAAGGAGCCGGCTGTCGAGCTGATCCTGTCCCGCCTGCCGGCCACGTTGGAGCTTGCCTTTGCGGCCGTCCTGCTGTCGCTCGTCTTCGGCGTGCCCCTCGGCCTCATGGCGGGTTGGAAGCCCGATAGCCCATTTTCCCGCATGATCATGGTCGGTTCGATCTTCGGTTTCAGCCTGCCGATCTTCTGGATAGCCATTCTGCTTATCATGATATTCAGCGTGCAGCTGGGCTGGCTGCCGAGTTCCGGCCGCGGTGCAACCGAAACCCTGTTTGGCATTCCATGGTCCTTCGTCACGCTGGATGGCCTCAGGCACTTGGTGCTGCCGGCAATCAGCCTTTCGCTGTTTAACATTTCCATGGTGACGCGCCTGACGGAAGCCGGTGTCCGCGAGGCCATGTCCAGCGAATATGTGCGGTTTGCCAAGGCCAAGGGCCTTTCGCCACGGCGCATACTCGGCATTCATGTCCTCAAGAATGTCATGATACCGGTCGTGACCGTCGTCGGGCTCGATATCGGCCAGACGATCGCTTTTTCTGTTGTCACCGAAACGATTTTTGCCTGGCCCGGCGTCGGAAAGATCATCATCGACAGCATCGCCGCGCTCGATCGCCCCGTGATCGTGGCCTATCTCATGCTTGTGGTCATCATGTTCGTCATCATCAATCTCGTCGTCGATGTCACCTACAGGCTGCTCGATCCACGTATCCGACTTCAGGGAGAGTGACGTGCAAGCTATCCCCGTCTCCGCAAAATTCCGACCCGGGCTGCAATTCCTGCGGCAGTTTTCACGCCCACCGCTTGCGCTCATCGGCCTCATCCTGATCATACTTATTGCCCTTCTGGCGATCTTCGCTCCGATGTTATCGCCTCAAAACCCCTACGACCTGATGCAACTGGACATCATGGATGGCCGCATGCCGCCGGGATCGGAGGCTTCCGCTGGCTTCATCTTCGTCTTCGGCTCGGACGATCAGGGGCGCGACATGCTCTCCGCCATTCTCCACGGTCTGCGGATCAGCCTGATCGTCGGTCTCGGATCGGCGGCTATCGCCTTCGTCATCGGCACCGCTTTCGGCCTGACAGCCGCTTATGTCGGCGGCAAGGTGGAGACGGCCATGATGCGCATTGTCGATCTTCAGCTCTCCTTTCCCACGATCCTTTCGGCGCTCCTCATTCTTGCGCTGCTCGGGAAAAGCGTCGGCAACGTCGTTTTCGCCATCGTGCTCGTGGAGTGGGCGACCTATGCCCGCACCGCCCGCGGCGCCGCACTGACCGAACTGCGCCGCGAATATGTTGAAGCGGCAAGGTCGTTGCGCCTTCCCCACCGGAATATCCTGTTTCGCCAGCTTCTGCCGAACTGTCTGTCGCCGCTGGTGGTGCTGCTGACCATGCAGGTCGCGCGCGCCATCACGCTTGAGGCGACGCTCAGCTTTCTTGGCCTTGGCGTGCCCGTTACCGAACCGTCGCTCGGGCTCCTCATTTCCAGCGGCTATGAATTCATGTTGTCGGGCACCTACTGGATCGCGCTTTTCCCGGGAATAGCGCTGCTCGTAACCATCTTTGCGATCAACCTCGTCGGCGACCGCCTGCGTCAAATGCTCGATCCGAAGGCTGCACAGAAATGACCGCCATGCTCGAAATCAAAGGTTTGAAAACTGAAGTCGTGACCGCCGAAGGCCGCGTCACCCTTATCGACGGCATCAATCTCGACCTCGCGGCCGGTGAAGTTATGGGCCTTGTGGGAGAATCAGGATCGGGGAAATCGGTAACCGGCCTGTCGATCATGGGGTTGATCGATAAACCAGCGCAGGTGACGGGTGGCCAGATACTTTTCAAGGGCAGGGATCTGCGGACGCTCTCTGAACGGGAGTTTCGCTCCATTCGCGGCAACCGGATTGCCATGATTTTCCAGGATCCCATGTCTACGCTCAACCCCGTGCTGCGTATCGATACGCAGATGATCGAGGTGGTGCGTGCCCATGAAACGATCAGCAAGCAGGCGGCCCGCGAGAGGGCGCGTGATGCCTTGGGCATGGTCGGCATTCCAAGCCCTGAGGAGAGGCTGAGCGCCTACCCGCATCAATTCTCCGGCGGAATGCGGCAGAGAGTGGCCATCGCCATCGCACTCTTGATGTCACCGGATCTCATTATCGCCGATGAACCGACCACGGCACTTGATGTCACCATCCAGGCGCAGATCCTCTCGATCGTGCAGAAGCTCGCGCGCGAAAGGGGAACTGCTCTCATCTGGGTTACGCACGACCTCTCGGTTGTCGCTGGCCTCGCCGACCGCCTTTCGGTTATGTATGCCGGCCGCATCGCCGAACAGGGCAAGACGGCCGATCTGCTTCGACGCCCCATGCATCCCTATACGACCGGCTTGATGGCGAGCCTTCCCGCGCACAACAAACGCGGTTTCAGGCTCAGACAGATATCGGGCACGACGCCCTCCGTTGCCAATATGCCGAAAGGTTGCGCCTTTCACCCCCGCTGTTCGTCAGCCACCGAGCTCTGTCTCAGTCCACCGCAGCTTGAGCCCGTAGAAGGCCGACTTCTTCGCTGTTTTCACCCCGTCATGGAAGGAGCGCCAGCATGAGCAATCGACTGGAGGTCCGCAACGTCAGCAAGCGCTTCAGCCGCAAATCCGGCCTGATCGAACGTGGCGCCGAATTCATCGGCCTGAAATCCCCCAATCCCGTCGTCCGCGCTCTGGATGATGTCAGTCTTACCGTCGCAGAAGGTGAAGTCGTCGGTATCGTCGGTGAATCCGGCTGCGGGAAGTCGACGCTCGGACGGGTGGTGGCTGGTCTGCTGCAGGCGTCAGACGGAACCGTGCTCTTTCGGGACAAGCGCCTTCAGGACATGCAGGGCGACGAGGCAGAGACGGCGCGGCTGAAGGTCCAGATGATCTTTCAGGACCCGTCCTCCTCCCTCAATCCGCGGCAGCGGGTGCGTGAGATCATTGGTGCTGCGCCACTGCATCATGGGCTGACCACGGCGCGGGAGCTGGATGACTACGTCAACCAGCAGATGGCGCGCGCCGGCCTTGATCCGTCAATGGCGTCCCGCTTCCCTCACCAGTTCAGCGGCGGGCAGCGCCAGCGTATCGGCATCGCACGCGCGCTTGCGGTTCAACCGGACATGCTGATCTGTGACGAGTCGGTCGCGGCTCTTGATGTGTCGATCCAGGCGCAGATACTCAACCTTTTTCTCGACCTCAGAGAACAGCTGGACCTGACTTAC
This sequence comes from Agrobacterium sp. RC10-4-1, assembly GCF_014138475.1. Classification (NCBI taxonomy): domain Bacteria; kingdom Pseudomonadati; phylum Pseudomonadota; class Alphaproteobacteria; order Hyphomicrobiales; family Rhizobiaceae; genus Agrobacterium; species Agrobacterium sp. RC10-4-1. The sequence goes on from NZ_JACJIT010000001.1 coordinate 73,290, forward strand.
ATCTTCATCAGCCACGACCTCTCGGTTGTTGAGCATATCTCCGATCGTGTGGTGGTGATGTATCTCGGCCGTGTCGTGGAGGAGGCGACCGTCGAGGAGTTGTTCGCCCATCCCAATCACCCCTATACCCGCGCCCTTCTTCAGGAACGACCAAGCCTCGATCCCGTGCAGCGCAGTTTTTCTGCGATCGAAGGGGAAATACCAAACCCGCTTTCACCGCCGTCAGGATGCCACTTCCACCCGCGTTGTCCGCTGGCGATGGAACGCTGTCGTGTCGAGCGGCCGGAGCTGCGTTCGGTTGGTTCGCGCCACAAGAGCGCCTGCCATCTGAACGACTGACGTCGGCAAATCCAAAACCAAAACCGCAAAAGGAAGAAATATGTCTGTTTCAGCACCTCTGGAACATTTGTCTGCCGAGCAAGGCCAGGAATTTCCCTCACAGGAATGGAAGCAGGTAGCTAATCCTGCCGACCACGGTCTTTCCGCCGATGTTCGCTCGAAAGTCGATGCGGCTCTGGAGGCCTTGCCGACCACGTCGTTTATCGCGGTTGCCGGTGGCGAAATCCTCTATAGCTACGGTGATATTTCCGAGGTGAGCTATCTCGCCTCGACCCGCAAGAGCATCCTGTCGATGCTGATGGGCAAAGCCGTTGCCGAAGGAAAGATCGATCTCGATCTGACCATGGCGGACCTCGGCATCGATGAGGATCACGGCCTGTTGCCTATCGAAAAGACGGCGACGCTGCGGGACCTTCTGATCAGCAGTTCCGGCGTTTACCATCGGCCTGGGAGCCCCGGCAGCAATACCAAGAACATTCCCGAGCGCGGCTCGAAGAAACCCGGCACGTATTTCCACTACAACAACTGGGATTTCAACGTTCTCGGGGCCGCTTTTGAACAGTTGACCGGCCGCAGTGTCTTCAAGGCATTCGAGGAAGATTTCGCAGGCCCGATGCAAATGCAGGATTTCGACCTTTCTCGCCAGCGGATGATGGGTTACGAGGGCGCATCGCGATACCTTGCCTATCACTTCTTCCTGTCCGGGCGCGACATGGCGCGGCTGGGGCTTGCGATGGTCCGACAGGGTCGTTGGGGCGACACGCAGGTGATGCCGACCGAATGGGTTGCAGAAAGCACAAAGATCCGCGTTCCTGCGGAAAGCATGAATGAGAGCGAAAAGTCGCGGATTGCCGGCTACAGCTATCTCTGGTGGATTCCCGTGGTGACGGATGAGACGCCGGAATGGCAGGGCGCCTGTGTTGCCGCCGGCCATTTCGGGCAGTTCATCCTGTGCCTGCCAGCGCTCGACATGGTTTTCGTCAACAGGAGAGCAATCCCTGATCATCTGGCGATTGCCCGCAATGACGGCAGCTTCAAGGAAGAATTGCCGGCGGTGACCATGGAAAATTTCCTTGGCGTCGCCGATCATTTCATCCGCGCAAAGTTGACGACCGGATGATGCTGCAAGGCCGCTGATCCATCAGGGCGCGTCCCCGATGAAACAGTCGGAAATCTGCTCCCGCAGCCACTGGCTTGCCGGATCGCGCTCCTTTTCGGCAAGCCAGATCATGCTGGTCGACTGTTTTTCTTCTGCAAAGGGAGATTCCAGCAGCAGCAGTTCGTGCGAGCGTTCGAAGAGTTTTGCAACGCTTTCCGGCATGATCGCCACAAGATCGCTGCGGGCTATGATCGCCACCGCGGCAGAAAAATGGGGCACGACGGCAACGACTCTTCGCTCAAGCCCCATGGCGTCCAGCCGCTCGTCGATCCAGCCACGACGGCTTGGCGCGGAGGTGACCTTGACGTGTCCAAGCGACAGCAGCGCATCCAGCGTCAGCGGCTTCTGCGCGGCCGGATTGGTGGCCGACATGATACAGACGCGCCTCTCCGTAAAGAGTGAGGTACAGCGGTAACGGGCCGGAAAATTGTCCGCCGTCATGACGGCGACATCAATCGTGCCTTCATCGAGATGCTCCTGTACGACGGGGAGGAAATTTCGGCGAGGCATCAGGACGACGGAGAAATAGTCGTTCATTCCGATCCTGAAGGCGCGGTGCGATGTTTCCGGTTCGAATTTGAGATGTGACAGCATCACTGTTTCGGTGTCTTCGATGATACGCCGCACTGCCGGAAAAATCTCCGCGCAGAACCGCGTCATCACGAAACCACCTGACGTCTTCCGGAACAATTCGTCACCCGTTATGGCACGAGCGCGCTTTAGCGCATGGCTCATGGCGGGTTGGGAGAGACCGATATACTCGCCTGCTGCCGTCATGTTGCCTTTGACGACGAGGGCATAGATGACCTTGAGTAGATTAAGATCGATGGATCCCAATGAAAATCGCTGCATGCGAACCTGCCTTAGCCTTCAAAACGTGCATGAACACAATGGCATGGACCGCGCCTGGCGAAAATAGGCGGCAGCCCTTCGCCCGCAGTCTCAGGCGTCGGCTGCCTGCGGTGGCCTGGCTCGCGCGACACCGGCCGGAAATAACGGGGTGAAGGAAACCTTTAGCCAGCTTTCTGCCCGTTGACATGAGCTGCAGCCCTTTCCGGCACGAAAAGATTATCAGCCATGAAGTCAACGAACACGCGGATTTTTGGCGATAGATAACGGCTTGTCGGCCAGAGGACGCGGAAAACACCCGCTTCTGCTGTGAAGTCTTGGAGTATCGAGACCAGCGTGCCCTGTTCGATCTGTTGAGCCACGGCGAAGTGTGGCAGGCAGGTTATGCCAAAGCCGTTTTCTGCAAGGTGGATAAGCGGTTCAAGCGTGCTGGCAACCGTCGTCGTCGGCAGCGCGATGCGCAGATCTTTGCCGCCTCTGGCCAGCGGCCATGGCTCCAGTTTGCCCGAGTTGGCAAATCGGTGATGCATGCAGCGATGACTTGACAGGTCCTCGGGAACGAGCGGGATGCCTTCTCTCTCCAGATAGGCAGGCGAGGCGACTATCCGGTGTCGGAAAGAACCAAGTTTGCGGCTCATCAGCCGCGTGTCGCGCACCTCGCCAGTGCGGACAACGGCATCGAAACCTTCTTCTATCACGTCAACCAGTCGGTCGGTAAAATCGAGATCCAGCGTGATGTCGGGATACGCTTTCATGAACGCGGATATTGCGGGCATTAGCAGCATTCCCGTCAGCGGAAAACTCACGCGCAACAGGCCATGAGGTTCGCTGTGGGACCTTGAAAGCTGCGCCTGCGCCCTGTCCAGCTCAGACAGAACGCGCCGACAGGTATCGAGAAAAAAGCTCCCTTCCTCCGTCAGCGTCATGCTGCGGGTCGAGCGATGGAAAAGCCGTACTCCCATCTCCTGCTCAAGCCGCGCAATGGCCTTGCCAACGGCGGAGCTGGAGAGACCCAGCCTTTGAGAGGCTGCAACGAAGCTGCCGCCTTCCGCCGCCTGAACGAAAATACTCAGCGTCCCAAGCTTATCCATATCGCTCCCATTAAGGAATATTCTTCCGCTCTGATTGGAATACGCGACTGTTTATCGCTTATCGCTCGGCCGATATCCAGTGGGACCCGACAATGGGTACCGATTTTCACGAAAGGAAAGCATATGGACAGCACATTCACCGCCGGATTTGCCATCGCCCCGGAGCCGACAACTTTCATCGTCAATGTCATTCATGCCCATCCGGGCAAGCAGGATGAAGCGTTTCAAATCATTCAGGACGTGGTCCACTACGTGGCAGAACGAAAGCCCGGATTTCTGTGGAGCAATCTTGCGAAGAGTACTGACGGGCTGACCGTGGTCAATATCGAAGCAATTCAGGGGGCGGGCAACGTAGACGAATTCTTTTCAGATCCGGTTTTCGTTGAAAAATTCCGTAAGCTCGACACCGTCTCCACCAGCGAATTCCATACATACTCTGTCGGCGATCTCGTTTTGCCCAAATTGGGCAAGACGGGCTGACACCATGTCACATTCGTTCCCGGACAACCGCAAAACGGCCGCAGGATCAGATGGCAATCGATTGCCGATGGCGGCGCTGCTTGCCCTTGCCACGGCTGGCTTCATAACCATTTTGACGGAGGCCCTGCCAGCAGGGCTTCTTCCACAAATGAGCACGGACCTTGGCGTCAGCCCCGCTGTAGTCGGCCAACTCGTCACGGTTTACGCCATAGGGTCTCTGGTGGCGGCCATTCCGCTCACCGCAGCCACTCAGCGGTTTCGCCGCAAACCACTTCTCCTCTGCGCCATTGCCGGTTTTGCCGTGGCCAATACGATAACATCCGTCACGGACAGTTTTGGCATCCTGCTGATGGCGCGATTTTTTGCCGGCGTATCCGCAGGCCTGCTTTGGGCGATGGTTGCCGGTTACGCGGCGCGCATGGTTCCGGATGAACTCAAGGGGCGCGCCATCGCTGTCGCGATGGTCGGTACGCCGCTGGCCCTGTCATTGGGTATTCCCACCGGGACGCTGATAGGGTCCGAGATCGGTTGGCGAAGTACATTTTCGGCCATGACCGCGCTCACCGTGGTTTTGATCGGCTGGGTGTTGGTGAAGGTGCCCGATTATCCGGGCACCACGATCAACGAACGGATCACGATCGGCGGAGCGTTGGCAACAGGTGGGATCAAGTCTGTCTTGATGGTGACGTTGCTGTTCGTCCTGGCGCACAACATCCTCTATACCTACATCGCCCCGCTCGTGGCTCCTGCGGAATTAACTCAGAAGCTCGACGTTGTTCTGCTGTTGTTCGGGGTAACGGCCATCGCAGGGATTGGTATTGTCGGCTATCTGATCGGGCGCTGGCTGCGCGAACTTGTGCTGGCAAGCATCATGCTCTTCGCTGGCGCCGCCTTGACCTTCGGCCTCGGAGGAAACGTGCCTGAACTCTTCTGGCTGGCAACCGGTGTATGGGGATTGGCTTTCGGCGGCGCAGCCACACTGTTTCAGACCGCTGCCGCCAAAACCTCGGGAAAGGCGTCGGAGGTAGCGCAAGCCATGATCGTGACCGCCTGGAACCTTGCGATTGCGGGCGGCGGCATCATTGGTGGCCTGTTGCTCGAACACTCCGGCATCAACTGGCTCTCCTGGTCGGTTTTGGCGCTACTGTCTCTCGCTTTTGTTATTGCTTACCTGGAAAAGGAGAGGGCATTTCCGTCGAAGCAATCTACTTGATGACAGACGCGAGCCGAATGCGGACATGATTTCCGCAAACGGCTCACGTCGTTCATAAGAGCCGTCATCGCGGGCGCCTCGGACCAACTTCAAGGCGCCGCGCCTGGTGTCTGTCGCCATCGTTGCAGCTCAGCAAGTGTAAAGCGCGGCGTTATGTGCTGGGGGCAGTTCCAGTCGAAAGCCTCCACGCCGATGAGGACAAGACGCTCCACCCGAGCGGAATAGTCTGGCATGGTCAGCCTCTCCGCCAGCGACGGGTCATCTGCTGCGTCGATGATCCGGATGCGTCCAAAGATTTTCAGGCGTTGCCGGTGCGCGTAGTCCATCAGGAACAGTGACACACGGTCATTTGCCGTCACATTACCTGTCGTAATGTATTGCCGGTTGCCGCGAAAATCTCCAAAGCCCAGGAGTGCCGGCTCGAGAACGGTGAGAAAACCGGCTGGTCCGCCCCTGTACTGCACGTAAGGCCAGCCCGTTTCCGAGACACTGGCAAGATAAAAACCGTCACGCTCCCCGATGAAGCCTGCCTCTGCGGGGCCAAGGCGCTGACCCCGGGTCGTTTCATCCACGCCACCGCGCGCGGCAATCCGCGCCCATTGCTCCGCGCTTCCATACTTATCCTGCGCGGCCGCGACGGAAGGAGTCGTGGCAATATCGAGATATCTGCTCATTTTCCATCTGCCTTTCCAGAGGCCTGAACCGGCCTCAGTCTTGCAAAGCCCAGTCCGCAACCTGCCAGCGGATTTGTCCCCGATCGGCAACGACGTGGCCCAGCCCCGGGAACGGCATGTGCGTCGCCGCTATGAGTGTGCCTTCCGACGCAGCGCGGGGAAAGAAGCGGTCGCGCATTGCCTTGGCCGCTGCCCGGTCCTGTTCGAACAGAAAGAACACGTCAGTCGCTGCCGGATGTACGACCGGGAAGATCATGTCTGAAACCATGATAAGGCTCTTTCCCTCATCTTCCACGCGAACACCGATATGGCCGGGTGTATGGCCGCTCAGGTCGACAATCGAGACGCCCCGCACGATTTCGCGCTCCCCGTCCATCGCCTGAAGTCTGGGGTAGAGACGCACGATCTCTTCCGCCATCTGAAAGCTGGTCTGAAGGTAATCCGGTGCGCCACTACGCTTGGCCGGGTCGGTCCAATGCTTGACGTCGCGTCGATCGATATAGACTTCAGCGTGCGGATAGTTGTTCCTGCCGCCGGCGATCAGGCCGCCCATGTGGTCCTGATGCATATGCGTCACGATCACCGCGTCAATCTGATCAAGCCGCAGACCGAGCCTGGCGAGGGCCTGCGGCAGGTTGCCGGTTTGCCCGATGGAGCCCGCTGCGCCGGCATCAATCAGGATGCGGCGTTGGCCATCATCGACGAGATACTGATTGAACAGAAATCGCACTCCGCTTGGCCTGGCGGTGAACTGGGCGGCAGCCGCCTGTTCCACCTCGGCCGGATCCCGCCCCGGGAAGAAGTTGTAGGGCATATCCGCATAACCATCCGTCAGCGCCGTCACCGTAAAGCGGCCGATGCGGATCTGCGCCAGCGGGGTTACGCTGGCCAGCGTCGCGACCGGTTCCGGCGTTGCGGCGATGGCCTGCGCACTATGGATCAGTCCTCCCCCGAGGAGGCCAAAAGGAAGGGCGCTGGCAAAGGCACGACGCGAAAGATCGGGCATGATGTCTTTCTCCTTATTGTGGCAATGGGGGGAAGATCCCCGACATCATGAAAGCTAGGATATCCAAAACCAATAGGGTATCCTGCGATTTCAGGAGATTACCTCTCAATTTATGGAAGGATGAAATGGATCGGTTCGAAGCGATGTCAGTGCTGCTCGCGGTGGTCGATGCCGGCAGCCTCTCGGCCGGCGCACGGCGATTGCAGGCGCCGCTCGCCACGGTCAGCCGCAAGGTCGCCGACCTCGAAAAGCATCTTGGAGCCCGTCTGGTACTGCGTACCCGCCGCGGGCTGACCTTGACGGAGGAAGGGCGAAATTACGTCGCCGCTTCCCGGCGTATTCTGGGGGAACTGGACGCGGCTGAGCGGCAGGCAAGCGGCGATTACGGCGCGCTGCGCGGAGGGCTGCATATGACGGCTCCGATCGCGTTCGGGGAGCGCCACGTTCTGCCCATAGTGCTCGAATTCCTGAGGGAACAACCCGAAATCGACATGCGGCTGACGCTGACGGACCGTCAGATAAGTCTGGCGGATGAACCCGTTGACGTAGCGCTGCGTATCGGCCATCTGGCCGATAGCGCGCTGATCGCAACCCGTGTCGGTTCGGTCCGTCGGGTCGTCTGCGCCAGTCCTGACTATATCGCCCGGCGAGGCGTTCCGCTTGATCCCGATGACCTCGCCCGGCACGACGGTATAAGCTTTCAGGGCTTCGCGACCGCGCCCGAAGTTCGTTACCGCCGCGACGGGACGACCTTCAATGTCGAACCCCGCCCCAGGCTTGCGGTCAACACGACAGAGGCCGCAATTCAGGCAGCCATGTCCGGTATTGGCATCATCCGGGTGCTCTCCTACCAGGTCGCCGATCAACTGCGTTCCGGCGCCTTACAGGAAATTTTGACCGAGTTCGCACCTGAACCGCTGCCTGTTAATGTCATTCATGGGCCGGCCGAGCCCTTGTCGATGAAAGTGCGGTGCTTTCTCGACTGGCTCACACCCCGCCTGCGCGAGCGGATGGCTCAATAAGTTCCGCTCCGGAGCCACGACCGAGCTTCATTTCTGCAGCCAACCGAGCGCAAGGTTGCCTGCCTCATGTCGTCGGAGGCGTCCGAGCGGTCAGTTTATTTCCATCGGGATCGCGAAGATATGCGACGAACGCCCCGTTCGGACGCGCCGTCGGCGGGCTCTCGATTGCCGTGCCGCCATGCGCGACGCCGGCGGCATGCCAGGCTAAAACATGATCGGGGGTCGCCGCCGCAATACCGATCGTTCCGCCGTTGGCAGCAGTCGCCGGCTTGCCATCGATCGGTTTCGTGATCATGAGCCGCCCACCCTCATGGGCGTAAATCAGTCGGCCTCTTGCATCCATTTCGCCGGGCTTGCCGCCCAGTGCGACAAAGACGGCATCGTAGAATTTCCTGGCCCGCTCTAGGTCGTTACTGCCGATCATGATGTGGGTGAACATGTTTTATCTCCTCTCAGGTGTTGCGGTGTTTTCTGACGTTCAGCGGTCGAAATTTCCCAGATATCGGGCAGGTGATGTGCCAAGCGCTTTCTTGAACATGGTTATGAACGCAGACACGGATTGATATCCAAGATCGCCCGAAACCTGCTGCACCGTTGCCCCCGCGGCAAGGCTTCGGATCGCGACAATCACCTGCAATTGTTGTCGCCAGCGGCCGAAGGTCAGGCCCGTCTCGTTTTGGACGAGGCGGGCAAGCGAATTCTCGCTCATCGCCATTCGTTTTGCCCATTGTGCCATCGTACTACGGTCGGATGGATCTTCCGCCAGTTCCGATGCAATGCGTGCAAGCCGGGGCTCATCCGTCAGCGGCAGATGAAGATGCTCAACCGGCATCCGCGACAAGGCTGACAGAAGCAGCGTTGCCATGACTTCCGAGTCAGCAGTCGCCACTGCGGACTGGTCGGCCATCTCGATGATCAACTCCCTGACGAGCGGGGACAGGGAAAGCGTGCAGCACCGGTTCGGCAGATCGGCGGCCCCCGGCTCGATGAACAGGAAGAACAAACGCGCGTTGGCGGTCGCCACGTTGCTGTGACGCATGCCTCCTGGAACCCAGACGCCACAATGAGGCGGAACCATCCACATGCCGCTTGGGACGCGGCATGTCACGCCTCCCCGCAGGGGCATGACAAGCTGGCCTTTGCGGTGCTGGTGTTCCGGAGCCTCGCGTTCGTTCTGCGACACGTCGATCCTCACAGCGCGAACGCGCGACGAGGAGCTTTCGAGATCATGGTCGGCGAGGGCGCCGGACAGGGATATCGGCCTCTGGTGGTATTTAGTGATCATTAGAGAGAATATCTAAATTCTTCTTCCGGTTTTGTCGATAGGGTCATCCGGAAAGATGCTGGAGAAGAAGATTATGGCACTTCAAAAATACGACGACCGCTGGTGGTCGGATATTATCCGGACTGAAATTCGTCTTCCCCTGAAAGGACCTCGCGGGTTCTGCGCCCTTCTCCCGTTACGACCGGGAGCAAGGTTGGCCCGGGCTACGGTGCTGAAAAAGATGACAGACGGGCTCGTTTCGAAAGCCCGAGCGCTCGTTGCCCGCCATCCACCGGCCATGTCGCCCGGTGAGTCCGCCGACCCGGCCGAAGCCTATCTGCACGCCTGCCTCGCCGTACCCTTCTTTTGTTATGTGTCGCCAGCGACTTATAGCCTCGCAGACGAGATCACCAGCAATAAACAAGGCATTGCGCGCAGCGCCCCCGCGCCGGAGGATGCGGTGTGAGCAGCCGGCCAGTTGTCACCAGCGGGAACGTCGTCTTTTCGCTGAAATCATTCCTTGCGGCCATGCTGGCATATTTTGTTGCCATCAGCTTCGATTTGAACCGACCGTCCTGGGCAGTTGCAACCGTCTATATTGTCGCTCATCCCCTCTCCGGTGCGATATCGTCGAAATCGGTATATCGGCTTCTGGGCACGGTCATCGGCGGCGGTGCGACGATCCTCATGGTCCCGAACCTGGTGAACGAACCGATATTGCTTTCCGGCGCGATCATCGTATGGGTCTCCGGGTGCACCTTTGTCAGTCTTCTCGATCGCACACCACGCAGTTATGTTTTCCTGTTAGCCGGCTATACCGTTCTTCTCGCAGGACTGCCGCTCGTCAACGCCCCGGCAAACACCTTCGATATTGTCGTTTCCCGCACCGAAGAGATCGGGCTCGCGATCATATGCGCGTCGATTGTCAGTCACGTAGTTTTTCCGGTTCACGTGGGGACAGCGCTTCTCAACCGGATCGATGGATGGATGGCCAGAGCGCAGAAGCTTTTCGAAGTCACAGCAACCGGCAAAATGGACGAAACCCAAAATCGGATGGAACGCCACGCCCTGACGGGGGAGGCGGCCGATCTGCGGTCGTTCGCGGTGCATCTTCAGTATGACGGATCCAGATACCGAAGCAGAGTGGCGCTGGTGAAGTCGCTGCAGCACCGGATGGTTTCCTTCCTGCCCCTACTGAGCGAACTGGAGGATTTGCGACGATCGCTGGGAAGGTTGGACCCTGCCGGCCGGGACAAGGCATTGGCGATAGTCGCGGAGGCGGATTCGCGTCCGGGAGGCTCCTTCTCCACGATCGATGCGCTTGCCTTCCCCGCCTCGCTGCCGACATGGGAAAAACTCCTCCTTGTCAATTTTACCCGAGACTTGCGGACTGTTTCTCGGCTCTCTGACGAGTGCCTTACTCTTCGAAAATCCATTGAAGATGAAAACGGAGCAAGAGGCGCCCGCGCGCCTGATAGAACGCCCGCACCGCATCGCGATATCGGAATGGCGTGGCTGTCGTCGGTGGCGGTTGCAGTATGCCTCGTAACATCGCTCTTCTTCTGGATCGCCACCGGCTGGTCCGACGGAGTTACCTTCGCCCAGATATCCGGTGTCCTTTGCGGCCTCCTTGCCACCATGGACGACCCGGTTCCTGCCATGCGCAAGTTTGTTAATGTGACGATCGGTGCAGCCATTGCGGCATTCGTCTACGGCTTTGCAGTCCTTCCGGTAATCGACGGGTTTGCATCGCTCTCTGCTGCTTTGGGGTTGTTTCTGATACCGGCGGGCATATGTCTTGCAGTGCCTTCACTCGCCATTGTCGGCATGGGGCTTTGCATAAACTTTCCCCTTTTTCTCACCCTTCAGGCACATCCCGCGACAGATTTCGGCACATTCGTGAATGCTGCGGGGGCGACCATACTCGCAATGGTCTGGACGATCACGGTTTGCGGCCTCTTTCGATCCGTGCGAGTTGAGACAAATGCGAGAAGGCTTCTTTCTGTTGTCCGGAAACATGTCGCGAACATCGCCGTTGGTAAACAAACCGACATTCTCGCCGCCCATTATCGCATGATTGACGTTGCCGGCCTGTTCGCCTCAAGACTGGCGAAACTGCCTCCGGTGTCGGAGGTCGGCGGCTATGACCCGTTAAGGGATATCCGGGCAGGGCTGCATCTGATTGCAATGCAGGAGCTTTTACCCAAGGTTTCGAACGGTATTCACCTTGCTGCACAACCGGTCTTTCAGGCGGTCACAATTCTATACCGCGGCCGTGCCGGTAAAGGTGGAAAAATCCTGGAAAGCGCCGTCCTGGCGCTGGATGATCTGATCCTTTCTCCTGCGGCCATCACCGTGATGGATAACGAACTTCTGCTGCGCGCCGCTGCTCTTCGCCTGTGCATTGCACCGGACGCTGACGCGCCCGTTCCCCAGATACCCGGGTCTTGGAGGAAAGCCGCTTGAAGGAACAGCTCGATCTCTATGGCATTTTTCTGCCCTCGTTCGCAGCGCTCGCATTGTTTGCGTATGCAGGATTTCGTCTTCTCACATCACTTCTCGAAAAGATGGGGTTTTACCGGATGGTATGGCACCGCTCCCTGTTCAACCTTGCGCTTTACATTACCCTTGTCGGCGGATTTTCTGCCGCTATCGACTGGTTTCCATGATCATGAAAAATCTGACGTTTACCGCGGGTCGAGTGCTTCTCACCTTCTCCATGACGGGATGCGCTGCGGTGCTGGGCTGGCACCTATGGTCTTTCTACATGGAGGCACCATGGACGCGTGATGCCCATGTCCGGGCGGATATCATCCGATTGGCACCAGATGTTTCCGGGCCTGTCGCCGAGGTTCTGGTGTCGGACAATGCACAGGTGGAGAAAGGAACGCCGCTGTTTCGCATCGAAACAGATCGCTTCGAGCTCGCGCTGCGCGAGGCAGAAGCGCAGGTAACAGCGACAAGGGCGGCGGCGGAGCTGGCGAAAACCGATTTCGAACGGTATCAACTGCTTGCATCAAAGGAGGCGGCAAGCCTCAAGGAGCGTCAGTACGCCGAAAGCCGGATGTATCAGGCAGAGGCCGCCTATCAATCTGCGCTGGTTGCCCGGGATCTGGCAAGGCTCAACCTGGAGCGCACAACGGTCAGGGCACCGGCATCCGGTGCAATCACCAACTTTTCCCTGCGCAGGGGTAACTATGTCGTTTCCGGCAACGCCGTGGGAGCCCTGGTGGAAGAAGAATCCGTCTATGTCGCAGGATATTTTGAAGAAACGAAGCTCCCCCGGATCCACATTGGCGATCCGGTAACGATCAGTATCATGGGCGAAGCTCAGTCGGTCACCGGACGTGTCGCAGGCATTGCCGCGGGCATTGAGGATCGGGAGCGAAGCGATAATGCGGGTTCTCTGGCAAGCGTCGCCCCGACATTCTCATGGGTCCGACTTGCCCAGAGAATCCCGGTGCGGATCGAGATCGATGACGCCCCAAAGACGGTTCGGCTCGTTGCGGGAAGGACCGCAACCGTTTCGATCGAGCAGAGGAGTAACCGGGTGGCACTTCGTCATCCGTTACCCTCCGCCATCACACCCTGATCGCTACCGAAGCAGAGTTTTGAGGGGACCCGCGGTTCCAAGCCACGGCAGGCCGAGATGGAACCGCTGGTGGCAGAGACCGTTCGTTCCATGATCCAAGGGGAGCGCGATGTTTGAAAATTTCAGGCTGGAAATGATCAATGTCCCGGAAACGACACTACGGGTTCGCCATGGCGGCAAGGGCCCGCCGCTTCTTCTGCTTCACGGACATCCGAGAACACACACAACCTGGTACAAGGTGGCTCCCATTCTGGCCGACAAGTTCACGGTTGTTTGCCCCGATCTGCGAGGTTTTGGCAAGTCTGGCAAGCCGTCTGACCCCTATGATCATGAAGCGTCGTCAAAGCGGGCCAAGGCTCGTGACTGTGTTGCGCTCATGGAACATCTCGGTTTCGACCGGTTCTTTCTGGCCGGCCACGACCGTGGAAGTTACACGGCATTTCGCACCGCGATGGACCACCCGGCAAGAGTTGAGAAGCTCGCGATCCTCGACGGTGTTCCGATCCTCGACGCGCTGGAGCGATGCAATCTTCGCTTTGCACAGCAATGGTGGCACTGGTTCTTTTTTGCTCAACACGACAAACCCGAGCGGGCCATCCTTGCCGATCCCTTGGCATGGTATGGCGGGAGCGAGGCTTCGATGGGAAAAGAAAACTTCGCGGACTTCCGCTCGTCCGTCGAAGACCCCAGGACTGTTCAGGGCATGCTGGGTGATTATCGCGCGGGTATGCACATAGACCATCTCCACGATCTTGATGATCGAAATTGCGGAAGAAAGCTGACATGCCCACTTCATGTCCTTTGGTCGCTGCAGGACGATCTGGAAATGTTGTACGGAGATGTCCTGTCGGTATGGCAGCCCTGGTCAACCCTTCCCCTTTCGGGTCTGGGAATAGACTGCGGACATCACATGGCAGAAGAGGCTCCAGCGGAACTGGCGCATGAGCTCATCTCGTTTTTCACCGCATGAGGCTGTCGATTTCGTCCGCCCCTTGCTGTGTAGGCGATGGGCGTTGTCGCCGGATTTTACCGCCCCGCAGTCGAACACCCGGGACCATAGAGTTGCACCTCTTCCATTCGATCAGGACCGCGACCTCAATCCGGAACGGAGCAGCAGCATAAAGGCGGGCGCACCTATAATTGCGGTGATGATGCCCGCCGGAAGTTCGAGTGGCGCAATAATGCTGCGACCGATCGTGTCGGCGAAAGCGAGCATCACAGCGCCGAGCGCCATCGCGACAGGAAGGCTTTTGGCATGGCGCGCTCCGGCAAGGAGCCGAGCCGCGTGGGGCGCGAGCAAGCCAACGAAACTGACGGCTCCGATGGAAGAAACGGCGATTGCCACCGCGACGGCGGCATAGAGCATCGCGTATTTGCTCGCATTTCCCGTCGCGAGGCCCAGTGAGCGGGCTTTTTCGTCCCCAAGCAAAAACGCATCAAGATGACGGCTGAACAACAGGCCGATGGCCGACAGGGCGAAGACCCATGGCATCAATACGACTGCGTCGGCGTAACCACGGGCGTGCGTCGAGCCGATGAGCCACGAAAGTGCCTGAGCCGTTTGCAGGCGAGCCTCCACGACGATGATCGTTGCGGCCGCGCCCAGGCTTGCTGCGATTGCGACACCGGCCAGGACGAATTTCTCAGGAGAATATTTCGGCGCCAGCAACCGGAGCAGCAAGAGCACGGTAATGGCCCCGGCCAGAGCGACCGCCTGGAAAGTTGGCGTTGCGGGCGCAAATCCCAATAGGAGCGCGACGAGGCTAAACAGCGCTGCTCCCTGTGTAAGGCCCAGCGTCTCCGGCCCGCACAGCGGATTGCGCGTCACCGCCTGAAAGACGGTGCCGGCAGTAGCCAGCAATGCACCACAGCCAAGTGCCACAAGAAGGCGAGGCGCGCGCAGGTCGAGGTTTCCCGTCACCTCGGCAATCGTCAGTGAAAGTCCGTCGCCTGTCGCGAGACTTGCCGCGATGACTATCAGGCCCAAGGCGGCAAGCGCTGCCGCGGCAAGGGGCAGGGGCGGGGGCGCTATCCCTACGGGCAAGCCGATTCGGCGCTCTCCCCCGATCTTCGCCTTCCGGAGCAGGAGCAGCATGGCCGGTGCACCAAGGCAGGCAACCGTAACGCCTGTGGGTATGCTCGTGCCATTGTGCGCGAGGGACTGCGTGACGACATCTGCGAGGAGCAGGGTGTTTGCTCCCCAAACCATCGAAAGCGGCAGATGGCGATGATGCCGAATTATACCCAATGCGCGCAAAACATTCGGGACTGCAAGGCCGATGAAGCCAATCGGCCCTGCGAGGGTAACGGCGGCGCCGCAGAGAAGAACGCCGACGAGCAGACCGAAAAGTGTGACGGCCCGCGTCACCCCGAGACTGGCCGAGGCCTGATCTCCCAGTCCCAGCAAGTCCAGGGCGCGCGCCATCACCATCAGCATCAGGAAAGACAGGAGCACCAAGGGGATCGCCGTGGCGACCCTGGCCCATCCGGTCTGGTCCAGGATACCGGAGGACCAGAGCAACAAACCGGACGCCCGTTCGTCGGCGAGAAGCACGATGGCCGATGATATGGCGGAAAAACAAAGTGATACGGCGATACCCGAAAGAGCCAGCCGGCCGGGCGCGGCTTGAAAGCCGCCTGCCAGCGCGAGACATGCAGCTGCGCCGGCGAGGCCGCCTGCGCTTGTTGCGATGATGGGTGGCAGAGCCAAGGGCAGCAACAAGGTCGATACAACGAGGAAAAGCTGCGCGCCGCTGGTAACGGACAGTATATCCGGAGCCGCCAAAGGGTTTCGCAAGACGGTCTGGAGAACCGAACCTGCCAGCGCGAGGGCGGCGCCAGTTGATATTGCTGCGACCATACGGGGCGCCCGGGTCGTTTCCAGAATTGCCTGCGCGAGTGTTTCCGGGGCTGTCGGAAAAAGAAACACGTCCCTCCAGCCGACCAGACTGCTCCCCACTCTGAGTTCCAGCGCCGCCAGGAGCAGCAAAAGTATCACGCCAACGGGCCAGACAAGGGATGGAGCCAATCGATGAAGGGCGAGGCGAGACAAAGTCATGGTTGAGCCGAAGCCGGGCGGTTTTGCCGATTGCCGGTGCCGACCCAATCGACCATGCAATAGGTTCGCCCGCTTCCGTCGGGATGTGGAACGAGATCGACGTCACACTCAAAGGCCTGCCGCAGCAGGTCAGCCCGAAGCACCTTGTGTGTCGGCCCAGCCGCGAGAACCTGACCCTTCTGCATCAGGACGACGTCATCGGCGACATCCATAACCTGATTGAGATCGTGAAGCACCGCGATGATCGTGAGCCCTTCCTCCGAGTTGAGTTTGCGCAGGAGTGTCAGCAGCTCGGCCTGATGTCTGATGTCGAGAAAGCTCGTGGGTTCATCAAGAAAGAGGACACGCGGTTCCTGCGCCAGAGCCATGGCCAGCCAGGCGCGCTGCCTTTCACCGCCGGAGAGGGTCGTGAGTTGACGCGCACGTAAGTGCTGGAGGCCGACGCGAAAGATGGCGCTTTCGATAATTCTGCGGTCCCGTGCCGACAGGCGTCCCAGCCAGGGGCGATGAGGATAACGGCCTTGTTCAACGAGTTCCTCGACGCTCAGACCGATCGGAACCTCCGGCGTCTGGCTCATGACGGCAACCTGACGGGCGACGGTGCGCCGTGACAAAGCGTTGAGTTGCTGCCCGGACAGGTGGACCTCGCCCTCCGTCGGTTGTTCGAGCCCGGCGAGGCATTTGAGCAGCGTGCTTTTCCCGGAACCGTTCGCGCCGCATATGACGGTAATACGGCCTTCGAATGCGATCGAATCGACCTGCCGAAGCGCTTGAGTCTGATCATAGATGACGCTGAGACCAATCGCCTGAGCGGCGATTGTCTGCGTCTTCTGTTTGCTTGCGAGCCCCGTCATCCGGCAGCCTCGCGCATGGCTTTGCGCAGAGAGGACAGGCTGCGATAACCGACGTCTGCGGCCGCCTCTTCCAGGCGCGCTCCCTCCGCCTGCCGGCGCATGACATGCGCCATGCGCAAGCGACGCCGCCATTCGGCGAAACTCATGCCCGTCTGGATTCGGAATTTCCGGGTCATGGTGCGCCGGCTCATGCCGAGATTGTCTGCCCAGCGGTCAATATCAAGATCGAGCGATGGGGTTTCGGAAAGATCCCGGCACAGCCGCTGCAATCGCCTGTCACTTGGCATTGGAAGCGCAAACGGGCCTTCCTCCGCATTGGCAATTTCTTCGAGTATCAGAGCTGCCAGATGTCCGCCGCGCCCATTTTCGTCATAAAGAGTTGGTTCCTTCAGGAACGCTCCAACCGTGGCCGAAAGGAGCGTCGAGGTCGAGATGACACGTGGCGGCTCCCACGGCATGGCGATCCCCGGGTCCGGCTCGATATAGACCGACTGCATGGAAACCCGCCCGTGTGAATGGACGGCATGTGGTATCTCCGGCGTTATCAGCAAACCGTAACCACAGGGGATGATGAACGAGGTGTCGGGGGTGCGGGCGGTCATGAAGCCGTCGATGATCTGGAGCAATTGCCCTCGGCGATGGCTGTGCCAGCCAAAATCGACGCTTTGCTCGTAGGTCCGCGCCATGGCAGCGACAGGCCGCGGCACATTTTGAAGATCGGCTGCCCTTTGCGGCTGTTTCATCGTGTTTCCAGGCAATGGGATTCCTCACGGGGGCCTTGCCGCCGCATCCAACGGGAAGAGCCATAGTCGCGTCGCGTCCGTATTTCAAAAGGAAAAATTGGCCCGATGGAGCAGAATAATATCATCTAACAGGATCGGGCCACAAAATGGCCCGCAAGAGCTCGATTTTGACCTGACAATGCTGATAAAAAAAGTCTAGTTAAGCGGCCAAGCGTGCGGGAAAAGAAAATCACTGCGGACAGTCCGGAGTAGCCCTTACGCAGTATTCCTATCACAGGTCCTCGAATGCAGAACACCCACCTTCGCCTTCGCACATCAACCTGCCACGTCACCAGACAGCAGCTCCTGTTTCTGGTGTCAGGCGTTGCGTTGGGGGCGCTTGTCCTCCAGCCGGGAAGGGTTGAGGCGCAAGAGGCAAATGGGTCCACCGTGCTTGAGCCAATCGTCGTACAGGGAAAGACGGGCGCCAAAGGGGCGCGTGTCGAACAGCGTGGCTACGTTGCGACGCAATCGGCTTCGGCCACCAAGACGACGACGGCGATTGCCGAGACGCCGCAATCCGTCTCCGTGATTACCCGTGGCGCGATGACGGATCGAGCCGTGCAGACGGTGGCGGACAGCCTGCTCTATAGCGCGAACGTCAACGGCCAACGCTACGGTAACGACCCCCGTTCGGATTACTTCAGCATCCGCGGCTTTAGCGCCGATCTCTATCTCGACGGCTTACGCGTGCCGCAGATTGCAAACCAGACCGGTGGCTATGCCGGCTTTCGAGTGGAACCCTACTTCCTTAATCGCGTGGAAGTGCTGCGCGGACCAAGTTCGGCGCTTTTTGGACAAACGAATGTCGGCGGCGTCGTCAACATGGTCAGCAAGGATCCGTCAGAGACCGCTGGCGGAGAAGTCTACGCGCGCTTCGGAAGTTATAATCAGAAGGAAGCAGGGTTTGACGTCACGGGCCCTGTCGGTGCGGATTCAAATCTTACCTATCGCCTGGAAGGCATTATCCGCGACAGCGAAACAATGAACGATTTCGGCAAGAACGACCGTTTCGCCATCAGCCCGACAGTCAGGTGGTCGCCGGATGAAGATACCAGTCTCACGGTTTATGGCGCCTATATGAAGGATGACGCCGGCCAGGTGCCTTCGCTTATTCCAGCACTCGGGAGCATCTATTCCAATAGTCTCGGTTTGACGATACCGCGCAGCTTTTCGGACGGCGATCCCTCGTTGGCGATTTACGACAAGGAAACGGCCTATATTGGATATCGGCTCGAACATGCAATTAACGACGATCTCGTTCTACGCCAGAATTTCCGGTACTCATATCTGGACGTCAATTATCAAAACCTTTTCGGCAACGGCCTTTCGGCCAACCAGCGCACACTTTCACGCCTCGTTTACAATGCGCAGCCAACGCTCAACGCCGTGGCGCTGGATACCAATCTTGAGTACAAGTTCGACAGTGGGCCAATCAGCCATACGCTTCTCGGCGGTATCGACGTGCAGTGGCAAAACCTTGTGAACAGGACAGGATCACGCAGTGGCCCCACACTCGACCTGTTCAATCCGGTCTACGGCGTTGGCGTACAGCCGGCAGCACTGACGACACGTCTTGATCAGACGCAGCGTCAGGTCGGTTTCTATCTCCAGGATCAAATGGAACTCGGCGGGCTTCGACTGACGGTTGGCGGCCGCCAGGACCATGTCAGCAACGATTCCGACAGCACCACGCTTGCCAGCGGTCTTACCACCCGATACCGGCAGGACGATAGAGCCTTCACCGGCAGGGTCGGTGCCGCTTATGTCCTTGATAACGGCCTTGTGCCCTACGCGCTTTATTCCACGTCCTTCTCCCCGGTGCTGACATTGGCGCCAACGCCGCTGAAGCCAACCAAAGGCGAGCTGAAGGAAATCGGCGTGAAATTTGCGCCACAGGGCGAGGACTTCAGCCTCACTCTTTCCGGCTTCGAGGCGACGCAGCAGAATGTCGTCAACCGTGTTGCAGGCGTTTATTACCAGACTGACGAGGTGCGCGTCCGCGGGATCGAACTGGAGGCCAACGCCACCCTTTGGGACAGTCTCAATGTTACTGCGGCGGCGAGCTGGCAGGATCCTGTGGTAACCGAGAGCCAGACGCCCACCCAGATCGGGAAAATGCCGTATACCGTTCCAAAGCAGCAGCAGTCGCTGTTCGTGAGTTATGATCTGCCGATGCCGGACAGCTGGAACGGCAAGCTGACAGTCGGTGGTGGTGTCCGACGCATCGGCAAGACTGCCGGGGACACCGCGAACTCATTCTTCGTTCCCGGTTATACGCTGGTCGATGCCTTTGCCCGTTACGAACATGATCGCTATTCGTTCCAGCTCAACGGCTACAATCTCGGAGACAAGACCTACGTCGCCGGTTGCAACACCACCACGCAGTGCTATTACGGGCAGGGTTTGACTGTTGTCGGAACAGTGAGCGTGAAGTGGTAGCGGATATAGGCAGACGATCGTTCTTGAGTGGCGCGGTGGCTTTGATTGCGGCGCCAGGGTCGCTTGCCGCCTCAGGACCCTCGCGCCTGGTCACGCTCGATTGGACTGCGACCGAGATTGCGCTTTCCCTTGGAATATCGCCGGCTGGATGCGCGGAAATCTCCGGGTACAGAACATGGGTCGATGTCGCAAATGAAGGCCTTTCCGATGCCGTCGACGTCGGAAGACGACAGCAGCCCAGCCTCGAGGCGGTCCGCAAACTGCAGCCTGACCTCATCTTGACGTCGCGGTATCGGCACGCGTCCATTGCTCATGCGCTCGGTGAGATCGCTCCGGTTCATCTGATCGATGATCAGGAAAATGGCGGTGACATGCTGGCGGGCGTCTGTCAGAGCGCCCGTCAGGCGGGCGCAGCGCTTTCGCGATCGGATGACGTCGCAAGGCTCCTCGGACGTTTCGATGATGAGATCGAAAACCTGAAATCGCGCCATGCCGGGCAGGTGGCAGGCCGCAAGCTGGTCGTGGCGCAACCGTTGCCGGGCGTTCCGCGGTTGCGCGTCTTTGCGCCCAACGCCGCAATTTCCGGCCTTCTCAGGAAGATCGGCTTTGCCGATGGCATTGAAATGTCAGCGCAACCTTTCGGTTTTACGACAATCGATCTTGAAGGACTTGCCTCCCTTGGGAGCGACAGCACCTTGTTCGTCCTCGGCGAGACCGTTCCGGCTGATCTTCTCAATGCTTCGCTCTGGCCTATGTTGCCGGTCGTAGCGCAAGGAAATGTCCGTTTGACCGGCATGCCATCCTGGCCATTCGGCTCCACGGCATCACTGCAGCATCTGGCTCGCCAGATTGTCACCCGGCTCGTTTAGGCTGCGGGAGCGTATGCGAAGGTCGGAGATTCTTGGCGAATTGCTGCGGCAGTCGGCACATTCGCAATGGCGGGATTGCTTCCGGCGCAGGCGGCCCACTGATCTGGCTTTCACTGAATTGCTGGAGCCCGATTGTCTTTTGGCTGTCCTCAACAGTTACAGTCGCCGCCACGGGGCGAACGCGCCCATTGCCGCCGTTGCCGGGGAGTGGTCAAAGCGGTACTTCGCAAGGGTGATGAGACCGATTGCCACCGCAGCCATGTTACTGGATTGGCGGGTAACTCTGACGCCGGCGGACTTGAGCATCGAAATAAGCGGTGAAGGGGAGGTCGTTTCGCTCGGCCTGACTGATTTCGGCCACCCGGTCCGAGCGAAGTCCGCAGAGGAGCGTTTCGATTTTCTGATCAGGGGCAATATCGAAGCAGTTATCCGAGCTGTGTCCGAGGTGAGCGGGCTGTCTCGCAACGTCCTTTGGTCAAATGCGGGCAACCTGTTCGAAGGTATCGCCCGCGGTTACGCCGCGGATAATGATTGCCCTGGTGCAGGCGTCGCGGATGCACTGGCATTGCTTGAGCTGCCTCAGATGGCAGATGGCTCACGTAACCCGCTTTTCAGACCTATCCTTTACCCTGGAAGCGATGGCCAGCCGGAGCGGCTCCGCCGCGTCTGTTGTATCCGATATCTGATCGACGGACTGGATTACTGCAAGACGTGCCCGTGCCCGGGGCGGCACTGTTCTTCGGGAAAAAATTAAGGGCCTGCCGTAAGCAGATAGCGTGCCCCCTTTCAACAAATTTGCAGGACCTCAAACAACCGAAACGACGGGGCGCTGGCTCACGGCACCACGCAGCGGCCCTGTCGACCAAACTGGCACGCCATGGTACGGTTGCGATCTGTCCGGTAGGTAACGGCAAGTTGAGGATCAATCCGGGACGCCGTCGCGACCGATCTTCCGGCCTTCCTTCGGAGGTGTCGACCCAGGACGGCCCGGACGGGCAAGGGAACTGTCAACTGCGCATCAGCCGGGCGCCGCGGCATGCCGACTTAGCTTAGGGGATCTGAATGCTCATTCTTCTCGCAATGCTGATAGGGCTTGTCGCCGGTCTGCGCACCATGACTGCCCCGGCCGCAGTCTCCTGGGGCGCTTATCTCGGGTGGTTCGATATTTCTCCAAGCGTTCTCTCCTTCATGGGCTCGCTCTGGGCTGCGGCGATTTTGTCTGTGCTTGCCATCGTGGAACTGATTGCCGACCAGCTTCCCGGCACGCCCTCACGCAAGGTACCCGTTCAATTCGGAGCAAGGGTTATAATGGGCGCTCTCAGCGGTGCGACGGTCGCCGCAACTGCAGGAATGGTGGTTCCCGGGCTTCTCGCGGGGGTCATCGGCGCTGTCGTCGGAACCTTCGGCGGTGCATCCGGCCGCGCTTATCTCGCCAGGCATTTCGGCCGCGACCTTCCCGCCGCCCTGATCGAGGATGCGGTCGCCATCCTGCTCGCACTGATCGTCGTGGTGTCCGTGTCATGAGGGAGTATGACGCGATCTTCATCGGGGCCGGTCAGGCCGGACCATTCCTTGCCGCCCGCATGGCGGCGATGGGCCGCAAGGTGGTCCTGATCGAACGCAAATATCTTGGCGGCACCTGTGTCAACGCCGGGTGCATGCCGACCAAGGCATTGGTCGCCAGCGCCAAGACCGCGGAGGTTGCGCGGCGCGCATCCGAATTCGGCGTCACCATCAGCGGTGAGCCGATAGTGAACATGCCGGCCGTAGCGGCCCGCGCCAGGAAGGTGACCCTTGATGCGAGAAACGGTTTGGCATCCTGGTTTGACAGTCTCGAAACGATGGATGTGATCCACGGCCAGGCCAAATTCGTCGGTGCGAAGGCCGTGTCCGTGGACGGGACAGACTATACTGCGCCGCAGATTTTTATAAATGTCGGCGCGCGGCCACACATCCCAGACATTCCTGGCCTTGAGGACGTGCCATACCTCACGAGCACGTCGGTGATCGCGCTCGAGAAATTGCCGAAACATCTGATTGTTCTTGGTGGCAGTTATATCGGACTGGAATTCGCCCAGATGTATCGGCGCTTCGGCGCCGAGGTTACGGTCATTGAGCGTGGGCAGCAACTGGCGCCCAGGGAGGATACCGATATCTCGCAAGCCATTGCGGAGATTCTGAGTAGGGATGGCATCGAGGTTCTTTTGAACCGCAGACTCCTGTCCTTCACCAAGGAAGATGTGGGCGTCGTCGTGCGGACCGATCAGGGCGAAGTCAGTGGGAGCCATGTCCTGGTCGCCCTCGGACGGCGGCCGAACACCGATGATCTCGGTCTCGATCTTGCTGGCATCGAGACTGATCAACGCGGCTTCATCACGGTGGATGAGCGCTTGCAGACCACCGCAGAAGGCATTTGGGCCCTTGGTGACTGCAACGGGCGAGGCGCATTCACGCATACGTCCTACAATGATTTCGAGATCGTCGCGGCAAACCTCCTTGATGGCGGCAATCGAAAAGTGTCAGACCGCACCCTCGGTTACGGCCTCTACATCGATCCGCCGCTCGGACGCGTTGGCATGACGGAGCGTCAGGCGAAGGAGGCCGGTCACCGGATCAAGGTCTCGACCCGACCGATGAGCCGCGTCGGCCGGGCCGTTGAGAAAGGTGAAACGCTTGGCCTCATGAAACTCGTCGCCGACGCCGAAACCGACCGGATACTCGGTGCCGCTTTCCTGGGGGTCGGAGGTGACGAGGCGGTCTATGGCGTGCTCGACGCCATCAACCTGGGGGCCACAGCTGAAGAACTGCGCTGGGCTGTGCCAATCCATCCAACGGTCGGAGAGCTGGTGCCGACACTGATCAGCGACCTCAGGGAAACCTGACGTCCAGCCGGCCCGGCGAGGAGCGCAAAGGCTTTTCCGGATCGATGAGGCGACTGTCGCTCGTTTCGTTGGTTCAACGTCCGGCCTTACGCTCCACACGTGTCCGGCTGAGCTGCTCACTCGATTTCGGGAATGGCTTCTGCAGTATCCATAAACCGCAATCAGGAGCTGATATTTTCAGAAATAGCGATTTCTTTGCAACCTGCTAATCGGCGAGAAGTGAAGTTAGTGATTTGTTAAGCATAATCCTCCCACCATCGCTGTTGCTTGGTTCAATTTTTCAACTAGGTCTGCGATGCAGAACAGCCGTTTCCTCCATAACGTTCGTGCATCCCGCCAATGCCTCATGTCGACGGCACTGTTGGTCGTGGCGCAGGCGACGCTTTCGCCCGCCTGGGCACAGGTATCGATTGGCGGCGACAGCACACCATCGGATCCCGCGCTCGTCGATGGCAGTGTCGACCTGGACATCGGTTTTACCAGTTTCGGCAGGTTGACCGTTTTCAATGGCAGCATATTGACGAACAACGCAGGCTACGTCGGCGGCGATGCGGGAGGATTTGGCGTCGTAACGGTCTCGGGCCAGGATTCGCGATGGGACAATCTGGAGAATGTCGTCATCGGGCAATATGGCCGAGGAACCATCGACATCCTGGCAGGTGGGCTCGTGACCGGGGAAACCGGCTACATCGGCGCCAGCACCGGCGGCATCGGCATCGTGACGGTTTCGGGCGATGACGGTTCCGGCACTGCATCCAGCTGGTCTCTCCGGCAGGACCTGAATATCGGAGAGGAGGGGGCCGGTACTCTGAACGTCAGGCAGGGTGGTCATGTTTCTATCGCGGGGCGGGTCAGCGTCGGTTCCTGGGGGCAAGGCAATGTTGAGCTTTCCGATAGTGCCACAATCTCAAGCTATGACGCCATTATCGGTATCAGCGGATACGGAGAGGCCCTTCTAACGTCGGGCTCGTCCTGGACCGTCACGGATCAGTTCACGGTGGGGTTGTTCAGCCAAGGCGATCTGCGGATCGAAGACGGCGCCAGCCTGACCAGCAGCCAGGGCTATGTGGGCGCCAATTCCGGCGGCAATGGCAACGTCACCGTCACCGGCGCGGGATCGAACTGGGAAATGACCAGCTTCAACCTTAACCTGGGCAATTACGGAACCGGTGTCATGACCATCGACGATGGCGCGAGGGTCTACGCGAACAGCGGCGTTTATCTTGGCATATCGGACACCACGGCCAGCGGCACGCTGAATGTGCTGGGTGCGCCGGGCGCGCGCGGGGTTCTGGAAACCAGCGGTTTCCGAGGCGGGCTGGGCACGGCGAACGTCACGGTTAATGGCGGCATTGTCCGCGCCATCCGAGACAATACGAATTTTTTCAGCAATTATGGCGCGCAGCAGGTCACCCTGGGTTCCGGCGGCGGTATCATTGATACCAACGGTCACAATATCCGCGTCGCTCCGGTAATGACCGGACCGGGTAGTCTTACGAAGGACGGCCCGGGCACGCTGACGCTCACGGGTGCCAATAGTTATGGCGGCGGTACGACGATTGCAGCCGGCGTCCTGCAGCTGGGCGATGGCGGGACGCGCGGCAGCATCCTCGGAAATGTCGACAGCAGCGGCGTCCTGGCTTTCAATCGCTCCGACATAGTGACCTTCGGCGGGACGATTACCGGGACGGGTGGCGTTTGGCAGGTGGGTCCCGGGCAGACCATTCTCAGTGCCGATAGTTCAGGCCTCTCGGGTGTCTCCAGGGTGTATGGTGGCATCCTTTCGGTTAATGGTGTGCTTGGCGGGTCGATCGAAGTCATAGGCGGACGGTTGCAGGGCGTTGGTCAGGTAGGGACTACGACGAATTTTGCCGGCGGAACCATCGCGCCGGGCAATTCGATCGGCACCCTTACAGTCGCAGGCGATTATGCCGGCAATGGCGGCGTGCTGGAAATCGAAACGGTTCTGGGTGGCGACAATTCGGCCACGGATTTGCTGGTGGTAACCGGTGGTACCTCGGGCAGCACAAATGTTCGCGTCATCAATCTCGGCGGCGTCGGTGCGCAGACCAGCGAAGGCATCAAAATCGTCGATGTCGGCGGCGTATCCACGGGCGATTTCCACCTGCTTGGGAACTATACCTTCGAGGGGGACGCTGCCGTCGTTGCTGGAGCCTATGCCTATCGTCTCAACCAGGGGGGCATAAGCTCACCCGCCGACGGCGACTGGTATCTGCGGTCGGCATTGCTCAATGGCAGCGTTCCGACTGGGCCGCTATACCAGGCGGGAGCCCCGGTCTACGAGGTCTACGCCGCGGCGCTGCAGGGGCTCAACGAGCCTGAAACATTGCAGCAGCGCGTCGGCAACCGTTCATGGATGACCGGCACGAGCGAGACAGGCGCGTTGACCGAAGCAGCTGAGGACAAAACCGGCATATGGGGCCGCATTGTCGGCCGCCACGCCAGCATGGATTCCCGGTTCTCCACCACCGGCGCCAACCTCGACATCGACACATGGCAACTGCAGGCCGGCCTCGACCAGCAGCTGTTTTCAGGCGAGGCAGGCAATCTTTTCGGAGGGCTATCGGTACGATATGGCACCATTGCAGGTGACGTGACGTCGGTTTTCGGAAACGGTTCAATCAGCAGCGACGGCTATGGTGTGGGTGGATCGTTGACCTGGTACGGATCTGGCGGCTTTTACCTTGATGCCCAAGCCGGCCTGACCTGGTATGACAGCAGACTTGATTCCTCAACCGCGGCAACCCGTCTGGCATCGGACAATGGCGGCTTTGGCTATGCGATTGGCGTCGAGGCCGGCCAGCAGATCGCACTCGCCGGCAATTGGTCGATGACTCCGCAGGCGCAACTCACTTATTCCAACGTTACGTATGATCGTTTTACCGACGTCTATGGCGCCGCCGTTTCGCTGGACGAGGGTGACGACCTTACTATCCGGCTGGGCCTTTCGACCGACTACCAGAACAGCTGGAAGGATGAGGGCGGCGACACCAGCCGTATTCATGCTTATGGCATTGCCAATTTCTACTACAACGGTCTGCCGGATAGCAGGACCGAGGTCGCCGGCACGGCGCTCGTCAACACCCAGGACAACCTCTGGGGTGGTCTCGGGATCGGCGGGACATATGCCTGGGGTAACGAAAAATACGCCGTCCACGGGCAAGTGGGCGTCAACACAAGTCTCGTCAGTTTCGGCAGCAGCTACAGTCTTGTCGGCACGGCAGGACTGACCGTCAGGTTTTAAGACGGGCCAGGGATTGCCGACACGCGGTTCAATTTTCCGGGAGTGACTTGGTCTTGCTCAGCGTGAAACCGTGTCTGAAGGTCCGTAGATCTTGAGAAAGAGGTCCACGCCCCTTGCAACCTTGTGCTGGATCTCGGCGTCCGTCAGAGGCTGGCGGGCTCCAAGCTTTATCTCCAGATTGACAAAACCCAGCCACAATCCGGTCAGTCTTCCGCAGCGACGCCGGGATCAAGAGCACACAGTTCATCTTTGGACAAAGCCTTTGCGATAATCTCGGTGAGCATTTTTTGGCCGCGGCCGGGGCCAGCGTCGAAAAATTTGCGCGGTAGATCGGAATGGGCCGTTGATGCCGATGCGATCAATCTGTCCCATCCGTGCAGTTCACGTCCATTGATGAAATTAAGATAGCGCGTGCCGAAAGCGATCAAAGCTTCCTTGATCGACAGTGACTCGGACGCTCGAAACTGCCCGCCGGTGATCGTGAGGTCGGATTCTCGCTGGATTACCGCCTCGATGAGTTCTTCCTTGTTTGCAACGCGCGAATAGATTGTCGCCTTTGATACGTTTGCATGGCGGGCAATTTCTTCAAGCGTGAAGGATGGGGCCGGCCATTTAACTCAACAACGGAGGATGCTTACAAAAAGAGCGCCGGTAAAGCCGACGCTCTTTTTGTGCTTAGGCCAGGTGATGCGGCTTGGTCATTCCGTATATGGGTGTCTCGATGCCCACCTGGCGGGCTTTCAACTGCAGCGACAGATATTGGGAGTAATGGCGTGACTGATGCAGGTTGCCGCCGTGAAACCACAGCGCCTCCTGCTGTGTCGGTTTCCACATGTTGCGCTGCTCGCCTTCCCAGGGGCCTGGATCCTTGGTGGTGTTGGAGCCGAGGCCCCAGCATTTTCCGACCTTGTCCGCCACGTCGCGCGAGATGAGATCGGCGGCCCAGCCGTTCATTGAACCGTAGCCGGTGGCGTAGACCACGAGGTCAGCCGGCAGCTCCGTCCCATCCTTCAGGACGACTGCGTTCTCTGTCAGATGCGAGACGTCGACGCCAGACTTCAGTTTGATCGAACCGTCGATGACCAGATCGCAGGCCCCCACGTCGATGTAATATCCTGATCCCCTCCGCAGGTATTTCATGAACAGGCCCGAATCGTCGTCGCCGAAGTCGAGCATGAAACCGGCCTTTTCGAGCGCTTGGTAGAACTCGGCATCCCTTTCCCGAATCCTGTTGTAGATCGGGATCTGGAACTCATGCATGATCCGGTAGGGCAGCGACGCAAAGATCAGGTCGGCCTTGCGCGTCGTCATGCCGCCCTGAACCGCCCGCTCGGAATAAAGATCGCCAAGGCCGATCTCCATCAGCGAGTCCGACTTGACGATATGCGTCGACGAGCGCTGCAGCATGGTGACATCGGCGCCGGCTTCCCAGAGCGCTGCGCAGATATCGTGGGCCGAGTTGTTGGAGCCGATGACGACCACCTTCTTGCCGGCATAGGCATCCGGACCCGGATGCTGGGAAGAATGCTGCTGCTCGCCCTTGAAGATGTCCTGACCGGGGAATTTCGGCACATTGGCCTTGCCCGACATGCCCGTTGCCAGCACGAGCTGCTTCGGCTTGAGGACGACCTCTCTGCCGTCGCGATCGACGACGACGGTCCATTCGCCGGTCTTCTCGTCGTATTGGGCGGATTTGCAGGTCGTGGAGCCCCAGTAATTCAGTTCCATCACCTTGGTGTACATTTCCAGCCAGTCGCCCACCTTGTCCTTTGGGGTGAATACCGGCCAGTTTTCCGGGAAGGGAATGTAAGGAAGGTGATCGTACCACACAGGGTCGTGCAGGCAGAGTGACTTGTAGCGCTTGCGCCAGCTGTCACCGGGCCGCTCGTTCTTCTCTATGATGATCGTCGGAACGCCGAGCTGACGAAGGCGTGCACCGAGCGCGATGCCGCCTTGGCCGCCACCGATGATGACGACATAGGGCTGGGACGTGTAACCGAGTTCCGCCGCCTCGCTTTCGCGCTTTTCCTTCCAGGTCGTGCGGTTTCTGTCATGGCCGTGCTCCGCCCCCATCGGGCGGCGGAAGCCCTTCGGCTCCTCATGGCCTTTCAGTTCGGTCATGGTGGTCAAGAGGGTCCAGATCAGGCCATCCTTCAAACGGATATGGCCATAGCCGCGGGCAACCCCCGTTTCGAATTCGAACCAGCCTTCGGTAACGCCGCCCGCTTCGGAAGCGGCCTCCTTGGTGTCCTGCACAAAGTTGGACGGTTTGGTTGCGGCAAGCTGGCTGGAAAGCATGTCGCGGACCTGCTCGCGGCCTTCGAGGGTCTTCAGGTTCCAGGTAAAGGTCACCAGATCTCGCCAGTAGCAATCCGCCTGAAACAGGTTGGCGGCCGCGTCCACGTCGCCTTTCGCCAGCGCTCCTTCGAGCTTCGCAAGGGCCGTGTCGATCTTGGTTCCGGGGCTGATATCGAGCATTTATTCTCCTCCATGATTGCTTGGTGATGGTCACGGAACGCCGCTGCCGGGCGTTCCGTCAAAGCCTCCAAACCGCCGCCTTCAGGGCTCCTCTCCCTTCAGGCCTTGGCCGAGATGCTTATTTCGAGAGATCGATCAGGATCTTCAGGTGGGTGCCAGCCGGATCGAGGAGGGCGTCGAAGCCCTCTTTCACGGCCGTTTCAAGCGTGACGCGCTTGGTGACAATCTTCGTCGCCGGCAGGAGGCCGGATGAGATCAGGCTGATGACACGCGGCCAGTAATGGGTTGGATAGGCCCAGGAGCCTTTGACCTCGAGATCGCGGAACGTGACCTGGAACCAGTCGATCGGATTCTCATGCGGATGCAGGCCTGTCTGAACGACGACGCCCTGCTTGCGCACAGCATCCACGCATGCCTTCAGGGCGTGTTCGTTGCCGACGCATTCGATCGCAACGTCGCATCCCACCTGGCCCTCGGTCTGGGCGCGGACGACATCGCCAACCTTTTCGCGCTTCGGATTGATGACGACAAGGTCGGGCAGGACTTTCTTGGCAAGCTCGAGGCGGGCATCGTTCAGGTCCGAGACGAACAGCTTGGTGGCACCGGCCGCTCGGGCCGCCAGCAGCGTCAGCATGCCGATCGGGCCGGCACCCGTAACGAGAACGCTGTTACCGGCGGTGACGCCGCCACGGTCGCAGGCATAGACGGCAACCGCCGTCGGCTCGACGAGTGCGGCCTCTTCATCGGTCATCTCGTCTGGGATCTTCTGGACATTATATTCGTGAACCAGCGCGGCTTCAGCCATGCCTCCGCTATTCCAGCTGAGACCCACGAGTGCGAGTTGCGGGCTGAGATGGAAAAGGCCGCGGTCGGCGAAGTAGTCGCCGGAGCGCGGCATGACGAGAGGCTGGATCGAGACGCGGTCGCCGATGGCGACCGAGGTCACGCCTTCACCGATGGCTTCGACAACGCCGCCGAACTCGTGGCCGAGGACCTGCGGGCCGTGGGCGCCGGTAAACGGATGCGGCTCGGTCGGGATGAAGATCGGGCCATAGCTGTATTCGTGAAGATCCGTTCCGCAAATTCCGACGAAGCGGTTGCGGACGATGACCTGGCCCGGTCCCGCCTGTTTCGGCTCGGGGATGTCCTCGAGCCGCAAGTCCTTTGCTGCGTGAAATCTGAGGGCGCGCATGTTTCCTCCTTAAGGCTGCTTTTCATGCCATCAGGAGGAGCAACCGCCGTGCCAGCCGAGCCGATCGTCGAGAGGGCTGGAAATCACAGCGTTTTCAGGGAATGTGACGACGATTGCGCCACAGCTGTGGCGCGACAGGTGTGGTGGATGCCGCAATGAATGGCTTAGTGCGGACGCTCTATACCGAACCGTCTCATCCGGCGATGGAGCGTTGTGCGATCGATACCAAGACGGCGGGCGGCTTCGGAGACGTTGCCCTTGCAACTCGTGAGGACGGCACGCAGGTCTGCTTCGAGGCTGTCGCCGATGCGCACGCTGGCAGGCTGCGACAAATGATCCGGCAGGTCCGTGATCTCGATCACACCATCGTCGCACAGCGCTGCGGCAAAGGCGATGGCATTGTCGAGTTCGCGTATATTGCCTGGCCAGCGATGGTTGAGGAGCAGCAGCCTCGCCGCGCCCGACAGCGTCAGGCGGCCGTCCTTCGTATTGTGTTTATCGAGCAGCTGCTCGAGTAGCCACGGCAAATCCTCGCGTTCATGGAGCGGCTGTAGCGACAGGACGGCGGCGTTGAGCCGATAATAGAGGTCTTCGCGGAACCCGCCTGCCGCGACCATGCTGGCCAGCGATCGATGCGAAGCGGAGACGACACGGAAACCGACCTTGCGCGCGACCGAGCCGCCGACGGGAAGTACCTCGCCCTCGGCGAGAACCCTGAGCAACCGGCTCTGGGCGGCATAGGACATGTCGCCGATCTCGTCGAGGAACAGCGTTCCGCCCTCGGCCTCCTCGATCAACCCCTTTTTCCCCTTGGCCAGCGCCCCGGTAAAAGCCCCCGGGACGTAACCGAAAAGTTCGCTCTCGATCAGCTGCTCCGGAATGGCGGCGCAATTGACTGCCACGAAGCGGCCAGAAAGCCCGCTCATCTCATGAATGATGCGGGCGAGATATTCCTTGCCCGTCCCGGTCTCTCCCTGCAGCAATATCGGCAGTCTGCTGGGTGCAAGTTTGACTACCTTGCGCCTGAGGTCGTCGATCGCCGGAACATTGCCGCCGAGCCTGTTGATCGCCGGCGATCGGCCGGAAGTGCGGGCAGGCGGCACGTTGCCTGTGCGTTGCTGCGGTTCTATGGCATGGGCAAAGAGCAGCGAGCCGTCTCGAACGGCGATCCGCCGGTCCTGGGGCAGGCTGGCCCGGGTCAGCGAGGCTAACTCGTCGAGCCCCGCATGAAAGAAGTCCGTAACGGGCTTGCCGATCAGAAGCTCGGGCGTGCGCCAGTCGAGACCGCGCGACGCGGCAAGAAGCCGGGCGCCGCCGTGGGTCATGCCGGTGATGCGCCCCGCACCGTCTACGGATATCGCCGCTTCCGGATCGACGTCGAGAAACTCCGGCGCTCCCGCAAAGCGCAGGACCAGATCGTGACGGCTGTTTGCCATGAGATTGGCAAGCTCGATCCGCCGCACCGTCGACGAGACGAGATGACGCGCCATGTTCTGGCTGGCTTTCAGGATTGGCGAACTGAGGAGTGAAATGTCGAGAACGGCCGCCAATGATCCTTGCGTATCATAGATTGGGGCTGCCGTGCAGGACAGGGGTGTGTGGGTGATGTCAAAATGGTCGGTCTGGTGGATCGTCAGGGCCTCGCCCGTGGCAATGCAGGCGCCCACCGCGCAGGTGCCGGCCCGGGGCTCGGACCACTCGGAACCGAGATAGAGCCCCGCTTTGCGAAGATTGTTGTTGAAGGAGGGGTCACCCAGGAATTCAACGGTGACACCAAGCCGATCCGACAACAGCAACACGTAATTCTGTTCGGCAACCTGCCGGTAGAGCCGCTCCAGGCCGGAGCGGGCGATGTGTACCAGATCTTCCGCCTGCTGACGGTGTTCCCGCAGCCGTGTTTCCGAAACGATCACTGCCTCGCGCGCCTGCGCCGGATCGAGCTGGTAGGCGTCCAGACAGCGCCGCCAGGACTCCAGGACAACGGCGTCGCGGCCCGTGTTGGTTCCCTGTCCGACCCGCTCGATTTCCTTAACGTGGTCCGTAAAACCCATCAATCACCGGCCCTCGAAGGCCGCCTCCCGTGATCTGCCACAATAACATAGCCGCAATTGTTCAGTGTGACTAATGCTTCGGCAAATGTCAGGCATCATTTGGAACCTCGATCTCCGCACGGACGGAATGAGTGATCTCCGTGGGCGCTCCTGTAAAGGTTCAAACTATTCATGCGCTGCCCTCGTTGACTGTCCAGTCAACTTCGGCCAGCTTGCTGAACTCTGGGCCTGCCGGCGCCGGCAATGTCGAGCAGGCACCATGCAATCGCAACCGGCGTCTTAATCCTCCCGCAAGCAGCGGTGTGTAGTATTAGAGAATGAGAATAAGCGCGATCACCAACTGGGCTTACGGAGTGACAGTCGTCTTGACGGCTTTGTCCGGCGCGGCCTTCATCATGTCGTCTCGCAGCGCCGTCGAAGAGCGTGTCGCGGTGGAAGAGCATCTGACGCTGGATAGTCTGGCGGAAGACCTCGCACTTGGCGCAGAGGTCCGGTCCGACGAGGCCAGGCTGTTTGTCATGCGTGGCGAAGCACGTCATCTCAACGCGTTCCGGGCTGAAGATGGAAGCGAGCGAAGCCGGGAAGCCGCAGTTGACCAGCTCTTGTCGAAAGTGCTGCCGAAGGCCGAGGTCGATGCGCTGCGAAAGATCGAAAGGGATGCGGACGCACTCGACAAGTTCGAGATCGCGGCGGTCGAAGCATTTCAGCGCGGTGAGAAGAGCGCTGCCCAGTCCACGTTGTTCGGCCCCGAGCATGAAAGACTGCAAGAGGATCTTCTGGCGACTGTCGCGCATTTTCGGGATTTGACAGCCGCAAGAACCGGATCGCAGTTGGCCGCGGCGCGAGCGCGTAGCGACTGGTGGAGCGTCATCGCCAAGATCATGCTGGGGCTGACGGGGGGGCTGTTCCTGGCGGTGCTCTATTTCATCCTGAGACGCCGGATCGCCATGCCATTGGTGCGGATGAGCGGGATCATCGACCGGCTTGCAAAGCAGGATTATTCCGTCGAGGTGCTGCCCGACAGTCGCCGGGACGAGATCGGCGAGATGAACACCGCGATTGAAATCTTCCGGGCGAGCGGCATCGAGCGCGATCGGCTCGACGCGGAACGACGGGCAGACCAACAGACCAAGGACCTCATCCTGCAGATGATGCACCGCCTGCAGGCCTGCCAGAACCAGGGCGAGCTCGCCAGCATCGTCGCGCGCTTTGCGCCGCAAATCTTTCCCGGCATTGCCGGCGGTCTCTATATCCTGAACGAAAGCAAGAATATCCTCAACCGCAGTTCGGAGTGGCTAGCGCCTGACAATGCCGGAGACAGTTTTCCTGCGTCTGCGTGCTGGGGGATGCGCCGCGGGCGGGCGCACGCCAACGGGTTCTCCGACACCGATGTGCCGTGTCAGCATCTGGATGATCCGGATGCTATCGCTCTTTGCGTCCCGTTGACCGCGCAAGGCGACATGATCGGGCTTTTTTACCTGGAAGAAAAAGAAGGGCAGGCGCTGCACCTCGATGCGTCACGGCTTTATCTCGAACTGATTGCCGAAAATGTCGGGCTTGCCATCGCCAATCTGCAGCTGCGTGAGAAGTTGACGCTGATGGCTATCGAAGACCCTTTGACCGGGTTGTTCAATCGCCGGCATCTGGATGAAAGGGTGCAACGTTTCGCGAGCGACGAATTAAAGACACCACTTGCCTGCCTGATGATCGATATCGACCACTTCAAGCGCTTTAATGACGAATATGGTCATGATGCCGGCGACAAGGTCATGCAGTATGTGGGCCGAACGCTTCGTGACACGCTGGGCGATCACGGTGAGGCTTACCGTTATGGGGGAGAGGAATTTACCGCGCTCTTGCCGGGGATGCTCAAGGCCGACGCTGCTGGTTTGGCCGATAAAGTGAGAACGGCAGTAAGTGCTACAGCCATCTCCCATGCTGGGAAACTTCTTGGAACCGTAACAATTTCCGTGGGTGTGGCAACCTCGCCGGAGGCCGGGCCGCTGGACACGCTGCTGGCACGGGCGGATGCGGCCCTTCTGCTCGCCAAGGCACAAGGACGCAATAGAGTTGTGGCCTCGTGAATAACCGGCAACATCCGCGTCGGGCCAATTACAGCCATGACGGAAAGCGCTCACTTAGCTATGCCGTAACGATGACTGAGCCTGCCCAGCTGCTCGTGTAATCGATCCAGGACTGCGGTTCGCGTGCCAGCCCGCCGTTGCAGGAAGCCGATCTCTCTCAGGATCTGCGGATTGCCAAAGGCCCGCTGAAAGGCCCTCGGCTCCTGCCGGTCGGGATCACGGGCGGCTCCTCTGCTCCGTTAAAATCCGCTCTCGCAAAGCTCCCGCAGCTCGCTCGGACCGAGATGATCAAGTGAAAGCTCCGGCAGCAGGTCATTGTCTGCCTCCAGATTGTGTGCGACCGATGCGGTAAAGATGCGAACGCCTGCCTCGTGCAGGATCGCAGGCCGGTTGACTATGCGGCCGAGAAGCACGGTTGGGAGTAGGCCGAACGGCACATCTTCGAAAATGTAGCGGCTTTCGATGGAGGAAGGGCCCATTCCGCCTCGTCCTTCACGATGCATCTGCTGGTTCATTTCGGAAACAGAGGCGAGGGGCACATGGAAGGAGAGAGAAAAGTGTTCGCGAACTGTTTTGACCTCCAGGCCGAAGCTCTCGGCAATTGACAGTCGCTCGGCGTCGAGCGCCTCAATCAACTGACCGACCGCCGGTGTGACATGTTCGCCCTGTCCCCAGCTCTCCGCCTTTTCCATCCGTGTCAGGTTGAGCAATGCGATCCCGAGATGATTTTGAGGATTGAGGTTTGAGAGCGCGATGGCAAGCAAACCGTCACGTTCGACGAAGCGATCACCGAAGAGTTCAGTGCACAGGCTCCGACCCTCAGCGGCTGCCGACTTCGGCAGGGTGGCAAAGTCCACCTTCTGGCGGATGGTGTTGACGACGACGCTGCGCCCGTCGGTTTGGCGGCGGGCCGTCAGAAGCGTGGTCCCCCAAGCAATGATCGGCAGACGGAGCTGTCGTTCGGAAAGCCGCTTCGACAGATAGAGCGCTCCAAAGGAGCTATGGGAGCTGATGATGACGGGCAGTCCCGACCGCAAATGCGGCAGCGCCGCGTCGATGGCGGCACGATGACCGTTTGCGGGCATTGCAATGATGACCGCATCTGCATCCGCAATGGCGGTCTCGCAGGTCGCCGCGACCTCGACCGGACCGACGAAGTCCAACGCACCGGTAGCGACGAGCGGTTCGCCTTCCGACAACGGCTTGGCACTGCGGCCGGAGGGCGACCATAGGCACGGATGATGCCCCGCATTGGCGAGGAAAGCCGCCATGCCATAAGCAATCGAACCCGCACCGAGAATGGCTATCCGCATGTCATCTGTCCTTTCGGTTGTAGGAGTGGACATGGCGCCACCCTCTGGTCTCTATCTTTCGCGTAGAACACAAACCGGTTCTGTACATTGCCTGCCGATCGTTGCGCAAATGCATCATTTTTTCTGGCGCGCCAGAGGCTGTGTTTGCGGTTCCCCTGCCTCATTTATCCGCGCGCCTGCCTACGCCCTCAGCAAATTCTGGCTCCTTCCAGTAAATGCATGTGCTGCACGAGCAAAAGCCACACCCCGAGGCTTAATTTTCTGCACAGTTCGAAGTCAGCAAGCCATCTTTTTCATCTTCCGCGTCCCAAACGAAAAATTCTCTTTTGTCACTAGCAGACATCATGCGTTTAATGCACATTAAATTTGTCATAATGCAAAGGATGCATGATAGCGATGGAGATACGCGAACTGGAGGCATTTCTTGCGGTTATGTCCGCAGGCAGCATCACCGGTGCTGCGCGCCTGCTTGACCGTTCGCAATCCCAGGTCACACGTCTTATCCAGGACCTTGAAACGTCGCTTGGATTTCCGCTGTTTGATCGCAATGGCCCGCGCATAACGCCGAGTGACAAGGGGATCGCTTTTCATTCTGAAGCGGAACGCTTCATCAGCGGCATCGAGCATCTGCGCAATCGAGCGCAAAGGATCAGTCTCAAGGAGCCCGAACCGGTCGAGATCGCCGCTACGCCTGCTTTTGCCACGGGTATGGTGCCGCTTGCTCTCGCCGAACTACCGGAAGCCCTTCTTCCGCATACGGTCTTTTTAAGAAGCATGCCTGCCGAAGCCGCCGTTCAGGCGGTGCTGGGGCGTACCGCCGATTTCTGTGTGACGTCGCTCCCGGCCGAACAGCCCGGCCTCGAAGCGCACGGATATTTTCAGGGCCGCTGTGCAGCCGTTCTGTCCGTTCACGATCCGCTGGCCGCCAAGGATGTCATTTCCGTGGCCGACCTGGCCGGCCAGACAGTCATTACGCTTGCTAATCCGTTCCGTCTGCGTCGCCGGGTGGACAAGGCTCTGCAGGAGGCAAATGTTCGCGCACGACGGATCATAGCGACGAGCGCGGCGATGAGTGCGGTGCAGATCGCTTCGACCGGGATGGGGATTGCGATTGTCGAACCGGCAACCGCTTACGGTCCCCTGACCGCGGGCGTGACTGTGCGACCGCTCGACGTCGACATCCCGTTCCTCTGGGGAATCTTCTCGGCAACAGCGCGCCCGCTGTCGGCCACTGCCCAGGAGCTGATCCAGCTGATCATCCGTGTTGCTTCCGCACGCATGCCCGATTTCACCGCTCACGATCCTGGCGCATCAGGCCGTGTTGCGGATGTCACCTATGGGGGAACCGTCGAAGGAGATGTTCCCTAAAAATGCAAGTGCTCAGCCCATCAAACCGGTCAAACAAAAACAAGGAGATTGCCATGAAAGAGTTTAAAGCGACCCGTCGTTCCACCCTCAAGCTGCTCGCTGCCGGCTCTGGCATCCTGGCGGCGCCCAGCCTGATGCGCTCCGCCCACGCGCAGGGCAAGGTCGTCAATATCACGACATATGACAAGTTCGTGCCGCAGTCTTTCATCGACCAGTTTCAGAAGGACACGGGGATCGAGATCCGCATCCGTCTGACGGACGATCAGGGCAAGCAATATAACATCCTTACGGCTGAAGGCGCCACGCCGTCGACCGATATCGTGACGGTAACCGGCCACCGGCTCTCCCAGTTCATCGGCTCCAATCTCCTTTCGCCGCTTGATACCAGCCGACTGAAGAATTGGGACAAGCTGGCAGCAGCTTACAAAGGCGCACCGCAGCTCACCATCAACGGCTCTACCTACGGCGTTCCGCTTTTGGCGGGCTTTGAAGGTCTGGCCCGCAATACGGAATACACCAAGCCTTCCGATAGCTGGGGCATGATGTTCGACGATGAATACAAGGGCCTGACATCCTACATCATTTCGGACTTCCTTTCGCTGACCATGCTCTATCAGGGCAATGACGGCGATTATGTCACCTATGAAGGCAAGGAAGCCGTTGCCCAGGAAGCCACCAACAAGGCGCGCGACTTCCTGATCAGCCAAAAGGACAAGGTTCGCAAATACTACGATGCGGGCTCCGAGGTGCAGCAGATGTTCCTGAACGAGGACATCTATGTCGCGCAGGCCTGGTCCGGTCCGACGTCCAAGCTGATCATGGACGGTCACCCCATCGAGCTGTCCGTTCCGAAGGAAGGCACCTACGGGTTCCTCTACTCCTTCAACGTGGTGAAGAACGGTCCGAATGCGGACGCTGCCTATACCTTCCTGGACGCTATCCTCGCCTCGCCGGAAATCGGGGCTGCCATGGTTCGGCAGTCGGGCTTCGCCTCGGCCTTTGATGGCGTCGACAAGCTGCTCAACGACCGCGAACGGGCCGCCATGGCGCTTCCACAGGACCAGATGGAGCGCATCAAGTTCTTCAGCTCGGTCAACCGGGCCATGAAGAACGCGATGATCGACAAGGCAGCTGCCGAAATCAAGGCTGCCTGAGTTACGGCTGCGATGCGAACCCGACCTCGGCCGGGTTCGCAGGACCCCAATAAAAAGCTTGTCCAGAGCTGGGAACGATCATGGTGAACACGACAATGACTGAACTGCGAGAGGAAGGCGCGCCAGCCCCGGCGCATTATTCCGGATGGATTGGCAAGGTGACAGGCTCAGCCCTTTACCGAACCACCATAGGCCGGCTGGCAGACAGTCGCCATGCGCGCCTTGCACTCCTTGCCGGGATACCCGTGATATGGCTTTTCGTCCTGCATGTCGGGCCGATCCTGCAAATGGCCAATATCAGCTTCACGGACAACTATCCGCCTCAACCGAACGAGGCCACGCGCTATACGCTCGCCAACTATGCCCTGTTCTTCTCGGATTCGATTTACGTGCTGCCCTTCATACGCAGCCTCGTATTTGCCGCCGTCGTTACC
This sequence comes from Agrobacterium sp. RC10-4-1, assembly GCF_014138475.1. NCBI lineage: Bacteria > Pseudomonadati > Pseudomonadota > Alphaproteobacteria > Hyphomicrobiales > Rhizobiaceae > Agrobacterium > Agrobacterium sp. RC10-4-1. The sequence continues at coordinate 112,205 of NZ_JACJIT010000001.1, forward strand.
GTGTCGACCCTGGTGATCGTTTATCCGGTTGCCTATTACGTGGCGAAGGTGCTCCAGCCGAAGCAGCGTATGCGGGCGCTGCTGCTCCTGCTCATCCCGTTCTGGGCCGGAGAACTGATCCGGACCTTCTCGGTCATCATGCTTCTGGCCAATCGGGGAGCCGTCAACGTCCTGTTGCGCGAGATCGGCGTCATCGATCGGCCCATCCCGATGCTCTACACGTCCTTCTCGCTGAGCTTCGGCGTTATCTACCTCCTGGCGCTCTACATGCTGCTCCCGCTCTATTCAGCCATAGAAAAGATCCCGGTACAGCTGGTGCACGCCGCTGCCGATCTAGGCGCAAGCCCTTTCCAACGCTTCCGCCGCGTTATCCTGCCGCTATCGAAAGACGGTATCGTGTCCGGCTGCAGCCTGGTTTACCTCACCGCCGTCGGCGTCTTCGCCGCTCCGCTGCTGCTCGGCGGGCCGAACGCCGTCATCTTTCCGGAGGTGATCGCGACGCTCTTCCACTCCTCCAACGACAAATGGCCTGAAGGCGCTGCCTTCGCCATGCTGATGCTCGCCGTGTCGCTGACAACGGTTGGTCTCTTCATGCGGGTCGTTGGCGGTCGCTCTGTCCGGCTGATGTAGGAGATGATGATGCGGTCCCCCTTAAACGACCTTCCGAAGACGGCACTTGGCGCCTGTTATGCCATTTTCGTTATCTATCTGCTTTTGCCGCTGGCCCTGATGATGGCGATGAGCTTCAAGGATGCAAACTTCATCGCCTTTCCTATCAGTAACTGGACTCTGGATTGGTATGGCAAGGTACTTCAGGACAAGCAGTTCATCGAAGCCTCGCTTTATTCGGTCGGAATAGCGTTTGCCACCACGATCGGAGCGACCGTCATCGGTGTGTGGATTGCCCTGCTGATTTCGACCGAGGGCATCCGCGGCAGGGCCATTCTCTTTGCGCTCGCCTGCCTGCCTGCCGTTGTTCCCGGCCTGATCAACGCCATCTCGATGCGGATATTCATCCGGATGGTCGATATCCCCACGGGCACCTTCGCGATTATCCTCTCCCATACCGTCCATGCGGTGCCGTTTGTCGTGATCATGGTGCTGACGCGCCTGCGTTCCATGCCCGCCAATCTCGTCGATGCGGCAAGGGACCTCGGGGCTGACGCATTTATCGCCTTCATGCGCGTTACGGTCCCCTACATCCTGCCGGCCCTGACCGGCGGCATGATTTTCTGTGTTTTGACCAGCATCGACGATTTCGTGCGTACCTTCTTCCTGGGTGGATACAAGCCGACGCTACCGATGCTCATCTTCGCTAAAGTCCAGGGCGGCATGTCGCCCGAGATCAACGCGATGGCGACCATCGTCCTCATCGTCACCGCCGCCGTCGGCCTTTATGCCGAGCACTTTACCCGCCGTTCGAGGAGCTGAGTTATGCAGCCGGTTGTTCATTTTAAAAACGTCAACAAGTCTTACGGCGCTTCTCTTGCTGTCGATGATCTGGACCTGGCGGTCGCGCCGGGCCAATTCGTTACCCTGCTTGGCCCCTCCGGTTGCGGCAAATCCACGACGCTGAGAATGCTCGGAGGGTTCGAAACGCCATCTTCCGGCGAAATCTACCTCGACGGGCAGCCGATCTCGCATCTGCCGCCCAACAGGCGCAACGTCAATATCGTCTTTCAGGATTATGCCCTGTTTCCGCACCTGTCAGTTCAGCGCAACATTGCCTTCGGACTTGAACTGAAGGGGCTGGATTCGGCGTCCATCCACCGCCGGGTCATGGAACTCCTCGGTCTCGTCAAGCTGCAGGATTTTGCCGGGCGAATGCCTGAGCAACTGTCGGGCGGTCAGCGCCAGCGCGTGGCCCTCATGCGGGCGCTGGCGCCGGACCCGAACGTCTTGTTGCTCGACGAGCCGCTATCGGCACTCGACGCCAAGCTGCGCCATGAGATGCAGATCGAGTTGAAGTCGATCCAGCAGACGACCGGCAAGACCTTCATCTTCGTTACCCATGATCAGGAAGAGGCCCTGACCATGTCTGACGTCGTGGTGGTGATGAACAAGGGGCGGATCGAGCAGATGGGAGCGCCTGATGATCTCTATGCCCGCCCCCGTAGCCGCTTCGTCGCCGACTTCATCGGTCAGAGCAACTTTCTCGAAGGCCGATTGGTGTCTGCCGAGGGCGATGTTGCAACAATTGAATGGCAGGGCAGTCTGATCCGGGCCGATCTTAACGGCCACCATCACGCGGTTGGCAGCCACGTCACGATCGCGCTGCGTCCGGAAGCCCTGTTCTGTCTGCCCGAGCAGCCGAGTGATCGTTTTGCCCTCAAGGGCCAGATCGAGCGGCGCGTGTTCAAAGGCGCGCATACGACGTTGACGATCCGCCTCGTTAACGGCGCGCTCCTGTCGGCCCAGCTCGATCCGGTGGCGCTCTCGCATCTTGATGGCGAGACGGTCTGGGTGGGTTGGCGCGATCGCGACGCCGTGGTGCTCGCCGATTAATCCTCATGCCCGTCGGTGCCGATGGGCAACAATGAATTTCAGGAGATCACCTGATGACTTTAGAACAGCAAAACCGGACCGAGCAGCAGAGACTAGCTGCGCTCAACGCCCGGGTGAGGCAGGATTTATCCTACCTCAACTATCCCGCAGCAAACTGGTCGAAACCGGTCTCGACCTCAGACGGTCAGCTTGCCAGCGATGTCGTGATTATCGGCGGCGGCATGTGCGGCCTCGTCGCCTGGCATGCCCTGACAAGGGCAGGGATCGCCAATATCCGGATTGTGGACCGCGCCGCAAAAGGTGAAGAGGGGCCCTGGGTGACTTACGCGCGCATGGAAACCCTGCGCTCGCCCAAGAACCTGCTCGGTCCGGCGCTCGGTATGGCATCGCTCACCTTCAGGGCTTGGTACACCGCCCGCTTTGGCGAAGAGGCCTGGGAGGAACTCTTCCGCATTCCGCGACCGATGTGGATGGAATATCTGCGCTGGTACCGGCAGGTGATGGAGATCCCGGTGGAAAACAACATCCACGTCACCCGCGTCATACCACGGCCCGATGGGCTTCTGGAGCTTGAGATCGACGGCGGGAAGGCTGATCCGATCATCACCCGGAAACTGGTGATGGCAACAGGCCGTGATGGCCTGGGAGAACCGACGATCCCGGATTTTGTGAAGGGCATGCAACGTGACGTCAGCTGGGCGCATTCCGCCGACATGATTGATTTTCAGCGTCTGAAGGGAAAACGCGTCGTTGTCATCGGGGTAGGGGCGTCCGCTGTGGACAATGCAGCGGAAGCGCTCGAGCAGGGGGCCGGTGAGGTGCGTCTTCTTGCCAGACGCAAGACAATGCCGACGATCAACAAGTTGATGGGCATCGGATCATACGGTGTCACCGCCGGCTTCGCGAAAATTGACCCTGAGTGGCGCTGGCGTCTCATGGATTATTCCGTCAAGCAGCAGACCCCCGCGCCACACAATTCAACCCTGAGGGTGAGCCGACATCCCAACGCCTATTTCCATTTCGACTGCGGTATCCAATCGATGAAGGAAGAGGCCGGCGAGGTTGTGATCACCACAATCAACGGCCGCGTTTTTCGGACCGATTTCGTGATTTTGGGAACGGGATTCTCAATCGACCCCGTCAGTCGTCCCGAACTCGAGATGTTCAACGGGCAGATCGCCTGCTGGGACGACCGCTACACGCCGCCAACAGGTGAGGAAAACCCTGGGCTCGGGCGATTCCCCTGGCTGCAAGACGACTTCTCTTTCACCGAGAAAGAGCCGGGTACCGCCCCTTGGCTGCAGCAGATCCATTGTTTCAATTACGGTTCATCGGTCAGTCTGGGCAAAGTCAGCGGCGATATTCCGGCCATCAGCGAAGGTGCGCTCTGGCTTGCGCGAGGTATCGCCGCTTCGCTGTTCATCGCCGACATCGATCATCACTGGGAGGCGCTGAAGGCTTACGAAAAGCCCGAACTCGATGGGTCCGAATGGACCGATGCGGATGCCGACCCCACCATGCAGAAGACAGCCTGAGGTTAATGCGATGAGCAGAAAAACCGTTTATTATTACCATGCGCTCAGTTCGCCCTGGGCCTATCTGGGCTGGCCACAGTTCAAGGCGCTGATTGAAAAGCACGATCTCGATGTCGTCGTCCGCCCTACCCGCATCGTCACCGAAAACGGTGGTGTTCCACTTCGTTCCAGACCGCAGCCGCGGCAGGACTACCACGCCGTCGAACTGGAGCGCTGGCGCAAGCGTCTCGGTATGCCGTTGGTGCTGAAGCCCAGATATTATCCCACCAACAACGAGTTTTCCGCGCGCATGGTGATTGCGGCCGACAGGCAGGGTTTGCCTGCACTGGAACTCAGTCATGCGCTTCTGCGGGCACTGTGGGCGGAGGAGCAGGACGTGACCGATCCGGACGTTCGCATCGCCGTGGCAAACGGCCTGGGTCTTGATGGTCGTGCGCTGCGTGCGCTCGAAGACACGCCCGAGATCATGGCAGCCTGGCATGACAGCCACGCCGAAGCACAGGCGCGTGGTGTCTTTGGAACCCCCACCTGGATTTACCGCGACACGCTTTACTGGGGGCAGGACCGCCTGACCTTCCTGGATGACGCTCTTTCCGAGGATTGAAAAAACAATGACAGCTACACCTCCAGAAGACGTGATCGACCGCGTCCTCGGCCTTGATGAAAGCTCCGATCTGCTGAAACTCCGCGAGCGGCGGTCTAAGCTCAAACACCTGACGCAGACCAGCTATCTTGCGGCTTTGCGGCCGGCAGAGCCACGCAACTTTTCCTACGCCCTGCGGGCGGCACTTGCCGCGCGTATGTCCGCTTTGTGGAAGGCGAAAGAACTTCATGCGCACTACATCGAGCGGCTTGCCGAGGAGGAGGGAGGCTCCGACCACGCATCAGTCGCTGATCCGTCATCGGTCCTTCAGCACGCGGATTCCCGCCTGCAAGCCATCCTGAACCACGTCGATCTCGTGACCCTTACGCCGAAGAACGCGACCCGGGAAAACATTGAGAAACTCTATGCCGTTGGTCTCGACGACCGCGATATCGTCACGCTCGCCGGCCTGATTGCCTATGTGAATTATCAGGTGCTGGTCGTTGCCGGCCTCAAGATGATGAGGGACAATTGATATGTCACAGCCCGTCCATGAATTCACCCTCGATGCACTTGACTGGCATCCTTACGTCCAGCCTGTGGACCTTGCAAACGCGACCCCCGAGCAATTGTCGGCCCTGAAGGTCACCCCTTCCAATACCAAGGTATCGGCCTATGTCCTCGTGCTCGCTAACGAGGCGGAGGCGCTGAACGAGCGCACCCCGCTCTTCAACGATATCATGTATAGTGAAGGCGGATTGTCACGCGGTGGGCGCGAGATCGGCGCGCTGGCGGCATCCTTCGTCAATCACTGCATTTACTGCGCCGCTGTTCACGCCAACCGTTATATCCAGCTGGAGAAACGGCCCGAGGTCGTGGACGAAATATACAAGAACGGGCTGGATGCGGACCTTCCTGATTTCGAGCAGGCGCTGTTCAATTTCGGTGTCGATCTGACCGCCCATCCAGACAATGTGGGGGTCTACCAATTTTATCACTTGCGGGAAATCGGCCTGGATGATCTTGAAATTCTCGATCTCATCCATTCCATCGCCATCTTCGGCTGGGCGAACCGGCTGATGCATACGTTGGGTGAACCACATCGGAAAGAATAAGTGAAGGCAACGGCAATCACTGGGACCGAGGCAGCTGTCCGCCCGTTCGGCGTCGCGCATCGCGATGTCCTCAAAATCGCGATACCAATGATGATCGCCTATCTGTCGACCCCGCTTGTGGGTCTTGTGGCGACGGGCGTCATCGCGCATATGCGAAACGAGGCGCTGGTGGGCGGGGTGGCGCTGGCCTCCGTGATCTTCGATGTCATCTTCGTGACCTTCAATTTTCTGCGCGGTGCCACCACCGGCTTTACGGCACAGGCAATGGGTGCCGGCGACCGGGTAGGTGAACAGCGCATGTTGCTGAGCGGCCTCATCATCGCACTGGTGGCCGGTCTGTTGTTGCTGCTGCTCCAGGGCCCGATCGGTGCGCTCGGCATGAGCGTTATGGGCGCAGAAGGGATTGTCGCCGAAGCCGCCTCGACCTATTTCCACTGGCGAATCTGGTCGGCCCCCTTCGTTCTCTTCAATTTTGTCGCCTTCGGCTGGCTCATTGGCCGCGGTGAGGCCATGTGGAGCATGATCCTCCAGACGCTGCTGAATGGCCTGAATGCCGCCCTCAGCGTTCATTGGGTCATAGGGCTCGGCTGGGGAGTGGAAGGTGTTGCGATCGCCACTTTGGTTGCAGAAGCCGTGACCGCTGTGGCAGGCGCAGCTTTGATCCTGGCCAAGACCGATCGCTCCTCCTGGCTGCTTCCTGATATACCGGCGATCAGACGATCCTTTGCGGTCAACGGCGACATGATGATCCGCTCGTTCGCATTGCTGATCGGCCTCTCCTTCTTCACCCGCCAGAGCGGCTTCCTTGGGATCGACGTGCTTGCCGCCAACACCATTCTGCTGCGTTTTTATTTCTTCGGGGTCGCCTTCCTTGACGGTGTCGCTACGGCGGCGGAACAGCTTGCCGGCCGCGCTGTCGGTGCACGTTATCGGCCGGCCTTTGACCGCACGATCAAGCTGACGACATTCTGGGGCCTGATTTTTGCAGCGCTGGTTTCCTTGGCCTTCCTGGCCGCCGGGGATTGGGTGATTGCGCTGACGGCGCCCACCGACGCCGTTGCGAGACTGGCCGATACCTACCTGATTTACGTGGTGGTTTTGCCTGTTGTCGGCATCATCGCGTTTCAGATGGACGGCGTCTATATCGGGTCCACCTGGTCTCGGCAAATGCGCAACCTCATGGTGGCATCCCTGATCATCTATTTCGCCGCCTGGGCAGTCCTGCAGCCGCTTTATGGCAATGACGGCCTGTGGATTTCGCTTCTCTTGTTTCAGGGCGCCCGCAGCATCGCCTTCCGGTTCATGCTTCCGAAACTTGCGGCGGCGACGTTCCGGTAAAGATGGGACAAACGGAGCGTTACCCAATGTTACCGGGACATCACGGCTGTTTCTTCCTTGCCAGATTGAGGAAGGCTTCCGACGCCCTCACCAGATGCTTATGTGAAACGTCGGCGCGGACAATCAAGCCCTGCTCAATTCCGCCTTTGTCAATATTTTCAGGGGTATGGCCGGCGTTTTCCTCCGATCCCTGATCGTAGGTTTTGACCTTAATGATGCGGCGATCCACGCCGATGTTCTCGAGATATTGGACGGCGCGCTTGGCGCCTTCTTCGTCTTCAAATAGTCCCGTAACGATTGGCATTGTTTCCTCCTTCCTCGCGTCCCGCCCTGATGGTGAACCACGGGCATGCCTCATCGTTCCTTCACATTGATCACGGGTTGTTGTCCCGATCGTGAGCAAAGAGGGGAACGCATCTCCGCAAGCGGAGTTGGGTGAGGGGTAGAATTGACATGGGGGCTCGAGACTTTGAGCGAAACAACTGTTCCGTACTGCGGACCAGCACCTGATTTCACCGACCTTGCATATGCATGGAACCTTGATCCGGTTCTCATCGCGATGATAGCGCTCGCAACCGTTCTGCTGTTTGGAATAGCGACCCGACAGGGGGCCTTCTTGCAGCGTGCCGCCATAATCTGCATTCTTGTCGTTGCGTTCGTATCGCCGCTTTGTGCGCTGACGACGGCCCTTTTCTCCGCACGGGTTTTCCATCATTTCATATTGATCGCCGTCCTTGCGCCATTGCTTGCGCTAAATCTTGAAGGACGCCTGCCGCGCTTACCCTGGCGGCTCCCAGCCCTGCCGGAAATTCCGTTTCTCGCGCATACCATCGTCTATTGGGCCTGGCATCTGCCGCCGGGTTATTCATTCGCGCTTTCAAACTCCCTTGCTTACTGGGGCATGCAGCTCGCCTTGATTGTAACCGCTGTCTGGCTATGGAGGACGATGCTCGTCTCTGCCGGACCGGGAAGGAGAATTGCGCTCGCACTTGCAACGATGGCGCAGATGGGCTTCCTCGCAGCCATCCTGACATTTGCTCCTTATCCGCTTTTTGCAGAGCATCTGCTCACGACCGAGTCTTATGGGATGACAGCGCTCGAAGATCAGCAGCTTTCGGGCCTCATCATGTGGACATTCGGTCTTGTCCCCTATCTCGTCGTTGCGCTTTCCTCCGTCCGGACCATGCTGCACATGACTGCATGGCGGGGGGTGGAATGATCGCGCTCTTCAAGTTTGTCCATTTTTTAGCGATCTCTGTCTGGATCGCAGGCCTTGTCAGTCTTCCCGGTCTCTACGTGCAACGTGCGCATGTTCAAAACGATGACGATCGTTTCCGCCTGCAAAAGATCGTGCGGTTTTCCTATGTAAAGGTATTGTCGCCAGCCGCTTTTTTCGCAGTCGCGTCCGGAACCACGCTTATTTTCCTGCAATCCACGTATTTATCATGGTTCAGCGCAAAGCTCGCCCTTGTGGCTATTCTCGTGTTTCTACACGTGCTTACGGGCTTGGTCATTCTCCGTCTCTTTAACGACGGCGAGATCTATCCTGTGTGGCGTTTCATTGTCGTCACGGCGTTCACCAGCATCATAGCCGTTGGCATCGTCTATCTGGCGCTCGCAAAACCGGAGATACCCGCACTGCTGCCTGACTGGTTCCATGAGCCTGGGGCACTAAAGCGTAACATCGCCCCCCTCATTCCTTGGGAGACACCATGAGGCCGATGCCGTGATCGAATATCAGCTTTCCGCCGTGCCAGCCCGCGAGCGCAGTAAGGACCGAAGCAAGGAGGGACAGGCCGAGCCCATGCGGCAAAATCTCGATCATGCCGAATGTCCTCCCTCCCCAATTGGCGCCTGCCACGGAGATCAGCGCTATTGCGGCCACACCATGCGCCCAGCTGGCAACCCGGGCGCGAATTCCCGCGACAAGAAGCAGTTCCGCCGTGCCGATGATGCCGGCTGCGACGCCGCTGAAAAAAGCGCCTCCCGATGCCCAGACTCCGGCGCGAACCCAGAACTCGTCTGCGGACCACCAATAAAGGAGGTCGCAAGCCAATGTCGTGATGACAAGGGCAATAGGGAAATGAACGGTCATTGCGTGCAGTGGATGGCCGGCAACGGCGATTGCGGAGTCCGTCGTCTTCTCCTCCACCTTGGAGATGACCGGGTTGGGTGCATCGCTTTTTTCCATCTGAAGTTTCCTTTTCGAGCGCTAACCCGCGGGAGAAGCGCGGGGTTCCGTTTGATAGCGCTCATTCCTCTGCTTTTGCTGGTTTCCGCTTGCTCCGGTGACCTCTCGACACTGGCGCCGGCAGGCCCGGCCAGTCGCAAGGTCGCGCTGCTGTGGTGGGTAATGTTGGGCGGCGCCTGCGCAATCTTCATGCTGATTGCCGTTCTGCTGGCGTTGGTCTTTTTCAGCCCGGCCTCCCTTGCTCGGGTGAAAACGCACCATTGGCTGATCGGCGGCGGCATCGGGTTCCCCATACCGATCCTGACGGCCCTGGTGGCTTTTTCATTCATGCAAGGAGAATCCCTCCTGCCACAGTCCGGGAGCGATCCGCTTCGCATATATGCGGTTTCACGCATGTGGAAATGGGAGTTTGCTTACGAAACACCGACCGGAGAAGTCCGCATTTCCGACGTGATGCATATGCCGGTGGGCCGTGATGTCATTGTAGAGGTCACCAGTGACGATGTCATTCACAGCTTCTGGGTTCCAAGGCTTGGCGGAAAGATCGACGCCATTCCCGGACTTTCCAACAAGATTGCCCTCACGGCGGATCAGACCGGCACTTTCGGCGGCATCTGCGCGGAATATTGCGGTACCGGCCATGCCGGCATGAGTTTCCGCGTTGTTGCTCACACGGAGAGCGAGTTTTCAAAGGTGATCGGGGGTTTGGGACAACGCTGATGAATGATGTGCGCACACCGAAGAAACACTCGTCATTAAGGCTTCACCGGGAGCTCAATGAGGTCTGGAGTTCGGGCACCGGATTTCGGCGTCTCGCAGCGGTCAACCACACCGTCATAGGCAAACGCTTCATGGTGACCGCGCTTGTTTTCTTCGCCATCGGCGGGTTCCTGGGCATGCTCATCCGGACACAACTGGCCACCTCATCAAACGCCTTCATGGATGCCGAGCAATATGCGCAGGTCTTCACGATGCACGGCACGATCATGATGTTTCTGTTCGCAATTCCTTTTTTTGAAGGACTTTCGATCTACGTCCTGCCGAAGCTCATCGGCGCCAGGGACCTCGCTTTTCCCCGCCTGTCCGCCTATGGCTACTGGTGTTACCTCTTCGGTGGCGGAATGCTGATTTTCGCCCTTATTGGCGGGGCTGCCCCTTCGGGGGGCTGGTTCATGTACACACCGCTGTCGTCATCGCAATACAGTCCCGGGATCAATGCCGACATCTGGCTTCTTGGCATTACCTTCGTGGAGATTTCCGCTATCAGCGCGGCGATCGAAATCATCGTGACGATCCTGAGGTTGCGTGCACCCGGCATGTCCCTCGACAGGATGCCGGTCTTCGCCTGGTACATGCTCGTTGTCGCCGCGATGATGCTGATCGGTTTTCCCCCGCTGATCCTCGGTTCGATATTGCTGGAAGCTGAACGGGCCTTCGATATCCCGTTTTTCGACCCGCAACGCGGCGGTAGCCCGCTTCTGTGGCAACACCTCTTTTGGCTGTTCGGCCACCCCGAGGTCTACATCATCTTTCTGCCGGCGGCCGGAGCCCTGTCGACAATTATCCCCGTTCTGGCAGGAACGCGCCTGATCGGTTACCACATCATCGTTGCGGCGTTGATCGCCATGGCTTTCCTGTCCTTCGGACTGTGGGTGCACCACATGTACACGGTGGGCATCCCCCATGTGGCGCTGTCGTTTTTTTCTGCCGCGAGTGCACTTGTAACCATCCCGACAGCGATCCAGATATTCGCCTGGCTTGGAACCATCGCAAGCGGCAAGCCGACGATGAGTGTTCCCATGCTCCACATCCTCGGGTTTTTCTGCGTATTCCTCATCGGCGGCCTGACCGGCGTCATGCTGGCCATGGTGCCCTTTGATCAGCAGGCGCATGATACACATTTTGTGGTGGCGCATCTTCATTATGTCCTGGTCGGGGGATTTCTCTTTCCCATGCTCGCTGGGCTTTATTACTGGGTGCCGCATATCAGCGGGCGCCAGCCCGTCCAGCACCTTTCCAGGGCCGCGTTCTGGATGATCTTCATCGGCTTCAATCTCACATTCTTCATGATGCACCTGACCGGGCTGCTCGGCATGCCGAGGCGTGTTTTTTCCTATCCAGAGGCTTCCCCCTGGGAGTGGCTCAATCTTCTCTCCTCAATTGGCAGCTTCATAATGGCCGCGGGCTTCATGCTGGTGGTGCTGGACTTCGCGCTGCTGTTTCGCTACGGGCGCGCCTTCAGGCGCAATCCGTGGGATGCCGGTACCCTTGAATGGGCCATGCCGACCCCGCCAGCGGCCTATGCCTTTGCGTCACAGCCGGAAGTGACTGCTAGAGCGGACAGCCTTCCGATCAACCGGATCGCGGCGACGCTCGCCGCGGGTAAAGGGTACCTCGGCTTTGTGAGATCCGGGAAAATGGAGACCATGGGGACGGATGCCGTAACCGGTGCGCCGCTGCAGATCGTCGTGTTGCCAGGGCCAAGCTTTCTTCCCTTGCTGACCGCCATGTCCACGGCCGCCTTTTTCATCGCATTGCTTCTCAAGGCGTATCCGGTGGCGGTTTTCGCTCTCGTCATTATTGCTTTGCTCTTCTTGGCGTGGACGCCGAACGATGATGCCAGACAGGAACGCGGACCCGTCGTCGCGCGTGGAGAAGAACGTTTTCCGCTTCATTACGAATGCGCCGATGCTCCGTCCGTCATGGCGGTGAAACTTGCCCTGATTGCGGATACGACGCTTTTTTCCTCATTGCTTTTCGGCGGGCTTTTCCTCTGGATTTCCGCTGGTGGCGAAAAGATCGTCTGGCCGCAGTCGATATCACTGCAGACGGTTTTCCTGTTGAGCGCCGCTGTAGCCGCCATCTTTGGCGCACTGGCGAGACATCTGAGAGCGGCTGTGACGATGTCGATCATCAGCACGATTGCCTACGTGGCGGCGATCGTCTGTGGTGCAATGGTGCTGCGGGAGGAATATGCGGCGGTAAGCCATGCAATCCACGGTGTTTCGACTGCGGTCAACGTTTATCTCCTTTTGCACGGATTTGTCGGCCTGATCCTTGTGGCATTCGGGTGTTGGCGTCTGTCGAATGGCTACGTCTCGGACCGTCGCCGAAACGACCTTCGCATAGGCACCCTCTGGCATGTTCACTTGCTTTTCGCGACAGGCATATCGTTTCTTTTCCTGCAGACACTACGGTCATTAACGGAGGGAGGCTGAGATGCGCTACCGAACAGCCTTCAGTCTTGCTGGGCCCTTCATCACCTGGGCCCTGTGCTTTCTCACATTATATGCTGTGCAATTCGTCGGCTGTGCCTGGGGGTGGGATACGCGCTCCTGGGCCGGTGTTTCGATCCTTCGATCCGTACTGCTTGCTCTGTTCGGCTTATCGCTTTTCCTGCTTGTGCTGTGGATGAGGAAATTGCGGAGCAATCAAAAGTCGGGGAGCGATATCCTTTCGGTAATCTCTCATGCGGCAGCGCTCGCGGCGTTTGCTTCCACCGCTTTGGTTTTTCCCGGCGTGTTTTGGCTTAGCCTGTGTTAAGGCGATAACATCCGTCGCCGCATGTTCAGAGCTGCATCTGCGCTTCCAGCGGGCGGGACGGAAGCGGCGCGATGGGATCAGCGGGGTGAACGCTGAGCCAGAAGTCTGGCAACCGCGTTGGCGTCTATTGCCTCGATGCGGTATCGATCGTGGGGTGTGCCACCAGTTGTTTCCGCGGCGACCATCGCATTGATCACCGCCTCTTCCACGCTCTGCACCACGGCCTGATAGACCGGATCAAGCACATCGTCATTGACCATGTCGATGCTCAACAACGGTCCGGCCTTATGGCGCATCGGGTGTGGATTGGCCGTCGAAAAAGCGAGAAAAATGTCGCCGGAACTATTGCCGCCGACTGTGCCGTTGCGGCCGATGCCTATCGCGCCGCGCCGCGCCAGCTTCCGCAGCTGGTGCGGCGCAAGTGGCAGGTCCGTGGCAATCACAACGATGATCGAGCCTCGTTCGGACAGCCCCGGGTTTTCTTGTTGCAGCAGTTTTCCAACGGGTAGGCCGCTAATTGTCAGCCAGTCCCGCTGGCCGTGATTGGCCTGCACCAGCGCCGCGACGGTGAACTCCTTGTCGTCAATTGCGATCAGGCGCGAGGCAGTGCCCGTGCCGCCCTTGAAACCGTAAGCAATCATGCCCGTGCCGCCGCCGACATTGCCCTCAGCGACCGGACCGCTTCTGGCAGCGTCCAACGCCTCCAGGACGTGCTCGACCGCGACGTGTTGGCCGTTGATGTCATTGAGCATGCCGTCATAGGTTTCTGCCACCACGGGCATGATCCACAGGTGGTCGTCTCCCTCGTAGGTCGATGCAAATCGGTCAATCATCCATCGCACGGCGCTTTGATGGGCGATACCTACGCTGTGCGTGTTGGTAATCAGGACAGGCCCGACAAAGTAGCCCCCGTCCTCGATCCAGTGAGATCCCGTCATCTCACCATTGCCATTGAAACGATGAATGCCAGCGAATACCGGTACTGGTTCGCCCGCTGCGGCGTGCGGCAGTATCGCCGTCACGCCGGTACGCACCGGCAACCTGCGACCGGGGCGGGGTGTCTCTTCACGGATCGTCGAAAAGCCGACATGGATACCGGCGATGTCGGTGATGGCGTTGAGTGGGCCGGGCGTGCCGTCGAAGGCAATACCGAAGTCACGCGCGCGTTTTTTGCCTGCTGAGGTCGTCTCGCTGATCATTGGTCCCTCCGATTTTCAGGCAGCTTTCAACAAATGGTCAGTTTCACGTCGTTGTTGTCCAGGCTTTCTGTCAAATCTTCGCCCAGCGCCTTATCGGTAACGACGTGCGTGATGTCCCGCCAAGCGGCATAGCGCGCGGGGAAGAGGCGGTCGTGCTTGGAATGATCGGCGACCACGACGGTGCGCGCTGCGCGCGAGACCATCGCGCTGTAGACCGCGCCACACTCCAGGAGGGCGTCCGAAGGGCCGTCTGGACCCAGACCGCTTGCGCCAAGAATGGCGAAATCGGCGTAGAAGGAATTGAGGAATGACACGGCATAGGCACCGACCGTCGCGCCCTCGGTGGCGTGGTAGTCGCCGGGGAGCATGACCACCTTGATTGTCGGGTTGATGGCAAGCACGGTCGCCACACCAAAGGAATGAGTGAGTACAGTGATGTTCTTCATCTCGACTGCTACGCGCCGCGCGGTGTGCACTGTCGTCGAGCCCGAGCCGATCATAAGCACCTGAGCGCCTTTAAGTATCTGGACGGCCGCCTTGGCGATCCTTTCGCGCTCGCCGACAAAGAGCGCATGGCGCTCGGTCACCGAAGGCTCGGTGGAAAGCGAACGCACGGCGCCGCCATAGGTGCGGTTGAGCAGACCCTGTTCGGTCATCTCGTCCAGATCGCGCCGGATTGTCTCTGTCGAGACGTCTAGGCGCCGGGCAAGTTCAGCAACGCGCAGGCTCGGTGCCTGGTTAAGTTCAGTCAGGATGCGCGACTGGCGCACGCTTTTTGGTTTTTTCATCGCGCCTCACTCCCAATGGCTTTCCAGCGCAAAACTCGGCCGCGTGAGGAGCAGCTCAGTGCGCCGTGTTCAACTGCAGCAGAGACGGAGGAATTCTTGTCGGCATAAAGGGCTTCGAGTGCTTTCATCGACCAAGTTGTGTCAGGAACACTCTGGGCGAACAAGCCCGGGGCGACTTTCGTCCCCGATTGTTTCATGCTTTGGCTGCGGCAGATAGCCGATCAACTCTTCCGTGGTCATCACGTTGGCATAGATCATGTTCAGTCTGGTCAGTTCACTGACGTGGAGTTCTATGGAGCCTGCTGCACACGCGTCATCGACGACGATGACGTCGAAGCTCTCGTCAGCGAGGCTGCGGACGGTGGAAGATACACACTGGTCGGTAAAAATCCCGGCGCAAACAACGTGGGTGATGCCCATATTGGTCAGCAAAAGCCTGAGATTCGTACCCGTCAGCGCACTGTCTGTGGTCTTGGTGACAACGATCTCGCCGTCCTGCGGGGCAATTTTCGACAGGATCTGCGAAGCTTGCTCATCCTTCGGAAGCAAAAGATTGTTCCATCCCGGCTTCTTCTGACTGAGCGAACGATCCCGGCCATCGGTGCGCAGACAAGCAATTCGCGCGAAAAACACGTCGAGGCCGAGTGCGCGGAACCGTTCCATGAGACGCCGGGTATTGGGGATGACGGTGTCATGCATGCGCTCGTGAAACGGCGTCCAGGCGTGATAGCGGACAAGATCATCACCAGAGAGCGTGTCGGGAGCTGGGCGATCGAGATACGTGTTCTGCATGTCGATGACGAGAAGCGCCACCTTGCCCTTTTCAAGCGTCGGATCGTCGGGTTCCGGAGCGCCCTGATAGTAGAAGGAACGGCGGTCGGTTTTCCAGTTCATCGAGGCGTCCTCATGTATCCGCCTGACGACGGCGGACCAGCATGATGGCGAGACCGCCAGCCAGCAACAATATGGCAGCCGATACAGTGCTCATCGTGCCGAGCGCCGGCACCATTGGCGAATACCCGGCGACCATCTTCGAATAGAGCCATTTCGGGATCGTAGAGTCGACGCCGGCTGTATAAAGCGACAACGGAAAATTGCCCCAGGAAAGCAGGAACGCGAAGAGCGCGCCGGACCAGATGCCCGGCCACAGAATAGGCAGGGTCACGTCGCGCAGAATGAACCAGCGGCCCGCTCCGAGGTCACGCGCAGCCTCTTCCAGTGTTGGATCAAAGGAATAGACCTGGATGGCAATGACGAGCGTGACCACCGGAACGATCCAGACGAGATGCGCAATAACGGCCGTCTGCCAGCTCGGGTTGATGCCAAGCGCGTTGAACCACAGGAGGAGAGCGAGCCCCAGCACCGGCTGCGGAAAGAAGACTGGCAGAAGGATCGCCTTCTGGAAAAGCTTGCGCCCCTTCCAGTCGTAGCGGGCGAAGGCGAGCGCGCCGACGAAGGCGAATATCACGGAGACAAGCGTGACGATGAAAGCGATCAGGAGGGAGTTCTGCACGAGAGCCTGAATCTCGAGCGAGCCAAGGGTCTTGCCCCACCATTCGGTCGAAAAGGCGTTAATCGGGAAGCCGAAATAGCGTCCCCTGGACAGGCCGGCCATCGCTCCGCAGAGGATAGGAAGGTAAACGGCAAGGACGACAAAGGATGTCCAGACCTTGACGAAGGCTCGGGCGCGGATTTGCGAGCGGGTTTCCATGTCTCACTTCTTTCCCAGAATGCGGTCGAGATCGAGCTTGGACAGAACGTAGAGGGCAAGCCCGCTGACGATGACGACGAGCAGGAGGGCGAGCGCCGAGCCAAGCGGCCAGTTCTGTGCATACGTGAAAGCAACCTCGATATCCTGCGCGATGGTAATGACCGACTGGCCGCCGAGAATCTTGGATTCGGCGATCGCGCCGGCGCCGAGCACGAAGGTGAGTAACATCCCGATCAGGATACCCGGCATGGCGAGCGGCAGCTCGATCTCTCGCCAGATCATCAGCCTGTTAGCCCCAAGGTCGCGGGCCGCATCGACAAGGTCCCGGGGGATCATGGCAATGCCAAGCGACATCGGGAACAGCATGAAAGGCAGATAGACATATGTCATGCCGAAGAGGATGGCGCCGGGTGTGTAAAGTACCTCGGGTCCACCCGAGAAGCCGAGCCATTTCAGGCCGCCGTCGAGCACCCCGTTCTTGATAAAGAACAGCACCCAGCCGTAGAGGCGTACGTTTTCCGAGACGAACAGCGGGAAGACGAACAGCACGCCGACCAGGCCAGACCATTTGCCGAACATGCGATTGAGACCGTAGGCGATGGGATAGGCGATCATCGCAAGCAATATGACTGTCGCAAAGGCATAGGCGATCGACCAGGCAAACGACATCCAAACGGTATTGGAAGGATCAAGGATCACCGTGAAGTTGGCGAGGGTAAAAGAGCGAAACACGTCGAAGCTCTTGGGCGTGGCGAAGGCATAGGCAGCTACCGTAAGAAGCGGTGCCAGAAAGCCAAGCAGCAGCAGGATCGTGACAGGAGCGGCCGCGCGCAGTCCTGCAGGGATAGACGGAAAATGCCTTTGTTCACCGGCCATTTCAGCATGGGTCATGGTTACCATATCAGTCTCCCACCACGATCGCGTCGCGGGCGTCCCAGCCGATAGTGACCGTGTTGCCCGACGTGATGCCGGTCGCGGCGGCGCGTGCGGCCTCGACCAGATATATCCGGTCGCCGGAATGAATCTGATATTGCATGCGCGAGCCGAGAGAATATTCGTTGTAGATCGTGCCGGAGATCAGATTGTCAGCGCTCGAGGAGCCGGTGACGAAGCGCATGGTTTCGGGCCGAACGATGACAGTTGCCGTCTCGCCAATCGTTTGTGCTACCGGGGCTACAGTGATTGGCCTGCCGTCGGCGAGCGTCCACACGCCTTGGTGGCCGCGCCTGACTTCAAAACTGTTCACCTCACCAAAAAATTCCGCGACGAAGCGCGTTGCCGGCTTGGTGTAGATTTCCTCAGGTGTGCCAATCTGAACGAGGCGGCCACCGCTCATCACCCCGACGCGATCAGACATGACCATGGCTTCCTCGAGCGAATGGGTAATGTAGACAAAGGTCTTCCCGCTTTCGCGGTGCAGGTCCTTGAGCTCCTTTTCCAGAACTTTCTTCAGTTTGTAGTCCAGCGCCGACAGCGGTTCGTCGAAAAACAAGACGTCCGGGTCATAAGCAAACGCGCGGGCGAGCGCCACGCGCTGTTTTTCGCCGCCCGAGCAACGCATCACGTTTTTGGAGTAGTAACTCTCCGGCAGGCGCACCATGCGCATGAGTTCGAGAGCGCGGACCTTACGTTCGGCGGCCGGCATTTTGCGGACCTTCAGCGGGAACTCGATGTTCTCGCCGACGCTCTTGTGCGGGAAAAGCGCAAGCGACTGGAAGACGAGACATGTCGGACGCCTGTCGGACGGCACGTTATTGATCGTTTCACCGCGTAGCGTGATATAGCCTTCTGATGGTGATTCCATGCCGGCCAGCATGCGCAGGAGTGTGGTCTTGCCGGACCCGGAGGGTCCGACAATGGTGACGAATTCGCCTTCTCTGATATCGACACTTATGCCATCTACCGCGGCAAAATCGCCGAAAATCTTTCGAACGTCGACAAGTTGCAGCACCGGTTTCGGCGTTGGATGGATCGGATCCTCGATTTTCGGCAAGACGTCGGATAGGGTGGGCGAGATCATCGCAAGGCTCATGTTCTGTTCTCCGTCGGGACAGGCTTTGCTCAGCCGCGCAGGCGCCTGGCGGCGGTCATCAGTTCCAGTGCCTTGTCATAGTCAGGCACGATGTCGTATTGCGCCGAACGCGCCATATCCTCCTCGAGGCTGTCCCATTGGATGGCTTCCATCTCGTCCTTGGTGAAGAGTTCGTAGCACTTCGGGTTGCCCATCTGGCTGACCGGGTTGAATGTGCCTTCAGCAAAGGCGACGGTGTGGGCGACGTGCGGATCCTGGACGTATTTCAGAAATTCCAGGGCGAGTGGCGAAAGTTCGGGATTGTTGACCGTCGAGGTGATCTCAATCCAGGAAATACCGCCCTTGCCATCCATCGGGCCCTTGAGTGGCGTAATGGCGCGCAAGTTCGCATAGCCGTCGGCACGCGCCGGAGAGACGGAATAAGTGCCACCGGTCATATAAAGGTCGATCTCGCCCGAGACGAGAGCCTGATTGAGTGACGCCATGTCCCCGACCATCTTGGCGCCCTTGAAAACTTTTTCTGCGGTTTCGGCAAAGGCCTTGAACTCCTCCTCCGTGTGCTCCCTGAAGGGGTCAATTCCGGCGATGAGGAAGATGTTGAAGACGTTCCAGTCGTCGGATTCCTGTATGCCGTACTTGCCGGCGATCGAGGCGTCGTTGAACAGGTCCCAGCCCTGTTCCTCCGCCGTTGCTTTGCTGACTTTGTCGGTGTTGACAACAAAGCTGTAGGGCCCGAAGCGCTGCGCCATGCCGAGCAGGTCCTTGCCGTCGTCGCTCATTGCCCAGCGATATGGCGCCTTGAAGTTGGGGAGCATGGTCTCGAAATAGGGCTCGAACTCGGCGCGCGGCAGCGGCTTTATAAGCCCGGCCGGCCCCATCACCTTTCGGGCCCAGGGATTGTTGACGTTGATCAGGTCCCAGATTTTGGTCTCGCCCGCGCGCAGGCGGTTGATCATGGTCGGGTCGTTGGTCAGGCTTTCAGCCTTGACGGTCGCTGACTGGCTGGATCGGAAGGGATCCAGGACCTGTGCGGAATTGTAGCCTTCCCAGCAAAGGATATTGAGCTCTTTTTCGCGACCCGCAAAAGCGCGGGTCGCGCTTGCCATTGGGCCGGTAAAAGCGGCCGCACCCATCATCTGCATCATGTTGCGTCTGGAGATTTTCATCATAATTGTTCCCCTTTTTCTTGGCCGCTTCCGTGGCTCGTGGATCGCTTATGTTGGAACCTTGTCGTAAAAATGTGTGATTTACAACATCTATTTTCTGCTTCATGGTGCGGAGCGTGATTGGAGCGGTAGCACCCGGAGGCGAATGTGACTTTTGCAAAAACGCAGTGCTAAACTCCTAATATTACTGTGCATTTGTTTTGTGCAGGTAGCGCCGGTCGTGTGCCGATGTTTTAATCTGACGCCTCAAATTAAAGCAGTAGCGGCACGCGAATTTGTGGAAATTGCAACAAAAAAGTGAGTGGAACATGTTGAAGTCACTGCAAGGGAAAACGGTCATTGTCACCGGCGCAAGCCGGGGGATTGGCAAGGGCATAGCATTGCGTTTCGGGGAGGCCGGCCTGAACGTCCTCGTTGTCTCGCGCAGCCAGGTCGATGCCGACAGAGTGGCGTCCGAAATCGGAGCCAATGGCTCGGGATTTGCCGCGGATGTGAGTACAGAGGAGGGCTGCAGGGCGATGGTCGATGCAGCCATAACCCGCTATGGCGGCGTCGCGATCCTCTGCGCCAATGCCGGCATCTTTCCGGCGGCTAAGCTGGGCGAAATGACGGCAGCCGACTTCGACCAGGTGATTTCGACCAATCTTAAAAGCACCTTTTTCAGTGTTTCCGCCGTTTTGCCAGCAATGACGAAGGCTGGCTCAGGCCGTATCATCATAACCTCATCAATTACCGGCCCGATCACTGGATATCCCGGCTGGTCGCATTATGGGGCGAGCAAGGCGGGTCAGCTCGGTTTCATGCGCACGGCTGCGATCGAACTGGCGCCGAAGAACATCACGATCAATGCGGTCATGCCGGGCAATATCATGACCGAGGGGCTTGAGGACAACGGCCCAGACTATATCGCCGCGATGGCGGCCTCTGTTCCGTTGCGTCGTCTTGGCGCGCCGGCGGATATTGCGAACGCCGCTCTGTTCTTCGCATCTGAAGAGGCTGCCTACATCACCGGTCAGTCAATTGTTGTCGATGGCGGCCAAACCCTTCCGGAATCGCTCGGAGCACTCGACGCGATGGGCTGAAACCGGAAGAAGTCCGGGCGACATCGTCGCCCGGTGTACCTGAAAGATTTCAGGCGGCTCAACGCGCGTTCAGGATACTGTCCAGCGTACCCGAAAAAAGATCGGCATCCTCATTCGAAAAACACAGTGGCGGGCGGATCTTCAGCGTTGCGCCATACTTGCCTGCTGCCCCGATCAGGATACCGTTTTGTTTCAATTTATTGATCACTGTCGTTGCGAACGCCGTGTCCGGCTCCCCCGTGGCGGGGTCGACAAAATCGAGGCCGATAAAGAGGCCGGCCCCCCGCACGCCGCCGATGACCGGATGTCGGGTTTGTAAAGCCTGGAGCGATTGCTGGAAATGACCACCGACAGCGGCCGAACGTTCGATCAGATTTTCTTCCTCGATCACCCTGAGCACGGCATGGCCAGCGGCGGCCGCCACGGGATTGCCGCCGAAAGTATTGAAGTATCCGGTTTCCTCGCAAAATCGCTGGAGTAAGTCAGGTCGCGTTACGACGCCACCCATCGGGAAACCGTTTCCCATTGGCTTGCCCATCGTCACGATATCGGGCGTCACGCCGTGGCGCTCGAAGCCCCAAAGACTGCCTCCCGTCCGCCCAAAACCCGGCTGGACCTCATCGGCGATCAACAGGCCGCCAGCACGGTGCACCACATCTGTCGCCTCCCTGAGAAAGCCGGCAGGATCGGCGTAGATACCGTCGCTGGAGAAGATCGTATCAACGATCAAGGCGGCGAACTTGATGCCGCGCGATTTGAGTTCGTTAATCGCCTGTTCCACAGATGCGGCAAAGCTTGCAGCAACGCTCATGCCGTCACGGGGCGCCGGCGCCGGAATGACCGCCACAAAGGGTGCGGGCTTGCGCTTGCGTAGGGACGAGGGGGAAATCTCGGTCACCAGCGCAGTATTTCCGTGATAGGCTGCTTCGGTGACGACGAAACCTTCGGCGCCAGTTCCGATGCGGGCGATGCGCATGGCGAGGTCATTGCTTTCGCTGCCGGTGCAGGTCAGAACCACATTGCTGAGCGCCGCCGGGAATTTTGACAGGAGCTCTTCGCTATAGGACTCGACGACGCGGCTGAGGTAGCGCGTGTGGATGTTGAGTTCGCCAATCTGGCGCGCAACGGCCTCGACCACCCGTGGATGGCAGTGGCCGACCGACGGTACATTGTTGTAGACGTCGAGATATCTGCGTCCGCCGGCGTCATACAGGTAGGCGCCCTGTGCACGCACCATCTCGATCGGCTGCTCGTAAAAGAGCACGGATGACGCTCCAAACGTTGCCTGGCGCTTGGCGACGCGCTGCGCAAGTTCAGCCGGGAAGCCCTCGGCACGGCTTGCATCGAAACGGTTGAGATCTAGAATTTCCTTGGTGGCGACGCTCATCGGGCTCTCCTCAACGGTGTTCGGCCAGATAGCGCTCCGCGAGCGCCACGGTACCATCGGTATAGCCTGTGCCCATGGATTGGGCCGTCGGCGTTTCAGCATGGGAAGCGATCCACGCGGTGAGCTGCATGCGGCGAAGCATGATGAACATCGGCAGGGCCGCCTCATGTTGCTCATCAAGAGCGGTGACGCGCCGATAACCTTCGAGCCAGGCGGCTTTGAGATCGGGGATGAAAGGCTCATGTTCCATGAAGCTGATCGAGGCTGCAAAATCGTAGGCGTACCAGGACAGACCGCAATCATCGAAATCGATCACTCCCAGTCTGCCATTATCGACCAGAAGGTTGGCGGCGCGCATGTCGCAATGAACGAGGCCGAAGCGGTCCTCACCATAGCCGTAGGCGGAGGTCTGGGCTTCGAGCAGCTTGTGCGTTCTCTCTAAAACGGACTTGCCGCCGAGCGTCAGTCCGAGGGCGTCACGCCAGTCACCCCAATAGGCACCGTCCCCCAGAATCCGGTTGAAGCTCCATGTCTTGCGGACGAAGTTCTCCGGTCGCGTCCATCCGCGGCTGTGGGCGTGCAGTTTCGCATTGATTTCACCGAGTGTCCTGTACCAGTGGACGAGGTCTGACTCAGCATCTGGCTCCTTGCCCGCCATATATTCGAAAGCGACGGCATGGCGCATGGTTTCGCCGTCCGAGAAGACTTGGAGGAGGCTGCCGTCGTTTGCCGTGACTGGCCGCGGCGTAACAACCACCCCATCTTGCCGTAGCGCATCAATCCATGCGAGCTCGGACAGTATCTCCGCTTGGGTATGATAGTCAGGGCGATGCACACGCACGATCAGATCGCTTCCAGTGGTCTCGTCAGCGATACGGAAGGTCGCGTTCTCGGAAATCGTCAGGAGCGTCAGGGTTGCATCCGGCGAGACGCCCCATACTGGCGAGAGGTCTTTGAGGCCTTGTCCCAACCTGGAAAGAAAATCTGTATGATACAACATTTATCGCGCCCGTTTTGATCATGATTGGCAAATCCAACAATATTAATGTTGGAATTGCAACATTTAATCCGAACCCATCGATGTTTTTGGATCTTCAAAGCGGCTGCTCGTCGCGACGTTCGCGACATCACCGGAAGGCTGATGAACATCAGTGGGGTGGTGACGACCGCCCGGCGTCCGGTCGCCATCAGCGGCCGCCTCGGCGCTCCGGGGGCGATCGATCAGGGTCGCCGCTCCGAGGACTCTGGGATACTGTTCTTTCCTCGCTTTGCCTGCGGAGGCAGCGACGCGATCAAGCCGACCCAGCTGACGCGCCCGTCGCCTAAATCAACTCAGGCCCCGAAGCACATTCTTCTGATCAAAAACCCAGGCCCAGCTGCGATTGGTCCTGGTCTTCAGCATCTTTGTCATTGGTGAGCGACGATAACGTTACCCCAAGGAGCCGGACCGGCCGTTTGAATGGATAGACACCGGCCAGCAGGGTATTGGCCGCGTCTAGAATGTCTTCGGCGTTCGAATAGGGGATGGCAGTTGTCCTGCTCCGCGTCGCCTGGGTGAAGTCGGAATATTTGATTTTCACGGTCACCGTCTTGCCGCTGAAACCCTTTGCCTCGCAATAGGACCAAACCTTTTCCGCAAGTGGCCGGAGTTCCCTGGTTGCGAGCTCGAGGTCATCGATGTCCGCGGTAAATGTATCTTCCGCGCCGACCGACTTACGCACGCGGTCCGGTCTGACCTGCCGCTCATCGATGCCCCGGGCAATGCCATAGAAGTACGGACCGGACTTCCCAAAATGCTCGACCAGAAACGGTAAGGATTTTGCTTTCAGATCCGCTCCGGTCTCAATACCAAGCCGGTGCATCTTTTCCGCCGTAGCCGGGCCGACGCCATGGAATTTCTTGACTGCGAGCTGTTCGACAAAGGCCGGACCGTTCTTCGGCGTAATCACCGCCTGACCATTCGGCTTGTTCAGATCGGACGCCATTTTGGCCAGGAACTTGTTATAGGAGATGCCGGCCGAAGCATTCAGCCCGGTCACCGCCTTAATCCGGGCGCGGATTTCCAGAGCGATTTCAGTGGCAATTGGCATATCCTTGAGATTTTCGGTGACGTCGAGATAGGCCTCGTCGAGCGACAGAGGTTCAATGAGCGGCGTATATTCCGCAAAAATCTCGCGTATCTGCTGTGAGACGGCGCGGTAGACTTCAAATCGTGGTTTCACGAAGATCAAATCCGGGCATTTTCGAGCCGCCGTGACCGACGGCATTGCCGAGCGCACCCCAAATTCCCGTGCCTCGTAACTTGCTGCTGCAACGACGCCACGGGCAGCCGCTCCGCCAACAGCGAGGGGTTTGCCACGCAGTTCAGGATTGTCGCGCTGCTCAACCGAAGCGTAGAAGGCATCCATGTCGACATGGATGATTTTTCTGACGGCTGAGGCGGTGGTGAGGTCCATTGCAACCAAGTTGGCTGGGAGAAACGAAACAAGAACATAACAGCTTGCGACGTGACATCCAAGTCACCATTCGCAGTTCGGCTCATAATGGTGTTGCCGGAACGGAAGCGACGTCGTCTGCTTACGACGGGTTTCAGAACCCATACATTGCCGAAATCGGTCAGGGCGGCATCCCAGGAGGCGCGGACAAATTTGCGAGGATCGTGTGCCGTGCAATTCACTCTCCTTATGGCGTGTCCATGCTGTGAGGTTAAGATTCAGTTTGGCGGCGTGCCGATGAACCTGTTCATGATCACGATTGGCACGACATAGCCGTTGTCCACCATGAGGATCCGCGAGAGCACTCTTACACTCTCTTGATCATCAGGGTGATCGGCGACAGAGGCGTCCCGCCATCTGGACGATGGCAGGAAGCGCGTTATCGATGCGTTTGCTGGAATTTCGCGTAGTACTCGTCAGCCATCTTACGGAGCGATCGGCCAATCGCCGCGTACTCGTACTCGTTGAGATTGGCAAGCGACGCCCGACCAGAAGGGTGCTGGGTTCCAAAGCCGCGTCCCGGCAGCAAAACGATTCCGGTCTCATCGGCAATTCTGAACAGCAACTCGTTCGGCGAAAATTCGTGTCTGACCCATGCTGCAAACTCGTCGCCAAAAAGCCGGCGGGAAATCTTCTCAAGATCCAGCAAGGTATAATAATCGACCGAATTTTCGTCGTCGGGAGTGTCCAGGCCGAGCTCAGCGTAGAGGGCTGCCTGTCTACGCCGGATAAGTCGCTTCAGTGTTTTCTTATAGTTGTCGTTTTCGTCCATAAGCGCGAATAACGAAAACAGCACCGTTTGGACCTGCTGAGGCGTTGAGAGCCCTGCGGTGTGATTGAGCGCCACGGTACGGCTGTCAGCAACCAAGCGGTCGATAAACCTTAATGCGGAAACGTCTGTGACAATCGATGAATACCGCCTGTCGAGCGACGCTTTGTCTTCCTCCGGCAAGTTCCTGATCGCGTGATCGATCACGTTGTCCCGTCTTAATGCGATGGTTCCCAGCCGCCAACCCGTAGCTCCGAAGTATTTCGAGTAAGAGTAGACCAGGATCGTGTTTTTTGGGCAGACGGAGAACAGCGATTTGAAGTCGTCCGCGAAAGTCCCGTAGACGTCGTCGGTTAGTATCATCAAGTCTGGCCGATGATTGTCGACGATGTCGGCGATCTTTTCCAGGCTCCGTTGATCGAGCTTTACCGATGGAGGGTTGCTTGGGTTGATGCAGAAAAAGATCTTGATCGAGGGGTCTTTAAGCTTTTCGAGTTCGGAGTCCGGATACTGCCAGCCAGCCTCTGGGTCCGCACTGATCGAAACCTCTTCAAGCCCGTATGCGTCCAGTTGTGGAATCTCGATATACGGCGTGAACACAGGCATACCGATAGCCACCTTGTCCGATTTTTTGATCAGACGGTTTTTCTGCAGCGTGTCAAAAACATACGTCATTGCTGCCGTTCCGCCCTCAGTGGCAAAAACGTCTATGTCCTGGGGCGATATTTGTCCGCCGATCATCTCTTTCGCTAAATACTGACGGACAATCTGTTCACTGACACGCAGCATGCGCGGCGGAACAGGATAGTTGCAGCCCAATATGCCTTCCACCATCTCGTGGAGGAAATCGGAAGCGGAAAGTCCGAGCTGGTCACGCACGTAACTTATGGCGCGACCAAGAAACACGACGCCTTCCTGGTCTCGATTGTCTGAGACGAAGCGTTCGAATCGCGCTTCGATGCCTTCTATGCGCGGTAAGCCACCTAGGTGCTGCTCCATGTAGGAGTATGAGAGCTCTGATTCCGCAACAGCGAATAGGCCGAGCCTGAAAAAGCCTCGCCGGGGCAGGGTTGCCAGAAAATTCGGGTTGCCGCGTCCCGCGTTCAGCATTTGTTTTTCTTTTTTCGTGGACGCCAGTTTGATGAGCTCGTCTTTGAGTTCGAAGGGGCTGAGTTTTGCGAACTGACTGTAATCGTTCATACTTCTCTCTCCTGTCTGTTAAACGAGTGCCACCACGAGTGGGCCCAGCAACGTCAGGAAAACGTTGGCAAGTGCATACGTTATGGCAAAAGGGGTCGTGGGAATGGAGTTTCCGGCTTTATCGAGGATTTCTCCGAAGGCGGGATTGGCGCTTCGAGATCCACTCAGAGCACCAGCGAAAACCGCGACGTTGTCGTACTTTAGAAGGTAACGACCGACGAGCATTGTTATCAACAGCGGGAGCACCGTGACGACGACGCCTATTGCAAATATCGAAAGACCACTTTCCGCGACGGTATGTACCGCTTGTTGACCTGACTGTAGCCCGACCACGGCCACGAACCCTGCCAAACCGAGATCTCTCAGGAGAGTTGATGCGGGTGTTGGCATGTTGCCAAGCGTCATATTGCGGCTGCGATACCAGCCAAATACGAGACCGGCGAGCAAAGCCCCGCCGCCCGCGCCAAGCGTCAGTGGGACCGAACCGATCCTCAACACGAGAAGACCAACCAGCAGGCCGATGGCCACACCAAACCCGTGGTATACGAAGTCTGTCTTGTCACTGGGAGTTATGACGCTGCCAACTCTGTTCGAGAGGCGCTGTAAATCCTCCTGTACTCCGTGCACGGTCACTATGTCGCCGGCACGTATAACGGTATCGTTGGTCAATTCCAGTTTTACACCGGCCCGAGTTACCTGGATCACGTAGATCCCATGGCGCAGGTCTTTGCTTCGCTCCAATATCCGGGCGACGGTTTGGTCGGCGAAGTCCCTGTCTTTTACGACGATGTCGCGCGTTGTGACCACGAGTTCCAGGCCTTCCGCCGCGGCCACCTCCCTGCCGATCAGGTTTTCAAGACCGACGACGCCCGCACGACGTCCGACTATCAGCACAAGATCACCGTTCTGCAGACGAAGCTCGGGTTCAACGCCAACCAGAGCGCTGCCGCGTTTCACGCGTTCGATCGTGATGGGCCCTTTTGTCGACAGTGCTTCCAATTCGGCAATGCTTTTCCCAGCCGCACCCTCGACCCTGAATATCCGTCCGACGAGGTCCGGAAGGGCAGGTGCTTCACCGACGCCATATACTCGGGCGCCCTTGAGCATCTCTGCTTCCGCTTTCACGGCGTCATCCCGTATCCCCCGTTTCATGAACCAGGGAAGAATATTCACGCAGACGATGATCGCTCCAAAAGAACCAAATATGTAGGTGACCGCGTAACCGATCGCGACGTTCGCCTGGAGCCTCTGCGTCTCATCGGCGGCAAGGCCAAGTTTTTCAATAGCGGAGCTCGCCGTTCCGATAATGGCGGATTGTGTCAGTCCCCCGGCGGCAATCCCCGCGGCGATGCCCTTATCAAGGCCTGTCAACTTTGCGAGCACGACCACGGTGGCAAGACCGCTGATCGCAAGAACCGCAGCCAAGACGATCTCTCGTATAGATTGTTTTCCCAAGGAGCGGAAAAACTGCGGCCCGCTTTCAAAACCGACCGCGTATATGAAGAGGGCAAAGAGAACGGATTTGATCCCATTGTCGATTTGAACTCCCACCTGGCTTATCACGACCGCTACAAGAAGGGAGCCCGCGACGCCTCCGAGCTGAAACCTGCCGAACTGGACCTTTCCGATCCAATAGCCAAAAGCCAGAGATAAAAAGAGCGCGATTTCAGGGGACTGGCGGAAAATTTCGGCAACGAACGACATTCGACATCCTCTCAAGATGTGTAATCAAGCGTACAAACCGGCCGGGCTAGAGCTACGCGCATGACGAGCAAATTGTCTAGGGAATGCCCTGCAAAAATCCCCTTCAGGAAGATCGTGGTTACCAAAACATGACGGCTGAGCGGTCTGTGCTACCAAATGCAGCGATCGAGACACAGGAAAACGTATCAGTAAGTATTTTAGCAACCAAAAGTTCCATGGTCGCGAAGCGACTAAACAACATCATCGACTGATCGCGAGCGAAGAGACTGACCTGAAATGGCGTGAGCCTCTTGGAGCGGCGGTTCATTTCGAGATGCGGAACGAAGCAACCAAGGCCCTTAAAAGTAAGCCGAGACAAGTCGGCACCCCGTCGGAACCACGCAACTGGCCCAGTGGCCAAAATCGCGGCTTTGAAAGGGCTCTTCTTTTCCACGATCGAAGTTTAAAGGCGGCCGGCTTTCACATTGCCGGTAGAATTTTGAGTGAAGGTTTGTATCACGCGTAGTCCATAGAATATTTGCGCCGACAGCTCTAATTAAAGATCGGACAGCGCAAATGTTATTGTTCCATCCGAGGCATCAGATTGCTCGGAGACACCGTAGATAATTGTTGTGACAGATAATTAAGAATAACGGCGTATTATTTTCCAAGGCCGAACCTTGGGAACAGTGTCATGGCATCCATTCAGCAGAAGATCATCTTTGCGGGCGTGGCAATATTTGCAATAGCCGGGGGCACCGCCGGGGTGGGGATATGGTCGGCATCGACGCTGACGCACAACTCTGAAAACGTAACCCGATCGGCTCAGATCCTTCGCAACCATATGCAGGCGGACATGATGCATGACGCCCTGCGCGCAGATGTGTTTGCGTCTCTCCTTGCTTCCAATCCAGCGGCCGGCGTCGCATTCGACAGCGTCAAGGCCGATCTTTCAGAACACGTTGAGTCATTTCTCAAAATGATTGCCGCCAACAAAGCGCTTGCAACGGATGCGGCCACCCAGACGGTACTCGCCGGGGTCGAGAAACCCTTGCTCGCCTACATTGATAGTGCGAACAAGATCGTCGGTACGGCAGAAAAGGATCCGATCGTCGCCCTGGCGGCATTGCCCGATTTTATGAAGCAGTTCTCAGCCTTGGAAACCGCTATGGCGGAGACGGGCGACCAGATAGAGCAAGTGTCGGAATCTATCTCCGCCGAAAGCGCCCAGACAGCCGCTGCCATGCAGGATGTGCTGCAAGCTCTTCTCGGTCTGGCAGGATTGTTTTCGATCTTGCTCTTTGTCCTGTTCCGCCGCACCGTGAGCAAACCCATCCTCGCGCTCTCTGCCGACATGACAAGGCTGGCTGAGGGTGAGACCAACATCACCTGCGCGGGTACCGGACGGAAAGACGAGATCGGGACGATGGCGGCGGCTGTCGAGGTCTTCCGCAAGGCGGCAATCGTCAACAGGCAGCTGGAGGAGGATGCGGAGCGTGCACGCGGGCAAGCCGAAGCTGACAGGCTCGAGGCGCAGCAGCAGGCTGAGGCCGATGCCGCAGAACGGCTGCAGGTGGCGGTATCCGGTCTTGCCAATGGTCTCAAAAGACTGTCCTCCGGTGACCTTTCCTTCCAGCTCGATGAGCCTTTCGCTCCGGATTTCGAAGCCCTCAGGCATGACTTCAACACGTCACTGAAGCAACTGGGTAGGACGCTGAGCGCGATTTCCGAGAGCATTACGGTCATCGACAACGGCACGCGGGAGATCGCATCCGGTGCCAACGACCTCTCGCGTCGAACGGAGCAGCAGGCTGCCTCGCTGGAGGAAACTGCTGCTGCCCTAGATGAGATCACCGCCAATGTGACCAATGCCAGCAGACGGACAGAGGAGGCACGCGGAGCGGCGACGGAGGCCGATCAGAGCGCCTCCCGCTCGGCTGCTGTGGTCAGCCAGGCTGAGGAAGCCATGCAGCGCATCGAGAATTCCGCGCAGCAGATTTCCAATATTATCGGCGTGATCGATGAGATCGCCTTCCAGACGAATCTCCTTGCGCTCAATGCCGGCGTGGAAGCTGCCCGGGCCGGCGACGCCGGCAAGGGTTTTGCGGTCGTTGCACAGGAGGTGCGCGAGCTGGCGCAACGTTCCGCGACGGCGGCAAAGGAGATCAAGACATTGATCAATACCTCCACCGCCGAGGTCGACGGCGGCGTGAAGCTTGTGCGCGAAACTGGTGTGGCACTCAAGGAAATCGGTGAGCGCATCTCCGGCATCAACCGGCATATGGAAGCCATCGCGACGGCGGCCCGGGAACAGTCGACCGGTCTTTCCGAAGTCAATGGGGCGGTCAATACGATGGACCAGACGACGCAGCAGAACGCGGCGATGGTCGAGCAGTCAACGGCGGCATCCGCTGCGCTCGCGACCGAGGCGAGAAAGCTGCGGGAGCTCGTCTCGCAGTTCCACCTGGAGGCGGCCGGCTCCGTTACCTCTGCAGCGCTTCGACAAACCGCCCGCGCCATGGCAGAGCCAGCAGCTCGCGTTGTGCCCGTCGTGGCAGCCGTTAGGTGACTCTTTTACGGTCTTTTGGGGCATCCTAACTCAAGCGCAAGCGATATATCGGCAGGCTGGTCGAAACCATC
Organism: Agrobacterium sp. RC10-4-1; assembly: GCF_014138475.1. NCBI lineage: Bacteria > Pseudomonadati > Pseudomonadota > Alphaproteobacteria > Hyphomicrobiales > Rhizobiaceae > Agrobacterium > Agrobacterium sp. RC10-4-1. Next base: position 143,167 of record NZ_JACJIT010000001.1, read on the forward strand.
CGGCCCGCCGAATGCCAAAAACTATCTCGAGAATACAGGGTGAGGCGAAATACTCTAAGGCGAGCTGGCCGCGTATTTTACCGCAGGCGCTGCGCCGCATTGGCCTGCGCCTCGCGGATGAGGCCGGAATACATATTCTCCTTGCCCGGGTACCATGGCATCGTGCCGATGGAGCCGAACCCGGAAATTGTTTCCATATGCGCGACCATCCGGGCACGCATGCGCTCGTCCGGAAGCGGGCCTGTCATCGCCTGGACATTGTCACTCATATGGTCAGGGTTTGACGTACCGCAGAGCACGCTCGTAACGGCGGGGTGTGCCATGACCCATTTCAGAAAGAACTGCGCCCAGCTGGTCGCTCCAAACTCGGTTGCGAATCCGGGAAGCGGTCGCCCCTCGACGACCTTCATCAAACGTGCCTTTTCCAGCGGTAGATTAATGAGGACGCCAACGCCCTTGTCGGCGGCGGCTGGAAGGAGGCGTCGCTCCGCATCGCGATTGAAGATCGAGTAGTTCGTCTGAATGAAATCGACATCGTCGCGTTGAACAATCGCCAGCAGCTGGTCCTGTGCCGCCGACTCGTGATGGGTCACGCCGACATGCCGTATAAGACCTTCCTTCTTCCATGCCTTCATCAGCGGAATAACGACCGGCGCATTGGTGATGCTGTGGCATTGCATCAGGTTGATCGTGTCACGCCATGTCCGCATGCGTGATTGCCGAAAGCTTTCAACGGCATGGCTTTCGTCTCCGAGATATTCTCCTGTCGACCAGACCTTGTTGGCGAGGAACATCTCATCCGATCCCTCAAATTCGCCCATGAACTGACCGACGCTGACCTCCGCCGAGCCGTAGAGAGGCGATGTGTCGACCACGCGACCGCCTGCAGCGACGTATCGCTCAAAGACCTGTCGCAGGGCATCGCGGCGATCCCCGGGCTTTAGATCAAATGTCAGAAAGGTGCCGAGACCGAGGGCTGTGACCCGTTCCCCGGTGCGAGGCAAGGTCCGGGTCAGCACCTCCGGGTTTGAGGCAGATGCGGCCGACGACACGTTCGTGCCTTGAGCCTGCGCGGTAGTGCTGCTGGCGAGTGCAAGTCCGGTTGCCGCCGCACCCACCGTGCCGAGAAAGCCGCGACGATTGATCTTTGACTGATCCATGGGAGATTTCCTGCTCGATTGTTGTTGACGTCAAAACTGCCAGTTGGCGGGGACCCAGGCATAGCCGCCATCGGTCTTCAGCATCCGGCCAAGACCGGGGAAAGGATAATGAAAGCCAAGAACCGGCATACGCTCGGCGGCCGCCCTGTCAAATATGCGACGACGGGAGGAAAGGGCTGTTTCCTTATCGCGGTCGGGGCCTGGCACCCAAGGCCTGTCGACGTTGACGACAGGGTGATAGGCAAGGTCTGCCGTCAGCAGCAGCTGGTCATTTCCGGAATGAACGAGGAAGGTCGCCATGCCGGGTGTGTGGCCAGACGCGACGATCGTCGCCAGACCCGGCGCAATCTCGGTGCCGGCCTCATATAGTTCAACATCGTTCCTGAAGGGTTCGAGGCTGTTCTTGACGTTTGCCGCAAATCTTGTCCGGAAATCCTCCGGGACAGGCATGTAGGATAGGTCTGGATCGGTGCGGACAAAGAAGTCCCAATCCGCCCTCGGGGCAAAGACTGTGGCACGAGGGAAGGCCTTGCCACCGTCTGCAGTTCTTAGGTTGCCGACATGATCCGGGTGGGTATGCGAGATGACGATCACATCAATGTCAGCGGCATCGAGACCGATTGCCGCGAGGTTATCGAAGATGCGGCCACCGTTCGGACCCATGGTCTTGCCAGCGCCGGCTTCGATCAGAATCCGCCGGCCACCAGTTTCGATCAGCAGCGTGTTGAGATTGAGTGTCATGTGGTCGGTCGGCAGAAATGCCTGTCGCAGCACATCCTGAAGCTCGGCCTCCGGGGTATCACTGGCGTAAATGCGTGGCGGACCACCAATCACCCCATCGCTCAAGACGGTTGCGCTGATCTCTCCCACCCGAAAGCGATAATGACCGGCATTGCCGGCCGCTGCCGAAGCCGTCTGGGCACGGGCATTGCCCGGGCCGCCCAGGCTTGGGAGGATCATGCTTGACGCGCCTGCAACCGCGGACAGCATGATGGCACGTCTGTTCAGAGTGAAGGCGTTCATCTTTCTTTCCTCTTTCATTGAGCGCACTGCCTCGGTTTGCCCCTCAAATGGGGCAGAGGTGCACCAGAGCGCAGGCCTTAACTCAGGGAACCATGACATGGCGTCATTGATCTGATAACCTGCATTAACTTTATCAACTTGATTAGAAAAACTTAGCAATGGATCCTGTTCGGCTAGACAGCTTCGACGTGTTTGTCGCCATCGTGCGCTGCGGCGGCTTCCGAGCCGCGGCATTTGAACGGGGGGTTTCTTCATCGGCCTTGAGCCAAACGATGAATGCTCTGGAGGAAGCTCTGGGCATCCGGCTTCTTAATCGAACAACGAGGAGCGTGTCTCCGACCGAGGCAGGGCAGCGTCTTCTCGAGCGTCTTGCGCCTGCGTTGAGCGACATCAGGCTCGCCATCGCAGAGGTCGATGAATTACGCGATAGCCCGTCGGGGACCCTCAGGATCAACGCGCCTGCGCCTGCAGTCGATCACTTCCTCTGCCCACTGGTCTTCGATTTTATGGAGGTATACCGCGAGGTGAAGATCGAAATTATCAGCGACGCGGCCGTCATAGACATCGTGGAACAGGGTTTCGATGCCGGTGTCAGGTTCGGCAAGCAACTGGCGCAGGATATGATCGCTCTGCCGCTTGGTCCTGCACTTCGTTATGCAATCGTTGCTTCTCCTGATTACATCGAGAGGTGCGGGCAACCACAGACGCCGCACGAACTTGTCAGTCATGACTGTGTCAAACGCCGCTTTCCCGGCGGCACGCTGGTCACCTGGCGATTTGCCGAGGGCGACGAGGAAATTGAAGTCACCCCAACCGGCCGCCTGACGGTCAGTTCGGCGCACAATGAACTACAGGCAGCACTTGCGGGAAGAGGTATCGCCCATGTCTTTGATGACTACGCCAGGCCCTACCTTCAGGATGGTCGACTGGTGGAGTTACTCCCCGACTGGAGCCCGACCCTGCCGCACTGGTTCCTGTATTATCCCAGCCGCCGCCTTCCGAGCGCGGCCATGCGTGCGTTCCTCGACTATATGAAGAACTATAAATGGGAGAAGGCGAGATCTTCAATCTACAGGGCTTCGTAAGGGTCCCTGACATTGCACTGATGAACAACGACGGGTCTTGCTACGCTGACCGACGATGGCGCTAGGACTAACCTTTCAGCGTTCCGCCCGCGGCGTGTATCGCATCGGGCGTGTCTACGTCGAGCAACGCACCTTCTCCGATCTCCACATAAATGATGGGTAGGCCGGATGTTTCTATGATCCGACGAGCCCCAACATCGCCTTCGAGGTGGGTGACGGCCTCAAACAGCGATTTAGGAAGTATTACGGGGTTCCCCGGCTTCCCGTTTCCCGTCGCACGTACAACCGCCTCACCATCGGTCGTTCGAAAAGCCGCAATGAGCCGATCGAGATCGCCGCTTGCCAAGCCCGGCATGTCGGCAAGCTGGACCAGAACTGCATCCGCTCCCCGAGCATGGCAGTATGAGACCCCCGCCGCAATCGACGTCGCCATGCCGCGGCCGTATAGCGGGTTTTCGAGACACTCGACTCCCAGGCCATCAAGCGCAGCTTCGATTTCAAACCGGCGGTGCCCCGTTACAACGACCACACTGTCGGCAGTTGAACCGAGCACGACCTGCGCAGAACGTCGTACGAGAGCAACGCCGTCAAATTCCGCAAGCAACTTGGATGCACCTGTCTCTCCCATGCGACTGGAACGCCCTGCGGCAAGCAGGATAACGAAAACACGGGGGCCGACGGGGCGTTCTTTGGGCGGCGGCTCATTGTCGTCTCTGTTGGACACAGTTTTCCTCCCATGGTTTGTGGGCTTTCCATGAGCCTCTGTGACGAGGCGCTGCTGGAACCTGCAATATCCTATGGACGTGATCAATGGCTGGATTCCGCGGGGAGCGGAAGTCGTGCATCTCGTCGCTCAGCAACCGTTCGGTCTGTCGGTTTAACCTCGCGGGTTTGGCGGCCCCGTTACGGCGTTCAAGTTGTTGACCGGTGGTGGCGATGCGGATTGCACAGGGGTGGACGGATCAGCGCGACAAGCCGAATTCAGCCCCATGCGGGATTGACTGCAACTGAATTGCGGAGGCTTGATCGTCTGGCATGCAAACGCGCAGTCGATGCGCTAAACGAGGTGATGACCAGAATCCGGGCTGGCTTAAAAATAAGTGCTGGGCGGGCACCCGAGTGATCGGCGAAACACGGCAGAAAAGGCGCTTGGGCTATTGTAGCCACACTCAAGGGCGACATCGAGGACGCTTCTGCCTTCTGCCAGCATCGTCAAGGCATCAAGCATCCGGGCCTGTTGACGCCATTGCCCGAAACTCATGCCGGTTTCACGCCTGAATGTCCGCATAAAGGTGGCTCTGCTCATGTGAAGCCTGGTCGCTGCATCTTCGATGGAGAGATTTTCCGCCAAATTGGTACGGACCTGCTCGCACATTTGCGCCAAGCCGGAATGCTTCGGTATCGGCAGGTTGAGCGGCTGCGCTGGCTGAAAGGAAAGTTCCATCAGAAGCAGCCTGACGACGGCGTCCGCTTGCTCCCGACTTTGTGGCTTCTCAGCAAGCTCGGCAAGTTTCAGAATCAATTCCCGCAAAAGAGGGGTGATCGTCACCACAAGGCATTCGTCGGGAAGCCCCCCTATTTCGCTTGTGTCAATCAGAAGTGACCGGAACTGCACGCCTGCATGGCTCGACGTTTCGTGCGCCAGCTTGGGCGGTAGCCAGACCGCCCGGCTTGGCGGAACGACCCAGGTGCCCCGATCCGTCCTGATCGATACAACCCCGCTGACGGCATATAGAAGCTGAGCCTCTTCGTGACTGTGCCTCGGCCCCGAAAAGCGGTTTTCGTCGTGGGTGATGACGGCGATCTCGTTGGTAATGTTTATGCCGCTTTTCAAAACTAATCCTTTTGCGACGATCGATGATCATCCGGCGTTAGAATATCAGCTTCGCGCTCACTACGGTAGGCCATCTAACAGCAGAGAGTTTTCGCCAGGTGACCGACCGCAACCGCCTTATTGACTGCATCGAAGAGCCGTATCCTGCGGCGCTCGGCGTGGCCGTTGGACGCGCGGCCCATGCGTTTGCCTGTTTAACGGTTTGCGACGTGTTGCGACTTACCGGCGATCGTCGGGCCTGACGGCTTCCCGGCGATCGTAATGGCCGTGTCGAATCCTTCACAAAACGCATCGCAACGGATCACGCCATGTTGACCAATCCTGAAATCAAATACCGCCCTTTCGTCTCTCCCATCGAGCTGCAGGACCGCAAGTGGCCGTCCAACCGGCTTACGAAAGCGCCCCGCTGGTTGTCCACCGATCTGCGCGACGGCAATCAAGCGCTTGCCGATCCGATGGATGTGGAACGCAAGCTACGCTTTTACGACATGCTGCTCGCCGTAGGCTTCAAGGAAATTGAGATCGCCTTTCCATCGGCGTCACAGACCGAATTCGACTTTGTCCGTGCGCTGATCGAAGAAGATCGGATTCCCGACGACGTAACGATTCAGGTGCTCACCCAATCCCGTAAAGATCTTATTGTCCGCACCTTCGAAGCACTCGAGGGCACGCGCCGGGCGATCGTTCACCTCTATAACGCAACGGCTCCGCTGTTCCGCCGCGTGGTCTTCGGGATGGAGCGGCATCAGATCATCGATCTGGCCGTCACCGGCGTCACGGCGATGCTGGAGGAAAGCCTGAAGCGACCCGACACCCACTGGACCTTTCAGTATTCGCCCGAAACCTTCTGCTTCACCGAGCCTGATTTTGCGCTTGAGATTTGTGAACGGGTGTTGGACGTTTGGCAACCGACCTCCGAACGTCCAGCGATCCTCAACCTGCCGGCAACGGTCGAAGTCGCGACACCCAACGTTTATGCAGACCAGATCGAGTGGTTCGGCCGCAACATCTCGCGCCGTGATGCGGTGGTTATCAGCGTGCATCCCCACAATGATAGGGGAACGGCCGTGGCGGCGGCCGAGCAGGCGTTACTTGCCGGGGCCGACCGTGTTGAGGGATGCCTGTTCGGGAATGGCGAGCGGACCGGCAATGTGGACCTGGTGACGCTGGCAATGAATTTCTACACCCAAGGGATCGATCCGAAACTGTATTTTCCCGCGATCCGCGATGTCGTGAATACCGTCGAGCATTGCAACGGACTGCCGGTGCACCCGCGCCATCCCTATGCCGGCGAACTGGTGCACACGGCCTTCTCGGGCTCGCACCAGGACGCGATCCGGAAAGGGTTCACGGCCCACAGAAAACGCAATGACGGTATCTGGGAAATGCCGTATCTGCCAGTTGATCCGGCCGACATAGGCGAGACATACGAGGCAGTCATCCGCGTCAACAGCCAGTCCGGCAAAGGAGGTATTGCCTGGGTGATTGAACAGGACAAGGGTTTGAAACTGCCGCGCTCCCTTCAGATCGATCTCAGCCGCCGTGTGCAGGAGTTCGCTGAGAGCACCGGCAGGGAAATCACGGCCGCTATGATCTGGTCGATCTTCGAAGATGCTTACCATCTAACCGGGCCGCAGCCGTTTGAACTGGTTGATTATCAGGATGAAAGCCGTCGGAGCGCCGGGAAGGAACGCGTTTTTGTCGGGCGCATCCGTCACAGAGGTCGTGTGATTGCGATCACAGGTCGTGGGAATGGCCTGATCTCCAGTGCGGTCTCGGCGCTGGAGGAGGGCTGTGGGGTGACGTTGGAAGTCCTCGACTATCACGAACATTCTCTGAAACGCGGCGCGAATTCCCAAGCGGTCGCCTACCTAGAATGCCGCACTCGTGATGGCGTCACGGTTTTCGGGATCGGCATCGACGATGACATCGCCACGGCTTCGGTCAAGGCCGTCCTCAGCGCAGCCAACAACGGCTAACCTCTCGCTATGACTGCCGCGTGATCCGCCCAGGAACAAACGAATGTCGTAGGTCATGCCCGGAGCGCTAGGGAGGCCGCCAGAGCGGCCAACTCGACGGTATGCAAACCGCAAAAACCATAGGCGAAGGGTAATGCCGGTGGTCTCTGCGCTCTTTGCCGATGGGCAGGGCTTACTGCCCATCCAGACAGACAGATTTTGTGGACTGTTTACCGACATTGCTGTCGCTTGCAGGCGGGGTCGAGGTCCAAGCTGGACCTCGAATTTTGGCGCTCCGTGTCGGCGGCGAGCGGTTTGGACCGTGGCGGAAATGCTGAGGGCGTTGATGTTGTCGAACGCGTCAGTCGAGACCGGCCATCAGCTTGTCCAGGGTGACGGGCAGATCGCGAACACGAATACCCGTTGCGTTATAGACTGCATTTGCAACGGCTGCGCCAACCCCTGTTATACCGATTTCACCGATGCCGCGAGCGCCCATCGGCGCCTGCGGGTCGGGCTTGTTGGTGTAGAGGATTTCAATAGGCGGTACGTCCATCTGCACCGGCACATGATAATCCGCCAGGGAGGCGTTCACGATGCGTCCAGTCCGCTCATCGAAATAGGTTTCTTCGGTCAGGGCAAGCCCGATGCCCATTATTATGCCGCCTTTGAACTGGCTGGTCGCCATTTTGGGATTGAGGATCTGCCCGGCGTCGAAGGAACCCAGGAAGCGGGAGATGCGCGTCTCGCCGGTGAGTGCGCTGACGCGCACCTCGCAGAACTGCGCACCATAGGAATGCATTGAAAAAGCTTCCATTTCGGCTGGGGCTGGTGCCTCTGCCTCGCAGACGAGCTCTTCTCGACCCGCCCTCTGGAGGATCGATTGGTAGCTCTCAAACCGGCTGCTATCGTTGACATGCGATAGCCCACCATCTCTCGCCTCGACTTCAGGAAGCGACAGCCCCGCAAGGGGCGAGTCATTCCCGGCAAGCTTGATCAACTCTTCCATGAAGACCTCGGTTGCGGCAATGATCGCCCCGCCTATGGAGGCGGTCTGAGTGGAGCCTCCGGCGATCACGCCTCTCGGCAGTCTGCTGTCGCCATACTCGAACGTGACATGCTCGAGCGGCAGGCCCAGTCGTGCCGCCAGGTGCTGCACCTGAGCCGTGGCGGTGCCCATACCCATGTCATGGACGGCCGTCGACACGGTAACATGGCCGTCTGCAGTCAGCTTGATCCGGGCCGCACCGCCGGGAAAGCGGTGGTAAGGATAGGTCGCGGTGGCGCATCCCATGCCGATAAGCCATTCGCCTTCACGTCTTTGACGTGGTGTCCGGCTCCTTTTATCCCAGCCGAATTGCTCTGCGCCCTTGTCGTAAGCCTCGATGAGATAGCGCGACGAGAACGGCTTGCCGGTCGTCGGGTCCTTTTCCGGCTCGATCCGCCGGCGCAGCTCGATGGGATCCAGTTCCAATTTCTCCGCGAGTTCATCCAGTGCACATTCAAGTGCGAAAGTCCCGACGGACTCGCCCGGCGCACGCATGAAAGTATTTGCCAGCATGTCCAGATCGGCGACATCCTGACCAATGCGGAACGTTCTGGCGCCATAGAGATGGCGGGCCGGAAAGGTGAATTGTTCCGGACAGGAATTGTGCGTCGTCATCGCCGCGGTTCCGGTGTGGATCAACGCATTAAGTGTTCCATCGGTCCTGGCACCCAAGGCCACGCGCTGTTCGGTTACAGTGCGACCGCCGATGATCCTGAAGACACCTTCCCGCGACAGCATGATGCGCACGGGGCGCCCCGCAAGTTTGGCTGCCGCGCAAGCCAGGATCTGATGATCCCAGAAACATTTCCCACCGAAGCCACCGCCGACATAGGGCGAGGTTACATGGACCTTGCTGATATCGAGCCCGAATATATCCGCGAGCTGGCCTGTGGTAAGGTCTAGCAGCTGGCTCGCATCATGAACGCGCAGCTCATCATCGTTCCAGACGATCGTTGCTGCATGCAGTTCTATGGCATTGTGATTGTGGCGTGGTGTTCTGTAGATGAGATCGACCTTCACCTGCGAATCTGCAAGCGCGGCTTCCGCGTCGCCGATTTCAACAAATGGAGGCTGACCAAGCAGGTTTTCGAGCTGCCTGGGCGATTTCTTGGCTTCATCGAAGGACGTGACCGCCGGCAGCAGTTCATACTTTGCCGTGACCAACGATGCAGCGTAATCCGCCTGTTCCTGCGTTTCGGCCAGAACCAGAGCGATCGGCTGACCGTTCCAGTGGATTTCGTCGTTTTGCATGACGGGAAGATTGCTCGCCCCGGCAGCTGTCGGAGACGACATCATCAGCGACGGCGCCTTCATCCTCGGTGCGTTTCTGTAGGTCATGACGAGAATGACGCCGGGCGCGGCCTCCGCTGCACTCACATTCAGCTCGGAGATGCGACCGCGGGCAACGGTGCTGAAAGCGAGCGCCGCATAGCTGATGTTGTCATAGGGAAACTCCGCCGCAAATCGCGTCCTGCCCTGAACCTTCATGGGACCTTCGATGCGCGATATGGATTGCCCGAGGGCGCCATGTTTGCGCAGCAGCGGGTCTTTCGTAACGGCAGGTTGCCAGCGACCTTGTCTGCCCGCTTCCGGCAGCGTGTGGGTATCAGCGCTCATGCGTTTTCTCCCTTCAGTTCTTCCAGAACGGCGACAATAGTGCGTTTTGCCAGTTCGATCTTGAAAGCATTGTCTCGCAGACCGACAGCGTCCGCGAGTTCGGCCTCCGCCGCAGCGCGGAAAGTCTTCGCGTTTGCCGGCTGACCTTTAAGATGCGATTCAGCAGTGAGAGCGCGCCACGGCTTGTGCGCGACGCCGCCGAGCGCCAGCCTCACGTCGTTCACGTTACCTGCGCTATCGACATCAAGCGCCGCGGCGACGGAAACGAGAGCGAAGGCGTAACTCGCACGGTCCCTGACCTTTCGGTAAGCGGATCTTTTTGCAAAAGGCAGCGCTGGGATTTCGACGGCCGTGATGAGCTCGTCCGGATGAAGTGCCGTTTCTATCTGGGGTGTGTCGCCCGGCAGACGGTGAAGATCGCGCAGCGGCAGGCTGCGCGTGCCGGATGGCCCCTCAAGGTGCACCATTGCATCCAGTGCGACGAGCGCAACGCACATGTCGGAAGGATGGGTCGCGATGCAGCTTTGAGATGCCCCAAGGATTGCGTGGTAGCGGTTGAAACCTTCCAGCGCGTCGCAGCCCGAACTCGGTTCACGCTTGTTGCAATGGGCGGCATTGTCATAGAAATACCGACACCGGGTGCGTTGGAGGATATTGCCTCCGACAGTCGCGACGTTTCGAATCTGCGCGCTTGCTCCTGCCAGGATGGCCCGGGAGAGAACCGGGAACTGGATCCGTACCGCGCCATGGGCCGCGAGCGCCGTGTTCTTCACCCCCGCTCCGATCAGCAGGCTGCCATCGGTGCGCTGTTCGATGCTGCTCGATAGCCGCGTGACATCGATCAGCGTTTCCGGTCTTTCGAGCGTCTCGCGCATGAGATCGACAAGATTGGTGCCGCCGCCCAAATATTTCGCTGCCGGCCCGGCCTGTTTGAGCGCGATCGCCGACCCAGCATCAGATGCCTGGTGATAGGAGAAGATATTCATGCCCGTGCCCTCTCATCGGTTGGGACCGCCGTCTGCTGCACCAGCGTTTCAGATATGGCTTCAACGATGCCGTTATAGGCTCCGCAGCGACAGAGATTGCCGCTCATGCGTTCGCGAATCTCGGTGTCATCGACGGCGATGCTGTCGCTCGAAAGATCGGCGGTGACGAAGCTCGGAATATTTCGTTCAATTTCTCCCGCCATGCCGACGGCGGAACAGAGTTGGCCGGGTGTGCAATAGCCGCATTGAAAGCCGTCATGCTCTATGAAGGCTTTTTGCAGGGGATGAAGGTTGCCGTTTGCGGCGAGGCCCTCGACAGTCGTGATGTTACGGCCCTGATACTGGACCGCGAGCGCGAGACAGGAATTGATGCGCTCGCCATCCACCAGAACGGTGCATGCGCCGCATGCGCCTTGATCACACCCTTTCTTGGTGCCGGTAAATCCCAGATAGTTGCGCATGAGATCAAGCAGCGAAGTGCGGATGTCTGCCTCGACCTCCACTGCCGTTCCGTTGATGTTAAATCGCATTGGACATCTCCCTCGTCTGAAGGCCCGCGCTGGAGGATCTGTCGCGGCACCCATGGAACTCACGGTAATGGTTTGCCTGTGACCAGCCGTCGGCTTGTTGATGCGACGGCCTTCTGCTCTAGCTGTTTGTTACGTTGAGCTGTCGCGACGCTGCGATGTCGGCGATGACCGACAGCGCCAGTGACTGAGCGTCTCTTGCCCGCCCGAAAACGCCAATCGGGGCCTTGATCCGGGCGATTGACTCATCCGAATGACCCCTCTGGCGCAATCGCTCGACGCGTTTCTCATGGGTGCGGGAACTGCCGAGTGCGCCTATGTAAAAAGGCGATGCGCGCAGAGCGGCCTCAAGTAACGGGATTTCCCGATCCAGGTCATGCTGGAGAACTGCAACGGCCGTGTCGGGATCAATCAACGATGCATCGATGTTGGTTCCCGGCGAATCCTCAAGGAGAACAACGTCGTATCCTGCAGCTCTCGCGACGCTGGCGGCGTTTTCCACTTCGAGCGAGCGCCCGGAAAAAACCGTCCGTACTTTTGGCCGATAGTGGGTGACAAAGACATCGCCATCCCAGCCGGTCGGCTTGCTCTGGAGGCCGGGCGAAAGTTGCTCGAGACCCGGTGCATAACAAAGCGATGCGCATTGCCGGTGATCGACCTGCATGTTGGTGGAACAGAGCGGTTCAACGTTCCTGACAAGATGAATCGCAACCGTAATGCCGCCTCCGCAGGGCAGCACGATATCGAAGAACGGCGAGCCTTCGCCCAGCATGACGAAGCGATCATGGCCGCTCTTCATCGCTTGCAAGGCTTCAGCGGCGATAGCCGCTTCCGTGCATCCGCCAGAAACATATCCGCAGTACCTGCCATCCTCAGCGACCGCCATATGCGCGCCAAGCGGCCGGGACGAGCCTCCGCGTATTTCCACCAAGGTGCACAGCGCCACCTCAAGCCCTGCCTCCATGGTCTCGATGGCAAAGTTCAGGACGTCGTAGGCCCTGTCAGTGGAAAAAGCTTGCTGCGGTGTTGCCAAGATTGAGGCATCTGCACTGCGACGCAACCAATCTGCGGGATTATCGTTATGTCTGATGCTATCGGCCGATCGTGTCATAAGTGCCTCCTGCATTGTGACATCAGAATGAGCGACAGAAGGTTAAGTTCCTCAGGAACTCTGGAGTTGTCGGGAGCTCATCAGCGCCAATCGTTGATTTCAGCATGACATCCGCCTCATAACTGATTTAAAGAAGCGAATGGCGCACCCATAAACGGAGGCGCCTCCGTTTAACTTAGTGGCTTGCAGTCGTCCGTCAAGCTATTTTTTAATGGAGCGGCCTTTCACGTGCCCAAGGAGCAAACGCCTCCGGTTGAACCGGCCCCTTTGCGTGCAGACGCCCGGCGAAATCGGGAAAAGCTGATTGAAGTCGCGGCGCTGGCATTTTCAGAGCAGGGCGCGGCGGCTTCGCTGGAAGATATTGCCAGGCGTGCAGGCGTTGGCATAGGGACGCTGTACCGGCACTTCCCGACGCGCGAACATCTGGTGGAGGGCGTCTATCGGCGCGAGCTGGAAATTCTTGCGACGGCCGCGCGCGACCTGATCCGGGAAGAAGAGCCCGCGAAAGCCGTTGAAGAATGGATGAACCGGTTTGTTAGCTACATGGCGGCAAAAAGGGGCATGGCCAACAGTCTGAAACTCCTGTTCACCTCCAACTCCGCCCTTTTTGCGGAGGGCTCGAAGCTGTTGCATACGGCGTTCGAGGAGCTACTCGACAATGCCGTCAAGGCTGACGCCGTAAAGGGAGACATCGCAGGTGCGGATGTCCTGAACGCGCTCTTCGGCATCTATTCCATACCGGAAGGGCCGGATTGGCGTGACCGCGCGCACAGGATCGTCCGGCTGGTCATGGATGGGCTGCGGCGTTAGTCAGGTATCCAGATCATATGGGAACTGTCGCCTCGTGCCTGCAATCTTGGCGGATAGACACCCTCCACGCTGTTCTGGTGCTCGTGGCCGTGACGCATTCACTCTCCGACAACGGCTCCCTCGCGCCGGGGATCGGCGCTGCCGGCCAACCCCTTGGGGGTCATCTCAATGACATGCAAACCGGAATTCATTTCACCCGGTTTTACCTCGTAACCCAGCGCCTTGAGCGATCCCACCAGATCTTCTGCGCTGGTGCCGGCCTCGATATCGTATGTGCCAAACCGGTTGATGAGATGTGGCTGGGCGACGATCGCCTCAACGGGCATGCCCCAGTCAATGTAGGCGATCAGCGCCTGTGCCACATAGCCGATGATCTGGCTGCCGCCGGGTGAACCAATGGCGAGCAGGGGTCTTCCATCCTTCATCACGATAGTCGGGGCCATCGACGAGCGCGGCCGTTTACCGGGCTCAACGCGGTTGGCGACCGGCAGGCCGCCGTCGTGAGTCTTGAACGAGAAGTCTGTCAACTCGTTATTGAGCAGGAAACCATTCGTCATCAGACGCGAGCCGAAGCCGTTTTCGATTGTCGTCGTCATAGAGACCACATTGCCGTCCTTGTCGGCAATGACAAAATGGCTCGTAGAGGGCAACTCGAGCGCGGCATCCCGGCCCAAAAGGAGCGCGTGGTCCCATTCAGGCTCGCCGGCCTTGACGGCATCCTTGGCCAACGCCTTGTCGCCATCGAGCAGCTTTGCCCTTTCGCTTAGGTAGCTCTTGTCCAGCAGGCCCTTGATCGGCAGGGGAACGAAATCGGCGTCAGCGACATAACGCTCGCGGTCGGCAAAGGCGAGGCGTTGCGCATCGCCGATAATGCGCCAGCTTTCGACATTCTTCGGCCCCAGGCTCTTCAGGTCGAAATTCTCCGACAGGCCGAGTATTTGACCGATGGCGACGGCACCCGAAGACGGCGGTCCCATCCCGCACACATCAAGAGCGCGATAATTGAAGCAGACCGGTGCGCGCTCGATCACACGATAGTTGGACAGGTCGGTCAGCGACAAGACGCCCGGATTGTCGGCGGCTTCGCGCACGGTCTTGACGATCGCCTCGGCGATTGTCCCCTTGTAAAAAGCGTCGGCGCCGCCTTTGGCAAGCACGGCAAGCGTTTCGGCATAGGCCGGGTTCTTCAACACGGCACCGGTTTGCAGGGCGGCCCCTGAGGCGTCGAAGAAATATGACCGGGCTTCTGCATATTTCTTCAGCCGGTCGCCCTCCGAAGCGATGAGGGAGGCAAGACGCGGTGATACTTTGAACCCCTCGGTCGCCAGCTTTTCGCCGGGCTTCAGAAGGCTCGCCCATTCCGCTTCTCCATACCGTTTATGGGCTTCCTCCAGAAGTCGCACCGTTCCCGGCGTGCCAACGGAACGGCCGCCAATGACTGCGTCCAGGAATTTAAGCGGCTGACCTTTATCATCCAGGAAGAGCTTAGGCGTAGCTTCCCGTGGCGCCGTCTCACGGCCGTCCAACGTCGTCAACTTGCCGCTTTTTGCATGGTAATAAACCAGGAAGGCACCGCCGCCGAGACCGGAACTCTGCGGTTCGACAAGGCCCAGCACGGTCTGCACCGCCACCATCGCATCTATGGCGTTTCCGCCCGCTGCGATCACCTCGCGTCCCGCCTCAGCCGCGAGGGGATTGGCCGCGGCGACCATGAAGCTCTTTGACTCGACACGTCTGGCAGTTGCAGCTCCCGTCGCTTTTTCGGGCGCGACAGTGTCAGAGGCCTGCTGAGCGGAGGCAATTGCGGTGGAGAGCACCAAAGCGAGGACAGTCCCACCGAGAAATCTCGTTTTCATTCGCCTTGTCCTCCAGCGCGGCGCGCCAGTGAATCCCATAATGGCCGAGGCAGGGATGGTTGCCCGAACTTTCTCTTCGCTCTCGGAAGAGCCGGCCTCTGCCCGTGACGCCATTCAGTGACGGACCGTAGCGTCGCTCTATTGCTGCACTATGATGACTGTTTCGGCCTGTGTCCATCATGCCGGAAGGTGACACATGCGTTGAGGGCGCGTCATGGAGCCTCCGCCGCCAGCACTGTCGCGGTGGTGATTTGCCTGGGCGTCAGTTGTCTTGCGTGATCGGTCCGCTGGCGGACAATCTCATTTTTATCTCGGTCCCAGGTCAATCCTCAAGAAGAATGGCGTCGCTCAGGAGCTCCCGCTTAAGCAGTGCCTCCAACCAGTCTATGAAGACCTGCAAACGATGGGAGAGGTGCTGCCTGTGTGGATAGAGCAGCGCCATGGGCAAAGATTGGGCCCTGTAATCCGGCATCACCTCGATCAGGGCGCCGTTTTGCAAGTGATCTCGGACGTCGTAGGCAGGTATCTGAATAAGACCCATTCCTGCCAGACAACATGCAATATAGGCCTCTGCACTGTTGACCGTCACGCGGGCACGCATAGACATCGAGCGAACGGTGTCGTTTTCCAGCCATTCCCAGCTTTCAATTCTCCCCGTGGAAGGAGATGCGTAGTTAATTGCCCAATGTTGCGACAGATCGTCCGGGGCGAAAGGTGTGCCATGCGCGGCAAAATAGGCTGGGCTGCCGATGTTGATGAGTGGCAGCCTGCCTATCTGTCGCGCGATCAAACCGGAGTCGGTCAATGCACCGACCCGCAAAACGCAATCCACACTCTCTTCAATGAGATTGACTGCGCGGTCGGTAACCCCCAGCTCGATATCGATCAAAGGGAATCGATGAAGGAAATCCGGCAAGGCGGGCGCGATTATCAACCGGCCGATCCGGCCCGGAACGTCGATCCTCAGCCTGCCCGATGGCCGTGAGATGGTTTGTCGGAAGATGTTCTCGGTGTCCTCGACATCCGAGACAATGCGCTGGCACCTCTCGTAAAAAGCCAACCCATCCTGCGTCGCTGAAACCTTGCGGGTGGTCCGGTGCAGCAGGCGGGCGCCGACGCGCGCCTCCAGTTCCAGAACGGCAGCTGAAACCGTAGACCGTGGCAGGCCGAGTGTGTCTGCTGCACGTGTAAAGCTTGAGCACTCCACAACGCGGGTGAACACACGAAAGAGGTCGATGCGATCCACAAGAGCCTCAGATTGTGCGGGGTTTCAAACAAGTGAAACCAGAATGGATGACTTTATCACGAAAATCCAGACGATACTCTGGCTGGCGACGGCGGGCGCAGATGCGGCTGCCCATCTGCAAAAGGAGGCCATCCATGACCGATCACAGCATCAAGGGTAAAACCGTCATCATCGCCGGGGGCGCCAAGAATTTGGGCGGGCTGATAGCACGCGATCTCGCCTCACACGGCGCAAAAGCAATCGCGATCCATTATAACAGCGCTGCCACCAAAGGGGAGGCGGATGCAACAGTAGCCGCAGTCAAGGCGGCCGGTGCCGAGGCAGTGGCATTGCAAGCCGACCTGACAACGGCGGGCGCCGTCGAAAAGCTGTACGCCGAGGCTGTGGCTGCCATCGGCCGGCCTGACATTGCAATCAACACGGTGGGTAAGGTCCTCAAAAAGCCAATTCTGGAGATATCTGAAGCCGAATATGATGAAATGAGTGCCGTCAACGCGAAAACCGCATTCTTCTTCATCAAGGAAGCTGGCAGGCACCTTAATGACAACGGCAAGCTGGTAACGCTGGTGACCTCATTGCTCGGCGCGTTCACACCTTTCTATGCGAGCTACGCCGGCACCAAGGCGCCGGTCGAGCATTTCACCCGCGCAGCCTCGAAGGAGTTCGGTCAGCGCGGCATCTCGGTCACGGCGATCGGGCCCGGCCCGATGGACACCCCGTTTTTCTATCCCGCCGAGGGAGCGGATGCCGTCGCCTACCACAAGACCGCGGCGGCGCTCTCCGGTTTCTCCAAGACGGGACTTACCGACATCGAGGACATCGTCCCCTACATCCGTTTTATGGTCTCGGATGGTTGGTGGATGACGGGCCAAACCATTCTCGTCAACGGCGGCTATACGACCAAGTAACGACTGGGGGAACGGGCTTCAGCGCCCGTTCTCGCCTGCGAGGCATGAAAGGTTGGCATCATGCATATGATGTTGGTGATTCTGGGCGGCATTGCCCTGTTCGGTGTATTCTGCCTGTTCGGTTGGCTGTGGGGCGAGGATCCGGCAAGTGTGGCTGTCGCCGCGAAAGCTTTCATTCCCCTCTGGCTTGCGATGGCGCTGGTCAACCTGTGGGTGGGCGTGACCAAAGCGGGTTACACGGTGATGCAGGAACTGCCCATCTTCGTGATTGTCGCCGCAATACCGGCTGCAATAGCTGCGATCGCTGTATGGCAAATCGCAAGGGCCTGATACGTAGCGGCACGTAGCTGCCGGTTCGGCGCACGATTCCTTGTCTTGCGTATGGTTGGCGCGGGCGACAATAACGCCATTCCATTCGGTCGGCGGAACTTGATCGATAGCTGCAAGCGGCATCCAGGCAGCAGTCCAAAGGTGAGGATCGGGAGAAACTGATACTGGATTGGGGCCGTTTGACCGTTGACTACGCAACGTGCGCAGAAACCAGCGTGCACGTTCAACGGTCACCTGTGCGGGGTTCACGGTAAAATTTGCTGTCTCTCGAAAGCCGAAAGTCTTGCATATTCATCCGCCAGAAAGTCCAGAAGCGCGCGCACGGATGGCAGCAGCCCGCGCCGTGAAGGGAAGGCGGCATGGATGATGCCGCTTCGTGGCGCCCAGTCTGGCAGGAGGTCGATCAGCCTCCCCATCGCCATATCCTCCCTGATGACCATGGTGGGAAACTGGCAGACACCGATGCCCCGGAGTGTGGCAAGCCGCAGGGCTACCATGTCGTCGGTAATCAGCAGCGGTTGATAGGGAATGGCCGCGGAGGCGCCATTGGGACCAAGCAGGTTCCATTCGAAACTGCTGTGGGATGAACCCCAGGCGAGGCCGGGCATGTTGACGAGATCGGCCGGAATGGTGATGCGTGATTTGACAATGCTGGGGCTTGCGACTAACCGCTGTTCGCTTTCCGCCAGCTTGCGGATGACGAGATCGCTGTCTTCAAGCGGAGGGAAACGCACCCGGATGGCAAGGTCGAAACCCTCGCGGATCACATCCACCCGTCGGTTCGTGCTTTCCAGATGGACTTTCACTTTGGGGTACTCGGCCATGAAGCGGGCGATCATTTCTCCAACCTGAAAATAGATCACCGATGCGGGACAGCTCACCCGCACCGTGCCCTGCGGTTCCGCTCGCCGGCGGTCGATCGCTTCCAGTGCCGCTTCCGCCTCCACCACCATCGCCAGACAATGGCGGTAAAATTCCTGGCCGATTTCGGTAACTGCAAACTGCCGGGTCGTGCGCTGCACCAGCCTCACGCCGAGATCCTCCTCCAGCAGGCCGATGCGGCGGCTCAGCCGTGAGCGGGGGACGTCCAGTTTCCTTGCGGCGGCCGAAAAACCGCCCTGTTCCACAACGTCGACGAAGAGGCGCAGATCGTTCAGATCGGGCATGGTACGGCCTTTAATTGTCCTGTTTTCAGGACAGTATATCCTGATTTCCGATCTACCGGCCAGTTTGTTCCAGAATTATTTTGCTCTCACACGATCACCAGCGGCTCTTCGCAAAGAGAAGGGCACTCAGGAGACAATGATGAGACAGGTTCTTGGCGTTTACAGCAGCACATCGCCGCATTGGGTCGGGGACGGGTTCCCGGTCCGCTCCATGCTTTCCCAGATGACCCAGGGCGAACATATCAGCCCCTTCCTGCATCTTGATTATGCCGGACCGCAACGGTTTGAGCCTAGTAACGCGCCGCGGGGCGTTGGCGCCCATCCGCATCGCGGGTTCGAAACAGTGACCATCGTCTATCAGGGCGAAGTGGAACATCGCGACTCGACCGGAAGCGGTGGTCTGATCGGCCCGGGCGATGTTCAATGGATGACCGCGGCTGCGGGTATCCTGCACGAGGAACGTCATTCCCGTGCCTTTACGAAACAGGGCGGTACGCTGGAAATGGTGCAGCTCTGGGTGAACCTGCCCGCGAGGGACAAGTCCGCGCCGCCCGCTTATCAGACCGTACTCGACGGGGATATTCCCGCCGTGGTGTTGCCTGCCAATGCCGGAACTGTTCGTGTCATCGCCGGCGAGTATGCCGGACACAACGGACCGGCGCGCACTTTCACGCCGATCAACGTCTGGGATCTGCGTCTGAAGCAGGGCGGACTCGCGAGATTCGATCTGCCGGAGGGCCACAGCGCCGGTCTTGCCGTACTTCGCGGAACTGTCACCGTAAACGGCACGCGATCGGCGCGAGATGCCCAGTTCGTCATGCTTGATCGCGAGGGAGGTGGCTTTGACATCACCGCCGACAGCGACGCGACGGTGCTTCTGCTGAGCGGTATGCCACTTAGCGAGCCGGTTGCGATGCAGGGGCCGTTCGTCATGAACACGCCTGAGGAATTGCGCGAAGCCTTCGTGGATTTCCGAGCCGGAAAATTTGGCGGCATTCCTGCATGAGCCATTCCCGCGGCTTTGCAAGGGCCGCGGGCCTTATCGGGGCAAGTGATTTCCTTCCCCAAGTCCATGCTTACCAACCACGGAGACTTGAAATGAGTACACCAGCCAATTTTAACGGCCAGCGGCCGGTCATCGATCCCGATGATGCGGTGATGCTTTTGATCGACCACCAGAGCGGTCTGTTCCAGACGGTGGCGGATATGCCGATGCCTGTTCTGCGCAACCACGCCACAGCACTTGCCAGAATGGCGACGCTGACGAAGATGCCTGTTATCACCACGGCATCAGTACCGCAGGGGCCCAACGGTCCGCTGATCCCGGAAATTCATGAAAATGCACCACATGCGCAATATGTGGCGCGTCGTGGCGAGATCAATGCCTGGGACAATCCGGATTTCGTCGCCGCCGTCAAGGCGACCGGTCGCAAGACCCTGATCATTGCCGGTACCATCACCAGCGTATGCATGGCCTTTCCAGCCATCAGTGCCGTTCAGGATGGCTACAGGGTTTTTGCCGTGGTCGATGCATCCGGAACCTACTCCAAGATGGCCCAGGAAATCACTTTGGCCCGAGTCGTTCAGGCGGGTGTGGTGCCAATGGACACCGCCGCGGTGGCTTCCGAACTTCAAAAGACGTGGCACCGGGACGATGCCCAGGAATGGGCGGCAGTCTACACGAAGATCTTCCCTCCCTATCAGCTTCTGATCGAAAGCTACATGAAGGCGCAGGAAGTCGAAAAGAACAACGAACAGCTCGATTCACAACGTGGCTGATCTCAAATGGCAAAAGGGCGGCGGAGTCCGCGCCGCCCTGCATTTCATCTCGTTCCTTCATGCGTGTATTCATGCAGGGCAGCGAGACGGTCCAGTGACACACCGAAAAGGACTCTGGACTGCAGGAGGCTGGCGGAGGTGATCGGGGGTGGACCGCTCGGATTGAGATATATGGGGCTTTGATTGAGATAGGATCGGCCATGATGACTTTCGGCTGATATCGACGGTCAGACACAGGAAACATGCCACAACCGTGACAGACACTTTGCTCGCACCCGAAAGTTCTATAGGCTGCTTCTGTCAATCCTCAGGTGGAGATCGTCGTCCTGGACAAGGTTAACACGCTCGCAGTTCCCGTATCCAGCCTCCTCGACACAGTGGACTGGGCATCAGGGCCACTTGGTCCGAAATCGGAATGGCCTGCCTGTCTGCATGCCGCCATCGGCATCATGCTTCCCTCACAGGCGCAGATCGTGATGTTCTGGGGACCGGAGTTTGTCGCGTTCTACAACGACGCCTACGCGCCAACCATAGGCAATAAGCACCCACACGCATTCGGCAGACCCGCCCGAGAATACTGGAACGAACTCTGGGATGACCTCGAGCCGCTGCTGAAGCGCGTCCTCGCGAAGGGAGAAACGGTCGCCGCAAAAGACAGGCCATTTTATATCGAAAGACACGGTTACCCCGAAACGGTGTACTTCGACATTTCGTATTCTCCGGTCGCGGATCAGGATGGCACCGTGCGTGGTGTGTTCTGCATCGTCAACGAAACGACCGAGCGGGTGAAGGCGGATGCGGCCTTGCGAGAGAGCGAGGAGCGTCTAAGGGCCATCTTCGCGCAGTCAGCCGCTGGCATAGCCCTCGGCGATCTGACCGGAAAACTCCTCAGCGTGAACGATCATTTCTGTCGGATCGTCGGTCGGCCGAGGGACGAGCTGATCGGCATCCGCATGCAGGAGATTACGTTTGCCGACGATCTTCCCGAAAACCAGCGCCTGTTCCAGCACATGGTTCAGACCGGTGAAAGCTTCGAGATAGAAAAGCGCTACGTCCGTGGTGACGGAAGTCTGGTGTGGGTCGCGAACTCGGTCTCCGCAATCCGCGATGACGGGGGAAACATGTCGCAAGCTGTCGCCATTTCGGTCGATATCGGCGAGAGACGACACGCGCAGGAGATCGAGAAACACCTCGCGTCGATGATCGCCTCTTCCAATGACGCGATTATGGGCATCGATCTCGATATGAAGATCACCAGCTGGAACGCAGCTGCGGAAAAGCTCTATGGTTATTCGCAGGATGAAGTCGTCGGCCGGTCGGTGCTGATGTTGGTGCCGGATGGGAGGCAGGAAGAGGAGCCGAGGATCCTCACGGAGGTCAGGGCAGGCCGTTTCGTTGAACCCTACGAGACGCAGCGTCGTCGAAAGGACGGGCGGCTTGTCGAGGTGCTTCTCAGCGTGTCGCCGATCCGCGACGCCAACGGACGTGTTATAGGCGCCTCCAAGACGGCGCATGACATCACCGCCCGCAAGGATGCAGAGCGGCTGAAATCCATTCTCGTCAATGAACTCCATCATCGCGTCAAGAACGTCCTTGCGACTGTGACGGCAATTGCGAGACAAACGCTTGGTCGCGACAAGGCAAACCACGAGGAGGTGGAAGCCTTCACCAGCAGATTGGCGTCGCTGAGCAGAGCGCAGGACCTGCTGGTGCACGCCGATTGGCAGCACGCAGATCTCAAGGCCGTCATGCAGCAGGCCTTGTCACCTTATCCCGTCGACGCCTTTCAGATTGGCGGGCCTAGCGTTCCCTTGCCCCCGAGAGCGGTCGTGTCACTTTCCCTTGCTCTCCACGAACTGGCGACCAACGCGGCAAAATACGGTGCACTGTCCGCGCCTGGCGGCCAGGTATCCATCTCGTGGCAATTCGAGCCTCTTGCAGACAACCGCCTGCGGATTGTGTGGGAGGAGCGAGGGGGGCCGGAGGTTGCTCCGCCCCGGCGCAGGGGTTTCGGTTCGACTCTCATCGAGCGGCTTCTGTCCGCCGAATTGAAGGGCGAGACGAAATTCGTCTACGAGAAGAGCGGTGTGATCTGCGTCATTGAGGCGGAAATGTCGAAGGATGATGATGGCGCGGCGTAATGAGGCCGAAGAGCGCGGAATGGCTTATGATCGGGGCCCCGCCCGAGACGGGCGGGACTCCTTTGCAGATATGAAGGGCTATCTCCTGTAGGCGAGTCCGCCCCAGATTCTTCCTTCATCCCTATGTCGACCACCGTGAACAGCGCCGATGTAAGCTGCTGCAGAGGACACGATTGCTGAAGCCGCCAATAAAAACGCGGTCAGAATGCCGGTGATTCGTGCTTTCTCCGCAACGTCAGCCGCCTGCCTCTTGGCATCCTCCAGCGCTTTCTCTGCCTGCGCCTTCATTTCGTCGACGCGCTTTTGGGCCTCATCGACTTTTTGCTGCGCTTCCGTCCGTACGGCCTGCACCCGCTCCACCGTCTGATTGACCCTGTTCTGGGCATCGGTCTGGCTGATGCCGGTACGCGTAGCAATCTGTGTCGTGAGCCAGTTTCTGTCAGCGTCGGAAATTTCGCCTGTCGACAGCAGATTTCCCAGGATGCCGCTTATTTGCCGCTGGTAGTCACCGACCGTTTGATCGGCCTGCGGCGACGCTGCCTGTCCATCCGTTCGCAACAGCGTATCAGTAAAATAATCGAGGGGATTGGCCCTGAGGCCCTGCGGAAGCATCTGCTCGATGCTGGGCGCTGCTGCCTGCCCGGCCCCTTGCGCGATACCGCCAGCGGCACTGCCGGCTCCCGAAACGATTCCCCCGGCGATCTGTCCGACGCCTTGCGCCGCTCCACCAACCGCCGTTCCCGTTGCCTCAATTGCTGTCTGGGCGGCGCTTCCAACAGCTCTTGCACCACCTGAAAGAACGCCCAGGGCCAGGAATGCCGAGACGACCGTTCCAATCCCCCAAACCACCAGCCCATTCAGGCCGTCACGAACGGTCAATTCGTTTCGGTCCGCCTGCCCTGCGGGTCTGCGCATCCGGCCGGTGATGTAACCGCCCAGCATGTAAGAGCCGACCATGGAAACGACCACGAAGAGGCCGGTTATGATCAGCCAGACTGAACTGATCTCACCGCCATTGTCCGCCGAGATTGAACTCAGTCCCAATCCGCTGGCAAACGCGGTGAGAACCGCCATTGCCCCGGAGGCAATAAACGCTCCGGCAAAAATGGCAGGCCAGTCGACGTAGCTCCGATTGGCGTCAGTAACGATTGGATCAACCATTAGCGTAACCCCAACAGTGAGAGAATGAACAGGACGACCACGACCAGCCCGACTAGGTAAATGATAGAGTTCACGGTATCTCCTCCGAAAGGGGGCAGATTCTCCGCATGGCGGATGACTGCATGCTGTGGGAAATGCGAGCTTCATTGCTCGTGAACCAAACTCGTCGCGCTCAAAAAAGTTTCACCCCCGATCGCCGTCGCCGGCAAAACCGGATTCAAGACGGATTCCCTGTCTGCGATGTGTCTTATCTCGCGTCGCCGGCCTCTAAAGAACCTTCGACAGTTAGACCCATTGACGGCGGCGTCTGACGAGGCGCGGTCCCGGTGTTATGCGATAGCTGAAGCAAGTGTTCGCAAGACCCACCGGCCAGGGCTTTACGCGACGCAAAGCAATCATTCTTGCTGGAACATCCGAGAGAGGCGCGGGTTAGATGCTGATCAAGGAGGCTTCGATGAACCAAAATACCTTTCAACAACATGGCAGTTCTGTTCCCGCGGCATCAGAGGGCAACGGACAGCCGAACCCCGCGGGTGTCCAGCCGCAAATCTCCGACGCTCCCCTCGTTGACGCGGCGCTTGCAGAGGTAGCGGAGCGCGATGACAGCCTTGCAGCGCAATTGAGCGATGAGATGAACGCACTGCGCGCCGAGATCGACAGTTTGAAAGTCCGTGCTGGCGAAACCGCTTCACGGGCTTTGGTGTCTGTAAATGCGGTTGCCCGGATCAATCGCCGCGCCGCACGCCGCGCGATCGGCAGAAGTCCTTGGGCTTCACTTTGCCTGGCCGCGGGTGTGGGTTACGTGTTGGGCTGCAGCACGTTGCGAAAAGACGGATGGCGGTGGCGGTAAAATTGAGAACGGCCGCAGCAGCGCGGCGTTGCGCTTCAGATACGGCGGATCACCCTTGCCAGTCCTGGGTTCTGCGCCATGCTGGACACGGAATTGCGTCTTTCTTTTCCGGCGGCAGCATGACAATATCACGGCTGCAGACGGCCCAGAGGGGCATCAACCCCACCGGGCGGTGCCGACAGCAATGACCGGACCGGTTGCCTGACCGGTCGGTGAACCACCGAATGGTTCGACACTGATCGCAAAAGTCGTACCTTCCTTTATATTGCCGCGCATGTCGGCGGGAATGACGAGGTCGCCATTCGTGCCGGGCTGGAAAACGCCGAGCGAGCGGGTCTTGCCGCCGTCCATGACGAGCCACAGTTCCAGTGACTTTTCGTCCGTCTTTCCGGTCGCCACGGGAACGATACGCATTCGGCCCGATTCCGCGTCGTAGGACGCGAGGAGATTGACCTGGCTGTCGGTTGTCGCAAGCTCGGCCACAAGCGGGCTTGTGCCGTCCCGTTGTTCCGGGAACGCGGCATAAACGACGGCAGCCACGGCGGTTGCGCTGGTGGCTACGGATATCCAGCGCCAGAAAGATGCGGAGTTCCACAAGGTGCCATTCGTGTTGACCGCTCTGCTGCCGAACAGACGCTCTTGAATACGGGCAAGAATAGCGGCGCTGGGCGTCTCTTCCTGGTAATCGGCGTTAAAGTCTGAAAACTCGGTCTCCCAGCGCTGCACCAGTTGCGCGAAGACCCTGTCCTCCTGGATACGCTGTTCCACGTCGCGGCGCTTTTCAAGCGGCAGGACACCGAGCACATATTCGCCTGCGAGTATTTCATCGCGCGAGTGCATTCCGCCGCTGTGGTCGCCCGTCGTCATCGCTGCATGCACTCTCTGAGTTTGAGAAGACTGCGCCGCAGCCAGGTTCTAACCGTATTCAGTGGCACGCGTAATTCGTCGGCGAGTTCGAGATAGCTCAGACCCTCGACGTAGGCCCGGCGTATTGCCTGTGCGTGCACAGTCTCAAGTTCCCGCATGCAGTCGTCGATCCTGCGGCCTTCATCCGCCAGAACAACATGCTGTTCAGGATCGCGAACGCTTTCGTCGACGAGGTCATATGCCTCGTCAATGTCATTGCCAGCAGGTCTGCGGGCGCGAATCGTGTCTATGGCGTGGTTGCGCGCGATGGTGGCGAGCCATGTCGCCGGTTTGCCGGCACTTGCGGCAAATGTGCGGGCGCGCTGCCACACCTTGATATAAATTTCCTGCAGCGCCTCCTCGGCGTCCGTTCTGTCCCGCAGGATTTTCAGGCAGATCGCAAAAAGCTTCGGGCTTGTTGCCTGGTAAAGCGAGACGAATGCTGAACGATCACCCATGCCGACGCGGTGGATAAGGCTTGCGATCTCTGTGCCCTGCATTCGAACCTTCCTTGCTATTCTTCCTTTATAGGATCGTCTTTCGAAGGAAGACAAGAGATGCTTGGGAAGTTCGTTCCGGACACGCCCTGTGATCATCGGGCGCAGGCTGCAGGAGGCGACGGTCATCATGGCCAGCCTGCCGAGTTTTCCAACGGGCCAATGATGCGTACCGTGACAAGAAAGCCGATGACGGCCGCTGCCGCGGAGACGAAGGTGCCCCACAGCAGATCGGCAACGGTCAGGGTCGTCGACCAGCTTTTCAGCGTCGCCTGATTGGTCAGATCATATGTGGCATAAGCCATGAAGCCCACGGCAGCGCCGTAAAGCAGCGCCGTGCTCCATTGTCCCGAAATAAGTGCCGGACGCACGGCGAGAAAAGTAAGGCCGGCGGCGTAGATGAGATAAAAGATGATCGCCGGAGCGAGACGGAAATTTTCCGCCAGAAGATCGCCGATGGCCGGTCGATAAAGTCGTGACGCCATGGTGCTCAACCAGATGAAATCGATCACCAGAAAGGCAACCAGGGTGAAGAAATAGGCGGCAAGATATGTCTTCATCGATTTTTTCCTTTGCCATTGATCAGGCGACTTTTTGGTCTGGTTGACTCGAGAGGGAGGATCTGGGACGTGGCTAGTCGATCCTGGTCCAGCTTATGCCCTTGCACAGCAGACCGGCGATGATGCAGCCTTTCGTAGTCATGTTGTTGCCTGCCACCGTCACCGTTATCTTGTAGGATTTATCCCGCTGCGGGTCGAAGGCCGTGCCGGTGTAATTGCCCGTCTCGCCCGGCCTGATGTCCATGATCAGGCGGTCGCCGGTCTTCTCTTTCTGGGTGCCGGGTTTGATCCATGTGTTTGTCGCACATATTTTCTCGCCGCAGGGAGCGATCAGCACTTTCGCCTTGCCGTCGCCCCGCGCCCAGTTGCCGTTGATATCGGCTGCCGTCGCACTTGTCCCTGCCAGCAACGGAGACAGGGCGGATGCAATTGCCAATCCAAGGATCTTCATCGTGGTTCTCCGTTTTTTAGTCCCGCCTCATCCGTGTTCTATTGTGTACAGCCCGACGTTAATGGTTCCCTCGGCAAAACCTGCTTCGCAATAGCAGAGGTAATAGTCCCACATCCGCCGAAAGCGCTCGTCGAAGCCGAGCAGGGAAATAGTCTGCCACCGGGCATGGAAACGCTGGCGCCATTCCGCCAGTGTGAGCGCATAGGACTGGCCGAAAAGCTCCTTTTCCGTGAGTTTGAGGCCGGCTTGCCCCACGGCTTTTTCCAGAGCTGAATCGGAGGGCAGGAAGCCGCCAGGAAACACGTATTTCTGAATGAAATCGGCCTTGCGCCGATACGTATCGAAGCGGTTTTCTTCAATGGATATGATTTGCAGCACCGCCCGACCGCCGGGTTTCAGGCAGCGCTTCAGCGTCCCGAAATAGCTTGGCCAATAGGCTTCGCCGACGGCTTCAAACATTTCCACGGAGACGATGTTGTCGAATTGACCTTTGACGTCGCGGTAGTCCTGCAGCTTCAGTTTGATCCGGTCAGCCTTGTCTGCTTTTTCCGCAGCATTTTCCGCCCAGCGCAACTGGGAGGGCGACAGGGTGATGCCGGTCACGTTGGCATTGTGCTGCGTGGCGAGGTGAATGGCGAGCGCGCCCCAGCCGCAGCCGATTTCCAGCACATCCTTGTTGCCGGTCAACTGCAACTTTTCCGCAATACGCTCGAGTTTCTTCTGCTGCGCTGCCTCAAGGGTTGGTGTCATCAGGTCGAAAATCGCCGAGGAGTAAAGCATCGAGGGATCGAGCCATTGCCGGTAAAACTCGTTGCCAAGATCGTAATGCGCCTCGATGTTGCGTCGGCTGCCACGTCTGGTATTGGCGTTCAGCCCGTGCGCAAGCCGGTTGATGAGGCGCATGGGCAGGCTGCCGCGCATTGATTTCGTGAAAGCATCACGATTTTGCGCGGCGAAACGGATAAGCGCGGTCAGGTCCGGTGTGGACCAGTCGTTCTCAATGAAGCCTTCCGCAAAGCCAATATCACCATTGACGAACAGACGGCGGATTGCCCGCCAGTTATGCAGAACGAGAATGGCGTCGATGCCTTCCGATGTCCCCGATTTTTCGATGGTTCCGCCGCCGGGGAGGGTGATGCGAAGCCGGCCGCGGTGAATATTGTTCAGCAGCCGGGTGATGAGCCAAGTGCCGAGGCCCATACGGCCGCTGACGCGGGTGTTCTGCACCGGTAATTCCGAGAGATTGTCAAACGGGGTCATGAATTCTGGCCTCGATTTGCGACGATGAAGGGTGAACGAAGGATATTGGCTGTGCGGGTGGCGGCGGGCGCTTTCTCAGTCCCACCCCCTTCAGCCAGATTTTCAGCGCTTCCCAGTGAATGCCGAGAACGACTTTCAGGGTCAGGAAAGGAATGGTGACAAAGGCTCTCAGCAAGGCTCGATCGGTCAGTTCGACCCTTCGGGCAAGATGCCTGGCGGTCAGGACGGCGCCATCTTCGTCGAATGTTTCAATGACGATCTTCAGCCTCTCCCCAGGCGGGATGACGCGGAAAACATAGTGAAGGTCCATGTCCATGAAGGGCGAGACATAAAAAGCCTTGTCACAGCGCTGTACGATCTCCGCGCCCATGCCGGACTCTACGGGGATCAGATAGGAATGCCGTTGGCCGAAAGTGTTGTCCACTTCCCAGAGGATGGCTTTGAGTTCCATGTCGCGGCCATGGCAGAAGAACACACTGAGCGGATTAAAGGCCCAGCCAAGCAAACGGGGCATGGTAAGCAGGCGCACCGGCCCTCCATCCGCCGTCATGCCCGCCGCCGTCATTGCCGCATCTATCTGCTGGCGCAGCCCAAGCCCGCTGCCGTTGCCGCGGTCCCTGCGATGAAATGAAAACAGGTTGAACCGGTCCACCGAGAAAAACCGCAATTTCCGGTCCAGCGTCTCCAACTCATCGAGATCGAGAAACAGCGAATAGATTCGATAGTCCAGTTTGTGGGTTTTCGGCTTGAACCGGGCGTGGGTAACATGGCCCGGGAAAAGCGCAGAGACGAGGGGAGGCTTCATGCCGTCGCCTCCATGGATCGCGTGTCCCTGGCAATCGTCTCCAAATCGAGGCGGATGATCCGGCTGCTGTCGTCCGCCACCTTCCATGGGCGGGACAGGCGACCGAGATCTTCAGCGACGGCAAGCCCGGCCTGGAGGCCGTCTTCATGAAAACCGGAACCGAAATAGGCGCCGCAGAACCAGGTGTTTCGCAAGCCCTGCAAGGCCCATAGTTCCTGACGCATCTGTTCGGTTCCGGCGTCAAAGACGGGGTGGTGATAGGTTTCTTCGGCGATGATCTTTCCTTGATGCGGTTCCCGCGCCGGGTTCAAGGTCACGAAAATATCCTCGGCTTCGCCGAGCGGCTGGAGCCGGTTCATCCAGTATGTGATGCTGGGCTGGCCCGCTTCGGTGCGCGTGTCGGCCACATAATTCCAGCTTGACCAGGCGGCGCGGCGGCGCGGCATGAAGGTGTTGTCAGTGTGAAGCACGGCCCGGTTTCGCGTATAACCAAAGGCACCGAGAATGCGCTTTTCGACACGTGTCGCATCCGCCAGCAAGTCCAGGGCCTGATCCGCATGCGTCGCGATGACCACGTCATCGAAGCGGGCAATCTCACCCTGCGCAGTTGTAATTTCGACGCCGTGCGGCAGGCGGCGAATACGCGTCACTGGCGTTGACAGGCGAATTCTGTCTGCAAACGGTGCCGTGAGGCGTTTTACATATTCGCGCGAGCCACCAACGACGGTGCGCCAGACCGGCCGGTTGCGCAGCAACAGCAAACCGTGATTGCGGCAGAATTTGATGAAATGCGCCGCCGGATAACGGCCTACTTCCATGGCCGGTGTGGACCATATGGCCGCAGCCATCGGGTAGAGATGATCGTCGCGGAACGCTGCGCCGTAGCGATTACGCGTCAGATAATCGTCGAGGGACATGTCAGCCATCGAGTGCAGGTCACGCGGGGCGTTGCGATAAAATCGCAGGAGGTCCGCAAGCATCGACCAGAAGCGGGGTTTTAGAGCATTTCTCTTCTGTGCGAGCAGGCCAAACCCGTTTCCGCCGGAATATTCAAAGCCGCCATTATCAAGGGAAACAGCGAACGACATGTTCGAGGCTGCGGTCGGCACGTTCAGCTTTCGAAAAAGCGCGGTCAGATTGGGGTATGTCCAGTCGTTATAGACAATGAAACCCGTATCGACATGGATCGGGCCATTCTTCGTATCGAATGTCACCGTGTTGCTGTGGCCTCCGACGCGGTCTGCCGCCTCGAAGACCGTGACATCGTGCCTTTGCGACAAGAGCCAGGCTGCTGACAGACCGGAAATTCCCGTTCCCACTATCGCGATGCGGCGCCGGTTGTCTCGTCGCATTGTTTCGGTGTCGGTCATCGATCCTCGCTATCGCATTGTAGAAATTGTCTTTGGACAGCGCAGATACGAAGCAGCCGTCTGATAAGTTTCAGCGGCAGGCGGTTTTTCGAATTTTTTTCGAACCCTGAAACTCTTTTGCTGGTTAGGCCGTATTTGCCATCACGAAACCCGGCCTCGATCGATTAAAAGTGGTGAGCGAAGTAGTGATGTTTTCCGTGATCCTGACGCTTGCCATTCTGATGTCGCTGCTGATGGCGGGAGCCTGGGCTCTACAAAGAGCGACCGGCTCGAGCGGCTGGATCGACACCGTCTGGTCGGCAAGCGTCGGGCTCGGCAGCATCTTGGCTGTGTTGCTGGCGGAGGGCGATGGCGGGCGGCGCAGTGTCGTATTCTGTCTCGTTGTCGTATGGTCCCTGCGGCTTGCTGGACACATAGGCCTGCGCACGCGGGGTGGCGGGGAAGATCCGCGTTATGCAAAACTCATGGAGCAATGGGGCGAAACCGGTCCCCGGCGGCTTTTCTTCTTCCTGCAAATACAGGCGGTTGCCGCCTTCGTGCTTGTTTTGGCTGTTTATCTAGCCGCCAGCAACGACCGGATTTTCCCGCGCACGATAGATCTTCTCGCCACCATGGTTGCGCTTGTTGCACTGGCAGGTGAAGCGCTCTCGGACGCCCAGCTGTCGAAATTCAGGAAAACCCCCGAAGCGAAAACCGGTATATGTGAAACCGGTCTCTGGCGTTATTCACGCCATCCCAATTATTTCTTCGAATGGCTTTTCTGGTGCAGCTTGCCGCTGCTGGCCCTTCAGGCGGACGGCTTGTCCTGGGCGTCGCTTGCCGCGCCCGTCATGATGTACTGGCTGCTCGTCCATGTCTCCGGCATTCCGCCGCTTGAAGAGCACATGCTGAAATCGCGCGGAGAAAAATTCCGTGCCCTGCAACGCCGCGTCAACGCCTTCTTTCCGGGGCCGCGCAAAAACGAGGAAGCGCCATGAATATGCTCGCCTTTGCCATCAATGCCGCAGAACGCGCGGCGCTCAACGACAGCGTTACACTCGCCGGAATAGATATGCTCTGCGCAAGAACGAAACGGCGGCTCGCAAAAATACCGCCGGATGCCGAGGCGGCTTTTGCGGCGGATATGGCGAAATTCCCCGTCGCCAGCCATACCGACGAGGCGAACAGGCAACACTATGAAGTCCCCGCTGAATTTTTCGCACTGGTTCTCGGAGCCCAGCGGAAATATTCCTGCTGCTATTATCCCAATAACCAGACAAGCCTTGATGAAGCGGAGACAGCTGCTCTCGCCGAGACGGTAGACCATGCCGAGTTGGAGGACGGCATGGACATTCTCGAACTCGGCTGCGGCTGGGGTTCGCTGTCGCTTTATATGGCAGCGCGTTTTCCCAATGCGCGGATCACGTCTGTCTCCAATTCCGCGTCGCAACGGGAATCCATCCTCGGCCGCGCGCGTGAGCGCGGGCTGTCCAATCTTTCCGTGGTGACCGCAGACATGAACGATTTTGCGACCGGCGATCACTTTGATCGCGTCGTATCGGTCGAAATGTTCGAACATATGTCGAATTGGCAGGTGCTCTTCGAACGCGTTCGTGCCTGGCTGAAACCTGATGGCAAGTTTTTCCTCCATGTCTTCAACCACCGCAGCCGATCCTATCGTTTCGACCACAACAACCCCGCCGACTGGATTGCCCGGCATTTTTTCACCGGCGGCATCATGCCCGCTTTTGATCTTCCCCATCGTTTCAGCGAGGTTCTTACCGTCGAAAGGGAATGGAACTGGCCGGGATCGCATTATCGGCGCACGGCTCTCGCCTGGCTTGAGAATTTCGATCGGGAAATCGGCCACATAAGGCCGATCCTGCAGCGGGTTTATGGCGCTGACGCGCGGTTATGGGAACGCCGCTGGCGTCTGTTTTTTCTCGCAACGGCCGGGCTATTTGGTCACGAGGACGGTAACGTCTGGGGTGTGGGTCATTATCTCATGAAGCCCGCTGTTGTTGCCGAAACCTGAGAGGGACGTGGCCGACGGCGAAACAATTTCGCGTAAGCAAACGTTTACATCCGTAGAATAATGGCTAGGCTGGCCGCGTTTTGAGCAGGCCGTCGATCACAGAGCGGCTGGAGAAAGTCATGAGTTCAGTCACGCCGAAGCTGGATAGTTGCGGCGCCGAGCCCATCCACATTCCCGGCGCTATCCAGCAACATGGCGCACTCTTCGTGCTGTCCGCGCGTCAGTTGGCCGTCGTGCAGGCGAGCGATAACCTGCAGGATTTTCTTGATGCGCCTCTATCGATCGGGGTGATTCCAGACGGGGGAACATTGCCTTTTATCGAGGCATTACCGGCTTGGTATTCCGGTGACGACAGCAGCTTCAGATATGTCTGGACCGAAAAAAAACTCGATGTCTCGGCGCATCGGTCGGGAAGCGTGATCATCGTCGAGCTTGAGAGAACAGGCCAGGGCGCATCCGCCGAAGCGCTGATGAGCGAATTGACAGGCCTCGCCCAATATCTCAACAGCACGCCGTCGCTGAGCGACGCACTGTCTCGAGTTGCACAGCTTGTTTCCTCGATCAGCGGTTATGACCGGACCCTCATTTATGACTTCGGTCCCGACTGGAGCGGTCATGTCGTGGCGGAAGCCGGCAGCGGGGCGTTGCCTTCATATATCGGGCTTCGCTTCCCGGCCGGCGACATCCCGCCGCAGGCGCGCAAGCTTTATACGGTCAACCGTCTGCGTATGATCCCGGACGTCGATTACAGGCCCGTGCCTGTCATGCCGCAGGTCAACTCGGAAACGGGCGCAGTGCTCGATATGAGCCTTTCACAGCTCCGCAGCGTTTCGCCCGTTCATCTGGAATACATGCGTAACATGGCGACGGCGGCCTCGATGTCGGTGTCAATCATCGTCAATGGCAAATTGTGGGGGCTGATCGCATGCCATCACGCCGCCCCGCACTCCGTCTCGCTCGCCGTGCGCGAAGCCTGCGATTTCGCCGCCCAGCTCCTTTCGATGCGGATCGCAATGGAGCAAAGTTCTCAGGATGCTTCGCGCCGGCTGGAACTTGGTCATGTCCAGGCTCGCCTGCTCAAGCGGATGGCGGCGGCACAAAGATGGGTTGACGGCCTTCTGGGCGGGGAGAGCGAAAAGGACGATCTGCTGGAGCAGGTGGGGGCTGAGGGAGCGGCACTCCTTTTTGGCGATGAGTACCATCTCGTGGGCAAGACTCCCTCGCAGGAGCAGGTCGAAGGATTGATCCGCTGGCTCGGCGAACGCGAGGTTGCAGACCTGTTTGCCACAGACAATCTTGCCGGCGATTATCCCGCTGCTGCGGCGTTTGCGTCCGTGGCGAGCGGGATCATCGCGATGCGGGTTTCGGAATTGCACGGAAGCTGGCTGATCTGGTTTCGGCCGGAAGTCGTAAAGACGGTGCGCTGGGGCGGGGATCCGCACAAGACAGTGCATGAGAGCGGGCGCATTCATCCGCGCAAATCGTTCGAAACCTGGAAAGAGCAGGTGCGTAACACGGCCTCACCGTGGTCAGCCCCCGAGCTTGCAGCGGCGCGGGAGTTGCGTGGCGCGATCATCGGCATCGTCCTGCGCAAGGCGGAGGAAATGGCGGATCTGACGAAAGAATTGCAGAGGACCAACAAGGAGCTGGAGGCATTTTCCTACTCGGTTTCGCATGATCTCCGCGCGCCCTTCCGTCATATTGTCGGTTTCGCCCAGCTCTTGCGCGAACGCAGCAACGCCCTGGATGAAAAATCGCTCCACTATCTGCAGATGATCTCCGAAGCGGCACTCGGCGCAGGCAGGCTCGTGGATGATCTTCTGAATTTCTCGCAGCTCGGCCGCACCCAAATCACAATGGTGCCGGTAGACATGGAGAAAGTCGTGAACGAGGTTCGCCTGTCCCTCGCTCATTCCATCGCTGATCGGCAGATCGAATGGCATATCGGCGATCTGCCCGTATCGCTCGGAGATCCGACCCTGCTTCGGCAGGTGTGGTACAACCTCGTTGACAACGCGATCAAATATTCCCGCCAGAAACCCGTTTCGATTATCACCATTTCCGCGGCAGAAACCGAAGGTGGCGTGACCTACTCGGTCGAGGATAACGGTGTCGGCTTTGACATGGCCTATTACAGCAAGCTTTTTGGTGTGTTCCAGAGATTGCAGCGGGTAGAGGATTTTGAGGGAACGGGAATTGGACTTGCGCTGGTAAGACGAATTGTTGAACGCCACCACGGTTCGGTCAGCGCTAAGGGAACTGTGGGAGAGGGAGCCACGTTCTCCTTCACATTGCCGGTTACGAAAGTTGAAGAGGAAAAAATTGCCTGAACTCAGACCTATTCTTCTCGTGGAGGATAATCCACGCGATCTGGAATTGACGCTAACTGCGCTGGAAAAATGTCAACTGGCGAACGAGGTCGTCATTGCGCGTGATGGTGCCGAAGCGCTTGATTATCTCAACGCCTCGGGTAGCTTCCACAACCGGCCTGCCGGTGATCCGACCGTGGTTCTTCTTGATCTCAAGCTGCCGAAAGTTGACGGGCTCGAGGTCCTCCAGACCGTTAAGGGCAGCGATCACCTCAAGCATATTCCGGTCGTCATGCTGACCTCCTCCCGTGAAGAACAGGATCTCGTAAAGAGCTACGAACTCGGCGTGAACGCCTTTGTGGTGAAGCCGGTGGAGTTCAATCAGTTTTTTAAGGCGATACAGGATCTTGGCGTGTTCTGGGCCCTGCTGAACGAACCGCCGCCGGGCGCGCGCCGCAATGGTGCGTGAGGCGATGCCGCAGATGGAGCAAAGCAAGCTTCTTCTTCTCGAAGACAGCTCGGTCGATGCCGAACTGATCGAGGATCAGCTTTCACGGATCTCTCCGCCCCCTGTCGTAACCAGGGCGGTGGGTAAAACTTCCTTCATCGAGGCGCTGGAAAATCAGCAGTTCGATATCATTCTCGCAGATTTTTCCCTGCCGGACTTTGACGGCATGGCTGCGCTTGATGTCGTCATGCAAACGAGACCCAACACGCCCTTCATTTTCGTTTCCGGTGTTCTCGGCGAAGACGCGGCGATCGATGCCTTCAGGCGCGGCGCCACTGATTATGTCCTGAAGCAGCGACTGGCGAGGCTGCCCTCCGCAGTGGGTCGCGCTCTCGCGGAAGCACGGGAAAAGGAGGAGCGGAGACGGGCGGAAATGCACAAGGAGCTGCTCGTCCGCGAACTCAGCCACCGTGTCAAGAACACAATGGCGATGGTCATTTCCATCATTCGTCGCACTGCAAAAGGCAGTTCATCCGTAGAGGATTATCAGGAGAGGCTCGTGGCCCGCGTAAGTGCGCTCGCCGAGAGTCATGCCCTGCTTTTCCAGAGCAACTGGGGGCAAACCGATCTCAAGGATGTCGTGAAGCGGGCAATTGAACCCCATAACACTTTTGCCAGCCGCGTCGAGCTCGAAGGTCCGGACGGGGTTAGCGTATCGCCTAAATCCGCATTGGCGCTTGGCATGATTTTGCATGAACTGGTGACGAATGCGCAGAAATACGGTTCGCTTTCAGAAGCTACCGGGAAGGTGCAGGTCTTCTGGAAAAGGCTTCGTAACGATGAAGGCCGGGACCTTATCGAGCTGCGCTGGCATGAAAGCGGTGGCCCGCCCATTTCCGCTCCGCTGGAGACCGGTTTCGGAACGACCCTTGTTACAAGGGGAGCCCAGTACGAGCTGCAGGGCGACAGCGAAATCCGCTATGATCGCGACGGCCTGAAATATCGGGTGATTTTCCCTCTGGACTGAAGTGTCGCCTATCAGCGTTACCGGACGTTGCGGGTATTTTCCCGCTAGCCGGTGTGCGCGAATTCGGTCGCCAGAACATTCGGGAGATTATCAAAATCGCACGGCTTGGAAATGATCGTCAGCCCTGTCAATTGCGTGCGAATACCGGGTATCTCGGCATATCCGCTGCAGATGACGAAAGGTATGCTCTCGGCCCTCAGTCGTTCGATCACGGGAAAGGATAACTCGCCCTTGAGATTGAGGTCGATGACCGCTCCATCCAGATCGGTTGCGCTTATTTTCTCCAGCGCTGCGGCTATATCGGAAACCGGCCCGATGACGTCGACACCGAGGTCGGACAGAAAGTCCTCCATATCCATCGCCAGAAGGGCGTCGTCTTCCAGAACGAGGATATGCTTTCCCTGAAAATCATATTGCATAGCTTACCGCATTCACATGGTCGCAGGCGCGCCCGGACATTTTACCAACAGCGCTGAACGCCTGAAGATCGAGGTGGTTCCACCCTTGTGTAAAAAGAAATCATTCGCATCCGTCGCTTGCGTACTCTAGTTTGTGCCGCGAACTAACTGCCTACCGGGAATGTTACTGCTGTGACTGGTTTTTCACCGTTTGCCCAGCGAAGCCTTTTGATGCTTGCTGTTGGCGTTGCAATTTTGATTGGCATGGTCTCCACATCTTTGTGGCTGGTGCAGGTGAATAATCTCTATTCCCAGGAAACGGCGGAACTGCGCCGTGTCCGTGCCGCAATTCTGGATGTGCTGACGACGATGCAGGACGTCGAAACCGGCCAGCGGGGATATCTGCTTACCAACAATCGCGAATATCTGGGGCCTTACGAAGAGGCCCTTCAGGGCTTGCCCGAACGCCAGGCGCGACTTCTCGATCTTCTGAAAGGGGAAGAGCGATATAAGCAACCTCTCGCTGGCTTGAAGCAGGCGATCGACGCAAAGCTCTCCGAGACACGCGAAACCATCGATTTGCAGCGCGCGGGTCGCATTACCGAGGCAGCCGAGGTCGTTCGAAATAACGACGGCAAACGCTTCATGAATGAGATCAGGAGTGTCCTGTCGGACCTTCAGTCGGATACCGACGATCGCCTGCGCGTCATCGTTGCGGATCAACTGGGCGCCGCCAATACACTTCGTTGGGTAACGATTGGCGGTGCCGTTGCAATTCTCATCGTGGTCGGCGGGTCGATACTGCTCGTCTTTACTTATATTCGCGCGCTAAACAGGTCGCGGGAGGATGTGGACGAACTCAATCGCCATCTTGAGGAGCGTGTCGAGGAAAGAACACGCGATCTTCGCCGGGCCAACCAGGAAATTCAGCGCTTCGCTTATATCGTTACTCATGATCTGAGGGCGCCGCTTGTCAACATCATGGGCTTCCTTTCTGAATTCGATACGTCGCTGAAGCCGGTCACCAACTATGTCCTGGCAGATGGAAAAACGCTGACGCAGGACGTGATCCGAGAGGCGCGGCTGGCGGTTGAGGAAGACATACCCGAAGCCATCGGGTTTATCCGTTCATCGACCCGCAAGATGGACCAGCTGATCAACGCCATTCTGAAGATATCCCGTGACGGCCAGCGCAAGCTTCAGCCGGAGAAAGTCGATATCGAAACTTTGCTCTCCTCGCTTTCAGAGACCGTGCGCCATCAGATCACGGCCAATGGAGGCGAGATTCATGTCGACACGCCCAAGCTGACAGTCGTGACGGACCGCATATCTCTCGACCAGATTCTAGGTAATCTTCTCGATAACGCGGTGAAATATCAGATGCCTGGGCGCCCTCTGAGGTTAACGGCACGCGCCTATCCGGCCGGGCGCGGCGCGATCGCCATTGAAATTGGCGACAACGGGCGCGGTATCGGTGAGCAGGATCTTGAGCGTGTCTTCGAACTGTTTCGTCGGGCGGGCGAACAGGACCAGCCCGGTGAAGGAATAGGTCTCGCACATGTCCGTTCGCTAATCAGAAATTTAGGAGGTGACATTAGGGTGGAGTCGCGACTCGGGGAAGGCAGCACATTTATCCTGCTGCTTCCGAGTGACCTCAGAAGAGTAACGAAGGAAGGCGACAAATGAAAGCGACCGGTCAGGAAGTAACGATCGTGATGATCGAAGACGACGAGGGACATGCCCGTCTGATCGAGAAAAATGTGCGCAGAGCAGGTGTCAACAACGAGATCGTGCCGTTCACACTCGGTGCAAAGGCGCTGGATTACATTTTGGGCCAAAGCAGGGATGGGCTCGTCAGCAAAGATCGCTATCTGCTCGTTTTGCTCGACCTCAATCTCCCCGACATGTCCGGCATCAGCATTCTCGAGCAGATCAAAAGCAATGAATACACCCGCCGTCTGCCTGTCGTGGTTTTGACGACCACTGATGACGAAACCGAAATTCAGAAATGCTATGATCTCGGTGCGAATGTTTATATAACAAAGCCGGTCGACTATGAGGGCTTCGCGAATGCCATCAAAAATCTCGGCCTTTTCTTTTCCGTAATACAGATACCCTGAAGGCATGATGGCTCTGCGCGTTTTGTATGTCGATGACGACCCGGCTCTGGCGCGGCTTGCGAGCCGCGTCCTTGGTCGCCGCGGAATGGAGGTGGTCCATGCCGCGTCCGTTGCTTCCGGGCTTGAGCTTTTCCAAAACGGGCAGTTCGATGTCGTCGTTCTCGATCACTATTTTCAGACGGCGACGGGAATGGAGTTTCTGGCGGCTATCGAGACGGTGCCGGCCCGGGTTCCCGTTCTTTACGTAACGGGGTCCAACGAGGCCCAGATCGCCATAGACGCGCTCAAGGCTGGTGCCGCCGATTACGTCATCAAGAATGTTGGAGACGACTTTTTTCCGCTGTTGCTGGCAGCCATCAACCAGGCGCTTGAAAACCATCGCCTGCGGCAAACAAAAGAGGAAGCTGACCGTCTGCTGATAAAGGCCAAAGAGCATGCGGAAATGATGGTGAAAGAGATGAACCATCGCATCGCGAATAGTCTCTCACTGGTTTCCGCCATGATCCGGCTGCAGATCAATACGCTGAAGTCCCAGGAAGCAGAAACGGCGTTGCTGGAAACGCAGAGCCGGATTTCTGCGATCGCCGGCGTTCATCGCAGTCTCTACAATACCGCGAATGTGGGGCTCGTATCCCTGAATTCCTATCTCACCTCAATCATAAGCGACCTGTTCCAAGCTGTCCCGGGCTCTTCCTCCATCACGGTCGAAACGTCACTCTGTGAGGTTGATCTGAACGCCGACCATGCCGTTGCGCTCGGTGTCATCGTCACTGAACTTCTGACAAACGCGCTCAAATATGCCTATCCAGATCAAGAAGGCACAGTGCGCATTAACCTGTCCGCCCAGGACGGCCGGTTCATTCTTGTTGTGGAGGATGACGGCGTCGGTGTGAAACCGGATTCAGCCCCTCGCGGCACCGGTCTCGGCACCAAGCTGATCATGGCGATGGCGCAGAATATTGGCGCCCGGGTCGAGCAGACGCACACGCACCCGGAACTCAAAAAAGGCACCCGTTTCTCGATGATATGGAATGAACGGTGACGGCATGGCCGCCGTGCCTCGCGATTATATCTCGATATAACGGCTGTCTAGTGGAGAGCGATTGGACCTCCTGGCCGTCCCCATAGCCTTCAGCGCGAGCGAATGGTCAAAATATTTTGCGCGAAGCACGGAAGAGTGAAGCCGCTTTCGGCGCTCTGAGCAGAGCGACCTGCCGTAAAAGCGATTCTTTAAAATTTTTCTCTCTGCCATAGTGGAAACGCGGTACATTCTCAGGTTGTGCGCCCCGGTCGAGCAAACTGCACAAGGCGGGTGCCGGCTGCCGCTATAAAGGCACAGCTAATATGGAACGACTGAAATTTGACCCAGGAAGTTTTCATGGGTGAAATTTTGCGTCCATAAAGCCGGCAGATGCATAGTATTTCGGCAATCTCGGAAAATGTCTTAATGCAATCTTAACGATGTTGCGCTGCAAAAAAACTTGATGGACTATTTTAATACTGCGGGAGGAAATGCTGTTCAACAAAACAGGAGTTCGTGCCATGCTGTTCCGCAATAGAGATAAAGAAAAACCTCAAGGCGCCTCGGTCAGGCTGGCCTCATATACTGTTCTCGGTGTTGTCGCCACAGTGTTTTCCTCCTCCGTGTTTCCACCTGTCTTCACTTCGCAGACAAACCGCGCCTTGATCAATGCTCCCGTCATTCCGCTGACGACCCCCATCAGTGGCGTGGTGAAAATATCCGGTAACGGCAGGGCGGCTGTTGAAAACGATAAGGTCGACAACACCACTCTGATCGGCCTGAAAGTGCAACTGGCGGCGCTCGACAATGAACTTCGCCAGAAAAACGCGATTATCGGCGATTATGCTAGCCGGGTCGACAATCTGAACAATGATCTTCTCAGCCAGCAAGCGGCTTTACTGCAGAGAACAGAATC
Organism: Agrobacterium sp. RC10-4-1; assembly: GCF_014138475.1. Lineage (NCBI taxonomy): Bacteria > Pseudomonadati > Pseudomonadota > Alphaproteobacteria > Hyphomicrobiales > Rhizobiaceae > Agrobacterium > Agrobacterium sp. RC10-4-1. Next base: position 183,865 of record NZ_JACJIT010000001.1, read on the forward strand.
CGACCTTGAAGCGGCAAAGGCTGCTTTGCAGATGGTGACCTATTCGACCCGCATCGCGAAAGCAGAAGCGGTGCGCAAACAGAAGCTGGTTGCCAAGGGCGTTTATTTCGGAATCGGCGACGACATCGCCGATACGATACAACTTGAAGATACAAAACTGCAGGCCGCGAAAGTTGCCGTCGACAAGCTGAACAAGGAAATGAGCTTCGCGCGCCAGGGCATCTATATCGGTTCCGACCTGCAATCCCTGCAAAATCTTCAGCAGGAAATCCGCACGAGGTCCGCCGATCTGCTGCAAATCCAGATGCAGATGACGACCATGCAGACGCGGAAAAGCGAACTCGAAGCGCTTGCCTCCGCGGAGGCCGCGCGTATCGACAGACTGACCCGAGCCGATCTCGCCATTCCGCCGGGCACGACGCTTTATAAGCCGGTTGCCGTGACGGGACGTGAAGTGGTGGCCGGCGACACCTTGGCGGAGGCGCTCGACTGTCGCAACGCTTTCGTCGTGGCAATTTTTTCCGAACGTCAGGCGCAGGCCCTTTCCGTGGGTTCAAGGGTAAAGGTAAATGCCGATGCGTGGGCGCAGGAAGCGGACGGGGTGGTAGAGCGGCTGGTGCCCCGAACCACCGAACGCGTCGACCTCGATTATGCCGTACCGTTTCCCCCCACGGAGCGGCGGGAGCTTTACGCTTATATCCGCATGGCCGGGACATCCGAGAGCCAGTTTATGAAAAACGGCGTCTGTTCGGTCGGTACCTGGGTGAGTGTAAGTCTGCCGCGCGAATGGCTCGGCAAGACCCGGGAATATGTTCATGAGGCATCGGCAAGCCTCTTCCAGTTTGCGCAGGCATCCGCCAGCGAAATGCCCGACGTGAGGCAGGCCGCCTGGACGCTCATCGAGACATCCCGAGAGAAAATATTCGAGCAGATGGGCATGGGCGGGCAGCCGCAACAGCCGCCGGGAATAGCGGCGCCCACTACAAAGCCGGATATCATCACGCAGCATGCGATCAGCGGTGCAGATGCAACCGCGAAAGCACCGCGCACCCAATCCTGACACCCGCATGGATTGGGCAAGCCCCTGCGGGCGCGTCCACGACGCCCGCAGGGCGACCCACCTGTTTCACACAGTCGAAGCAGCCTCATTCGCGCACGCTATCGGGCGCGGCTTTTGGGACGTATCCGGTCAACCATGAGGACAAGCGATGTATTTCACTTCAGAGGGCGATGTTCAGTCCGTCCTTTATGTCAATCTCATCATCGCCCTCTGCGCGATCCTGTTCACCATGCTTGCCGACCCGCGGCGAACGCTGGACCGGCTGGCGTTCAGCACCATCATGCTGCTCTCGCTCAGCGTCTATATTTTGTGGCGCGCCACCGATACGCTGCCTCCCTTAGAGCTTTCGCTGGAAACCGCCTGGAATTACATCTATTTCACTTTCGAACTGATCTCCGTGCTTTATGCGATGGGATCGATTTTGATCCTGACAAGACGAACGGACTGGTCTTCCATTGCAGACGAAGCCGAAGCCGGGATTACGGGCGATCCCAATGCGCCACTGGTCGATGTGTTCATCTGCACCTACAATGAACCTTTGAACGTGCTTGAAAAATCGATTGTCGCGGCTCAGGCAATGCAATATCCGCGGTTGCGCGTTTTCGTCTGCGACGATACGCGCAGGTCCGAGGTTCGGGACTATTGCGAAACAGTCGGCGTCAATTACGTGACGCGGCCGGACAATAAGCACGCAAAGGCGGGGAACCTGAACAATGCGCTTGTCCACACCAATGCGCTGTCGGAAATTTCAGATTTCATCATGGTTCTTGATGCTGATTTTGCGCCGCAGGCCAATTTCCTGTCACGCGTGACCGGACTTTTTGCCGATCCCAAAGTGGCCGTGGTGCAGACACCGCAATTTTATTTCAACAGCGACCCCATCCAGCATAATCTCGGTATCCGCAATTCCTTCGTGGATGATCAACGGGTATTCTTCGACGTATTCCAGCCTGCAAAGGACGCGGTCGGTTGTGCGTTCTGCGTCGGAACGAGTTTCGTTCTGCGGCGGGCAGCGGTGAACGAACTCGGAGGTTTCCCGCATGATGCACTTTCGGAAGACATGCTGCTGACCTACCGGTTGATGGAACGGGGGTATGTGACACGCTGGCTAAATGAAAAGCTCAGCGTCGGATTATCGGCAGAAGGCCTGCCGGAGTATATCACGCAGCGCACGCGCTGGTGTCTCGGTACCATCCAGATTGGACTTTTGCGCACCGGGCCGCTGTGGCGCGGCAATTTTACCCTGACGCAGCGGCTGCATTATCTGCACGGCCTGTTCTGCTGGCTTTCGAAACCCTTCATCCTTTGCCTGCTGCTCGCGCCTTCCATCTATTGGCTAACCGGCGTTTCCGCGCTCCAGGCTGATGAGTTGATGTTCATGCAACTCGGCCTGTCATCGCTTGCGCTGTTCTGGGCCTACTCCACCTGGATATCGGGAAAGCGCACACTGCCACTTTTCACCGAGGTAACACACGCACTGACCGCCGTTCCGATCACGATCACGCTTTTTCAGGCCATGCGAAAACCTTTCGGACGCCCCTTCAAGGTCACGGAAAAGGGCGGAGACAGGTCACAGGTGCGCGTTCACGGCCCGACGGCGCTATTCTTTGCCCTTGTAACCCTCGCTTCGGCCATCTCCGTGCTGATTGCCGTTTATGGATGGGACGCACCCGTGGAATTTTCGGCGCGCGATTGTCTCAACCTTATCTGGTCGGCCGTCGCCATGGTGATTGCCTTCATCAGCCTTATCTGCTGCATCGAATTGCCGCGTTTCGACAGGGAGGAGCCGATCAGCGTAAACCTTGGCGGACAATTACGGCAGGGCAATGCGGTGACAGGGGTGAAGATCGTGGCACTGTCGACTGAAACCGTGACGCTTGCGGGTTTCACTTCTTCTACAGAAGCGCAGGCCATATTCGTGCCGGAGGTGGGCTGGTTGCAGATCGATGCAACAAAAGACCAGCAAATATCCGGAAAATTCTGCCTTGCTGCAACCGCCGAGCAGCATCGGGCTATCCTGCGGCTGCTTTTCCGCACTGCACCGGAAAATGTGGCGGAACAGGGCGACCTGATAAAATCCATGCAGATGTTGCTCGCGAGGGCCTTCAGCTAATCAGGGGGCGATTGAACAGGACTTTGCCGGACACAACACGGTCCCGATGGCCGGCTGCCGCCTTGAAAGGTTTCGATCAAACGGGAATTCCGCTCATGCCTCTCAGATCGATCATCCCTGCGATCCTGATGTCCTGTGTCATGACAGTGTTGGCTGGAGGTGACGGGCGCGCTGCATCCGGATCCGTCCGCGATATGCTCGCTTCGCGCTTATGCGCGGGTCTTGCCGGGAAGATGGATGGTTCTCCCGCGCCCTTCGTGTTCCGCAGCTTCGAGCCTGCGCCCGGTGGCAAGGCGCTCGATCCGGCGCTTTCGAATACGGGTTTCACCTATGACAATGCGCTGGCATCCATCGCTCTTTTTGCATGTGGGAAAGACGCAGAAGCAACAAGGGTTGCCGATGCGCTGCTGCTGGCCGTGAACCGTGACCGCCGTTACAGTGATGGCCGCCTGCGCAACGCCTATCGCTCCGGCCCGGTCGTCAGCAAAACGGAGCTTATGCTCCTGCCCGGTTTCTGGAATGCCGCCAGCAATGCCTGGGTCGAAGACGGCTATCAGGTCGGCAGTGCGACAGGCAATCTCGCCTGGGCGGCCCTTGCCCTGCTTACCGCCTCTGAGCGCTCCGACAATCCAGCCTATTTGCAGGCCGCGGCAAAAATCATGCGCTGGATCGATGCATATACCAAGGGTGACAGCGACATCGGTTACACGGGCGGCACATTCGGCCACGAACCGTCTCCGGTGAAACTCGACTGGAAATCGACGGAGCACAATCTTGACGTTTACGCCGTTGCCAGCTGGCTCACCGAGAGTGGGGACGATAAAACCTGGCGGACGATGCAGGACAGGGCAGGCAAGTTCCTCGACGCCATGTGGAATGAGCAGCAGGGTCGTTTTTATGTTGGTAGCCTGCCCGGCAGCGATCGGCCCAATTTAACTCAGTCGGGAATAGATTCCGAACTCTGGCCCATCCTCGCCGTTCCGGAATTCCGCGGCCGCGCCGAGCGCGTGCTGGAATGGATCGACCGGCACTATGCGGTCGGGGAAGGCTTTGATTTCAACGATGACCGGGACGGCATCTGGCTGGAAGGCACGGCGCAGGCAGCGCTTGCGTTTCAGCATGCAGGCCACGCCGGGCGCGCCGAAGCCCTGCTTGCCATCATTGATGCTGAGGTATCGCCCGATGGTCTGGTCTATGCCACTGTCGGGCCGGAGTTGACGACGGGGCTGATGATCGGGCCTGCCTCGACCTCTGCCGATTTCAAATATTTCAGACTGCCGCATGTCGGCGCTACTGCCTGGGCAATCCTGGCGGCGAAAGACTGGAACCCGTTTTTGAGAGAAAGCAGTTGCACGCGTCCCTGTCGGAATTATGCCCGTCCCGGCAGGGGGTAAGGAGGATGTTGTTGTCGTGGGATCGCGAGAAGACCGGATGGCGGCGGGCCTGGCGGTTTAAGATGCCGGGCAGCCTTCAAAACGCTATCCCTTTATCCCGCTTGCTGCGATGCTGGAGATGAAAAGTCTCTGCAGACACAGGTAAAATATCAGCACCGGCAGGGTAATAATGGTGAGATAGGCCATGACTTCACCCCAGGGCGTGTTGAGCTGGAAGAAATACTGCAGCCCCACCATAACCGGCCGGTAAGCCTCGGACTGCGTGACGAGAAGCGGCCATAGATACTGCTGGCTGTACATGACGAGAAACTTCAAGATCGCAGCTGTTGCGATCACCGGCCCGCTGAGCGGCATTACCACCTGTGCGTAAATACGCAGCCAGCTGGCTCCGTCGATGCGTGCCGCCTCCAGCAATTCCCTCGGCAGATCCTTGAAATATTGGACGAAGAGAAAAATCGTCAGTCCGTCCGCGATCCATGGAATGATCTGCACATGCCAGGAATTGAGCCAACCCCAGGTAAACCCGCCGCTGCCGATCCATGGCAGATTGTTGACCTCCAGCAGCAGCGGCACGGCAATCGTCTCAAACGGAATAATGAGCGTGGCGAGAATGATAGAGAAGAGAACGTCCTTGCCGCGCCAGTTCAAAAACGTAAAAGCGAAGGCGGCAAGCGAGCCGAGCAGCAGGGCGAGAAATACGGTGACGCCAGTTACCACAACGGAATTGAATATGAAGGTCGCAATCGGCGCCCGGGCGAAAGCCGCAGTATAGTTTTCGAGCGAAAGATCTCCGACCGGCAGGAAGGCTCGTATCGAAGTCGCATCGCTCAACAGCTGGTCGTTCGGTTTTAGCGATGAGAACCCCATGAACAACAGGGGCAGGATGAAGATCGCCGCGAAGGCGAGCATGAGCGCGTAATTGCCGATGAGAAAAACGGGACTTTTGCGGCGTCCGGCCTGCATCATTGCTTCTCCCTTGTCAGGTAGCGCTGGGTCAGCGAAATGCACAGGACAAGCAGGAAAAGGACGACAGAAATTGCGGAGCCCGCGGCTATGTCCTGCTGGCGGTATCCTCGCTCAACCGCCTGATAGACGATGCTCTGCGTAGAGTCGCGAGGCCCGCCTTTGGTCATCACATCGATCTGCGCAAAAAGCGCAAAAGCCTGCATGGTGATGACGATGATAACGAGCACCGCCGTGTTGCGCAGCAGCGGCCAGGTTATCATGCAGAACTTCTGCCAGCGGCTCGCGCCTTCAATGTCCGCTGCCTCGTAGAGATCGGGCGAGATAGTCTGCAGGCCGGAAAGCCAGATGACCATATGGAAACCGACGCCCTGCCAGACTGACATCACCAGAATGGCCCATAAGGCGGTATCGGTTCTGCCCAGCCAGTCGACAGGCTGGAAGAGCCCAAAACTCATATAGCTCAGAAGGCTGTTCAAGAGCCCATTATCGGCGGCATAAATAAACCGCCAGAGAAGCGCCACCACGACCACCGACAAGACCACCGGCATGAAATAGATCGCACGGAAAATCGTGACGCCGGGGATTTTCTGGTTCACCAACAGGGCAAGAAACAGCGCTAGCGCCGCCTGAACCGGCGCGACCACGACCACGAAGGAAAGGGTGTTTACGACGGCGGTCAGAAATACGACGTCGCGTGCTAGAATGACGATCCGGTTCTCGCCCCAGCTGAAGTTCTTATATTCCCGCATTCCGTCCAGATGAGGATAGTCGGAGTTGTTGCGGGTGAAATTACGAATTCTCGGATAGGAGATGGAGCCATCCGCATCCCGGCTGATGCTTCCATCGGCCTGCCTTTCCGGCTTGAGCGTCAGCACACCGACGCCCAGCAGCCGGCTGTAGTTTTCAAAGCCGACGAACTCCGTCGGGTTGGGAGATGTGAGCCGCTGGTTGGTGAAGGAAAAACCCAGCCCCAGCAGAAATGGTGTGATCAGGAAGAGCCCGATCAGCACCACCGCCGGTGCGGCCATGAACCAGCCCGTGAAGCCGTCCCGGGCCGGTTTTCCCTGTGAAGAAAAGAGCGCCATCGATCACGCCCCTATCTGGGTTGGTAACCGGAATTGCGTTCCAGATTGTTGTTTATCTCGTCCGTTGCATTATCGAGGGTATCGGCCACATCCGCACCGTTGGCAATGTCGGAAAGAGCCTTGGAGAAGACCGGCGAGATGAAGGCGTAGGCCGGAGTGACAGGACGCAACGTACCCTGGCGTCTGGATAGTTCGAAGAAAACTTCGAGCGGGCCGCCCTTCTTGTAATTCTTCGTCATCTGGGCTGCCGAGGGCGTGGCCGGGATAAGACCGATCGCATCCGAGAACTGCGCGAGATATTTGTCCTGGATGGCGAATTCGATGAAGGCGGAAGCGCCTTCGGGATGCTTGCTGGTGGCCGAAACGCCAAACTGCCATGACCCCGCGCCGATTTTCGGACCCTGCCCGAAATCAGGCGCAGGCAGGAAAAGCAGATCGTCTCCATATTTTTCCAGAGCCTTCACCGCAACCCAGTTGCCCATCCATTGCAAGGCGTGGCGACCTTCCAGAAATCCGGTTTCGTGGTCGGCGGGTGATTGCGATGTCCCGGGGGCAAGCTTCTTGGCGAACAGGGATTGCCACCACTCCCCGAACTTGACGGCATTGTCTCCATTGAGGAAGTCCTCGGCGGTTCGATAATTCTCCTTGTCGATCAGGCTGCCGCCGAAACTTTCCAGAAAGGGACTGAAGGCATAGCTGTACCATTCGGTTTTATCGGCCATGCCGAGATCGATGGCATATTCGAACTTGCCGCTGGCAGCGAGCTTCTCAAGGGCTGCGTTGAATTCCTCGCCGGTCCACGGCTGTTCAAGAGTTGGAATGCGGACACCGTTTTCATCGAGCACCGTTTTGCGGGCGAATACCGCCACGGCAGCGTCCCACAGGCCGACCGAATATAGCTTGTCTCCCCACCGGCCCACGGCACCGGGCAGGAAATTCGCAAGCTTTGTCTCGTCGATCTTCAGTGGTTGCAAATATCCGGACCACGCCCAGTTGGGCATGTTCGGACCGTCGACATCCAAAATGTCTGGCAGCTTGTTGGAAAGCGCAGCAGCGGTGACGGATTCATTATATGCATTCTGGGGGAATTCCTGAAGCGAGACCCGCCAGTCCGACTGGGACGAGTTGAAGTCCTCGATGATGCCGGCCAGAATCTTGCGTTCTTCAACATTGCCTGCGCCGTGATACCACATCGTCAGGTCGGTCTGGGCCAGTGCGGCGGTAGAAAAAAGCATCGACAGGGCAGTTGCTGCCCCCGCAAAAATGGCTCTGCTGGTCATAGATGGTCCTCCTCCTCACGAAGGGTAACTTCAACATCTACAGATTGTTCCGCAGAAATTTGCGTCCAGACGCTACGCGGAGAACCGCGTTTTAAAAAATGCAGACAGGATCGCGGATTTGCCCCGCCCGAACCGCATCAGCAGCCAGGCGTTCAGATCCCGCCATTTGACGGCTCTGTCGCCGGTGCATTGTTGCTGACGGAGAGAGCCTCTTTTACCGCCAGTTCTGCCATGGCCAACGCGGCGTCGCGGGTCTTTGCAGCTGCGACAAACCGGCCGTTATGGCAGAAGGTCGCGCCTTCCACGCCACAAACCGCTTCCAGATCCTTGTCAGTCAGGCCTGCCCAGGCCGCCGGCAGATCCGCCCGCAACGCGAAGCCCTCGTCGGCGCGCCGGATACCGGTCAGGCACCAGTCGTTGTTACGCGGATGAACGACGAAGAGCAGATGATCGGCGCCTGCCTTCACGATGGCGGGCCGGAACGGCATTCCCATCGGCAACTCGAGAATATGCCCTTCGCCAGCATCCACGATAGCCTGCTTCACAAGCGCTTCGGCGCGCAACTTTGCGGCACTGTTAGCTATTTTGGCCTCAACGAAGCTGCGGGCAATGCCCAGCGCCGCGTGGAAATTGCGATTGTCCGCTTCGGGATCGGTGTCATCAAAAACGGGTTTCAGAGTTTCGAGCAGGGCGGGCAGGGTCAGCCCGGCGAGCGGTCCGGCCGTCGAGGGGCTGAGCGCCCCATTGTCAACCAGGTCAACAGGCAACACAAAACCGGCATCGAAAGAAGCGTGAATGGTTTCGATGTGGTCTTCAGGAACGCCGAAGGCAGCAAGATAATCGCGGCCGAAATGCTTCCAGATCAGCCCGAACGAACTGTAGGGCTGTCCGTCATCGCGTAACGGCGCGCCGCGCTGGTGGTGGTCGAACATTCCTCTTGCTGCGTCGTAGGCGCCGCCCACGTCGTAGATGATGCGGTCCGCACCGGCAGCGAGCCATTCCGGTGCCCTGCTGCGGATGAGGCGGGCCTGCGGGAAAAGCCGTGTCAGCACAACGCTCGACAGAAGTTCATCGGCATGGAAGCCGCCGGAATGGGTGACGAGGAAGTCCGGGTTCATGTCAGGATGTGCCTTGTTGCTTGCGGAAGAGCCGCCGAGAATGGGGCACCTGATACCCTTTGCCGTACATCATCTCAACCCGCCACGACGCTAATTCGGATCAAAATTTCCGCCGGAAAGTGCGGACAGCATACAGCCAGCGCGACATTGTCCGCGCGTTACGACGACCAGATGCGCCGCGTCTTGATCGTGTTCATGACGAAGCTGGTCTCAATGGTGTCCACGCATTTCAGCTTCGCGATCTTGTCCTTGATGAAACGCTCGTAATCCTCCAGTCCGCCGCACATGACCTTCAGCATGTAGTCCTTCGTGCCCGTGACAAGATGACATTCGAGAACCTCGTCCCACTCAAGAACCGCCGCTTCGAACATCCGGATTTCATCATCGTGCTGGCGGCTGAGGCGAATGGATGCGAGAGCGGTCATGGTCCATCCCTCGATCGCCGGATCGATGATGGCGGAATATCCCTTGATGGCACCCACTTCTTCCAGGCGTCGAAGCCGGCGTAGACATGCGGATGCCGACAGCCCCACGCGCTCGGCGAGTTCGTTATTCGTGATCCGTGCATCGGCGGACAATTCCCGAAGTATCCGCCGGTCGATCGGGTCTGCAATTTTCTGCGACATAAATTACAATTCTCCGCAATATATTGCTTTATGGGGCATGTAAACGCTCCAAAATGCAAGGCATTTCGACTTCATTGCGTGTAACCTGCAGGAAGTTCAACGCCAGCTGAGGGATCATCGGAAATGACCGCGCCGCATCCGTCCAAAACCCATATCGGCAACCATGCTCTTCATCCCGAAACCCAGATGCTCAATTACGGGTATGATCCGGAGTTGTCGGAGGGAGCCGTGAAGCCTCCGGTGTTCTTGACATCCACCTTCGTTTTCAAGTCGGCAGAAGATGGTCGCGACTTCTTCGATTATGTCTCCGGGCGCAAGGAGCCGCCGGAGGGCAGAGGCGCCGGTCTCGTTTATTCGCGTTTCAACCATCCAAACAGCGAGATCGTCGAGGATCGTCTTGCAGTTTATGAACGGACGGAGAGCTGTGCGCTCTTCTCCTCGGGCATGTCCGCGATTTCGACGACGCTTTTCGCCTTCGTGCGGCCCGGCGATACGGTGCTCCATTCCCAGCCCCTTTACGGCGGCACGGAAACGCTTCTCGCGAAGACCTTTCATAATTTCGGCGTGTCGGCAGTGGGTTTCGCCGATGGTGTCAGCGAAACCTCGGTCATGGCGGCGGCAGAGGAGGCGATGGCGAAAGGCAGGGTGTCCGTTATCCTGATCGAGACTCCCGCCAATCCGACGAACAGCATTGTCGACATCGCCATGATAGGCCGGGTCGCCGAGGTGATTGGCAAAAGGCAGGGGCACAGGCCGATCATCGCCTGCGATAACACGCTTCTTGGTCCTGTATTCCAGCGGCCCATAGAACATGGCGCCGATATTTCGCTCTATTCGCTGACAAAATATGTTGGCGGGCATTCCGATCTTATCGCCGGGGCGGCGCTGGGGCGCAAGGATGTGATGAAGCAGGTGAAGGCCCTACGTGGGGCGATCGGCACGCAGCTCGATCCGCACTCGTGCTGGATGCTCGGACGTTCCCTGGAGACGCTGCAAATCAGGATGGAACGGGCGGACAGCAACGCCAGGCTTGTGGCTGAATTCCTGAATGCCCATCCCAAGGTCGAAAAAATCCACTACCTACCATTCAGCGATCCGGCATCCGCGGTTGGCAAGGTGTTTGCCGCCCAATGTTCGGGGGCAGGATCCACCTTCTCGTTCGACATTGTCGGCGGGCAGGCCGCATCTTTCAAATTTCTCAATGCGCTCAACATATTCAAACTTGCGGTAAGCCTTGGCGGCACGGAGTCCCTTGCTTCTCATCCCGCAACGATGACGCATTCAGGCGTTCCTGCCGATGTCCGTCAGCGTATCGGTGTGCTTGATTCCACGATCCGGCTGTCAATCGGCATCGAACATCCCGACGATCTTATCGCCGACCTGACCCTTTCACTGGATCAGGTCTGACGCTTCACGTGCCAACCAAGAGGTTGTCCTGTGCAGGCGGATCGATATATCTGGGGGTAGTATAGTCACGTGAACCTTCAGGCATATGGAAACTTCGCTTTATCTGCCCGTGAAAGATTTCCTCGAAGAGGCGGGTTATACCGTCAAGGGCGAAGTGGGTGGCTGTGATCTTGTTGGCTTAAGCGATGACGATCCCCCCGTCGTCGTCATCTGCGAGCTAAAGCTGAGCTTCAATCTGGAGCTCATTTTGCAGGCTGTCGATCGCGCGGCTATCGCAGATGAGGTGTGGATCGCCGCCCGGGTCTCTGCCAGGGGTAAGGGCCGCGAGGCTGACAGGCGTTACCGCGATCTTTGCCGCAGGCTCGGGATCGGTATGCTGGGAATCTCCGATGCCGGTGACGTCAGCATCATCGTCGGCGCCGTTTCGCCGATGCCGCGAACCAATCCGAAACGGCGGTCGCGGCTCATGCGGGAACACCAGAGGAGGCGGGGCGATCCCACGGCGGGTGGGAGCACGCGCATGCCAATAATGACAGCGTATCGCCAGCAGGCGCTTGGCTGCGCCGTGGCGCTGGCGTCGGGTCCGATGCGTGTGCGTGAGGTCAGGTCCAATATACCCGATGCCGGGAAGATACTGCTTTCGAATGTTTACGGCTGGTTCGAACGACTCGACCGGGGAGTCTACGGTCTGACCGAGGCCGGACACGAAGCCCTGCAGCGGTGGCCACAGCAGGACGTGCCGGCAAAGGCTGTCGACGGGATTGTGCGAGGCACGGTCGGCTTCGAAGAAACCTGACGGCGAAAAACCTTTCCAAGACTTCAGGAGATCAGGATTGCGGGGTCAGGGGCCCTCCCGGGCATCCCCGACCCATCAGGTGACTACTGGGTCTTCCAGGTCTCCAGCAGCAGCCGGACGAATTTTTCCGCGGCGGGCGAAAGGGCACTGCTTCGCCTTTGTACAATGCCAATCGTACGGGAGACGACGGGATTGACGATCGGCCTGGTGATGAGAAATGGATGTTCGTCCTGCGGCGTGGCCAGCCGCGGCAGAACGGAAATCCCCAGCCCGGCTTCGACCAGCCCGAGCGACGTATTGAGATGAGTCACCTCATAAAACCAGTTCAGCTTTAGATTGTGTCTCGCAAGCGCGCCGTCTAGAAGGGTCCTGTTGCCGCTTGAACGGTCCACGACGACGAGCGGATAGGCTTCCAGCTGATTCCATTCAATCGTTTCGAAATTTGCCAACGGGTGATCTTTCCTCATCGCCAGCACGAACGGGTCATCGATGAGCGGTTCGAATGACAGTTCGGGATCGGAATTGCCCATCAGGTTGATGCCGAATTCCACCTCGCCTCTCGCAACCGCCTGCAGCCCCTCATTTGCCGTAAGATCCCTGATGCGCAGCCTGATGTTTGGATATTGCTGACTGAAGGTCTTGATAACCGTGGGAAGAAAGTAGAAAGCGGCGGTGGGAACGCAGGCCATCGTGATGAGGCCGCGCCGTTGCGCGCCATCTTTCATGGCGAACAGCGACCCATCGAATTCTTCCAGCATACGCCGGACAAGCGGCATCACCTCCTGGCCCATGGCGGTGGGAGCGACATGTCGGGTCGTTCTCTCCAGAAGCGGTGCGCCGATGGCCTGCTCCAGCTTCTGGATGCGGCGGGTGAGCGCCGGCTGGGAGATATGCAGCGCCTCCGCTGCCCTGTGAAAGCTCTCAAGCTCAACTACGGATTGAAATGCGCGCAAATCCAGTATTTCGCAATTGATGCTCATTTCGCAATAAACCTCCAAAACATTGCATTTAACAGATTAGACTCTTTTGCCCATATTGCAACAACGCGGCGCATTGATCCGCAAAATGCAAGATTGAGGCTAATCATGAACGATCTGATGAAGATACCCTGTGTGCTGATGCGCGGCGGAACGTCTCGCGGACCGTTCTTTCTGGCGTCCGATTTGCCCCGAGATCCGGCGGCAAGGGATGCGGCTCTGCTGTCCATCATGGGCTCAGGCCATCCGCTGCAGATCGACGGTATCGGCGGGGGCAATCCGGTTACGTCGAAGGTGGCGATCATCGGACCTTCCACGGTCGCCGGCGCCGATATTGATTATCTGTTCGCACAGGTGCGCACCGACAGGCAGCATGTCGATTATTCCCCCAATTGCGGGAATATGCTGGCCGCCGTCGGTCCCTTCGCGATTGAGGCGGGGCTCGTGCCGGCGCAGGGTAACGATACGCTTGTCAGGATTCACAACGTGAATACCGGCAAACTGATCGAGGCGAAGGTGCCGACGCGGGGCCGCGAGGTAATTTATCTTGGTGACGCATCGATCGACGGTGTTCCGGGTCTTGCGGCACCTATCGCATTGACATTCATGGATGCAGCCGGCGCGAAAACCGGCAGGCTGTTGCCGACCGGAAAACCCGTCGATGTGATCGACGGGGTGGATGTAACGGCGATAGATTGCGCCATTCCGATGGTTCTCATGCGGGCAGCTGATCTCGGCGTCACCGGCTACGAAGATCCGCAATCGCTCTCCGCCAATCGAGACCTGATTGAACGGATGACCCGCATACGCATCGAGGCTGGAAAGATGATGGGGATGGGAGACGTTCGGGATATGGTCATCCCAAAGCCGGTCCTCATAGCGCCGGCGCGGCGGGGTGGAACATTTTCGGTCAGGTATTTCATGCCGAACGAGTGCCATCCTGCCCTCGCGACAACCGGCGCTGTCGGCATCGCGACGGCGGCCGTAACGGAAGGCACCGTCGCCTATAGTGCGGCAGGAGGGCTTTCCGTGCCGACCCAGATCCGCATCGAACATCCCGCAGGTCGTCTGGATGTACAGCTGGAAATGCGAAACGGAGCCATAACAGCCGGACTTGTAAGGACGGCGCGCAGGCTGTTCGAAGGCTTTGCCTTCGCCAAGCCAATGGCTGCGATTGAAGACGCAGCATAGACAAGGCCATAGTGGCTAAAATATCGCGAAACGGGAGGAGACCCTCATGCGTAAATACCTGCTTGCAACGGCTGCGCTCTGTGCGCTGGCGGCAACCGCCAATGCCGAATCTGTCAGAATGAGCGTCGGCTCATACAACCTCAACAACCTGCCTTTCCCCGTTGCGGCCAGCCTCGGCTTTTATAAGGAAGAGGGGCTTGATGTGACGACCGAGAACTTTGCCCAGGGAGGCTCGAAGGTGCTACAGGCGCTCGTCGCCGGCTCCACGGACGTCGCCGTCGGTTTTTATGACCACACCATTCAGATGCAGTCCCAGAACAAGCACGTCGTGGGCTTCGTTCAGCTCGCCCGCAACTCGGGTCTGGTTCTTGCAGGCAAGAACGATACTGACTTCGATCCTGCAAAGCCTGAGACGATCAAGGGCAAGAAGGTCGGCATCACCTCGCCGGGCTCTTCCTCGGACTTCTTCATTCGCTACTATATGAAGCAGCACAATTTAAGCGACAACGATATCTCCATCATTGGCGTCGGCTCGGGTGCCGCCGCCGTTGCGGCCCTGCAGCAGGGCAAGATCGATCTGCTCGTCAATTATGACCCGGCGGCCACGATTGTCGTCGAACGCGGGCTGGGCAAAATCCTCATCGATGCACGCAGCGATCAGGGCGCAAAAGATGTTTATGGCGGCATCTATCCGACCTCCGTGCTTTACGCGACCCAGGAGTATATCGACGCGAATCCCGAAGTGATCCAGAAGGTCACCAATGCCACGGTACGGGCGCTGCACTGGATGAAGCAGCATTCGGCGGAAGAAATCGTCGAGAAGCTTCCTGACGACTTCGTGTCCGGGGACAAGAAAACCTACATCAAGGCCGTCGAAGCCGCGAAGGCTATCTTCTCCGAAGACGGCAAATTCGAGCCCGGCGATCTCGAAACGCCGCTTGCCGTTCTCAAGACCTTCAACGAGGCAGTGGCAAAGGCGTCGATCGACCTCAACACCACCTATACCAACAAGTTCGTCGAAGCCGCGGCTTCGAAGGCTGCAAACTGAGAGGCCGCCATGTCATCCCCAGTCAGAAAGCTAGAGCCAGTGGCGGACTTCAAACCACAGCCCATGGTCGCGATCGAGAACGTCACCATGGCATTCGGTGCGTTTGTTGCAGTCCAGGACGTTAACCTCAAGGTCGGCGATGGCGAGTTTCTTTCCATTGTCGGGCCCACCGGGTGCGGAAAGTCGACCATCCTCAATGCCATTGCTGGCCTGCTGAAGCCCGCGCAGGGCACGGTTTCCATCGACGGTTCAGCGGTCCAGGGTGTGCAGAACAATATCGGATATCTGTTTCAGCAGGACGCCCTCCTTCCCTGGAAGACCGCATTTCAAAATGTCGAGCTTGGTCTGATGTTCCGGGGCGTTGCCGAGGACGAGCGGCGTGCCAAGGTCACGGCATGGCTCGAAAAAGTCGGCCTCAAGGGTTTTGGCGACCGTTTTCCGCACCAGCTTTCCGGCGGGCAGCGTAAACGCGTACAGATGGCGCAGGCGCTGATTACCGAGCCGAAGGTCATCCTGATGGACGAGCCCTTCTCGGCACTCGATATCCACACCCGCCATCTCATGCAGAACGAATTGCTGCGCCTGTGGCAGGAGGATCGCCGGGCGGTGGTCATGATTACCCATGATCTGGAGGAGGCTATTGCGCTCGGAGATCGGGTCGTCGTTCTGGCTGCAGGTCCGAAGAGCCGTGTCATCGAGAGCTTTCCCGTCGATCTCGAACGACCCCGCAACGTCGCTGAAATCAAACTCGATCCGAAATTCATGACGCTCTATCGCGATATCTGGGCGTCCCTGCGCGGCGAAGTGGAGAAAAGCTATGCAAGCCGTTAATGTTCGTATCATCCAGGTCGTTCTTCTGGTCGTGCTTCTTGGCGGATGGCAACTCGGTGTGTCCTCCGGCGCCATTGATCGCTTCTTCTTTCCCGCACCCTACGATATCGTTAGGCAGGTGATCGACTGGGTTGCGGATGCCGGCTTCTACAAGCATGTCGGCATTACCCTCAGCGAAACCGTGCTCGGTTATCTCATCGGCACCGGTCTCGGGGTGGGCGCTGGCGTCTGGCTGGGCCTCAGCCCCTTCGTCGCCCGCGTGCTCGATCCGTTCATCAAGGCGGTAAACGCCATTCCCCGCGTCGTCCTGGCTCCGATATTCGTTCTCTGGCTTGGCCTCGGTCTGTGGTCGAAAGTTGCCCTTGCGGTTACGCTCGTCTTTTTCGTCACCTTCTTCAACGCCATGCAGGGTGTGCGCGAAGTAAATCCGGTCGTGCTGTCAAATACCCGCATCCTCGGGGCGCGGCGCACGGATCTGCTGCGTCATGTCTATTTTCCCGCTGCGGCGAGCTGGATTTTGTCGTCGCTGCGCACCTCCGTCGGCTTTGCGGTGGTTGGCGCGATCATCGGAGAGTATCTTGGGGCTTCTGCAGGCCTTGGCTACCTCATTGCCCGGTCGGAAGGCAATTTCGATGCGGTCGGCGTTTTCGCAGGCATCATCATCCTTGCGGTCTTCGTCCTCATCATCGACCTCATTCTCGATGTCGCAGAGAAAAGGCTGATCACGTGGAGGCCCAACGCAGGTGAAGAGCGGCCTGCATAAGGCCGAGGTACCTGAAATCCAGCGGGGCAGCCATTTGGCTGCCCCGTTTTTTTGAACCGTCGCGGCGACATGGGCCATGGCCTTTCCATATTACACGGCAGAGCTTCGAGTTCCGGGGCTGGACGATAGGGGATCGTTAAACCGAAGATGATCGGCGTCCCGCTTCGCTGCGGTTCACCGGTTGACAAGCCCAGCGCCTGTCTCTTCATCGAAGAGATGCATATCGGACGGGTCAACGTCGAGGCCGATGACCTCGCCGGCCTTGACCGGGCTGCGGCCCTGTATCGCAATCACCAGTTCCGTGGATGTGCCGAGTGTCAGGAAAGTTGCCGAGCCCGTTGTCTCCACAGCGGAGACGGGCAGTGTCAACGCCGCTCCCGTTGCAGTAGCGGGACTGATATGTTCGGGCCTGATGCCGACGATGAGATGTTTGCCCGGCTGCAGGGGGGCGGGGCTCCTGATCGACTGCAGGGGTTCACCGTCGCCGAACCGCAGCTGGAGCGATGCGCCATCCGGACTCACGGTCGCCGGGATGAAGTTCATGGCTGGGGAGCCGATAAAGCCGGCGACGAAGCGGTTGACGGGATGGTCATAGAGCTCCAGCGGTGTCCCCTGCTGCTCGATTACCCCGTCACGCATCACGACGACATGATCGGCCATGGTCATCGCCTCGATCTGGTCATGGGTGACATAGACCGAGGTGGCATGCAGGCGGTCGTGGAGGGCGCGGATTTCCTTGCGCATGTGGACCCGCAAGGCCGCATCGAGGTTGGAGAGCGGCTCATCGAAGAGGAAG
Source organism: Agrobacterium sp. RC10-4-1 (assembly GCF_014138475.1). NCBI lineage: Bacteria > Pseudomonadati > Pseudomonadota > Alphaproteobacteria > Hyphomicrobiales > Rhizobiaceae > Agrobacterium > Agrobacterium sp. RC10-4-1. Next base: position 201,316 of record NZ_JACJIT010000001.1, read on the forward strand.
GCCTGCGGATTACGGATGATCGCCCGGCTCATGGCGACACGCTGGCGCTGCCCGCCAGAGAGTTCTCGGGGATAACGCTTCATGAGCTTGGAAAGCCCCGTCGTGGCGGCAACCTCTTCCGCGGCCTTGCGGGCTTCCGCCTTGGCGACACCACGCATGCGCAGCGAATAGGTGAGGTTTTCCTCGACCGTCATATGCGGGTAGAGCGCATAGGACTGGAATACCATCGCCACATCGCGCTTGCGCGGCGGCACGCCGTTCATCAGCGTGCCGGCAATGCGCATGTCACCGGCCGAGATGCTCTCCAGCCCGGCAAGCGAGCGCAGAAGCGTGGACTTGCCGCAGCCGGATGGTCCCACAAGGGCAACAAAGGTGCCCTTCTTGATGGAAAGGTTGATGTTCTTCAGGGCATGGAAAGCGCCGTAATATTTGTTGACGCCTGATAGTTCGATCTGAAGGGTCATTTGAGCGCTCCTGATGTCAGGCCGGATACGATGCGGCGCTGCAAGAGAATGAAGAGGGCGAGAATGGGCGTCACATACATGGTCGCATAGGCCATGATGTTGTTCCATTCGCTGGTGTTGGGCCCCATGAAGGAATTCAGGCCGACGCTGGCGGGCTGCAGTTCTGCCGCCTGGATCATCGATTTGGAGTAAACGAACTCACCGAAGGCCTGCATGAAGATGAGAATGGCGCTGACGAGGATGCCGTTTCTGGCAAGTGGCAGCACGATATTGAAAAACGCGCCGACCCTCGAATTGCCGTCTACGAGCGCTGCCTCCTCCAGTTCCTGCGGCACGGCCATGAAAGTGGCGCGCACCAGCACAACGAAGAAGGGCATGCTTTTCGCCGCAATGGCGAGGATGACCGACAGGCGTGGATAATCCAGAAGCCCAAATTGCGAGAAACCGACGAAGATCGGCGTGATCATCAATGAAGCTGGAAGGACTTGCAGCATTAGGATGAGGAACAGGCCGATATCCACCCAGACATTGCGATAACGGGCCAGCACATAGGCGCAGCCGACGCCGAGGATGGTGATCAAAAACACCGCACTCGAAGCGATCAGCACCGAATTCCACAGGTAACGGCCCATGTTGCGGCTGTTCCAGACATAGGCGTAGGTCTGCCATTGTGGTTCACCAGGCCAGAAGGAGGGGGGATTGGCGAACATCTCCGAGCCGCTTTTGAGCGAGGTCAGATACATCCAGTAGAGCGGGAAGAGGTAGATGATGGCAAGAATGATGGCGATTGCCAGCATCAGGCGGTTACGGTTGTTGATGCTCATCCGCGTACCTCATGCCGTGTGGAGCGCACATAAACAATGGAGGCCAGCATGACGAAAACGATCATGATGACTGAAATCGTCGCGCCCTTGCCGAAGTCATATTGCCGGAAGGACAGATCCCAGGCCCAATATTGCGCCACGTTGGAACTGTTATTGGGTCCGCCATCGGTAATGGCGGCAAATAGATCGAATTGCTGCAAGGTGAAGATCAGCCCGAGCGAGATGATCGCGCCGATGGTGGAGCGCATCATGGGCAGCGTGATGGTGTAGAAGCGCTGCCAGGCGTTGGCGCCATCAAGCTCGGCGGCTTCGTAAAGATCGCCGGGAATGGAGGCGAGGCCGACGGAAAGGAGGATCATGTTGAAGGAGGTGCCGAGCCAGATATTGGCGATCACAACCGCCCAGAGCGAAAAATTCGCATCCGAACGCCAGAAAATATTGCCTGATATCAGTCCGCTTTCGCGCAGGAAGAAGTTCAGAACCCCGAAGTCTCCGGACAAAATCCAGTTCCAGATGGCACCGACAACGAGGCCGGGCATGACCCATGAAACGAGGAACAGGCCCCGCAGCCAGGTGGCGCCGGGGAAATTGACCCAGAAAAACAGAGCCAGACCGAAGCCGATGACAAATTGCCCCGCTATGGAAGCGACGACAAAGGTTACCGTATTCATCAGGATGGGCCAGGTTTCCGGCTGCCGGAACAGATCGACATAGTTCTTGAAACCGACGAACGGGCGCACGAAGGTGCCCAGGCTGAACATGTCGACTTCCTGAAAGCTCATGACGATGTTGTAAAGCAGGGGTAACCCCGCCATCACGAAGAGGAAAGCCAAAGGAAAGGCGACAAGGGCGATATCGAAACCGCGACCATCGCTGATGCTGGAAAGCAGCTTTTTCATAAGAAATCCTCGCAAGCTCCGCTCGGGGCCGCCGCCGCTTATCACGGCAAGCGACCCCACCGGGAGGAACCCTGCGGATGGGGCCGGACATGCCGGCCGCCTCCCTGATCAGCCATCGACGAGCTTGATTTTCTGTGCAGCCTGGTCGAGTGCGTCCTTCGGAGACATCTGTCCCGTCAGCGCGGCCTGAATGGCATCCTGAATGGCCTTCGAGATTTTCGGCCATTCGGGCGAGGGGCCACGCGGCTGTGCATATTTGAGCTGCTCGACGAAGGTCTTGAGCGCTTCATCCTTCAGAGCATTTCCGGTGGGCGGTACGGGAATGTCCGAACGCGCCGGCAATTGGCCGAAATTCTTGAACATGTCCTTGTCCTGCGAGACAAAGAACTCGATCGCCTTGAAGGCCTCTTCAGGATGTTTGGTCTTCGAGAAGATCGCCCAGTTATAGTCCCCCATGGCCGATGAGCGCGGCGCATCGGGCGCCGGAACCGGCAGCAGCGTGACGCCCCAGTCGAACTTCGCGTCCTTCAGCATGCGGTCGATTTCCCATGGGCCCGAAATGACCATGGCGGCGTTGCCGGCGTTGAAGGTCGCGGTAGAATCCCACTGGCTGCGTGTCAGCGTATCGGGCGAAGCCAGTTTTTCGTCCAGCATCAGCTTCCACGTCTCGAGCGCTTTCACGGCTCCCTCGGTGTTGATGTTCTTGTAGGTGGCGCCAGCCATCTGCGCCCAGGGCAGGAACTGGAATGTGCCCTCCTCATTCGCCTTGGCGCTGAAGCTGATACCATAGACGTTCTTGGAAGGGTTGGTCAGTTTGCGTGCCGCGTCAACCAGCTCATCCCAGGTTTGCGGCGGCTTTGCCGCATCCAGCCCGGCGGCCTTGAACAGATCCTTGTTGTAATAAAGAGCGATCGTGTTGGTCGCCTTCGGGACGCCGAAATATTTTCCATCCCACATTACCGATTTCAGCGGGCCGGGGAAATAATTCTCCGTCTTGATGACATCGGACTTGGCTATCATGTCGGTCACATCGAGGAAGGCTCCGCGTGCGGCGAACATGGCGTGGTTGGGGTTGTCGATGGCGATGATGTCGGGCGCATTGCCGGTCGAATAGGCGCGCATGGATTCGCTCACCACGTCATCGAACTGCAATTGCCGGTATTCGATCTTGATGCCGTTATTGAGCGCGTTGAACTCCTTGATGAGATTTGGAGCCGGCTGGATATCCCGGTCCAGCGACCACAAGGTCAAAGTCACGTCCTCTGCCTGTGCCGCAATCGCGCCGGCGGACACGCCCGCCAACAGAAACGCGCCGGCCATCATGCATTTTGCGATACCCATAATCTCCTCCTCTTGGTTATCGTCTCTGCAATCTCGGGAACCTTCTCCCAAAAGGTTTCCGTTATGTCGGATCGACGACGAAATCGCCGCCTCGGCATTTTTTCAGATAGTTCAGGCCATGCACCTGTCCGGTCATTTCCAGCGCATCGCGATAGACCGGGTCATGCCAGCCTTCGATATCGATCGAGCCGGACCAGCCGGCGAGGCGCAGTTCGGAAATAATGTCGGTCCAGTTGCTGTCGCCGAAACCCGGCGTGCGCATGAAGACGAACTTCTCCTTGCCGAAAATGCCGTGCTCGCGGATGACGTCCCAGCGGATGGTCGCGTCCTTGCCATGCACGTGGAAAATCTTCTTCGCCCATTTGCGGATCTGCGGTAGCGGATCGATCAGATAAACCATCTGGTGGCAGGGTTCCCACTCGATGCCGATATTCTCGTCCGGCGTTTCGTTGAAGATCAGTTCCCAGGCATCGGGATTATGCGCAATGTTCCAGTCGCCCGTCTGCCAGTTGCCGTCCATGGCGCAGTTTTCAAAAGCGATCTTTATGCCCTTGTCGGCGGCACGCCTGGCAAGCTCGCTCCAGATTTCCTTATATCTGTGCAGGCTCTCCGGCAGCGGCCTGCCGCGCAGGCGGCCGGTGAAACCTGCCACGCAATTCGCACCGAAATGATGGGCGTTGTCGATGCAATCCTTCCAGCCCTGCAATGTCTGAAGGTCGATATCGGTTCCTTCCAGCGGATTGCCAAACATGCCGAGCGTACTGATGGTGATATCGCGGTCGCCAATTGCGTCAAGGCAGCGCTTGCCGAGTTCGGCAAGGTCCTGACCGTTGGTCGTCTGCCAGAAGAAGGGCTCGAAGCTTTCAAAGCCGAGATCGGCGATCTGCCCGATACGTTCGGCCGCCTGACCCTTGGTGGCGCTGATCATGGTGCCGATGCGGATGGATGTTGCCGGATTGCTCACGTCTGTCGGTCCTTATGCTGCAATGGAAACGCGCTGGCCAAGACGCGCGCTTTCGATCGCGCCCATCACCATTGCGAGGCTGTTGATATTGTCGAAGGAGGCTGTTTCCGGCATCTCGCCGGTACGCATGGATTCGAGAAATGATAAAATGACGCTGGCATGGCCGCGCGTGTCCTTTTCTGACACGACATCGGAAACGTTTACGGTCTTGAAGCCACGCAGAAGACCCTGTTCGTTGCCAGCCACCGAGGCGGAAAAACCGTCTTCGCCATCCCAGAGAATCATGCCTTTGGAGCCGATCAGCCGCCAGCGTGCTTCCCAACTTGTCCGCTCGCCTTCAGCGCACCACGAGCCGCGATAGGTGAAGACGACATCGTTGGAGAACTCGAAAATCGCGTTGGCGCTGGCCCCATGCGCATACCATGAGCCCGCCGGGTTCTTCTCCACACAGAAGACGGAGAGCGGCTTTTCATTGGCGACGAAACGGGCCGCGTCGAAGGTGTGAATTGCCATATCGAGAAGCAGGACGTTTTTCATCTCCTCGCGAAACCCCCCGAAATGCGGCCCCAGGAAGAAATCGCAGTGGATGGCGGTCAGATCACCGATGACGCCGTCCTCCAACGCGCGGCGTAGACGTCTGATGCCGGCCACGAACCGACGGTTTTGCACCACGGCGTGAATTTTGCCGGCTTTTTTCGCCAGTTCCACCAGCGTCGCGGCTTCCTCCATCGAGGCTGCAAGCGGCTTTTCACTCAGCACATGGCATCCAGCTGCGAGACCGGCTTCGACTACGGCGAAACGCGCCTGCGGGATGACGATGTCAAAAAGAATGTCGGCTTTCGTTTCGGCGAGAACCGCGCGAAGATCGGTGCCGATAACCGCGCCAGCGAGGGCGAATTCCTCGGCAAGCGCGCGGGCCGTGCCTTCGTTCAGGTCCACCAGACCTGCGATCCTGATTTCGCCGGCGATTTCCGGCGAGGACTGGATGGCGCGCAGCCAGCCTTTGGCCATGGCTCCGCACCCGCATAAAACGGCATTAAAAGTCATCTCATCTCCCCGGACTCTTTCGCAAACTCCTCTTTGCGCAGAGCGTCGTAAACGTTTACGAAACTATGCCGATGATGTTAGATATGTCAAGACCATCAAGTGGCGCGCAGATTGCGGGCCGGGATTTGGAGGGGAGCGCATGAAAGGAATTCGCCAGCTTGCCGATTACCTCGAGATATCGATCGGAACTGTTTCCCGTGCGCTGAACGGCAAGCCCGACGTGAACGAAGAGACACGGCGCCGCGTTCTCGAGGCTGCGGAAAAACTGGGTTACGTCGCCAACCAGTCAGGCCGCAGCCTGCGGCAGGGAACGACCAATGTCATTGGCCTGATGACGGGCAGCGACGCGCAGACGGTGGAGAATGCCGATAACTTCTTTCTCGGCTTGACGGATGGCCTGCAAAGCGTGTTTTCCGGTCACAACCTCGATCTCATCGTTCTGCCTTGCCCGGGAGAAGAGGACCCCGACGAATATCTCAAGCGTATGGTGGCGCGCCGCATGGTCGATGCGATGATCATTTCCGCCACCCGGCGAATCGACAGGCGTGTCGATTTTCTCAAGCAGAATCGGCTTCCTTTCGTAGCGCTCGGGCGGACCGCCTCCAGTACGGATCATGCCTGGGTGGATCTCGATTTCGAGGGCGTCGCGAAAAGCGCGATCGATCGCCTCGTGGCCTCCGGGCATCGTTCGATCGCGGTAGCCGCGCCCGACAGCGATATCAATCTCGGGCATGTGTTCCTTGATGGGTACAGGCGTGCGCTGGACGATAATGGCATCGCTTATGATTCCTCTTTGGTCATCCGGGCGAAATCGAGCGAGCAGGGCGGCTATCACGCCGCCAGCGAATGGCTGCAGATGCGGCCTCGGCCGACGGCGATTGTGCTGATCTATGAGTTGATGGCCGTCGGTCTTTATCGTCGTCTTGCGGAAGCGGGGCTCGAACCGGGGCGGGATCTCGCCGTCATCGGATTTCGTGACGGCCCGCGCGGACAGTTTCTCGAACCGCGCCTGACAAGCTTCCGCATGTCGCTGCATGATCTCGGCGTTACGGTGGCGCAGACTCTTTTGTCGACAATGCCGGCCTATGCGCCATTTTATCCCGCCCAGGCCCGCCATTGCATATGGCCGATGGTGCTCGTGGCGGGGGAGAGCGATCCAGGTCCGGTATCGTAGGTCAGCCAGGTGGGGTTCCATCCAGCCCGCGGCGGGCACGATGTTTTGGCTGCTCACGGGAGCAGGCCGTTCATGAGCACGTCGAGGTGAACCTTGATGACGGCCTCCTTTTCCAGACTGCGCCGGTCGTCGAAAATCAGCCTGAAAACCAATGTTCCGACCATTGGTGACATGACGACATGCGCAAGTTCGGGCGCGTTGGCCCTGAATCTCTTTTTCGCGACACCTTTGTCCAGGATAGCATTGATGCGGGCGAGCACCGGCGCCATCAGAATATCATGGTGGTGGTCTATCAGATCCGGAAACTTGGCTCCCTCGGCCACGACGAAACGAAAGAGTTCCCGCATACGCCGGTCATCCACCAGCGTTTCGAACAGGAATTCGAGAAGCAGGCGAAGCTCCTCGACCGGATCGTCGGAGGTGCGTTCGTAGGCTTCGAATGCCTCTTGGAACGGTCTGCCGACGTGCTCGATCATCGCGGCAAAAAGGGCTTCCTTGGTTTCGAAATAGACATAGACCGTGCCTTTCGTCACTCCCACCCGGTCGGCAATGTCTTCGACCCGCGTTGCCGTAAATCCCCTTTTGGTAAATTCCTCAAATGCGGCGTCGAGAATTTGCAGCGGACGTTGTATCTTCTGTTCTGCACGTGAGAGTTTCGTTTTCGCCATTACCCCGGATCCTTACATATTGTCGGCGCGTGCCCTTCTACCCGTCGTGATCGGCGGAAATAACAGGTGGTCTGCCTATCGCACCAGTGCAAAAACCGGAACCGATTTCTGCAGGTGGTTTGATGCTCGGTATGTCAACATATGCCGTTACTTGCCAGCGAATGCGTCGGGCAGTCTGCAATGATCCTTCTCTAGGGGAGGGATACCCCGAACAGCTTCCAGAGCGACGGCATAAGAATTTCATTGACTATACAGTCAGTCAAATATTATGGATGAGGGCGAAGATCAAGAGGTCAGCATGAGAACCATTCTTATCGCATGGGCGGTGGGCGGCGTTTTTGCCCTGTCATCCTGCAGCAATGAAGAGCCGCCGGCCGAAAAGCCGCTGCGAACTGTCGATGTGGTCAAGGCTGAGAAGCAGCCGATCGACCGTGGCAGCATCATCACCGGCGAAGTGAGGGCGAGGGTTCAGACGGACCTGTCGTTTCGCGTCAGTGGCAAAATCACCGAAAGGTTGGTGGATGTGGGCGCGCGTGTGACGACAGGGCAACTGCTCGCCCGCATCGATCCGGAGGAGCAGAAGGCCGACATCGATGTTGCCCTTGCCAATCTGCAATCGGCCGAAGCACAACAGACGCAGGCACAATTGGCATTCGATCGCCAGCAAAGTCTTTTCCGGACGCAGGTCACCTCGCGCTCGGCCGTCGACAAGGCCCAGGAGACGCTGCTTACCACGCAGGGCGCGGTCAGATCGGCCCAGGCGCAGCTCGATACGGCGCGCGACGCGCTGTCGTATACGGAACTCAGGGCCGATGCGGATGGCGTGATCACGGCGCGAAATGTCGAAGTAGGCCAGGTGGCGCAGGCTGCCCAGCTCGTGTTCACGCTGGCGCATGACGGGCCGCGCGACGCCGTGTTTGATGTCTACGAATCTCTTTTCCTGGAGCGCGACATCGACAATCTCGTCAATGTCAGCCTCCTTTCGGATCCCGCCCGCGCCGTGGCGGCCCCCGTGCGGGAAATCTCTCCTACGATCGATCCGGACAATGGTACGATAAGGGTGAAGGTCGGTCTTAACGGCGATCTGACCATGCCGCTTGGTGCGCCGGTATCCGGCCATTTCCGCTTCAGGCAGGTGGATGCCATCGAGCTTCCATGGTCGGCAATGACGTCGCAAAAAGGCCGACCCGCCGTCTGGGTGGTGGATCCGCAATCCTCCGAAGTCTCCATGCGGCCGATCGAGGTTGCGGATTATGAGACCAGTCAATTCGTCGTCTCGGCGGGGCTGAACCCCGGCGATCTCGTGGTCACGGGCGGGACCAAATTCCTCCGGACCGGTGAAAAGGTCGCCTATGAAAAGGGGCAGGCACAATAATGTTCAGGATAAACAGAAGCTTGTTTTTGCTGCTGCCCGCGATGGCGCTCTCGTCCTGTCAGGAAAAGCAGGAGGCCGCCGCCGAGGCGCCGCGACCGGTGCTCTCGGTGGTGGTCGAGGAAAAGTCGGCGGATGCGCTGCAGCTCACCGGAACGGTGGAATCGCGCATTCAGACGGATCTCGGTTTTCGCGTCCTCGGGCGGATCATAGCGCGGAACGTCGATGTCGCCGATCTGGTCAAGAAGGGCGATGTGGTGGCCTCGATCGATCCGCTCGCGCTTGAACTGTCGGTGAAGAGCGCGCAGTCGGATCTTTCCAATGCCGAAGCGCAGCTCGCCAATGCCGTGACCACCGAACAGCGCCAGCGTGTGCTGGCGGAGGCGCGTAGCGGCACCGAGGCGGCGCTGGAGGAAGCCCAACAGGCGACGCGCACCGCCAACGCCTCCGTTGCCAAGGCCCGTGCAAACCTGGACAAGGCGGAAGAACAGCTGGGTTACGCGCAGCTCCATGCGGAATTCGACGGTGTTGTCACGGCCACATCGGGTGAAATCGGCCAGGTTGTTTCCGCCGGCCAGACGGTCGTCACCATCGCCCGCCCGGAAGTGCGCGATGTAGTGGTGGATGTTCCGCAATTTGCGGCGCAGCGTCTGGATATCGGCTCGACCTTCGAGATCGCCCTGCAGCTCGATCCAAAAATCCGAACCACCGGCGTGGTGCGGGAAATCGCCCCGGCAGCCGAAACGGCAACGCGCACACGACGGACCAAGATCAGTCTGCAGGATGCGCCGGCGGCATTCCGCCTCGGTTCCGTCGTCACGGCTTCCGTGCTTGCTGCTTCCGAACCGCGGATCATGCTGCCGGCATCGGCCCTGCTGAAAACGGAGGGCGGCTGGTCCGTCTGGATCGTTAATGCCGACACGGCGACCGTCACGGCGCGCCCGGTCACGATAGAGGGTGAACCTGCCGAAGGCGGCAGCGTGCGCATCACCGGTGGCGTCAAACCCGGCGAGCGCGTTGCCAGCGCCGGCGTTCACAAGCTTAAGGATGGACAGGCCATCAGGATCGATCAGGAGGTCCGTCAGTGAAGAAATTCAATCTTTCAGACTGGGCGCTCGAACACCGTTCGCTTGTCTGGTATTTCATGCTGGTTTTCGTTCTCGCCGGCGTTTTTTCCTATCTCAACCTCGGTCGCGAGGAAGACCCGAACTTCACCATCAAGACCATGGTGATCAGTGCCCAGTGGCCCGGCGCCTCGGCGGAGGAAGTGGCGCGGCAGGTGACCGACAGGATCGAGAAGAAGCTCGAGGAACTCGATAATCTCGATCATCTGCGCAGCCAGACGGTGGCGGGCCGCACGACGATCTTTGTGGAGCTGGTGCCGGAAACCAAGGCGCGCAATGTCGAACCGACCTGGGTGCGGGTGCGCAACATGATCGGCGACATCAAGGGCGAGTTTCCATCCGGCGTGGTCGGCCCCTTCTTCAATGACCGTTTCGGCGACGTTTATGGCAATATCTACGCCTTCACCAGCGACGGTCTCAGCCAGCGGCAATTGCGTGACCTGGTGGAAGATGCCCGCGCCAAGGTCTTGACCGTCGACAATATCGGCAAGGTCGATGTCATCGGCGCACAGGACGAGACGATCTATCTGGAATTTTCCACGCGACAGATCGCGGCGCTCGGCATTGATCAGCAGTCCATCATCAAGACATTACAATCGCAGAATGCCGTCACCCAGTCCGGCTTCGTCAATGCAGGACCTGAGCGCGTGGCGCTTCGCGTCAGCGGCCAGTTCACGTCTGAAGACAGTCTGCGGGCGATCAACCTGCGCGTCAACAACCGCTTTTTCCCGTTGACGGAAGTAGCGACGATCCGGCGCGGTTATGTCGATCCGCCGTCCTCGCTGTTCCGTTTCAACGGCCAGCCGGCCATCGGCCTTGCAATCGGCATGAAAACCGGCGCGAACCTGCTGCATTTCGGCGAGGCGCTGGATGCGCAGATGAAGCGCGTGGTGGCGGATCTGCCAGTTGGCGTCGATGTGCACCGGGTGTCCGATCAGCCTGCCGTCGTCGATGAGGCGGTCTCGGGCTTCACCTCAGCGCTGTTCGAAGCCATTGCAATCGTCCTTGTCATCAGCTTCATCAGCCTTGGCCTCAGGGCCGGCATGGTGGTGGCGGTTTCCATTCCGCTCGTGCTGGCGATAACCTTCGTCTACATGGAATATACAGGCATTTCGCTGCAACGCATTTCGCTCGGTGCTCTCATCATCGCGCTCGGGCTTCTCGTGGATGATGCGATGATCGCCGTCGAAATGATGGTCGCGCGGCTTGAGGTCGGAGACGATCTCAGAAAAGCGGCGACCTATGTCTACACCTCCACCGCCTTCCCGATGCTGACCGGTACGCTGGTCACCGTTGCCGGCTTTATTCCTGTCGGCCTCAACAACAGCGCAGCGGGTGAGTTTACGTTCACACTCTTCGTGGTGATTGCGGTTTCGCTTATCGTGTCATGGATCGTCGCGGTTTTGTTCACGCCCCTGCTCGGCGTGACGATTCTGCCGAAGACAATGAAATCTCACCACGAGAAGAAGGGCCGGTTCGCCTCGGCCTTTTCCTGGCTTCTCGGCCGGGCGCTGCGCTGGCGCTGGGTGACGATCATCCTCACCATAACCCTGTTCGGCCTGTCCGTGGGTGGCATGAGCCTCGTGCAGCAGCAGTTCTTCCCGTCCTCGGACCGTGTAGAGCTCATCGTTGACTGGAACCTGCCGCAGAACAGCTCGATTGCCGAAACCAACCGGCAGATGGCGCAGTTCGAGCAGGAAATGCTCGCCAAGAATCCGGATATTGACCACTGGACGACCTATGTCGGTGAAGGCGCGCCGCGCTTCATCCTCTCTTTCGACGTGCAGACTCCTGATGTCACCTTCGGCCAGACCGTCATCGTCACCAAGGGGCTGGACGTGCGGGACAAGGTGCGCGCCGAATTGCAGGAATATCTGGACCGGACATTCGTCGGCACTGACGCCTTCGTGAAACTGCTCGATATCGGCCCGCCGGTCGGTAAGCCGGTGCAATATCGCCTCAGCGGCCCGGATATCCAGAAGGTCCGTGAGCTCGGGCAGCAATTGTCGGGCATTGTCGGCGAACACCAGCTGTTGTCCAACATGGTCATGGACTGGAACGAACCGACACGTGTGGTGAAGGTGGATGTGCTGCAGGACAAGGCCCGCCAGCTCGGCGTCTCCTCGGAAGATATCGCCAACGCCATGAACAGCATTGTCGAGGGATCTACGGTCACCCAGGTCAGGGACGACATCTACCTCGTGAATGTGGTGGCGCGGGCGCAGTTGTCGGAGCGCGGGTCCATCGAAACCTTGCAGAATCTGCAATTGCCGGCGACCAACGGCAAGGCCGTGCCGCTTTCGGCCATTGCCAATTTCCGCTACGAGCTGGAGCAACCGACCATCTGGCGTCGCGACCGGATACCGACGGTCACTGTCAAGGCTGCCATCATCGGCCCGACGCAGCCCGCAACGATCGTGACGCAGCTGAAGCCGAAAATAGAGGCTTTCGAGAAAACGCTTCCTGTGGGTTACAAGGTGGAGACGGGCGGTTCTGTGGAATCCAGCGCGGATTCGCAAGCGCCGATCGTCGCCGTGGTGCCGCTGATGTTGTTTGCAATGGCGACGATCCTGATGGTTCAGCTGCAAAGCTTCAGCCGGTTGTTCCTGGTCTTCGCCGTGGCACCCACGGCCCTGATCGGCGTGGTGGTGGCACTGCTCTTCTCCAATGCGCCAATGGGCTTCGTTGCCATTCTCGGCGTGCTGGCGCTGATCGGCATCCTTATCCGGAACTCGGTCATCCTCGTCGTGCAGATCGAGCATCTGCGAAGCGAAGGTGTCTCGGCCTGGCGTGCCGTCATTGAGGCGACCGAACACCGCATGCGGCCGATCATGCTGACGGCGGCGGCGGCAACGCTTGCCCTTATCCCCATATCCCGGGAAATCTTCTGGGGGCCGATGGCCTATGCGATGATGGGTGGCATTGTGGTCGGCACGGCGCTTACCCTGCTTTTTCTGCCGGCGCTCTACGTTGCCTGGTTTCGTATTCCGCGCGAGGATGAGAAGCCGGAGGGCGCAGAAATCCAGGCGTGATATCGGATGCCGGGCGAGGTGGTGGCTGCACTGCCTCCTCGCTCCAATAAAAATATCCACCGTCGTTGTTCCCGCGTGCAGGATGATGTTAGGAAGGTCGGCTTAGCCGCGAGAGCGGCAGCCGTCCTTTTGTATTTGGGCGGTTGCGTCGATATCGCGGACATATTGAGAGTGCGGAGGATTTAAAGATGGGCGGTTTGTCGGATTGGCTTGCGGATGGACAGCCGATCAATCGCAAGAATGCCGCGGAAGCGGTGTTCGATGATATCCGTTCCGCCATCACGACAGGCCAGCTTGCGGTCGGTACCCGGCTCCCTTCGGAAGCACATCTCGCAACGCGTTACGGCGTCAGCCGGCCGATTATTCGCGAGGCCCTGCGGTCTCTCCAGACGCTCGGCCTGACACAGACGCGCACAGGCAGCGGCACGTATGTGATGACCCCGACGCCGCCATCGGAACTGAATTACGGTGCCTATTCCGCACGCGACCTGATCGAGGCCCGCCCCTTCATCGAAGTGCCGGCTGCAGGGTGGGCCGCCTTGCGTCGCACGGACGCCCAACTGCAGGTTTTGCTCGATCTCTGTAGCCGCATGGAAACCGAGGAAAGGCCGCATCCCTGGGTATTGCTGGACGGCCAGTTTCATTGCGCCATCGCGGAGGCCTCCGCCAACCGCCTCTTTGCCAAGGTGGTGGCGGACGCCCGCGAGGCCGTCGCCCAGCAATCAGAGATGGTTAACCTTATGGCCGGTCGCCGCGTCGCTTCCAATTTCGAGCATCGCCGGATCGTCGAGGCGATCCGGCGCGGTTCAGCGCCTGAGGCGCGTGAGGCGATGGAGCTTCACCTCGGGCAGGTGAAGCAGGTAGTGACGACGATCATTGGCGAAGATCGGCTTCGCCAGCCGTGACCGCTGGCAGATTGGCAAGGTGCCGTGGACTAAGCGCTTGCTGCAGTTCGGCCTCTGTCATGTAACCACGTTCAAGAACCACCTGCGGCACGGTACGCCCGCTGGCAAGCGCTTCCTTGGCGACTTCCGTCGCCGCATAATAACCGATCAGCGGGTTAAGCGCCGTGGCGAGACCGATCGATTCTTCCACACGCTGCGCCATGATGGCCGGATTGGCGACGATGCCGTCCACGCATCGCTCTGCCAATGTGCGGCAGGCGGCGCTTAGCTGGCTGATGCTCTGGGAGAGCGCACGCACGATGATCGGCTCGAAGGCGTTCAACTGCAGCTGCCCTGCTTCGGCGGCCATGGTGATGGTGATGTCGTTGCCGATCACCGCATAGGCCACCTGGTTGACCACTTCGGGAATGACCGGATTGATCTTGCCCGGCATGATGCTGGAGCCCGCCTGAACGGAGGGAAGGGTGATTTCGCCAATCCCGGCGCGCGGGCCTGACGACAGCAGGCGAAGGTCGTTGCAAGTCTTCGACAGCTTTACGGCGACGCGTTTCAGCACGCCGGAGAGGTGCACGAAGGCGCCGGGGTCCTGTGTGGCTTCGATAAGGTCTGCGGCCGTCACCAGCGGCCGGCCGGTCAGTTCCGCCAGATGCCGGCAGGCAAGCTCGGCATAACCGCGCGGTGCGTTGAGCCCGGTGCCAATGGCGGTGGCGCCCAGATTGATCTCATGCAGCAGAGCGGCGGATTCGATCAGACGCGCCTGATCTTCGCCCAGCATCACCACGAACGTGCGGAACTCCTGGCCGAGCGTCATCGGTACCGCATCCTGCAATTGCGTGCGCCCGATCTTGATGAAGCCGGCAAATTCCTGCGACTTGCGGTCGAAGGCGTCCTTCAGAACGCCCATCGAGGCGGCCAGGTCGTCAATCGCCTCGATCAGGCCAACGTTCACCGCGGTCGGATAAGCATCGTTGGTCGACTGGCTGAGATTGACGTGATCGTTCGGGTGAAGCCGGGCATACTCGCCCTTTTCGTGCCCAAGCAGTTCCAGCGCGCGGTTGGCGATGACCTCATTGGCGTTCATGTTGGTGGATGTGCCGGCTCCGCCCTGGATTTCATCCACAACGAATTGCTCATGAAGAGCGCCGGCGCGGATTTCGCGGCAGGCTTCCGCAATCGCCTCCATCCGATCCCTGTCGAGCAGGCCAAGTTCGTGATTTGCACGTGCGGCCGCCTCTTTCACATAGGCCAAACCCCTTAACAGGTAGGGATTATGGCCAATAGTCACCCCGGTGATCTTGAAGTTTTCCACCGCGCGCGCGGTGTGCACGCCCCAATAAACATTCGCCGGAATTTCCTTCGACCCGAGCAAATCATGCTCACTGCGCGTCACGCTCACTTCTTCCTCCACTGGCTTCAAGCGTTGCAAAATCTGTAAAGCTGTCTTACAGATTTAATGACCATATTCCTACGGAGGGGGAAGGTCAATATTGGCAAACAGCTCTTGACGAATGCCATTGTCTGGACTTATGACGGCAAAAATCTGTCATGCAGCTTTACAGCATGAGCGCATTCGCTGGCCATATTTCCAGCCTTGGGGACGACGCCAGTTCCACTTTGATTTCCGGCTAATTGCCGACTACAAGCGTTTTATCGGGAGGATAAATCCATGCATTCTGGAAAAACGGCACCCGCCGAACGTGAGGTCTTCGCCGAAGAGGATCTCGGTTACCATAAAGCCCTGAAGCCGCGCCAGATTCAGATGATTGCCATCGGCGGCGCCATCGGCACGGGTCTCTTTCTGGGTGCCGGCGGGCGTCTCGCACAGGCCGGTCCGGCTCTGGTTTTCGTTTATGCACTCTGCGGCTTCTTCGCGTTTCTCGTGCTGCGTGCGCTCGGCGAGTTGATCATGCATCGCCCCAGCTCCGGTTCCTTCGTGTCCTATGCCCGTGAGTTCTACGGTGAGAAGATGGCCTTTGCGGCCGGCTGGATGTATTGGCTCAACTGGGCCATGACCTCGGTGGCCGATGTCACCGCCGTTGCGCTTTATATGAATTTTTTCAAGCAATACGTACCGTGGCTTGCGGGCATCGATCAGTGGGTATTCGCGATGACGGCGCTGGTGGTCGTGCTGGCGATGAACATGCTGTCGGTGAAGGTGTTCGGCGAACTGGAGTTCTGGTTCAGCCTGATCAAGGTGCTGGCGCTCGCGATCTTCCTCGTCGTCGGCGTTTATTTCGTCATTTTCGGTACGCCCATCGAAGGCCACGTTACCGGCTTCAGCCTCATTACTGACAATGGCGGCTTCTTCCCGAATGGCATTCTTCCAGCCTTCGTCATCATCCAGGGCGTGGTATTCGCCTATGCCTCGATCGAGTTGATCGGTACGGCGGCAGGCGAAACCGAGGACCCGCGCAAAGTCATGCCGCGCGCCATCCGCGCCGTCGTCCTGCGTCTCGTCGTGTTTTACGTCGGCTCGGTGCTGTTGTTCACGCTGCTCCTGCCCTACACGGCCTACAAGGCCGGCGAGAGCCCTTTCGTTACCTTCTTCGGCTCGATCGGCGTGCAGGGTGCCGATGTCATTATGAACCTTGTTGTTCTGACCGCCGTCCTGTCCTCGCTCAATGCCGGGCTCTATTCCACCGGCCGCATCCTTCACTCCATGGCTGTCTCCGGCTCTGCCCCGGCAGCGCTGGCGAAGATGAACAAGAATGGCGTGCCTTATGGTGGCATCGCGGTTACTGCCGTCGTTACAGTGTTCGGCGTCGCACTCAACGCCGTCGTCCCCGCCGCCGCGTTCGAAATCGCGCTCAACCTGTCAGCGCTCGGCATCATCTGCGCCTGGGCCGTCATCGTGCTCTGCCAGCTCAAACTCTGGCAGCTTTCGCAGCGCGGTGAACTGGTGCGTCCGGATTTCCGCATGTTCGGCGCGCCCTATACCGGCATCCTCACGCTCGTTTTTCTGTTCGGCGTGCTGGTGCTGATGGCCTTCGACTATCCCGTCGGCTCCTGGACCATCGCTTCGCTGCTGATTATCATCCCGGCGCTCGTCATCGGCTGGTATCTGCTGCGTGACCGCATCTATCGCCTTGCGGCTGAACGCGCGGGAGCATCGCATTGAGCGGGCAGGGCGCGATACCTCTGGTGGCGGTCATCGCCACCGGCGGCACCATCGCCAGTCGGCGCGGTGCCGATGGTGCCAGCACGCCCAGCCTTTCCGGTGAAGATCTGCTTGCGCTGGTACCGGAAATCGGCGCCCGGCTGAAGCCGGTGGACCTCATGGCGAAGGATTCGTCCAGCCTGACGCTTGCCGACATGCAGACCATCAGCGATGCCGTTCGTATCGAACTCGACGATCCCGAAGTGGCGGGTATCGTGGTTCTGCACGGAACCGATGCAATGGAGGAATCCTCGCTACTCGTCCATTTGCAGCACGCCATCACGAAGCCGGTGGTCTTCACCGGCGCACAGTTTACGGCAGACCATAAGGACGCAGACGGACCGGCAAATCTGGCTCGAGCCATAGAAACAGCGCTCGATCAGGCGAATGCTGCGAAGGGTGTGCTTCTCTCCTTCGGCGGTCGCTGTCTCTCGGCCTGGGGGCTCTACAAGCTGAGTGCGGACGAGGCAGACGCATTCCGCTCGACCCGGCCACTGGCTGCCGCCCGAACACTGTTGCTTGCCGCCCCGGTGGCCGATCAGCGCGTCGATATCGTTGCCATTCATCCTGGCTGTGATGCCACCCATATCGATGCAAGTCTTCAGGCGGGCGCGAAAGGCATCGTTCTTGCCGGACTTGGTTCCGGGAATGCCAATCCGCGTATCGCCGAAGCCGTGAAGCGCTGCGCCGAACGTGGCGTTCCGGTCGTCGTCTCCAGCCGCGTGCCGGAAGGGCGGCTCGTGGCGAGTTACGGCGGCGGCGGCGGTGGACATGATCTCGTCGCAGCGGGCGCCGTGCATTCAGCCACACTTCGTCCGGGCCAGGCGCGCATTTTGCTGGCCGCGCTGCTGGCGGACAAAAGTCCGGCGGAAACCATCGTTTCCGCTTTCGGTGACAACAGCTGACTTGATTGGCGGAAGCGATGTCCGGTCAGCGGGCATCGAAATTCCTATAGGATTCCTATTTTATTGCCCCTGTGGCCGTCTCGAACCTTTATGCGGTTCGGGTGCATTCTTCTGTGCGGGAAGGGATGGTGTTTCTTCCCAGCCAGAAAGAATGAAAAGCGACGTCCCACATGACGGCGCTTTTCTTCCTGTCCGGCTCCTCGATTAAAAAGGAGTCCCATCAATGATGGATATTGTTCTGATCGGCGCAGCCACGGTGTTCTTCGCCCTCTGCTTTGCCTACACGCGCGCCTGCGACCGGCTTTAGACGGAGGCTGCGATGACGTTTGATTATATCCTGAGCGGCGCCGTCACGGTCTTTATCGCTGCCTATCTCACCTATGCTCTCATTCGCCCCGAACGTTTCTGATCGGGAAGCGGCGGCTGTTGAAAGTTTGATACCATGACCCTCAATGGATGGTTCCAGGTCCTGCTTTTCTGCGGGATCATTTTTGCGCTGGTGAAGCCGCTTGGCTCCTATATGGCGCGTGTCTTCAATGGCGAGCGCACGCTGCTGTCGCCGGTTCTTGTGCCGGTCGAGCGCGGACTTTACGCCCTTGCCGGGACAAGTGAGCGTGAGGAGCAGCACTGGACGACCTATGCGGTCTCCATGCTTCTCTTCAATCTTCTCGGTTTCGCCCTGCTCTATGCCCTGATGCGCTTTCAGGCCGTGCTACCCTATAATCCGCAGGGAATGGCGGCCGTCGGACCAGAATTGTCCTTCAATACGGCCGTCAGCTTCGTCACCAACACCAACTGGCAGAATTATGGCGGCGAAAGCACGCTTTCCTATCTGACCCAGATGGCCGGTCTCACCGTGCAGAACTTCGTTTCCGCCGCAACCGGCATGGCAATCGCCATCGGCGTGATCCGCGCATTCTCGCGCGCTTCCGGCAAGGCGATCGGCAACTTCTGGGTGGATATGGTCCGCTCCACGCTCTATGTGCTATTACCCCTCTGCATCGTGCTGACGCTCGTCTACGTCTGGCTCGGCGTGCCGCAGACGCTCGGCGCCTATGTGAACGCGCAGACGCTGGAAGGCGCGCAGCAGACGATTGCCGTCGGCCCCGTCGCATCGCAGCTCGCGATCAAGATGCTGGGCACCAATGGCGGCGGCTTCTTCAACGCCAATTCGGCGCATCCCTTCGAAAACCCCGATGCCATTTCCAACATGATCCAGATGGTATCGATCTTCGCCATCGGCGCAGCTTTCACCAATGTCTTCGGTCGCATGGTCGGCAACCAGCGCCAAGGCTGGGCTATCCTTGCGGCCATGGGCGTGCTGTTCATCGCCGGCGTTGCCGTCACCTACTGGGCGGAAGCAGCCGGAAACCCGCTGATGCACAGCTTCGGTCTTGCAGGCGGTAATATGGAAGGCAAGGAAGTCCGTTTCGGATTGGCGCTCTCGTCGCTCTTCGCGGTCATCACCACGGCTGCGTCCTGCGGCGCGGTCAATGCCATGCACGGCAGCTTCACGGCCTTGGGTGGTCTCATCCCGCTTATCAACATGCAGCTGGGCGAGGTGATCGTCGGCGGGGTCGGCGCGGGCTTTTACGGCATTCTGCTCTTCATCGTCATCGCCATCTTCGTGGCAGGGCTGATGGTCGGGCGCACGCCGGAATATCTCGGCAAGAAGATCGAGGCGAAGGAAATGAAGATGGCGGTTCTGGCCATTCTCTGCCTGCCGCTCGCCATGCTGGTCTTCACCGCCACTGCCACCATCCTGCCCTCGGCTGTGGCATCGATTGGGACGGCGGGCCCGCACGGCTTTTCCGAAATCCTCTATGCCTACACCTCGGCGGCCGCCAATAACGGTTCGGCCTTCGGCGGCCTGACCGGGAACACGACCTGGTACAACATCACGCTTGGTCTCGGCATGTTGATGGGCCGCTTTCTGGTCATCATTCCCGCACTCGCCATTGCGGGTTCGCTGGTCACCAAGAAGACCGTTCCGGCCTCTGCAGGCACCTTCCCGACGGATGGCCCGCTTTTCGTTGGCCTGCTGGTCGGCACGATCCTGATCGTCGGCGGCCTTACCTTCCTGCCTGCGCTGGCGCTCGGCCCGGTTGCCGAACATCTTGTCATGGCGGCAGGTCAGCTTTTTTGAGGTGATGTCATGAACGAAGGCAAATCCGCACGTCGCCGCATCGTTCCCGCCCGCAACGGCGCTCCCGTCAGAGGCAGCGCCACGCCCGGCGGCTGGTGCGCCTCCAATCTCATTCTCGCGATGATGGCGGCTCTGTTCGCCGCCGTTGTCGCTCTCGAAGTTATCACGGGCTGATCGACCCTCATCGGTCGCCCTGTTCAAACGCTGGAGCCTCTTCATGAGCCAGTCCAAACAAGTGAGCATCCTAGATTCTCGCATTCTCGTGCCGGCCATCGCCGCCGCATTCAAAAAGCTCAACCCGCGCACGCTTGCGCGCAATCCGGTCATGTTCGTTGTTGCGACGGTGTCAGTGCTGACCACGGTGCTGTTCATCCGCGATCTCATCACGGGCGGTGCCAATCTGGGCTTCTCCTTCCAGATCAATCTCTGGCTTTGGTTCACCGTGCTGTTTGCCAATTTCGCCGAAGCCGTCGCCGAAGGGCGCGGCAAGGCGCAGGCGGATTCGCTGCGCCGGACCCGCACAGAAACCCAGGCGAAACTGCTCACCGGCGATGACCGTAGCCAATACAGTATGGTGGCGGGCACCAGCCTGAAGATGAACGATGTCGTTCTTGTAGAGGCAGGCGATATCATCCCTTCCGATGGTGAGGTCATCGAAGGTGTTGCTTCGGTAAACGAGGCGGCGATAACAGGCGAATCCGCCCCGGTCATCCGCGAATCCGGTGGCGACCGCTCTGCCGTGACCGGCGGCACGCAGGTGCTGTCGGACTGGATAAGGGTACGCATCACCGCTGCTGCCGGCTCCACCTTCCTCGACCGGATGATTTCCCTGGTCGAAGGTGCTGAACGCCAGAAAACGCCGAACGAGATTGCGCTCAACATTCTGCTCGCAGGCATGACACTGATTTTCGTTCTGGCCACCGCGACCATACCGAGTTTCGCGGCCTATGCCGGCGGTTCGATCCCGATCATCGTGCTGGTGGCGCTGTTCGTCACGCTCATCCCCACCACCATCGGCGCGCTTCTGTCGGCCATCGGCATCGCCGGCATGGACAGGCTGGTGCGTTTCAACGTGCTTGCCATGTCCGGCCGCGCCGTCGAGGCTGCTGGCGACGTGGACACGCTGTTGCTCGATAAGACCGGCACGATCACGCTCGGGAACCGGCAGGCGACCGAGTTCCGCCCCGTCGCCGGCGTTTCCGAGCAGGAACTGGCCGATGCGGCCCAGCTTGCGTCCCTTGCTGACGAAACACCTGAAGGTCGCTCCATTGTGGTTCTGGCGAAGGAGAAATATGGCATCCGTGCCCGTGACATGCAGAAGCTGCATGCCAATTTCGTCCCCTTCACCGCCCAGACCCGCATGAGCGGTGTCGATTTCGAAGGCTCCTCCATTCGCAAGGGGGCGGTCGACGCCGTTCTTTCCTATGTTGACGGCGGCGCTTCGCAACAGGGCAATGTGGCGCTTGCCGTCAAAACCGAAACGGATGCCATGCGCGGCATAAGGACAATTGCCGAAGAAATTGCCAAGACCGGGGGCACGCCGCTCGCCGTTGTTCGGGATGGCAAGCTTCTCGGCGTCGTGCAGTTGAAGGATATCGTCAAGGGCGGCATTCGCGAGCGTTTTGCGGAGCTTCGCCGCATGGGCATCCGCACTGTCATGATCACCGGCGACAATCCGATGACCGCCGCCGCAATTGCTGCGGAAGCGGGTGTCGATGATTTCCTCGCCCAGGCGACACCGGAAAACAAGCTGGAGCTTATCCGCGAGGAGCAGGCGAAGGGCAAGCTCGTCGCCATGTGCGGTGACGGCACCAATGATGCTCCCGCGCTGGCGCAGGCCGATGTCGGCGTTGCCATGAACACCGGTACCGTGGCCGCCCGCGAGGCGGGCAACATGGTCGATCTCGACAGCGATCCGACCAAGCTCATCGAGATCGTCGAAATCGGCAAGCAGTTGCTGATGACGCGCGGTGCACTGACCACCTTCTCGATTGCCAACGACATCGCCAAATATTTTGCCATCATTCCGGCAATGTTCCTGGCGCTCTATCCGCAGCTTGGCGTCCTGAATGTCATGGGACTTTCGACGCCGCAGAGCGCCATCCTCTCGGCCATCATATTCAACGCGCTTATCATCATCGCGCTGATCCCGCTCTCGCTGAAGGGCGTCAAATATCGCCCGATCGGTGCAGGTGCGCTGCTATCGCGCAATCTGGTCATCTATGGCTTCGGCGGCATCATCGTTCCATTTATCGGCATCAAGGCCATCGACGTCGCCATCACGGCGCTCGGTCTCGCCTGAGGAGTAAAGACAATGTTTAGACAGCTTCGTCCCGCACTGGTGCTGATCCTCGCCACGACGGCCATCACCGGCCTTGCCTATCCGCTCGGCATGACGGGCCTGGCGCAGGCGCTTTTTCCCGCGCAGGCCAATGGCAGCCTGATCGAAAAAAATGGCACGGTGGTCGGATCGCAATTGATCGGGCAGGCCTTCACTGGCGAGACTTATTTTCATGGCCGTCCTTCCGCCGCCGGCGATGGCTATAATGCGGCTTCGTCCTCCGGCTCCAATCTCGGGCCGACGAGCGCCAAGCTTATCGACCGGGTGAAACAGGATTACGAGGCCGCGAGAGCTGAAAATCCGGCCTCGTCGGTGCCGGCCGATCTGGTGACGGCCTCGGGCAGCGGCCTCGATCCGCATGTTTCGCCGGAAGCCGCCTATTTCCAGGTTCCGCGTGTCGCCAAAGCGAGGGGCATGGATGAAGCGGCATTGCGCGCCATCGTTGAGCGTCACGTCGAAGCTCCGGAACTCGGCTTCATGGGCGAGCCCGTTGTAAACGTTCTTGCGCTCAACATGGCTCTTGACGCGGCCGGCTCATGAATTGAAATGGCTATGGCTTGTTCGCAAGCCATAGCCTCGACCACTGGTGGTTAAATGCCTGACGATATCAGCAACATGCCCGGCCGGCCGTCGCCCGATGCGCTTCTGGAAAACGCCAGGCGCGAGGCGCGGGGCCGGTTGAAGATTTTTTTGGGCGCCGCACCCGGTGTCGGCAAGACCTATGAAATGTTGATGTCGGGCCGGGCGAAGCTTGCGGATGGCGTCGACACCATTATCGGCGTCGTGGAAACGCATGGCCGCAGGGAGACCGAGGCATTGGTCGAGGGGCTGGAGGTCGTCCCTCGCAAACGTATCGATTATCGCGGCCAGATGCTGGAGGAGATGGATATCGACGCGATCCTCGCGCGTCGCCCCGACCTGGTTCTGGTCGATGAACTTGCTCACACCAATGCTGCAGGCAGCCGCCACCCCAAGCGTTATATGGATGTTCAGGAAATCCTCGCGCAGGGCATTGATGTCTACACAACGCTGAACATCCAGCATGTCGAAAGCCTGAATGATGTGGTGGCGCAGATCACCCGCATCCGTGTCCGTGAAACCGTGCCCGACAGCATCATCGACCGGGCCGATGATGTCGAAATCATCGATATTACGCCTGACGACCTCATCAAGCGGCTGCAGGATGGCAAGGTTTACCTGCCCCGTACGGCACGGCGCGCCATCGAGAATTATTTTTCGCGCGGTAACCTGACTGCATTGCGCGAGCTGGCGCTCCGGCGCACCGCGCAGCGGGTGGATGAGCAATTGCTCAATCACATGCAATCCCATGCCATCTCTGGCCCCTGGGCGGCCGGAGACAGGGTTCTGGTCTGTCTTGATCATGGCGGCAACGGCCCCGGTCTTGTGCGTTATGCCCGAAGGCAGGCGGACCGGCTGCGCGCACCATGGACCGCACTGCATCTCGACACGCCGCGTTCGCAGCAATTGTCGGAGGCGGAGAAGGACCGGCTGGCTGGCACCATGCGGCTTGCCCAGCAGCTTGGCGGCGAGACGGTAACCCTGCCGGCGCTTGACCTGACGCGGGAGATCATCTCCTACGCCAATACAAACAATTTCACCCACATCATCATCGGTCGCCCGCGAAAATCCTGGTGGCAGCGAATTTTTCAGCGCTCGTTGACGCATGATCTGATCGACCATGCCGGCGATATCAGTGTGCACGTCATTTCCGGCGACAAGAATGAAGAGAAGCCGGCGCAATCCGTGAAGGCCGCACCGTCCCGCTCGCGTTGGTCGATAGGCTCCTATCTCAACAGCACGCTGTTCGTAGCGCTCGCCATCGTTGTCGGCATCGTGCTTGACCGGACGCTCGACGTTCAGAATCTGGCGCTCGTTTTTCTCATGGCCGTGCTGGCGGCCGCTGTTCGCGGAGGACTTGGACCTGCGTTATATGCCTCGCTGCTTGGCGCCGTCGCATTCAATTTTTTCTTTCTGGAACCACGATACACGCTGACGGTCAGCGCGCCGGACAGCGTTCTGGCGTTGCTTTTTTATCTCGGAGTGGCGCTTGTTGCCTCCAACCTCACGGTTGCGGTGCAACGGCAGGCGGCCTCGGCGCGGGTAAGGGCGCGCACGACGGAAGATCTCTACCTGTTTTCCAAAAAGCTTGCCGGAACGGCCACGCTGGATGATGTGTTGTGGGCTACCGCTTACCAGATGGCTTCGATGTTGAAGGTGAGGGTGGTGCTGCTTCTGCCTGAGAATAACGCCATCGCCGTCAAGGCCGGTTATCCGCCCGATGACACGCTGGTGGATGCCGATATCGCGGCCGCGCAATGGGCATGGGAACACGACAAGGCGGCTGGTCGCGGCGCAGACACATTGCCGGGCGCCCGGCGGCTTTATCTGCCGCTCCGCACCGGCAGCGGTGCCGTCGGCGTCGTCGGGTTGGATGATGACCGAAGCGGGCCGCTTTTGACACCTGAACAACAGCGCCTGTTTGATGCGCTGGCCGACCAGGCTGCACTCGCGATCGAACGTATCCAGCTTGCCTCGGATGTCGACAAGGCAAGGCTGGCCGCGGAAACCGACCGACTGCGCACAGCACTCCTCACCTCCATTTCCCACGACCTCAAAACCCCGCTCGCGGCTATTCTGGGTTCGGCCGGAACGCTGAAGGACTTTGCCGAGGACATTCCGCCCGATGCGCGCGCCGATCTGCTTTCGACGATCGTTGAGGAATCCGAACGGCTGAACCGCTTCATCTCCAATCTTCTCGATATGACGCGAATCGGATCGGGTGCAATGGAGCCGAATTACGGGCTGCATTTCCTTGGCGACATGGTCGGGACAGCGCTTTCGCGTGCCGCGAAAATCATTGTGCGGCATGAGGTTGTCCTGGATATTCCGCCTGATCTGCCGATGCTTAGGGTCGACCCCGTGCTATTCGAACAGGTCCTGTTCAACCTCATAGACAACGCGGCCAAATATGCTCCCGAACACACGGTCATCGAACTTCGTGGCTGGCAGCAGGGAAGGCACGTCTTCCTGTCCGTGGCCGATGAGGGGCCGGGCTTTCCTCCCGAAGATGCGGAGCGGGTGTTCGACAGCTTCTACCGGGTGCGCAAGACCGATCAGGTGCAGGCGGGAACCGGACTGGGGCTATCCATCTGCAAGGGTTTCATCGAGGCCATGGGTGGTTCGATTCGTGCGGAGAACAGGCAGGGTCGGGGAGGTGCGCAATTCACGGTAACTTTGCCCGTTCCCGCCAACGCGCCTGTGCTAAATCATGAAAAGGGCGCCGCCTGAGCCGAAATGGCGACCCCGCTCCCACTACGCCGCCAAAGGAGAGCCTGGAATGACCAATTCCGCCGTTAACATTCTGATCGTAGACGATGAACCGCCGATCCGCAAGCTTTTGCGGGTGGGGTTGTCGACGCAGGATTATACGGTAAGCGAGGCGATGAATGCGAAGGTGGCGATGGAGCTGGTCGAGCAGGACAAGCCCGATCTCGTCATTCTCGATCTTGGCCTCCCGGATATGTCGGGACACGATCTTCTGGCGAAATGGCGCAGCGAGGGGGTGGCGTTGCCGGTCATCATCCTGTCCAGCCGAACCGATGAAGCAGGTATCGTCAAGGCACTCGAACTGGGAGCCGACGACTACATTACAAAGCCCTTCGGCATGAACGAACTCGTCGCCCGCATCCGTGTCGCGCTGCGCCACCGGCTCCAGAGCCAGGGTGAAAGGCCTGTCTTTCAGACCGGCGATCTTTCGGTCGATCTTGTCCGGCGTATCGTCAGGGTGGAGGACCGGGAGGTGAAGCTCTCCCCGAAGGAATACGATATTCTGCGGGTGCTGGTTCAGCACGCAGGCAAGGTGCTGACGCACCGCTTCCTGCTGGAGCACGTATGGGATGAACTGACCGACGTGCAATATTTGCGGGTCTATGTGCGCCAATTGCGCCAGAAGATCGAAAAAATCCCCGATCAGCCCCGTTACATCCTGACAGAAACCGGGGTGGGTTACCGGTTACAGGAGGTTTGAGGGCGCCGCAAGGCAACGCCCTCCGATATCTCAGACGGCAGCGCAGATGGACAGGAATTCATCTACATCGGCCTCGGTCGTCGCAAAGCTGGTGACCATGCGGATCAGTACTTCGTCCTTGCCGACTTTTTCCGGCATGTCGCGCGGTTCCAGCCAGTCATAGAACCTTGCGCCTTTTTCCGTCGCTGCTTGCGCGGCTGCCTTTGGCAAAATGGCGAAAACTTCGTTGGCCTGGGTCGGCCAGGCGAGGCGCGCGCTGTTCAGCGAGCCGAAGCCCGCACGCAGCCGGTTGGCCATGGCATTGGCATGGCTGGCGAGACCGAGCCAAAGATCATCCTGCAGATAGGCTTCAAACTGCGCTGCTATGAAACGTGACTTCGAAAACAGTTGCGCTGTGCGTTTGCGCAGGAACGAGAAATCCCGAGCGAGCGAAGGATCGAAGAAAACGATCGCTTCCGCGCACCAGCAGCCATTTTTCGTGCCGCCGAAAGACAGCACGTCAACGCCGCGTTTCCAGGTCATTTCAGCCGGCGTGGTGTCAAGGGCCGCCAGCGCATTGGCAAAACGCGCGCCGTCCATATGCAGCGGCAGGCCGTTTTCCTTGGCGATTTTGGAGATGGCTTCAATTTCGTCGAGTGTGTAGACGGTGCCGGCTTCGGTCGCCTGCGTCATGGTGATGGCGGCGGCACGGCCGTGGTGAACGGCATCCTGCGGATAGCGGGCAATGCGCTCGATCAGGTTTTCCGGCAGCATCTTGCCGTTCGGCCCTTCGACTGCGACCATGCGCATGCCGGAAAAGAAATCCGGCGCGCCGCATTCGTCCTCGATCACATGGGCTTCCGAATGGCAGAAGGTGAGGCCGCCGGCGCGCGCGATGCTGGCCAGCGAAAGCGAATTGGCCGCCGTGCCGGTGGCGACGAAAAACACCGCAACCTCGCGCTCGAATATCTCGTTGAAGCGCTTTTCGATGGAGAGATCGAGTTCGCTGGTGCCATAGGCGGAGGCAAACCGAGTGGATTCCCGCGAAAGCCGTTCATTGACGGCCGGATGGGCGCCAGCCCAATTGTCTGAAGCAAAAAACATCTCTGAAGGCTTTCCGATAGCTGGGGTTCTGATTGGGGAATGCATGGAACGACGACTGGCAAAGTTCTAGGACCTAACTCCTCGATTGGCAAATCCGGCAATGAAAGCAATGGGGAGGCGGGATTTGCGACAGAAAGTTTCGCGCAATAGGTCAGTATCGAAACTTCGCTATAAAACGACGGTCTCACTAATTGGATTCGCGCCCTTGCCAATTCCGCCGGTTTCTGCCAAAATCCTCGGGAATTGAGACAGTCTTACTGTCCTAAATTTGATCCAGCCGGCTAGAATGCGGATTTTGCCAAAGGGCGAAATTTGCGTCGCGCCGGACCTTCGCATGAAACCGTGCAAGTAATTTGCAGGAGGGACAAAAATGACGAACAAGCCGCAGGCGGACATCGCCGCCGCAACCCTGACCACTGACTGTCCCACCGCGGCTGCGGCTGCACCCGTTTCTGCGAAAGCGCGTTTCGCGGGCGGCTTGCCGGAAAGGCAGGGTCTTTACGATCCCGCCAATGAACATGATGCCTGCGGCGTCGGCTTTGTCGCCCATATGAAAGGCGTCAAGTCGCACCAGATCGTCAAGGACGGCCTGTTCATCCTTGAAAACCTGACCCATCGTGGCGCCGTCGGCGCAGATCCGCTGATGGGCGATGGTGCGGGCATTCTCGTGCAGATTCCCGACCGCTTCTTCCGCGAGGAAATGGCCGCGCAGGGCGTGACATTGCCGAAGGCTGGCGAATACGCCGTCGGTCATATCTTCATGCCGCGCGATCCCTCCCGCATCGAGCACTACAAGAAGGTCATCGTCGACGTTATCGGCGAAGAGGGCCAGCAGTTCCTTGGCTTCCGTGATGTCCCGGTCGACAACTCCTCGCTTTCCAAGGCGCCGGATATCGCAGCGACCGAGCCGCACCATGTGCAGGTCTTCATCGGCGCCGGCCGCGATGCCGCGAGCAATGCCGATTTCGAGCGCAAGCTGTTCCTCATCCGCAAGGTTCTCTCCAACCGCATCTATGACGAAGGCGGCGGCAAGGAAACACAGGATTTCTATCCCGTTTCCCTTTCTTCCTCGACCATCGTCTATAAGGGCATGTTCCTCGCCTATCAGGTGGGCGCATATTACAAGGACCTTTCGGACCCGCGTTTCGAATCGGCTGTCGCGCTCGTGCATCAGCGTTTCTCCACCAACACCTTCCCGTCGTGGAAGCTGGCGCACCCCTATCGCATGGTCGCCCATAACGGCGAAATCAACACGCTGCGCGGTAATGTCAACTGGATGGCGGCGCGTCAGGCTTCGGTTTCGTCCGCGCTGTTCGGTGACGACATCTCCAAGCTCTGGCCGATTTCCTATGAAGGCCAGTCGGACACGGCCTGTTTCGACAACGCGCTCGAGTTCCTCGTCCGCGGCGGTTATTCCATGGCCCATGCCGTGATGATGCTGATCCCGGAAGCCTGGGCCGGTAACCAGTCCATGTCTGCCGAACGCAAGGCATTCTACGAATATCACGCAGCCCTTATGGAGCCGTGGGACGGTCCCGCCGCCGTTGCCTTCACCGACGGCAAGCAGATTGGCGCGACGCTCGACCGCAACGGCCTGCGCCCGGCCCGTTACCTCGTCACTGATGACGACCGCATCATAATGGCTTCCGAGGCCGGCACGCTGCCGGTGCCGGAAGAGCGCATCGTCAAGAAGTGGCGTCTGCAGCCCGGCAAGATGCTGCTGATCGACATGGAAAAGGGCGCGATCATTTCCGACGAGGAAGTGAAGCACGAGCTTGCCGCGAAGCATCCCTATCGCAGCTGGCTTGATCGCACGCAGCTCATCCTTGAAGAGCTGAAGCCTGTCGAACCACGCGCGCTGCGCCGCGACGTGTCGCTGCTCGACCGGCAGCAGGCCTTCGGTTACACCAGCGAAGACACCAAGCTCCTGATGTCGCCGATGGCGACGACGGGCCAGGAAGCCATCGGCTCCATGGGCACGGATACGCCGATTTCGGCCATGTCCGACAAGTCGAAGCTGCTCTACACCTATTTCAAGCAGAATTTCGCGCAGGTCACGAACCCGCCGATCGATCCGATCCGCGAAGAGCTCGTCATGAGCCTCGTGTCGTTCATCGGCCCGCGTCCGAATATTCTCGACCACGAAGGTGCTGCCCGCGCCAAGCGTCTGGAAGTGCGCCAGCCGATCCTGACCAATGGCGATCTGGAGAAGATTCGTTCCATCGGTCACACGGAAGACCGTTTCGACACCAAGACGCTCGACTTCACCTATGATGTGGAGCGCGGTGCCGAAGGCATGCCCGAAATGCTCGACCGCCTCTGCGAGCGGGCCGAATCCGCCGTCCGCGGCGGTTACAACATCATCGTTCTGTCCGACCGCCAGCTTGGCCCGGATCGCATCGCGATCCCCGCACTTCTGGCGACAGCCGCCGTGCACCACCACCTGATCCGCAAGGGCCTGCGTACCTCGGTCGGTCTCGTCGTCGAAACCGGTGAGCCGCGCGAAATCCACCATTTCTGCCTTCTGGCCGGCTATGGTGCGGAGGCGATCAACCCATACCTCGCTTTCGATACCCTGCTCGACATGCACAAGCACGGCGCCTTCCCGAAGGAAGTGTCTGATGATGAAGTCGTTTATCGCTACATCAAGGCGGTGGGTAAGGGCATCCTCAAGGTCATGTCCAAGATGGGCATCTCCACCTACCAGTCCTATTGCGGCGCGCAGATTTTCGACGCCATCGGCCTGTCTTCGGAATTCGTCGAGAAATATTTCTTCGGCACCGCTACCTCCATCGAAGGTGTCGGCCTGACGGAAATCGCCGAAGAAACCGTGGCGCGCCACACAGCGGCCTTTGGCAAGGACCCGATCCTTGCCAACACGCTCGATATCGGCGGCGAATACGCCTATCGCATGCGCGGCGAAAGCCATGCCTGGACGCCGGACGCCGTCGCCTCGCTGCAACACGCCGTGCGTGGCAACAGCCAGGATCGCTACCGCGAATTCGCCGGCATGGTGAACGAAACGGCGCTGCGCATGAACACCATTCGCGGCCTGTTCAAGGTCAAGTCGGCGGAAGCACTCGGTCGCAAACCGGTCTCCATCGATGAGGTCGAACCGGCAGCCGATATCGTCAAGCGTTTCTCGACCGGGGCGATGTCCTTCGGCTCAATCAGCCGCGAGGCGCATACGACGCTCGCGATTGCCATGAACCGCATCGGCGGCAAGTCCAACACGGGTGAGGGCGGGGAAGAATCCGACCGCTACATGCCGCTGTTGAACGGCCAGCCGAACCCGGAACGCTCCGCCATCAAGCAGATCGCGTCCGGTCGCTTCGGTGTGACGACGGAATACCTTGTCAATGCCGACATGCTGCAGATCAAGGTGGCGCAGGGCGCAAAGCCCGGCGAGGGCGGCCAGCTGCCCGGCCACAAGGTGGATGCGACGGTTGCAAAGACCCGTCACTCCACCCCGGGCGTCGGCCTCATTTCGCCGCCGCCGCATCATGATATCTATTCCATCGAAGATTTGGCGCAGCTGATCTACGACCTGAAAAACGTCAATCCGGAAGCCGATGTGTCGGTGAAGCTGGTGTCGGAAGTCGGCGTCGGAACGGTTGCGGCCGGTGTAGCCAAGGCCCGCGCAGACCATATCACCGTCGCCGGTTTTGATGGCGGCACGGGCGCGTCACCACTGACGTCGCTCAAGCACGCGGGTTCGCCCTGGGAAATCGGCCTTGCCGAAACCCAGCAGACGCTTGTGCTGAACGGTCTCCGCTCGCGCGTTGCCCTGCAGGTGGATGGCGGTCTGAAGACCGGCCGCGACGTCATCATCGGCGCGCTGCTCGGTGCGGATGAATTCGGCTTCGCCACCGCGCCGCTGATTGCGGCCGGCTGTATCATGATGCGCAAGTGCCATCTCAACACCTGCCCTGTCGGCGTTGCCACGCAGGACCCGGTTCTGCGCAAGCGCTTCAAGGGCACGCCGGAACATGTCATCAACTACTTCTTCTTCGTGGCCGAAGAAGTGCGCGAAATCCTTGCCTCGCTTGGCGTGACCAGGCTGGACGAGATCATCGGCGCTTCCGAACTGCTCGAGAAGGATGAGATGCTGGCGCATTGGAAGGCGAAGGGTCTGGATTTCAGCCGCATCTTCCATAAGGTCGAGGCACCCAAGGAAGCGACGTTCTGGACCGAACGCCAGAAGCATCCGATCGATGACATTCTCGACCGCAAGCTGATCGAAAAGTCGCTGCCGTCGCTGGAAAACCGCGAACCCGTGGTCTTCGAAGTGCCGATCAGAAACGTTGACCGCTCCGCCGGTGCGATGCTCTCCGGCGCGCTCGCCAAGCGCTGGGGCCATAAGGGTCTGAAGGATGACACGATCCATGTGACGCTGCGCGGCACGGCGGGCCAGTCCTTCGGTGCGTTCCTCGCTCGAGGCATCACCTTCGATCTGGTGGGTGACGGTAACGACTATGTCGGCAAGGGTCTTTCGGGTGGCCGCATCATTGTGCGCCCGCCGGAAAACGCCCGTATCGTCGCGGAAAACTCGATCATCGTCGGCAACACCGTGCTGTACGGCGCCATAACCGGCGAGTGCTATTTCCGTGGCGTGGCTGGCGAGCGTTTCGCGGTGCGTAACTCCGGCGCGGTTGCGGTTGTTGAAGGTGTCGGCGACCACGGTTGCGAATATATGACTGGCGGCATCGTGGTCGTTCTTGGCGAGACCGGCCGCAACTTTGCGGCCGGCATGTCCGGCGGCGTGGCTTATGTTCTCGACGAGAAGGGCGATTTCGCCACGCGTTGCAACATGGCCATGGTTGAGCTGGAGCCGGTTCCGGAAGAAGACGACATGCTGGAAAAGCTGCACCATCACGGCGGCGACCTCATGCACAAGGGACGTGTCGACGTTTCCGAAGACATGACGCGCCATGACGAGGAGCGCCTTTACCAGCTGATCTCCAACCACTTCCATTACACGAACTCGTCGCGTGCCAAGGATATACTCGATCGCTGGAGCGAGTTCCGTCCAAAGTTCCGCAAGGTCATGCCGGTTGAATACCGTCGTGCGCTTGAGGAAATGGAGCGCATGCGCATGGGCGTGGCGGCGGAGTAATCCGTCGCGTGAGGACACTACACCACCTGATCTCGCTGATAACAGCGGTCGCCATTCGTGGCGACCACTTGGACGGGCGGCGAGACCGGATTTGAGTTCATCGTGCTGGGGCGGCTTTGGGTTTCGCCACCTGGTACTGGGGCCCGACAGGCGCTCCGCTTTGATGTGAGGACATAAACGTGGGCAAGGTTACAGGTTTTCTGGAGATCGACCGGCAGGTGGGCAAGTATCAGCCCGCATCGGATCGTATCCGCCACTTCCGCGAATTCACCATTCCGATGTCGGATGCCGAGGTGCAGAAGCAGGCGGCGCGCTGCATGGATTGCGGCATTCCCTATTGCCACGGCCCGACAGGCTGTCCCGTGCACAACCAGATCCCCGACTGGAACGATCTGGTCTACAATAATAACTGGGAGGAGGCGATCCGCAACCTCCATTCCACCAACAACTTCCCGGAATTCACCGGTCGCGTCTGTCCCGCCCCTTGCGAGGAGGCCTGCACGCTGAATCTTGAGGATGCGCCGGTCGCGATCAAGACCGTCGAACAGGCTATTGCCGACAAAGCCTATGAGTTGGGCTTCATCGTGCCGAAGCCGGCGACGATCCACACCGGCAAGAAGGTCGCCATCATCGGTTCCGGTCCTTCGGGCATGGCGGCGGCGCAACAGCTTGGCCGTGCCGGCCACGAGGTTCACGTCTATGAGCGCGAATCCAAGCCCGGCGGCCTGCTGCGTTACGGCATCCCCGATTTCAAGATGGAAAAGAACTTCATCGACCGCCGTGTCGAGCAGATCAAGGGTGAAGGCGTCACCTTCCATTGTGGCGTCAATGTCGGCGTCGATGTGACGGTGGAGGCGCTTCTCGCCGACCACGATGCCGTGCTTTATTGCGGCGGCTCGGAAACCCCGCGCCCGGCCGGCATCGGCGGTGCGGATCTGCATGGCGTTTATGATGCCATGCCCTATCTAGTGCAGCAGAACCGGCGCGTCGGTCGTGAAAACATTGACAGCGTTGGCTGGCCGGCCGATCCGATCCTCGCGGGCGGCAAGCATGTCGTCGTTGTGGGCGGTGGCGATACTGCATCCGACTGCGTTGGCACGGCGTTCCGCCAGGGTGCTGTTAAAGTCACCCAGCTCGACATACGCCCGATGCCGCCGGAAAAGGAAGACAAGCTGGCGGTTTGGCCTTTCTGGGCAACCAAAATGCGCACCTCGTCTTCGCAGGCCGAAGGCGCCATCCGCGAGTTCCAGGTGGCGACCCTCGAATTCGTTGGCGAAGACGGCGTGCTGACAGGTGTGAAGTGCTGCCAGGTGGATGACCGACGCAAGCCCATTGCCGGCACGGAGTTCATCATCAAGGCCGATCTCGCCTTCATCGCCATCGGCTTTTCCGGTCCCTTCACGGACAGCGTTCTGAAGGAAATGGACGGCAAGCTGACACTCAACACGGACCGCCGTGGCTCCACAAATGTCGTCGCCAACGAGACGGATTACAGGACCTCTGTCGACAAACTCTGGGCGGCGGGCGATGTGCGCCGTGGCCAGTCGCTGGTGGTCTGGGCGATCCGCGAAGGCCGTCAGGCGGCGCGTGCTATCGATGAAGCGCTGATGGGCGCGACCGTTCTTCCGCGCTAAGCCGGCAAATGGATAAAAATGGAAAGGCCTGTCGCACCCGCAACAGGCCTTTTTTTGATGTCAGAAAACGAGCGCTCCTTTTTCAGCAATAGGGAAGCGTAATCCGGAAGCAGGCCCCACCGCTGGATGAATCCCCGATAGTAACATCTCCGCCGTGATACCGCACGATTTCCTGCACGAGATTAAGCCCGAGGCCCGTGCCCCGGTCTCTAGGTTGCAGGCGATGAAAGGCATCAAAGACGAGTTCCCGCTCCTTTTCAGGAATGCCGTTGCCTTCGTCGGCGATCTCTATCACCCGATTGGCCGCCACTGTCATCGTTATGGTTCCGCGGTTGCCGCCGTGTTCTATGGCGTTTTGCACGATATTCATCAGGGCTCGCCGCAGGGAAGGGTCGTCCGCAAGTGCAAGGATCGGTTCTTCCTCCGGTTCAAATGAGAGCTCATAACCCTGCGAGATGGCAAGCGGTGCCATATCGGCAACAACCGATCTGCAGAGATTGACCAGATCGAGCGGCACCAATGGCGCCTTCTGGCCGCCGAGACGCTGCAGATCGAGCAATTGTTCGGCCAGCACGCCGATACGGTTGGCATCCGCCAAAATCCGGCTGCGTGCGGGCCCTTCCAGCAGAGTTTCGACACGCGTCTGTAGAATGGCGACCGGCGTGCGCAATTCGTGCGCGGCGTCGAGAATGAAGCGCTTGTGCCGTTCATAGCCATCGTCCAGGCGCTTGAGTGCACCATTGACGGCGTGCACCAGCGGCTGCACTTCCCGTGGAATATCATTGTCGGGCAAGCGATATCCGCGTCTGTCGATATCGATCGCTTCCGCGGTTTTGGCAATCGTCGAGAGTGCCCGAAATTCCCTGCGGATGATCAAGGGAATTGCTATCGTGGTCGCAATGGAGATGAGGACGAGGACCGGGAAAATCATGATGTTGGAAAACAGCAGAACAGGGAGCGTCATGCTGAAAAGATCGCCTTTTCCGACCATCACGAACTCTCCGGCTGGCCCGGATGCACGGCGAACAACAGCAAGGTAAAGAACGGCAAAATAGGAGTAGGACATCCCGGCTTCGCGAATGTTCGAAATCTTGATGTCGTTTAACTCCTTCTCCATGTTGCTGTAGGCCTCGGGCACAGGGCCACCCTGGATGAGCTCATCCTTGTCGCTCAGCGCAACAAACCAGAAATCGGGCATTTTTTCCCGGAGTTTGGTATATTCGGCCGTCTCTTTCAGCGTAAGCTTCCCATCCGTATCGCGGATCAAAGCGTTTGCAGTTATCTGCGCCGCCTCCGAGCTAAGAAGAGCGCTGCCGACGCCGTCGCTCAACAGATAGGCAAAGAATGCGACGCTGACGATCAACAGACTGCCGATCTGGAAGAGGAGCAGTTGAATGGTCAATCGCCGCTTCAGTGACTTTCTCTTTGACAATCTCATCCCGTCGCCCTCAAAAGATATCCCACGCCGCGAATGCCATGCACCTCCACGGCGGCGTCCGCGGCCTGCAATTTGCGCCGCAAGCGGGAAATGTGGGAATCGAGCGCATTGGACTGGATTTCATCGTCAAAGTTATAGACGGCCTCTTCGAGCAGCGAGCGCAGCACTGTTCTGCCCTGTCGTCGCAGCAAGGCTTCGAGAATCAGCAACTCCCGTCTCGTCAGCGGAAGAAACGCGCCGTTGATACGCACTTCGCGCGTCTCGAAACAAAACTCCAGCCTGCCGAGTTTCGCCGTCATCGCCACGGTTCCGGCGGGTCGGCGCATCAGGGCGCGAATGCGGGCAAGTAGCTCCTCGACAGCGAAAGGCTTGGCCATATAGTCATCTGCACCGAGGTTCAGGCCCTTCACCCGATCCACGAGCCCGCCCTGGGCCGTCAACACTATGACGGGTGGGGTGACTGGCAGCAGACGCAGATTTTCTATCAGTTCGATGCCGTCACCATCGGGCAGTTGCCGGTCCAGCACAACGAGATCGTGGACACCATCCATGATGGCGTGTCGAGCGAGATCCAGTGTTCCGACCGTATCCACGATAATATCGAACCGATGGAGCGCGGCAGACAGGGCCGCTGCCATCTCACGTTCGTCTTCAACAAGCAGCAGGCGCATGAATTCGTCTCGGCATTGTCGGCACGCTTAGGGTGAAGCGTACACATGG
Source organism: Agrobacterium sp. RC10-4-1 (assembly GCF_014138475.1). Lineage (NCBI taxonomy): Bacteria > Pseudomonadati > Pseudomonadota > Alphaproteobacteria > Hyphomicrobiales > Rhizobiaceae > Agrobacterium > Agrobacterium sp. RC10-4-1. The sequence continues at coordinate 237,718 of NZ_JACJIT010000001.1, forward strand.
AGTCAAAAACGACGGTGCCGTTGACGCTCATGGCAAGCGACGCGTCGCCGTCGAATACATTCGCCGTGCGAAATCGGTGGAGCGGCGGAGGTTTGTGACCGATCTCCGCATTCCTGCAAAGCTGCAGCTATCCTGTCATCGTGGGATTGCCTGAACATTACGCCGACCGACTGGGCGGCAGACGGCGGGCAAGCTTCTATTGCTTTGCCTGTGTGGTATCGGGCGTCATCCGATAGTCATCGATGCGGCCTGCCGGCGCATCGGCCATTTCGCCACGCTTGGTCAGCCTTTCACGCGGGGATTCCACGACGGAGACGCGTGTTGGTGCGGCCGAAAGAGGGACATCCCCGAGCAGTTTGTCGCCGCCATCGAGAGCAGGATCGGTAAGGCTGATCGGCTGGGTGCGCACCTGTCCCGCATCGATGCCAAGTGCCGGCAGGGAGGTGAGTGCCGGCAGATTGCTGCCGTCCAGTTTCACAAGGTCCGGTCCGGCGCCGTCGAGGTGCCGGCGGACGAATTTCTCGACGTAAAAGGCAAGCTTGCGCTTTCCGGCCTGCGTCATGCCGATACCGTCGGCCTCACGCAGGCGGGCCTGCTGACCGTTCATGTCGTAACCGGTGATGACGAATTTGCCGGCTTCGTCGACAAAACCGTCCCAGACATCCACGAACTCGCCGCCGAATTTTTCCACATGGCTGCGGTAAAGCCGGTTGAACCCAACGAGATCCGCAGAAAGCGAGGGAGACTGGAAGGCGGGCAGACCCACCCATAATAGCGGCACTTTCGGGCGGCCGGCGAGGGTGAGAAGCTCATCGATCCGCCTCTCATATTCCTTGAGCCAGACCTCCGTGCCGAATTTTTCCTTGATATCGCCGATCTGCATCTGCTGGCGATCGTTCGAGCCCATCATGATGACGATGGTGGCGGGGTTGGTCTCGCTTATGAATTGCGGCAGGTTTTTGAACCAGTCGTAATAATCGGTGCGCACCAGGCCGGAAGAGCCATTGGCACGCACATCGACCGCAATTGCCGGCGAGCTGGCAAAGGCATTGACCAGCTCTTCCCCCATTCCGCCGGCGAGGAAATCACCGATAACAAGGACGCGCCTGGCATTTTCAAGCTTGGCGGCAGGCTCCGGCTTAGCGGTTCGCATCTGCACCACCGAAGGCGCTTTCCTTGCTGGTTGCGGGCGGGTAACCGATCTTTCACGCGGCGCGGATGGGAAATCGCGCCGGTTGCGGGGCTGGTATTCGCGGCCTGATCCGCCATCGCGGCCCACCGGCCTGCCGAACAGCATTTCAAACAGGGTGCGCCGCTGTTCCTGTGCCAAGCTCTCGGAGGGTACGAGCGGCATGGCAAGAACAGCGGAAAGAAGGACAGCGCAGAAACGCCAGCCGGTTCTTCCAGTTTTTTCCGCAGGTTTCGTACTCATGACATCGGCCCTTCCGGATATTTCGGCGGCGTTTCGTAACTGCCGCCGAACTCGCCGGCACATTATCAGTTGCGGAGGGCTCTCAGCAACCGCTGCGACGGCTGGCCGTCCGCGTCCATCCCCATGCGTGACTGGATGGCACTGATGGCGGCCTTGGAACCGGAGCCGAAGTTGCCGTCGACTTCACCGTCATAATAGCCGAGTTCCTTCATGCGGGTCTGAAGTTCGAATTTTTCGCGAATATCCAGCGTACCGTCCGGACGCGGCCACTTCTGCTGCATGCCGCCGTAACCGGCGATTTCATCCGCGAGCAGTCCGACGGCGAGCGCATAGCTGTCGGAGGCGTTGTATTTCTTGATGGTGAAGAAGTTCTTCATCATCAGGAAGCCCGGGCCGTTTGCCCCACCCTGCAGTTTCAGCATCGCGCGGTCGGAACCACGGGTGAAATTCTTGCCGTTGGGGCGGGTGAAGCCAAGCTTTGCCCATTCCGCGATGGTCTTCGTCTGGCCTTCATACCGCGCGCCGCCACGCGGAACGGCGGTTTCGTAACCCCATGTCCGGCCGGGCTCCCAGCCGTTTTTCGCGAGAAGATTGGCGGCAGTTGCGAGAGCGTCCGGGACGGAATGCCAGATGTCCCGTTTGCCATTGCCATCCGCATCTACCGCGTAAAGCAGGTAGCTTGTCGGGATGAACTGGGTATGGCCCATCGCGCCGGCCCAGGAGCCCGTCAGCTGTTTGGGGGTGACGTCACCCGCCTGAAGGATCCTGAGCGCGGCAATCAATTGCGTGCGCGCGAATTTGGCGCGCTTGGGATCGGAATAGGCGAGCGTTGCCAGCGCTTGCGGGATGTTGTGCAGACGCTCCGGCTTTTCGAGAACCGCGCCGTAATTCGATTCCATCGACCAGATGGCGAGAATGATGTGCTTGTCGACGTTGAAGTTGCGCTCGATCCAGTTGAGGGTCGTCGCGTGTTTCATCTTCATTTCGCGGCCAATCCGCACCGTGTACGGATTGACGCGGGAGTCGAGATAATCCCAGATTTGCGTTGTGAACTCCGGTTGGAAAGTGGCCTTGCGCAAAGCGTCGGGATCCGGCTCGCTAACGCCGGCAAAGGCTTTCTGATAGGTCGCCTTGCTAATGCCTTCTTTCGCGGCTGTTGCATAGAACTGGTTGATCCACTGACGGAATCCGGCATCGGCGCGGGCCGAAACCGGCGCCAGCGAGATTACCAGGCCAGCAGCCACCATGCAGCCGAATTTGCGGACATCTGAAAGGATCATCTTTGTCATCGTCTGTCTTTCGTTCTCTCGAATGTCATTTCGATTGCGAAAACGCATCGGGCGTCATCATGGATAACAAAAGAACGTCAACAAATTCTTTACCATTAATAGATGGTAGCGTCACCCTTTACAAAACGTTGTTGTTTTTGAAATAACAACAGCGTGCGGGGATTGTGATCAAGTGTTATCTCTCAGGAGGAATATGTGGTAGAACATAAGAAAATTCGGAAGGCCGTATTTCCCGTCGCAGGTCTCGGCACGCGCTTTCTGCCCGCAACCAAAGCAGTTCCAAAGGAAATGCTCACCGTCGTAGATAAGCCGGTTATTCAGTACGTCGTCGATGAAGCGGCAGAAGCGGGTATCGAGCATTTTGTATTTGTCACCGGCCGCGGCAAGGCGGTGATCGAAGATTATTTTGATATTCAATTTGAACTTGAACAGATGCTGCGCGAGCGCAACAAGAATGCCGAGCTGACACTGCTGGCTGGCCTTCTGCCCAAGGCAGGTACCGCAAGCTTCACGCGCCAGCAGGTGCCGCTCGGCCTGGGCCATGCGGTCTGGTGCGCCCGTGATATCGTCGGCGACGAGCCTTTCGCCGTGCTTTTGCCTGACATGATCATGCATTCACAGAAAAGCTGCCTGAAGGGCATGGTCGAACTTTACGACCAGACCCAGGGCAACGTCATCGCCGTGCAGGAATGCGCTCCCGACCAGACGCATAAATATGGTATCGTCGGTGTGGGCGAGACCGTGGGTGAGGGTTTCAAGATCACCGAAATGGTTGAAAAGCCTGCAAAGGGTACGGCGCCTTCGAATTTCTACATTAACGGTCGCTATATTCTTCAGCCCGAGATTTTCGATATTCTCGAAAATCAGGAGCGTGGCGCCGGTAATGAAATCCAGTTGACAGACGGCATGCTGACGCTTGCCAAGTCGCAGGAGTTTGCAGGCTATCATTTCCGCGGTCAGACCTTCGATTGCGGTGCCAAGGATGGCTTCATTCTGGCCAATGTCGCTTTCGCTCTCGAGCGCGGCGATATCCGTCCGGCAATCGAAGAGCCGATCAAGGCCCTGATCGACGGGCTGAAGTGAGAGACCAGAGAATAGATGACAAAATCCCGGCCTTCGCGCCGGGATTTTTATTTGGCGCTTATCGCTTCAGGACAAGCCCTGCACCGACGCGAAGTTCGCTGCTGTCATAAACCGGTGTCCACTGGTAGCTGACATCGGCAGTCAGATCGAGATAACGGTTGAGACCCCAGGTCAGGCCGGCACCCGCCGTATATTCCACGGCGTCCTCCGTGTCGGAGGAGGGGAATGTGCGATGCACGATTTGCCCGGTTAATCGCGCTACCAGATTGCTGCGCAATTCGTGGGTCAGCCCGGCATCCAGGCGATAGGAAACCCATCCGCCCTGCGGGCCGCCGGCGAAATCCTCTATTGTCGTGCGCAGGCCAAGATTGACATTCGTGCCGCGCTGGGGTGACCAGTTAAGTTCGCCGTCCAGCGTCAACGCGCCGATCGACGCAAGGCGATCATCGTCGTATTGTTTGCGCAGATAACCGATGGCGGCTTCGCCACGGGTCTTTTCGCCGAGATCGACCTCTGCCCCAATCTTCGCCCCATAGGCATTGGATGAACGGGCATAACCGGAATTGTCGAGGCGGCTGTCATATTTCGTTGTGCCGGCGTTCAGTTCGAGGAAGGGGATCAGCGCTGGTGACAGCTCATAGCCGAGGCGTCCGCGCAGATACGCACCATTCTGATCACGGTCACTGAGGCTGATCGGCCGGCCATCGAGACCCTTCGCGTCGGTATACACCGTACGGGACAGGTCAAGCGCGGCCAGACCTCGCAGCTTGCCGAAATCCCGCTCTATCGATGCCCCGGCGCTGAAATGGTGTTCGCCACCCTGCACGGCGGCGCCGGTCAAGGCATTGGGATCGGTCGTGTCTTCACGGCTGAATTCGTAACCGGCCTTGAGGTTGGCGGTTGTTTCTGATCCGAGGTCAAGACGCAGATCGGCCTCTATCCGCGCCCTTGGTTCTTCTCCGTCCTTATCACCGAAGTTTTTCTCCCACGCGCCGTCTCCGGTGACAGTCAAAGCATGGCGGGACCAGTCGCTGGTGAGCGTTCCGCGTATGCCCGTCGTCAGATAGTTTCGTCGCGAGGGACCACCCGTATTCCTCTGTTTTTCCGTGTTGATGGTCTGACTGATCGAAGGCCGGAGCAGAAGGGTGCCCAGCCGAATTCCCGGAGTCTGTCCGGGTTTGGTAACAACGCGTGGGTTTTCGCCCCCGTCCACGGTCGGCTCATAGGGGTTGTCTGCGTCGGCATAGGGCTGCCCCGCTTCGTCCTGCTGCTCGGAAATCGCGTCACCGGGATTATTTGAGGGGCGCCAGAGTTGGGGCGTGGGGACAGGTGCCGTTGTGGCCTGGGCCGTGCCCGCCATTGTCCCGGGGGTCGGTCCGGGAGCGGCGGAGCCAATGCCATCGGCCGTGGCAGCGGCGCCCGGCATTGCCGGGGCGGCAGTCGCCGTCTGTGCAGAAGCATCTTCGTGGTGGTAAAAAAGCGTGCAGGCGAGCAGCAGGGTTGCTGCTTTCCGCGACGTCGGCAGACGTGTGGCGGTGCCCTTCACAGTCATTCCTTTTCACCCGGCGAATGGGCCGAATGCCGGACCGACAGTCCTCCAATACATTGCCGCAGGCCCCAGTCAGAAAGGCCGACGAAACGACATGGACAAACCAGGGACCAAACAGTCGACGCAAGTTTTAACATCGTTTTAACAATAGGTTTTTTATGGTTAACAGTTGATAAAGATCGCCGGAATTTCCTGATGTCACGGGGAGGCGTCCTGGAGTGCCGTCCACTCCCGTTACCTGCGCGCACCGGTCAGAGCTGGCGGCAGCGGGGCTGTTCGCAAATGCAAAATATTCCTAATATGAAAAGATTAAAACGTTTCAATTTGGCACGGAATCGCCCTATGATTAACGAAAGTTGACCTTCCATTGCCCGGCAAATCGTATTGAATTTTATTTTGTGTGACAGTGTCGTTTCATGAAAGCCGTTTTGAATATCAAACAGGTCGGTTTCTATTGTTGGGATATTACCAATGACCGCTTCTATTTGGATGAAGTGTGCGCTGAACTATTCGGAATTCCACTAAGACAGGCAATGCAGGGCATCAGTATTTTCCAAATACTCGAAAAAGTGGATCTGGATCATCGGAATCGGGTGATAGAGACCGCCTTGAACACCCTGAAGGACGCAAGCTTCTACAGTCAGGAATATGCCGTGCGCCGCACCGACGGTTCGGTTTCCTGGGTGAGGACCGCTGGCCGATATCTCGTCGATGAAGAAAACATTCCCTTTAAGCGGCTGGGAACCATGGAGGAAATTTCTCCGCCGGATCTGCGCCACTAAAGCAGGCGGCTTCCGGCAGGGAGTGGACTTATTCCGGCTGAAAGAGTAACAGTCGGCCATGATTACGCGCGCCGTCAACTTGGTCGAAGACAATGCCATCGAATCCGCCGTACGGACGATTTCGATGGAGCGGGCGGGCCTTGCCGCCCTCGAGACGGCTCTGCGAGACGGTCTCTCGGTCCCCTTCTGCAAGGCGATCGAAACAATCGGCCAGTCGAACGGCCGTCTCATCATAACCGGTGTGGGCAAAAGCGGGCATATAGGTGCGAAGCTGGCGGCCACCTTTGCGTCCACTGGAACGCCGGCATTTTTTGTCCATGCGGCGGAGGCCAATCACGGCGATCTGGGCATGATCGGCGGTGACGACGTGGTTCTGGCCATCTCCAAGGGTGGGGAAAGTGCCGAATTGCGCAGCATTATCAATTATTCGCGCCGCTTTTCCATTCCGCTGATCGCGCTCACCTGTTCCGAGACATCATCGCTGGCGAAGGCTTCCGATATCGTATTGCTGGTTCCCAATGAGCAGGAAGCCTGCCCGCTTGGCCTTGCGCCCACAACCTCCACATTGATGCAGCTTGCACTTGGTGATGCCCTTGCTGTTGCGCTGCTGGAAGCGCGCAATTTTACGGCGGGCGATTTCAAGGTATTTCACCCCGGCGGCAAGCTGGGCGCCAGTCTCACGCTGGTCAGCGACATAATGCATACCGGTGATCGTGTGCCGCTGGTCAACAGAGGAACGGCCATGCCGGAAGCCGTGGGTGTTCTCTCCCGCAAGCATTTCGGCTGCGTCGGCGTTCTCGATGAGGACGGGCGTCTGTGCGGCATCGTCACCGAGGGGGACATGGCGCGCAACCTGTCGCGCAATCTTGCCGAATTGACCGTGGACGATATCATGACCCGGACGCCCAAGACGGTCAAAAAATCGGTCCTGGCAACGGGTGCGCTGGCAACGCTCGAAAAATTCCACATCGGCGCATTGATCGTGGTTGATGACGATAACCGGCCGATAGGGCTGGTGCATTTCCACGATCTGCTGAGAATCGGCGTGGCCTGAGGCCCGCCGATCCTGAGAAGGCTGATCCTGAAAACCTATCGCTCTAACGGCTCGACTGTCAGCGTTCGTCCCCGGGCGGAAGCGATCTTCACCCGGGTTCCCGCCGGCAGGTCTTCACCGTTGACCGGCCACCAGGTATCGTCCAGCCTGATACGGCCCCGCCCTTCGACAATCGGTTCCTGAAGCGTCGCCGTGCGGCCGACAAGGCTTGCCTCTCGCTGGTTGAGGAAGGGCTCGTCGCTTGTCGCCCGGTTTCTGCCGAAGTATTTCCGGCCGAGCAGAGCGAAAACGACGGAGAGCGCGGCAAACATCACTAACTGCAATTGCCACGCCCAAAACGCTGTTTGCCAAAGGAGCAGCGAGAGCGCACCGATGACCAGTGCGGCAAGGCCGATCCAGATCAGAAAGACGCCGGGGGCGATGAGTTCGGCAGCGAGCAGCACGAAAGCGACGATCCACCAGCTCCATGGTCCAAGTTCCGTGGCAAGCCCTTGCAGCATCGTCACTTCTCCGAGGAAGAACCGAAGGGATTGCCGGGAGCCGTGACGTTAATCGTCTGGCCCGAAGCCCGTGTCGGCGGCACGGAGCGGGAGGATGCGGGGGCGGCGGGAGCAGTGGGCGCGTCTCCGTCGTTGCCGAAGACCTCTTTAGCAATCGTGCCGATACCGCCGAGAGAGCCGATCAGCGCCGAGGCCTCCATCGGCATCAGCACGATCTTGGCGTTTTTGGCCGTGCCAATCTCTGCAAGTGCTTCGGTGTATTTCTGAGCAACGAAATAGTTGATGGCATGGACATTGCCGGCGGCAATGGCTTCCGACACCATCCGGGTGGCGTTGGCTTCGGCCTCGGCGAGACGTTCGCGCGCTTCGGCGTCGCGGAACGCTGCTTCGCGCTGGCCTTCCGCTTCCAGAATAGCGGATTGTTTTGCGCCTTCCGCGCGCAAAATCTGGGCATTGCGGGCGCCTTCCGCCTCCAGCACCTGCGCGCGTTTTTCGCGCTCCGCCTTCATCTGCCGCGCCATGGAATCGACGAGATCCTTCGGCGGCGCGATATCCTTGATTTCAATGCGGGTGACCTTGATGCCCCATGGTCCCACGGCCTCATCCACCACGCGCAGAAGGCGGTCGTTGATGGCGTCGCGGTTCGACAGCAATTCATCGAGGTCCATCGAACCCATGACCGAGCGGATATTGGTCATGGTAAGGTTCTGGATGGCGTTTTCCAGATTGGCGATCTGATAGGCAGCCTGCGCCGCGTTCAGAACCTGATAAAACGCCACCGCATCGGCGGAAACGCTGGCATTGTCGCGGGTGATGACTTCCTGGGTGGCGATGTCGAGCACCTGCTCCATCACGTTCATGCGGGCGCCGATGCGCTCGAAGAAGGGTACGATGAGGTTCAGGCCAGGCTCGAGCGTGCGCGTATAGCGCCCGAAACGTTCCACCGTATAGCGGTATCCCTGTGGCACGGTCTTGATGCCGGCAAACAGCACCAGAATGACCAGAACCACGGCTGCCAAGACGACGATGTCGAAACCGCCCAATGCGATCATCACTTTACCCTCCAGCACATCATGATCAGGGTTTTACCCCCGTATCGTTATGGCAAGATTACACCCAGCCTTGCAACTCCCGCCGCACAACCTTTTCGAGAACGGTCATGCCCTCGACACTGTCATTCAGGCATGGGATGTGGGTGAATTTCTCGCCGCCATTATGCAGGAAGATTTCTCCGGCTTCACCGGCAATTTCCTCCAGGGTCTCAAGACAATCCGATACGAAGCCGGGATTCATCACGGCTATACGTTTGATGCCTTCCGAGGCGAGTTTTTCCACGGTCTTGTCGGTATAGGGCTGGAGCCACTCTTCCGGTCCGAAACGGGACTGGAACGTGATCATGAAGTTCTTTTCGGTCAAGCCCAGAGCCTCGCGCAGCAGACGGGCGGTTTTCTGGCAATGGCAATAATAGGGGTCGCCCTTTTTGAAATAGGATTGCGGAATGCCGTGGAAGGAGGTGATCAGCATCTCCGGCTCCCAGTCCAGCGTCGCCAGATGGTTTTTGACGGAGGCGGCGAGCGCCCCGATATAGGCGGGATCGTCATGATAGGGCGGCACGGTGCGGATCGCTGGCTGCCAGCGCAGTTTCATCAGATGTTCAAACGCCTTGTCGTTCACGGTCGCCGTGGTGGACGCGGCATATTGCGGATAAAGCGGAAAAAGCAGGATTTTTTCGCAGCCCTGTTCTTTAAGCGCGTCGATCTTCGAGGCGATGGAAGGCTGCCCGTAACGCATTGCCCAGTCCACAACCACGTTGGGCAAATCCTTCAATGCCTGCGCCATCAACTCGCCCTGGCTGCGCGTATATGTGCGCAGGTAGCTTTCGTTGCGCTCGTGGTTCCAGATTTCCTCGTAGGCCTTGCCAACCTTCTGCGGGCGCTTGTTGAGGACGATGCCGTAAAGGATCGGGTACCAGTAGAGGCGCGACCATTCGATAACGCGCTTGTCGCTCAGGAACTCCGCCAGATAACGGCGCATCGGCCAATAATCCGTACCATCGGGCGTGCCGAGATTGACGAGCAGCACGCCCACCTTGCCAAATGCGACACGGGGATGGTTCGCGGGGAGTGCGGATAGTTCTGTCACCATGAATGATACCCTGAAACTCGAACTGGTTGTGCGAGGGACGCTCCGCCTCGGATAAAGGCTGGAAACGCTCCATCGTCTGTTTATTGACCCCAACGCAAACAGCAATGAAGTTTGGCTGGACGTGCCCGAGCTATACGCCCGTGGCGTTACTTTGTTCATCGTGTTCTAGACGAAATTCTTCAGGATTAAACCACCGCCACCGGCTATTTCCGCCATTCCGGCAGGCACATGCCTTCAGGCGGCAAAATCATTACCGTAAGTATCTGTTTTTAATTAGAAAAAAGAAGCCGGCCCAGAAATTCGAGGGCCGGCTTCGTGTCTGCGGCATATTGCCCTGTCTGCTGTAGCCCCGCTTATTGAGCCGGCAGTTCCAGCTCCTCGCCGATTTCGATGTGGTTCGGATGCTTCAGCGTGTTTGCCTTGGCAATTCTCTGCCAGAGCGCGCCGTCGCCATATTTCTCCGCAGCAATTTTCCAGAGCGAATCGCCTTTTTCCACCACATATTTGCTGGCGGCTGCAGCAGCTGCAGCAGGCGTCGTTGTGGGCGGTGCGGGCGTGGCAGGGGCTGCAGGCGCGGGTGCCGGTGTGGCGGCCGGAGCGGCTGTCGTCGCTGCCGGCGCGGGTGCTGCGGGCTTCGCCGGGGCGACGTAACCTGCGGGCGTCACTTCGGCGATGCGGCCATCCGTATAGGGCTTATAGGGGCTGTTGGCGGTAATATAGGCCGCGACGGCCTCCTCGAGATTGGGGCCGAAATCATAAGCGTTGATGGCTTTGGTCGCAAAAACCTTGAAGCCGTCACCCCCGGTCCGCACGTAGTTATTGGCCGCAACGATATAGGTCTTGGCGGGATCGAGAGGCACGAAGGCATCGCCTTCCTTGACTTCGACGGAAACGACGCGGCTGCCGGCCGGCTTCGAGCGGTCGAAGGAATATTTCATGCCGGAAACCTGCATGAAGCGGCCCGCACCGTCATCGATCTGGCTGACGCCGTTTTCGAGGGCGGCACGAATATCCTCGCCCTTGAGCTGGAAGGTTGCGACGGTGTTCTGGAACGGCAGAACCGTCAACACTTCACCCATGGAGACATCGCCGCCATCGATGGAGGAACGCAGGCCGCCGCTATTTGCAAAAGCGATGGTGACGCCCTGATCCTTGACGCGGGCCAGCGTTGCGTCGGCCACCAGATTGCCCATCGAGCATTCCTTCACGCGGCAAATCTTGCGGTCGCCCTCGATCGGGCCCTCAGAAGTGCCGACCACCTTGGCTTTCAGGGCTTCGATCGGCGCCTTCAGTTCATCGATACGCTTCAGCGTGGCTTCATCGGGCTTGAAGGAGGAATCGACGAGGATCGGGTCTCCCTTGCTTTCCTTAACCACGCCGTTGTCGTCGAAGACGACTTTGAGGTCGCCAAGATATTTGCTGTACTGGCCGGCCTGCACGACAGGAACCTTGTAGCCGCCGGGATTGTCAACGAGCGTCGGATAAGGGCCTTCGGCTTTCTGGTCGGTGTTCGACAGCAGCGTATGCGAATGGCCGCCAACCACAACATCGACATCGGGAATTTTGGCGATGAATTCCAGATCGCGCGGGTAGCCGACATGGGTGAGCGCGATGATCTTATCGACGCCGTCCTGCTTCAGCTTCTGTACCTGTTCGCTAATTTTCGCGACATCTTCGGCAATGGTGATGTTGGGACCAGGTGTTGCCAGTTCGGCCGTATCGTTGGCAACGGCGCCGACGATACCGATTGTCTGTCCGCCGACCTCGAGCACGATGGACGGCTTTACCCGGTCGCCGATTTTAGAGGCGGCGGTGGCCACCACGTTGGCGGTCACGACGGGGAATTGAACCTTGTCGAGGAAGCCGGCGAGCCCGTCCTCGCTATCGTCGAATTCATGGTTGCCGACTGTCATCGCGTCGAACTTCATGGCATTCAGCATTTCCGCTTCCACCGTGCCCTTGTAGGTGGTGTAGAACAGTGAGCCTTGGAAATTGTCGCCGGCATTGAGCAGCAGGACGTTTTTTCCCCCGGCCTTCAGGGCATCCCTTGTCTGGTTGATCGCTGTCAGCAGGCGCGCGGCACCGCCGAAGCATTCATTCTTGCCTTCCTCTTCCGCAGAGCAGGTCGAGTCGAATTTGTTGATCGATTCGATACGGGAGTGAAAATCGTTGATGTGAAGAATGTTGAGCTCGTAATCGGCCAGAGCCGCGCCGGCGGAAAGCGTTATCGCCGAAACGCTCAGCATGCCCAGTCCCAAAATTTTCTTCATGGTCCCTCTCTCCTGTTCAAAGCGGAAGCCCTGGCCGGTTGATCATTCTCCGACCGCGCTCATTCTTTAGTCCGAAAACATGTCAGTCTTTCGAAAACCGGATGTTTCCATTTAGCGGCAGTCGCCGCAAGCGAAATTATGACAGGTAGGCAATAAAGAAAAACGCACGCCAAAGGCGTGCGTCTGAGGGGTTTATCTTATTGAATAGGTGATATTATCAGCCCTGACGCGTGAGCGAGAACTGGCTGTTTGTGTCCGTCGTGCAGTTCAATTGTGACGGGGAGACGAGGGCGCAGTTGACGCGCGACTGCGTGTTGCGCACCAGCGACGTCATATTGATTTCGTAAAGCGTCGGCGAAATGGTGACATAGGTGCCGGAGGCCAGCAGCGTGTTGGTGTCGGTTGACCGGGTGGAGAAGGCGCCGTTCTGGAAGGTCGATACGATGCCGTTGCGGTCGATCCAGCGGCCGTCGACAGCCGGCCCGCGGGACAGGGACGGCGCCATCGAGGTTTGCTGCGATGGACCCGGCGCGACGCATGAAGACACTGCGATGGCGGCTGAAAGCAAAGCCGCGCTTGTCTTGAAGTTCATGAGCCTGTTCTCCTGCGATTCGGTAAAAGCTTCTTGCTTCGACCATGCCGTGAAGCGTTCTTTATTTCAAGGCAACGTTGTTCGCTCTACCCGGTTCCTGAAGTCGTTCACGAAAGTCCCAGCGTGGTAAATATGAGACTCTTCCATCAGCGCACGAGGATGTTGCGGAACTGCCAGGGATCGGACTTGTCGAGATTTTCGGGGAACAGGCCGGGACGACCATCAAGCGGTGTCCAGTCGGTATAATGACCCTCGACCGGGCCGAGATAGGGGCGCTGCACTTCAAGGCAGCGGCGATAGTCCATCTCGTCGGCTTCGACGATGCCGACCTGAGGATTTTCGAGCGCCCAGACCATGCCGGCCAGCACCGCCGAACTGACCTGCAGTCCGGTCGCGTTCTGGTTCGGGGCAAGCGACCGCGCCTCTTGCAGGCTGAGCCGGGAGCCATACCAATAGGCGTTTTTTTTGTGACCATAAAGCAGGACGCCCAGTTCGTCGGCGCCATCGACAAGCTCGTCTTCGCCCAGCACATGCTGAACCGGCTGGGGAATGCCGCCATTGCCGAAGAGTTCATGCAGGGAGAGAATCGCGTCGTTGCAGGGGTGGTAGGCATAATGACAGGTGGGTCGGTATGTCACGTCGCCACCATCGTTGCGGACGGTGAAATAATCCGAAATCGAAATCGCCTCATTGTGCGTGACGAGAAATCCATATTGCGGCCCAAGGCCCGGGCACCATGTGCGTACTCTTGTGTTGGCGCCCGGCTGATCGAGATAGATCGCTGCCTTGCTGCCCTTCTTCTGTTTTTTTGCGTTTTTCGGCATCCAGTTCTCATGCGTTCCCCAGCCGAGCTCGGCCGGCTGAAAACCTTCCGCGATAAAACCTTCGACGGACCACGTGTTCCAGAAAGCGCCGAAGGGTTTGGGTTCTTTCGCCCGCTGGGTGTCGCGTTCAGCCACGTGAACACCCTTGACGCCAAGCCGCTCCATCAGTTTCGCCCAGCCTTCCCGGTCATGGGACTGCGGCTCCTCGATGTCGACGCCGATATCCTTTGCGAGATTGACGAGTGCCTGTTTCACGAACCACGAGACCATGCCCGGATTGGCGCCGCACGTCGAAACGGCCGTCGTGCCGCCGGGTCTGCGCGCCTTTTCCTTGAGCATGGTCTCGCGCAGCGAATAATTCGTTCTCGCGGCATTGTCGGCATCGGCATCGAAATAAAAGCCGGGCCATGGCTCGACGACGGTGTCGATGTAGAGCATGCCGTGTTTACGGCAAATCCGCATGAGATCGACGGATGCGGCATCCACGGAAAGGTTGACGCAGAAACCTTGACCCCGCACGCCTTTAAGAAGCGGCTTGAGAACCTCCTTATAGTTCTCCTTTGTCAGGTGTGTCTGGATATGACGGATGCCCTTCTCGGCCAGAAACGGGGCGATGTCTGCGCGCGGATCGATGACCACGAGGCGGGTCCGGTCGAAATTGAAATGACGTTCGATCAACGGAAGAGTGCCGCGCCCGATGGAGCCGAAGCCGATCATGATGATTGGGCCATCGATATCGCCATAAATCGGGTGGTTTGCGTCCGTCATTCGTCAATTTTCCTTTTTCAGCCAATAAGTAAGCTAGATCACAAAAGCGTGCCACAATAAAGGGCAGGCAGATGACGGACATATGACGGTGCTGCCCGCAAGGTCGGTTCAGCTTCTCTTCCCTTCATTCTGCCTCTTCGCATTTTGGAGGGCGCGTTTATAATTGAACTCTTCTTTTCGCCATCGACCAAGGCTCGGGGAGGGCTTGACGGGATGATGGGGGAGGGATTTCTCCATCACAGGAGTTGCCTGTTGAGTGATCTTTTCGCGCGTGTAACAGCGCTTCAGAGTGCCACCCCCGTTTTGATCGCCCTCTATGATTCCGACGATCGGTTGCGGCATGCCAATCCGTCGTTTCGGGAGAGCTTCAGGCTTGCCGAAGATGATTTTCCGACCTGGGCGGATATCATGCGGCTGAACCACCGGCTGCGGACCGGTGTCGTCATTCGCAACAATGATTTCGAGGGATGGCTGCTGTCGGCGCAGTCCCGTCGCGGCAAGCTGCCTTACCGCGCCTTCGAGATGGACATGTATGACGGCCGCTGGTTCTGGATGACGGAAACGGTGCAGCAGGATGGCTGGATGCTGTGCGTTGCAAGCGATGTCACCGAATTGCGCCAGGGTTACAGAACGCTGAGGCAGGACAGGGATCTGGCCGTACGCGCCTCCCAGACGGACGAACTCACGGGAACGGCGAACCGCCGCTTCGTCTTCGCCAAGCTGGCGTTGCAGGTCGAGCAGGTCTCAAAGGGGCTGGAAGCCTCTTTTTGCCTTTGCACGCTCGATATCGATTTTTTCAAGCAGATCAATGATCGTTTCGGTCATAAGTGCGGTGACGCGGTGCTGCGCGATTTTGTCGGCGTCGCCCATTCCGTCATCCGCAGGGTCGATTGTTTCGGCAGGATCGGTGGTGAAGAGTTCATGCTCGTCCTGCCGAGAACGTCTCTCGCCGAGGGGCGGGACATTGTCGAGCGGCTGCTGCAGCGAGTTCGGCTTTCGCGACCTCTCGCGGATTTTCCGGATTTCTCCTACAGCTGCTCGGCCGGCATGACGGCCTATCGGACGGCGGAAAGCGCGGACGATATTTTCACGCGTGCCGATCAGGCCCTTTATGCGGCCAAGGAGAAGGGCCGCGACCGGCTTCTGGCGGTAACGGTTTAGATGAGTTCCGCCGCAACCAGCCCATGCAGCGAATTGCCGACGAAGAGCCTGCGGCCGGCAATGTCTTCCGGCCTCAGTGCCTGTCCACGCGCCTTGCGTTCGCGGATCAGATCGGCGCGCAGCACGCCCGGCAGAATGCCGCTGTCGAGCGGCGGCGTCAGCAATTGCCCATCTGGCATTTCCACGAAAATGCTGGTCGATGATCCCTCGCACAATTCGCCGCGTTCGTTGAGCAGCAGCACCTCGTCGGCCTCTCCGGCTGAAAATTCAGCACGGGCGGCGTCATAGGGTTCGCGGCGCGAGGACTTATGGCGATAGAAGGTATCAGTGGAATCGAGTGTGACGTTCCGGGCGATACGAACCCGCCAGACCGTATCCTGTCGCAGGGGCTCGAACTCGGTGGTTTCGATGTCCAGTTCCCCCTTGTAGTTCATCACCAGCCTGACGCAGAGCGGCTTGTCGCCGCCCACCGCCTTTTCCAGCGCCTGAACCGCATTGGCCGGGGCACGGAAACCGAGCGCGTCGGCAGAGCGCAGCAGCCGGCGGATATGCTGGTCAATGCGCTGAAAGCCGGTCTGTGGCTCCCAGCGCAGCGTTTCCCTCAAGGTCAGATCGGCGGGTTTGCGTTTCATGGCCTGTGCTCGTCGCCCGAAATTGATGACCGGCATCCTGTGCCGGCACTATCAACCGGCAAAGCTTATCCGGAACAGGATAGCCCTGCCGGTGGATGAGATTAAGCCTGCCTGTTATCCAGCGCTTCCAGCTCGTCGATCAGCCCCTCGATCATCGAAAGCCCCTTGTCCCAGAAGGAGGGATCGGTCGCATCAAGGCCGAAGGGCTTCAGGAGTTCCGAATGGTGCTTGGTGCCGCCCGCCCTCAGAAGCTCGAAATACTTCTCCTGAAAGCCCGACTCGGCCTTCTGGTAAACCGCATAAAGCGAGTTTACCAGGCAATCGCCAAAGGCATAGGCGTACACATAAAAGGGCGAGTGGATGAAATGGGGGATGTAGGTCCACCAGGTTTCATAGCCTTCGGAAATCCGGATCGCCGGACCCAGGCTCTCGGCCTGAACGGAAAGCCACAAGTCGCCGATCTGCTCGGAGGTCAGTTCACCCTGCTTGCGCGCAGTGTGAAGCTTGCGCTCGAATTCATAAAAAGCAATCTGGCGCACGACCGTATTGATCATGTCCTCGACCTTGCGGGCGAGCATGGCCTTGCGTTCCCGAACATCCTTCGTGTCATCGAGCAGTTTGCGGAAGGTCAGCATTTCCCCGAACACCGAGGCCGTTTCAGCCAGAGTGAGAGGCGTCGCGCACATCAGGGCCCCCTGTTCGCCGGCCAGAACCTGATGCACGCCGTGGCCAAGCTCATGGGCAAGCGTCATCACGTCGCGTGGTTTGCCGAGATAGTTGACCAGCACATAGGGATGGGCCGAGGGCACGGTGGGATGTGCAAAGGCACCCGGCGCCTTGCCGGGGCGGGCAGGGGCGTCGATCCATTCTTCATCGAAGAAGCGGCGGGCAATATCGGCCATTTCCGGCGCGAAGTCGCCATAGGCGGAAAGTACGGTATCCTTTGCCTCATCCCACGAAATGATCGTGTTCGACGTATCGGGAAGGGGCGCGTTGCGGTCCCAATAATTCATCTGCTCCATGCCCAGCCACTTCGCCTTCATGGCGTAATAGCGATGTGAAAGGCGCGGGTAGGCTTTTTTGACTGCCGCCGCCAGCGCATCGACAACCTCGCGCTCGACGCGGTTCGCCAGATGGCGGCTATCGGCAATATCCTCGAATTTGCGCCAGCGGTCGGAAATATCCTTGTCCTTGGCGAGCGTGTTGGTGATGAGCGTGAAGACCCGCAGATTGGCCTTGAAGGTGGCGCTCAGCGCTTCCGCCGCCTTCTTTCGGGTTTCCGGTTCCGGCTCCTGAAGCATGTTGAGCGTCACTTCCAGCGGCAGGCTTGCACCGTCTATGTCGAAACGCAGATCTGCCATCGTCTCGTCGAAGAGGCGGTTGAACGCCGCCGCGCTGGTCATCGATTTTTCGAGGAAAAGCTGTTCGAGCTGATCATCGAGCTGGTGCGGCTTGTCCTTGCGCAAATCCACGAGCCAGGGGCGGTAATGGCCTGCAGCTGCATCATTCGCCATGCAGGCGTCCATCGTGGCGTCGTCGATGCGGTTGAGTTCGAGCGTGAAGAACAGGAGGTGGGAGGAAATATCCGTCAGTTTCGCCTGGGCGTCGCCGTAGAGTTTGCCGTTTGCCGGATTGGATGTGTCGGAAAAATAGGTGAGCCCGGCAAAAGAGCCGATGCGGCCGATAAGATCGTCCAGCGCTTCATATTCCTTCAGCGCCGCGCCGATGCCCTTTTCGCCCGTCGCCTTTGCGGCGGCCTCAAGCTTGCCCTTCCATTTCTGCTCGAAAGCAGCCGCCATCGACGCCGATTTCTCCAAGTCACCCCTGTATTCGGCCGAATCTCCCGACGGATAAAGGTCCGAAAGCTTCCAGCCGGGCAAGTCGCCGAGCACTGGGGCGGCTGTTTCGGCGAGGGCGAAGACAGGCTGCGGAACGGGTTGGTTGAGGGTCATCGGATATGTCCTTCTGATTATGCTTTGCGCAGCATATGGGGCCTTTGTTTCCCGCGGCAATGGATAAAATGCAAGCAATTCTCAAAACTGGATGTTCAAGTCTCCCGTGCCAGAGTGCGGCACAAGGGACCGCATGACGCAGGTCCATAAACCGGAAACCGGAGCTAAAAATGACCGCGCATGTTCTTGTGATAGACGACGATCCCGTCCAGCGCCGCCTGCTCAAAAATGCGGTGGAACGTTATGGGCACCTGGCCCTGCTTGCCGAGAACGGCAAGGCCGGCCTGGAGCTCCTCAAGCAATATAGCGGTGAAATAAATGTCGTCGTCCTCGATCTCATGATGCCGGAGATGGATGGTCTCGGCTTTCTGAAAGCCGTCGGTGAACTGGGCGTCGACGTTCCGGTCATCGTCCAGACGGGGCAGGGCGGCATCGACACGGTGGTGCAGGCAATGCGCGCCGGCGCCTTCGATTTCGTCGTCAAGCCGGTCTCACCGGAAAGGATCGGCGCCGCCATCTCCAATGCGCTCAAGCTCGACAGAAGAGAGGCAAAGGCCCGCACGGGCAGGCGCGGACGGAGCAATGCAGTGAATTTTACCGATATCGTTTCCGCAAGCCCCGCAATGCTGAGGGTGATCGAACTGGCGCAGCGCGCCGCCCAGTCCAGCATTCCCGTGGTGCTTGAGGGTGAGTCGGGCGTGGGCAAGGAAATGGTCGCCCGGGCCATCCAGTCCGCCGGCGACCGGGCGAACAAGCCCTTTATTACAGTCAATTGCGGCGCTATTCCCCATAATCTCGTGGAAAGCATTCTCTTCGGTCACGAGAAGGGCGCCTTCACCGGCGCGACGGAAAAGCACGTCGGCAAATTCATGGAAGCGGATGGTGGCACGCTGTTCCTGGACGAGATCGGCGATCTGCCGCTGGACGTGCAGGTCAAGCTGCTGCGCGCCGTCCAGCAAGGCGAAATAGAAACCGTCGGTTCCGCTCGGGTGCAGAAAGTAAATGTGCGGCTGATCTCGGCCACCAACAAGAATCTCATCGAGGAGGTCAAGGAAGGCCGCTTCCGCGAGGATCTTTATTATCGCCTCAACGTCTTTCCGATTACCATTCCCGCCTTGCGTCGCCGGAAGGAAGATATCCCCCACCTCGCACGGGTGTTTGCCGAACGTTTTTCCGCGGAGCAGAAGCTGCCCAATCCCGTCGGCCTGGATGCCAGCGCGCTGGCGCTGCTGACCGCTTATGACTGGCCCGGCAATATTCGCCAGCTTGAAAATGCCGTCTTCCGCGCCGTCGTGCTGTCGCAGGGCGGGGAACTGTCGGATGCCGATTTTCCGCAGATCGCGCTGCAACTGCCGGAATTCTCGACAGGCGATGACGCAGAGGATGTCATCCGCTCGCCATCCGGATCGTCACTGAAGCTCGCAGCCTATTCGCCACCGGCACCAGCCGTCGAAAACCATGTCGTCACGGATGAACCGGCGGATGTTTCCACCACCATTTACAGGGGAGGAAGCCTGATCTCCAGCACGGATGAGACAGGCAACATCCGGAAGCTGGCGGAGATCGAAGAGGAGCTTATTCGTTTCGCCCTGCGTTTCTATCGCGGGCAGATGAGTCAGGTTGCCAGAAAGCTCGGCATCGGCCGCTCGACACTTTATCGCAAGCTGAAGGATTACGGCATCGATCCCGATGATCCACTTCGAGACGTCGCATGATCGCGCAATGCACTTATTCGAGGGCAGATCGCAAAATTCGTTAACTTCTGAGCAAGGATATCCGCTTACCGTCTATAAACCTCTTGTTAGTGGCTGATTCACTATATAGAGGAAGGTTGTATGTGTGTGGCAATTTTGCCATCGTGTCACCGTATTTGACGTTCATTTGAGGCAATGTGACAGAAATTGTCTTCCAGGCGGGGATCGAATTGCCATATCTGCATCGGAATAACGCGCTTTCAGGCAAGATGGCGCGCGGCTTGATCAAGGATATATGCACGAAGCTGTCGGCACGCGCTGTCACCTTTGCCTGCCTGATGCTCGCCGCAATGCCTTTCGTTGGTGTTTCGGCGACGGAAGCCGCCGCCGAAACGCGCAGTCTCAAGCTGTATTATATCCACACACGCGAGAAGGCGGTCATCACCTTCAAGCGCAATGGAAAATATGACCAGAAGGGTCTGCAGGAGCTGAACCGATTCCTGCGCGACTGGCGTCGCAACCAGCCGACACGCATGGACCCGCGCCTTTTCGATCTCGTCTGGGAAGTCTATCGCCGCAGTGGTGCCACCGATTATATCAACGTCGTGTCGGCTTTCCGCTCGCCTGAAACCAATGGTCTTCTGCGCACGCGCACCAAGGGTGTCGCAGAAAAGAGCCAGCACATGCTAGGCAAGGCCATGGACTTTTATATCCCCGGCGTGAAACTTTCCCGGCTTCGCGAGATCGGCATGCAGATGCAGATCGGCGGCGTCGGTTTCTATCCGACATCGGGATCTCCTTTCGTGCATATGGATGTCGGCGGCGTTCGTGCCTGGCCGCGCATGAGCCGCCAGGAACTCGTCCGCATCTTCCCGAATGGCAATACGCTGCATCTTCCTTCCGATGGCAAGCCGCTTCCCGGTTATGAGCAGGCGCTTGCCGATTACAAGAAGCGCGTCAGTTCCTCTTCCATTCAGGTTGCTTCCAGTGCCGGTGCCGGTCCGGCCTCTTCGGGTGGCGGCAAGCGCAAGACCCTGTTGCAGGCCCTGTTTGGCGGCGGTGACGAGGATGAAGATCCCGATAGCATCGCAGCGCCCGAGCCCGCCGAACGTCCGGCGGTTGCTCGCCCGGCAGCTCCGCAGCAGGCGGCTCCTGAGCCCGAACCGACAATCGCCGTTGCTTCGGCCCAGGCACTTCCGGGTGTGACCGATGCCCCGTTGCCCACGGCCCGTCCCGCATTCGGCAACCAGCCGCCTGCCAATACCGGCCTTGCGACCGCGCTTTATTCGCCGGCGCGTAACGCAGCCCAGGATGCGCTGCAGGCAGCGACCACACCGACGCCCACATCCGCGCCTGCCGAGCGTCAGCAATTTGCCGATCTCGCCGAGGTTTCAGTTCCGGTGCCGACGCTTCTCGGGCCGCGTGGCATGAAGGGGGATGCCGAGGGTTCTGTTCTCACCGCTTCCGCTGAAGGCGCAACGCCCGCAGCAACGGGCGAACTGGCCTCTGTTCCGGTCCCCGCCAACCGTCCGGCTGTTGCGGAAGCCCTGCTGGCGGCCGCGAATGCCGATCCGGAGGGTGAAGACGACCTCGCCGAGACGCAGCAGGACACCCTTTCACCAACGGTGGTCGCAGCTCTGGAACAGAGCGGTCAGGCTGCCCGGTCGCAGGTTCAGTCAGCCGTCACGCCGACAGCCGCTCCTTTCCCGGCTGCCGTCAATCACAAGGTCACGGTCGCACCTGCTGAAACGGCCAAGGCAGAACCACAGCCCGGCTTCGGTGACGCTTTCGATCTGAAACCTGCCATCAATAGTGGTCTCACTGCCGGCCTGCCGACCAAGGGCGCACGCCCGAGCAAGCAGGATGCTGCGGTTTCCCACCAGGCCATGGTCGGCGGCGGGCGTCTGACACAGGACCTGATTTCGGATTGGGCGCTCAATCAGAACAAGGGCACGACCGGGCGTTCGGTCAAGGCGCCGCGGGTTGTCGCCAACCGCATGCTGAGCCACGATATGTCGGCTTCCGCGACGTCGGCAAGCTTCAAGCCGGGCGCGGTCGCCATCGAATCGAGCCGCTTCAGCACGCCGGTCAAGATGCACTGAGCCTTCATTGCCAATGCGGCCCGAGAGGCCAATAAAAAACCCGCCGGTGACGGCGGGTTTTTTTGTTCCTGATATCTGTCCGTCAGACGCCGCTCTGGCCGTCCGAGCCGATATAGGCAATACGCACCATGTTGGTCGCGCCGGGTGTGCCGAGCGGAACGCCGGCGGAGATGATGATACGGTCACCCGGCTTGCCGAAGCCTTCGGAAACGACGATGCGACAAGCGCGGTTCACCATGTCGTCCAGATCGCTGGCGTCGCCGGTGACGACGCAGTGCAGACCCCAGACAACCGACAGTCGGCGTGCGGTCTGGATGATCGGCGAGAGGGCGATGATCGGAACCTGCGGCCGCTCGCGCGAGGCGCGCAGACCTGTCGTGCCCGAAGATGTGTAGGTGACGATCGCCGCAAGCTTCAGGGTTTCGGCAATCTGGCGGGCGGCCAGCGAAATCGCATCGGCGCCTGTCGGTTCCGGCTGGGCGCGCTGCGCGTAGATGATGTTGGAATAATGCGGATCCTGTTCCACGGTGCTTGCGATGGAGGCCATGGTGGAAACGGCTTCGACCGGATAATCGCCAGAGGCAGACTCGGCAGAGAGCATGATCGCGTCAGCGCCTTCGAAGACGGCGGTGGCGACGTCGGACACTTCAGCGCGGGTCGGTACAGGCGCTGTTATCATCGATTCGAGCATCTGCGTGGCAACCACGACCGGCTTGCCTGCGCGGCGGCAGGCGCGGGTCAGCTGCTTCTGAATGCCGGGAACGGCTTCCAGTGGCATTTCGACGCCAAGGTCGCCACGGGCAACCATCAGGGCGTCAGAAAGCTCGATGATTTCTTCGATGCGCTCGACCGCCTGCGGCTTTTCAATCTTGGACATAAGGCCGACGCGGCCGCGTGCGATCTTGCGCACTTCAGCCAGGTCCTCAGGACGCTGGACGAAGGAAAGCGCGACCCAGTCTACCTCGTTGGTTTCCAGCACGGCATCGAGGTCGACGCGATCCTTGTCGGTGAGAACGCCGACGCCGAGCAGAGTGTCGGGCAGGCTGATACCCTTGCGGTCGGAAATGCGCGTGCCGGAAATGACCGTGGTGACGATGCTCTTGCCGTCGCTCTTTTCAGCGCGCAGATGCAGCTTTCCGTCATCGATCAGCAGGCGATGGCCCGGTTTGACCGCCTCGAGAATTTCGGGGTGCGGCAGGAAAACGCGGGTGTTGTCGCCAGGTGCGTCGTTGTTATCAAGGGTGAAGGTCTGGCCAGGTACGAGCTCGACCTTGCCTTCCGCAAATTTTCCGACGCGCAGCTTGGGACCCTGCAGGTCGGCCAGAATGCCGATGGGGCGGCCGTTGCGGCTCTCGACCGAACGGATGCGCTGAATGAGCGTCCGCATCAGGTCGTGGCTCGCATGGCTCATGTTGATCCGGAAAAGATCCGCGCCGGCGAGATGCAGCTTTTCGATCATGGCCTCATCGGAGGAGGCAGGGCCGAGAGTTGCAAGAATTTTGACTTTGCGGTTACGCTTCATCAGTTTTGATTTCCCTGTGTGCCTGGCGTGTCGGAAAGCTGGACCATCCAGCTGCCCTGTCTGCCCGTGTCATATTCCTTGAAACCCATTCTCTGGAAGCTGCGGGCATAACAATCATCCACACCGGTGATCTTGAACTCGTTTTCCGCCACGCACATGTTGACGTCACCGGTCCAGCGGCCGCCATGAGCGGCATCCTCGGCATAGAGATAATAATAACGTGACTGCAGTTCACCTTCGATCAGCGTCGCGCAGGTCGAGGCGGGGACCTGCCACCAGCCTTCGCTGACCCAGCCCTCCTGTGCCCGATAGCCAATTGCGACCCCCACGAGATTCTGCGTGCTGTTGCAGACGCGAAAATCCGCATACGCGGGCGCCGCGATCATGAAAGGGGTCAGAAACAATGCCGCTATGGAAAAAAGACGGGCGAGGTGCCTGATGTGGCGGGGACGAGCGAGAGATGACTGAGTCACGGCTTCCATCCGGATTCCATGGTTATAATGAACACACTTCTTGGCGTGGCCGCCCAAGAAAGTCAACGCGAGTTTAATCGATTATATTGTTCGTGGGATCGTGAGTGCGATAAGGTAGATGGCTGTTCTTCCGCCGTAACTTGCGCCCGGCCTCAAGCCATGCCATCAAGTTTCTCTCCTCAATGCTGCCCCAGAAAAATCATCGATGAACGACTTCATACCCTATGAAATCATAGAAGGCGATTATGACAAAGGCATGGTTCTGCTGGCAGACCACGCCATGAACCTTCTGCCGGCACACTACGGCAATCTTGGTCTTCCGCAAACCGCTTTTCATCGCCACATCGCATTTGATATCGGTATAGAGGGGCTAACGCGCTCGCTGGCTGTGCGCCTTGGCGTGCCGGCGGTGCTCGGGCGTTTCTCGCGGCTGCTGATCGATCCGAATCGTGGTGAGGATGATCCAACTCTCATCATGAAAATCTCGGACGGAGCCGTCATCCCCGGAAACCATCCGATTTCCGACGAGGAATGGCAAAAGCGGATCGAGACTTTTCACCGGCCTTATCACAATGCCGTGGACAGCGTGCTGACCCGTGTGGCCGAGGCCTCGGAAGAAGCGCCGCTCGTCCTGTCACTGCATTCCTATACACCGTTCTGGAAGGAAACGCCGAGGCCATGGCATGCGGCGGTTCTGTGGGATACGGATCATCGCGCGGTCGATCCGCTGCTGGCGCATCTGCGCGCTACCGGCGACATTCTCGTCGGCGACAACGAACCCTATGACGGAGCACTCAAGGGCGATACCATGTATCGTCATTGTATGGCGAAGGGTATACCGCACGCACTTCTGGAGGTCAGGCAGGATCTGATAGGGAACGAGGAGGGGATCGCCGAATGGTCAGACCGGCTCGCTCCCATTTTTGCCGCAATGAATGACGATCCGGTTCTACATGAATATCAGCTGTTCGCTTCCCGCACCGGCCCCTATTGAGCCTGGAGTTTCGCCATGACAAATGAGAACGACAACGGGCAGATCGAGTTTGAGGCGGCCGCATTCCGGCGTCTCGTCAGACATCTTCGTGAACGCCACGATGTGCAGAACATCGACCTGATGAATCTCGCGGGCTTCTGCCGCAACTGCCTTTCCAACTGGTACCGTGAAGCGGCCGAGGAAGCGGGTGTTTCGCTCAGCAAGGAAAAATCCCGGGAAATCGTCTACGGCATGCCCTATGAGGACTGGAAAGAGAAACACCAGGGCGAAGCGAGTGGCGACCAGAAAGCCGCTTTCGAGCAGAACCGGCCCAAGGAATAAGTCTTCACCGACGGAATCGACTTGACGGGACGCCTTTCAGTGGGCAGTTCACAGGCCTGAATTTTGCTGCCTGCTGGCAGCGACCGGCGAACGCCTTGCCAGTTTGAATGAACAAGGCCCACCTGCGGGCCGCCAATGAAGGATGATATGATGGACGAAACCAGCACCACCGAAACCGTCGCCGCCGCCGAACTGCGTCAGTTCATCGAGCGCGTCGAGCGCCTCGAAGAAGAAAAGGCTGCTATTCAGGGTGATATCAAGGATGTCATGGGCGAAGCGAAGGGGCGTGGGTACGATACCAAGGCAATCCGCACCATCATCCGCCTGCGCAAGAAGGATGCCAACGAGCGCATCGAGGAAGAAACGATTCTTCAGACTTATATGGCCGCGCTCGGCATGGAATGATCGGCTGAAAATGCCTCAATGAAAAATCGCCGCTTCTGCGGCGATTTTTGTTTAAACTGCCCTCGACATCAGCCGCGCGTGCCAGCCAGCTTTTCTGAAAGGTCGATGGCTTCCTTGCGGGCGTCCTTGTCTGCAGGATAAAGCGCCAGATAACGCTCCCAGGCTTTCAGCGCCAGCTCGTCGCGGCCGGAGGCTTCGAGGATGTTGGCCAGGCTTGCAAGCGCAGGGAAATAGCGCGGCTCTTTTTCCAGCGTCAGGTTGATATCAGCCATTGCCTTGCGGGTGTCGCCATCGGCGAAATGGACCATGGCGCGGCGATAGGGCGCCTGGACATAGTCGGGATCGAGCAAAACAACCTGGTCGAGAAAATCGTAAGCGGCGGCGTTGCGCTTTTCGTCGGCAGCTTCACCCGCCCATTGCATCAGGAGATTGATCGTTGCGCTGCCGGAATCATTCCATTCGGAGGCGATCTGGTTGGCGATGCTGCGCGCCTTGACCGCATTCCGTTCCTTTTTCAGCGAAGCGAAAAGCGTGTCGATTGTCTTGGCGGGTGATGGCGCCGATTCGACAGTAACAGCTGGCTTTCCGTCTGCCGCTTGGGCAACAGCAGCCGTTCCCGCAAACGCGAGGCTTGAGACCATGAAGCCCTGAGCAATAATGAGAGCGGTGCAAAAACGATTTGGGCGCATGGGTTAAAGCTTAACCCGACTGCGCCCAATATCAAATGCAAACTTCTGGTCTGTCAACAAAGTGATCCGCGATCTGATCGCGAAACGCAGTCGCAGTCAATCAGCCCTGACGAGCCTTGAAGCGCGGGTTCTGCTTGTTGATGATGTAGACGCGGCCCTTGCGGCGAACCAGGCGGTTATCGCGATGACGGGCCTTAAGCGCTTTAAGCGAATTCTTGATCTTCATTTTACTGGTCCGCAGTTTTGCACGGTTTGTGCCGTGCTATTCAAACAATCAAAAGCGCGCAACGGGGCGCGCTCTTTTCGGTTGGCAGGCAGATACCTGTTTGAGCCCTGCCTGTCAACACTTGCCCGCGTCTTTGCCTTAAAAGACTAGGCTTTTCCTGTGTGCAGAAGCTGCGTCACGTGGCCCATCTTGCGGCCCGGCCGTGCTTCCGTCTTGCCGTAGAGGTGGACGAGACAGTCTTTTTTCGACAGCCATGCCGGTACGTCGTTGATGTCATCGCCGATCAGATTGGTCATGATGCAGTCGGAATGGCGATCAGTGTTGCCGGGGTTAAGGCCCGATACGGCTCGGATATGCTGTTCGAATTGCGAGATCACACAGGCCGCCTCCGTCCAGTGGCCAGTATTGTGCACGCGGGGCGCCATTTCATTGGCGACCAGCGATCCATCCGGCAGGACGAAAAACTCAATGCCGATAACGCCGACGTAATCCAGAGCGGCCAGCAGCTTTTCCGCCGATTTCACGGCAATATCCCTTGCGGCATCCGAAAGTGCGGCCGGCACGGTGGATGTGTGCAGGATGCCGTTCAGATGAACGTTCTCGGCCGGATCGTAACAGGTCACGGTCCCGTCCCGGAAACGGGCGGCGATGATCGAAATTTCGCGTTCGAAGGCGATGAAGCTTTCAAGAATCAGCGGCACGCCACCAAGCGCTGCAAACGCGCCTGCGAGGTCTTCGCCTCCCCGGAAGAGGCGCTGTCCCTTGCCGTCATAACCCATGCGACGGGTTTTCAGCACACCTTTGCCGCCAAAGGCGGCCAGCGCGGCTTCCAGCTCTTCCTGGCTATCCACGGCGCGGAAATCGGCGGTTGGAATGCCGCAATCGTTGAGGAAGCGTTTTTCCGTCAAGCGATCCTGTGAGGCGCTGAGCGCCTGTGCTGGCGGATAAACGGGAACCGAGGCGCTGAGTTTTTCTGCCGCGGCGACGGGCACGTTCTCGAATTCGTAGGTCACGACATCACAGCGGCTTGCGAGTTGCGCAAGTGCGTTTTCGTCATCATATGCTGCCACGATCTGGTCGTTGCAGGCCTGTGCCGCGGGACAATCCGCCTGCGGCTCCAGCACGATGGTACGGTGGTTGAGACGCGCCGCGGCCATCGCCAGCATGCGGCCGAGTTGCCCGCCACCGATGATGCCGATGGTGAGGTTGGTTGTCTTTGCCATGTCGTGTGTCGTCACTGGGCGCTGTCCATGGGGTATTCCGCGACAGCCGCCGACTGGCGCGCACGCCAGGCGTCCAGACGATCGGCAAGGTCTTCATCGCCAAGCGCCAGCACCGCGGCCGCGAGAAGGGCCGCATTGATCGCGCCGGCCTTGCCGATCGCGAGCGTGCCGACAGGGATGCCGGCGGGCATCTGCACGATGGAATAGAGGCTGTCCTGACCGGACATGGTCTTCGATTGGACCGGAACGCCGAAGACCGGAAGCGGCGTCATGGCAGCTGTCATGCCCGGCAGATGGGCAGCGCCGCCGGCGCCCGCAATAATGACCTTGAAGCCTTCGTCTTTCGCGCCGTTGGCGAAATCGTAAAGCCGGTCAGGGGTGCGATGGGCGGAAATGATGCGGGCTTCGTATTCGATGTCGAGCGCATCCAGCGTGTCGGCGGCGTTCTTCATGGTCTCCCAGTCGGACTGGCTGCCCATGATGATGGCGACGGGGGGCGTTTCTGCTGTCACGTAATGTCTCCGGGCTCAGGCGATGATATCGGGAATGACCTGATCTTCCAGCTGCGTCATCTTGTCCTTGACGGCCAGCTTCTTCTTTTTCATGCGTTGTATCCGCAGCGCGTCGCAGCTGGTCTGGATCATCGCATTGATCGCAGCGTCATAATCCTCATGCTCCTGGCGCAGCCGCGCCAGCGTGAGCCTGATGTCCGCCTGGTCCTGATCGGGCATCTTGTCATCCCCATTTTATGCCAGCCGGATAGCCTCCGGCGCGTATGTGATCGTTCACGAGCCTCTATCATCAAATCGCGGTAACGGGAAGTTATCCGTTGCGACCAAATTGCCCACTTATTGCCTTCATTTCGCCTTCGACAAGCCGACCGATCCGTGTCACATTGTCGTCGCAAACCTGAAACTCCAGCGATGGAGAGCTGGAGGTAGGTTCAAAAAGGAAGGACGTGCCGCATGACCATTCAGGCTCATATTGCATCGCTCGAAAAGAAACACGGTGCTCTGGAGGAGGAGCTCGAAAGTATTCTTGCTTCCCCGTCGTCTGACGATAGAGAGATCGCGGACCTTAAACGTCGTAAACTGCGCCTGAAGGATGAACTCCAGAGGCTCAAAGCCTCCACAAGACATTGATTTATGGCAGATCGCTGGCCCTCGATGAATGAGGGGTCGGCGGTCTGACCCTTTCGAGCTCTGGCGGCGAAAACCTGCTGCCAGAGCTTTTTTATTGCCGTATTAGAACGGCAGTCCGTCCCACAGCAGTTTCAGTGCCGCAATCAACGCCATGGCATACATCAGCGGGTAAAACACGGATGGTTTAAGGTATTTCACCACTCTTGCACCGGCCAGCGTCGCCAGCATCGCGACGGGCAGCAGACTTGCCGATGTCTTGAGGTTGGTGGCGTCGAGCGCGCCAAGTGCGAAATAGGGTATGAGCTTGATCGCATTCATGATGGCGAAGAAGCGCACGCTCATGCCGGTATAGGTCTTCGGGTCGAGTTTCAGCGGCAGAACGTAGATCTGGAAGGGCGGTCCACCCGCATGGGCCACGAAACTCGCATAACCGGACAGGCTGGACCAGAGCGTGGCGGCGGCCGGCCTTTGCGGTTTTGCCGGAATTTCCTGACCGTTGCGGCTTTTGAAACTCTCATAAAAGTAACGCAACACGAACAGGATCGTGACCGAGGCGACGACGAGACGCATGGCATCTGCGGAGATCATGCTCGAAGTTGCCCAGCCGAGCGCAATGCCGGCGATTGCCCCCGGCAGCATGACAAGGAGCGTCTGGCGATGGTTGTAGTGCCGCCAGGCGAAAAGCGCGACAATATCCATGACGATCAGGATCGGCAGGAATATCGCCGCCGCCTGCACGGGCGATACGGCAAGCGCCATCAGTGGCACGCCCATCAGCGCCAGCGCGCCGCCCAGTCCCCCTTTGGAAAGGCCGACGAGAACAACTGCGGGAATGGCGACGAGATAAAAATGAAAATCGGTCAGCATGGATGTATGGTTGATCCTTTCGCCGGTCCGGTTTATCGGATTTGTCATATGAAAACGAGTGCAGATCGCGTCGGAAGCGTCGTCTGCCTGAAATGGACGAAACGATGAGCATTGTTGAAGACCGTTGCCGCCTTGTCCTGATCGTCCCGCAATCGGACGATGCGCAAAAGCAGGCGGCAGATGTGGAAGCCGCGCTGCGGGGAGGCGATGTCGCTTCGGTCATCATTCCGCAATATGGTCTGGATGACGCCGCTTTCCAGAAACGCGCCGAACTGATCGTACCCCTCGTCCAGGCGTCGGGTGCCGCAGCGCTCATTGCCGGTGACAGCCGTGTCGCCGGCCGGGTGAAGGCGGACGGGCTGCATGTGGTCGGTAACGCCGAGGCGCTTTCGGAGGCTGTGGAAAAATTCACCCCGAAACTGATCGTCGGCGGCGGAAATGCCGATGACCGCCACAAGGCGCTGGAGCAGGGCGAGGCCAATCCGGATTACGTGTTTTTCGGGAAGCTCGAAGGCGACATCAAGCCCGAGGCGCATCCCAAGAACCTGGCGCTCGGTGAGTGGTGGGCGTCGATGATCGAAATCCCCGCCATCGTCATGGGCGGCACGGACCTCTCATCCGTGGTTGCCGTGGCCGAGACGGGCGTGGAGTTCGTGGCTATGCGCAGCGGTGTTTTCGATAATGTCGGTGGCGCCGCCCAGGCCGTTTCTGAAATCAACGCTTTGCTTGACGAAAAAGCGCCACGGTTTGACGGTTGATACAGGCGATGATCATGCGCTCGCTTCATTTCTGCCTCTCAGTTTCGCTGCTGGCGTTTGCTTTCGGCGCGTCGGCGGGTGTCGCTCTTGCTCAATCCGGGCCGCAGAGTGAAAACAACGCGCTTTCCCGACAGCTGGAAAATGAGGCTCAGCCGACCCGTCAGGGCAGGGTGCAATCCGAAGAGCAGAAGGACTTGCAGCCTTCAGCCGGCGTGAACGTCTATCAGCGCATGGGTGCGGATCTGCCGGCACTGCCGCCTGAGAAGGAATTCAAGGGCCGGGTGGATGAGGCCTATGGCCATTTCCAGCGCGGCGAATATGTGCAGGCGCTTGATAAGGCGCTGAACCGCGCGCAGAACGGTGACGCACCCGCCCAGACGCTGGTGGCGGAAATGATGTCGCGCGGACTTGGCATTGCGCGTGACGAGAAAACAGCTGCGTTCTGGTATCAGCAGGCCGCACAGGGCGGCGATCCCGTCGCCATGTTCAAATTTGCCCTTATCCTGATGGAAGGAAAATTCGTTACGCGTGACAAGGCGAAGGCCGATGATTTCATGCGTCGTGCAGCGGAAGCCGGCAACGCCTCTGCCCAGTTCAACTGGGGCCAGATATTGGTTTCGGAAAATCCGGGCGCCAAGGGTCTGCTGATGGCTTTGCCCTTCTATGAAAAATCCGCCGAACA
Organism: Agrobacterium sp. RC10-4-1; assembly: GCF_014138475.1. Classification (NCBI taxonomy): domain Bacteria; kingdom Pseudomonadati; phylum Pseudomonadota; class Alphaproteobacteria; order Hyphomicrobiales; family Rhizobiaceae; genus Agrobacterium; species Agrobacterium sp. RC10-4-1. Next base: position 268,849 of record NZ_JACJIT010000001.1, read on the forward strand.
GGGCATTGCCGATGCGCAATATGCGGTATCGCAAATTTACTGGTCCGTGAAGGATGTGCCTGCCGAGAAAAAGGCAAAGGCGCGCGACTGGTTGATGCGCGCCGCAAAGGCCGGCTATGACACTGCACAGGTCGATCTCGGTATCTGGCTGGTCAACGGATTTGGTGGCGAGCGTAATCTCGACGAAGGCTTCCGCTGGCTCTATGGCGCAGCACAGCGCGGTAATGTCGTGGCGCAGAACAAGGTTGCGCATCTCTATATTCAGGCACTCGGTACCCGGCCTGATCCGGTTGAGGCAGCCAAATGGTACGTGCTTTCCCGCCGCGCCGGATTGAAGGATCCGTCTCTCGAGGACTTCTATCTCGGCATCAATGACGAGCAGCAGAAGAAGGCGATCGAGGCCGCAAATCGTTTCCGTCCGACCTGATGGAAGGGTTGCGTTCCCTGGCCGCGGTTGACCCATGGGCTTTTTACCTTGAATTTCCGCGCGTTTTGTGGTCTTGAACCGCAAACTTTCAATTCAAGAAAATAATGACGTGCCTGCCCGGTGAGCTTCCGGGCGGTTCGCAAGCTTTCCAGGAAAAAACATCGATGGCCCGTTCAGCCCTTCTCAATGTCATGGTTCAGGCCGCCATCAAGGCGGGTAAGTCTTTGTCGCGTGACTTCGGCGAAGTGCAGAACCTGCAGGTCTCGGTCAAGGGACCGAGCGACTTCGTTTCGCAGGCGGATCTGAAGGCCGAGAAGATCGTGCGCGAGGAGCTGATGAAGGCGCGCCCGACCTATGATTTCCTTGGTGAGGAAGGCGGCGAGGAAAAGGGGACCGATGGTGCACATCGCTGGATCGTCGATCCGCTCGATGGCACAACCAACTTCCTGCACGGCATTCCGCATTTTGCGGTTTCCATCGCGCTTGAGCGTAACGGCGAAGTCGTCGCCGGTGTGATCTTCAATCCTGCCACCGACGAACTCTACACCGCCGAGCGTGGCGGCGGCGCGTTCCTCAACGATCGCCGCATCCGCGTTGCCGCGCGCAAGGCGCTGACGGATTGCGTCATCGGCTGCGGCGTGCCGCATCTCGGCCGCGGCAACCACGGCAAGTTCCTGGTCGAGCTTCGTCACGTCATGGGGGAGGCTGCAGGCATCCGTCGCATGGGTGCGGCGTCGCTCGATCTCGCCTACGTTGCCGCTGGCCGTCTCGACGGTTACTGGGAAGCCGATCTTTCGCCGTGGGACATGGCGGCCGGCCTCGTGCTGATTCGGGAAGCCGGTGGTTTCGCCTCCGACATCAAGGGCGGCACCGATATCTTCGGCAGCAGTTCCGTTGCTGCAGGCAACGAATATATCCACAAGGCGCTCGTTGAGGTGGCCAACCGCCCTATTCCGGGCCGCTGATTGGTTTTCAGCAGAAAACCTGCCGTTTTTTACAAGTTTTTGATGCCCGGCGAATGTTCGCCGGGCGTTTTTGTGTTCCCTCGCCCGGCTCCATGCCTTTTTCGTGAAAGGCCTGTCACGAAAGACCGGCTTTTCGCTTCAAATCGTCGCAATTTTCAAATAGCGTCCGCTGGATAGCTGACCAAAGGGAATGCGAACGTTATGGCGGATTCGGAGCTGCTCGATCTTGGCGTCGAGAAACCGGTGACCACACGGGAATACAGCCACAAGCTGTCCAGCCCCACACCGTTTCTCTGGACGATGGTTCTGTTTCTGATCCTCGTCGGTTTTCTGGCAGCGATTCTCTATCGGCAGGCGCACACCGCCTTCATGACCAATCCGGGGCTCAACGGCTTCATTCTCGGTGTGCTCGCCATCGGCATCATTCTGGTGTTTACGCAGACGATGAGCCTGCGTTCGGAAGTCCGCTGGTTCAACGCCTTTCGTGCCGCCGGCAGCGTCGAAAAGGTCGGTCGCGCGCCCAAACTGCTTGCGCCGATGAGCACGCTGATCGGCAAGCGTGGTGAAGTCCGCCTTTCTGCCGTTACGCAACGCACGATCCTCGATTCCATCGCAACGCGCCTCGACGAGACGCGTGATACTTCGCGTTATCTCGTCGGCTTGCTGGTATTTCTCGGCCTGCTCGGCACCTTCTGGGGTCTTATCGGCACCATTGGCGCCATCAGCAACGTCATCCAGTCTCTCGACCCAAGCGCCGGTGACAGCAATGATATTCTCGGTTCGCTCAAGGCCGGTCTCACCGCGCCGCTGGCGGGTATGGGAACGGCCTTTTCCTCGTCACTGCTCGGTCTTTCCGGTTCGCTTATTCTCGGTTTTCTCGATCTTCAGGCCGGCCGCGCCCAGAACCGTTTCTACACCCAACTCGAAAACTGGCTTTCCTCGGTGACGGATACGACGGACGCCCCAAGGGAGTCCCGAGGCGACGCAGGGGCCGTGGTGAGCACAGAGCGTTCGCTCGCGGCCATGACCAGTCTTGCCGAAGGCATTCAGGGTCTGGTCAAGAACATGCGCAGCGAACAGCAGATGTTGCGCGACTGGATCGAGGCGCAACAGGAGGAATCCAAATCGCTCCGCCGCACGCTCGACCGGCTTTCGGCGCGGATTGACAGCGATACGAAGTCTTCCGGACGCACCCGGCACGATAACGGGAGCGAATAGCCATGGCGCTTGCGCGCAACCGCCGCCGCGACAGGGGTGTGGATTATTGGCCGGGCTTCGTCGATGCGCTGTCGACGCTGCTGATGGCCATCATGTTTTTGCTGACGGTCTTCGTGCTCGCGCAATTCGTGCTGTCGCGTGAGATTACCGGCAAGGACGAGGTGCTGACGCGTCTCAACAGCCAGATTGCCGAATTGACCGAACTTCTGGCCATGGAAAAGGGCAACAAGCAGGATGTGGAGGACGCCTTGGCGAGCCTGCAATCCACTCTTGCCGCGTCTGAGAATGAACGGTCGCGGCTGCAGGCACTGCTCGACGCCGGCTCGGGCAACAATGCCAGCGCCAACGCCCGTATCGGCAGTCTCACCGGTGAACTGGACGAGCAGCGGCAGGCCAATTCCCGCGCCTCCGCGCAGATCGAGTTGCTCAACCAGCAGATTGCGGCGCTGAGGGCGCAGATTGCCTCGGTCGAAGCCGCGCTGCAGGCTTCGGAAGCCAAGGATGCCTCTTCTCAGGTCAAGATCGCCGATCTCGGCCGCCGCCTCAATGTCGCGCTGGCGCAGCGGGTGCAGGAACTGAACCGCTATCGATCCGACTTCTTCGGGCGGTTGCGCGAAATTCTGTCCGATCGTGAAAACATCCGCATCGTCGGCGACCGATTTGTCTTCCAATCCGAAGTGCTCTTCCCTTCCGGCGGCAATGAACTCAATCCGGAAGGGCAAGCGGAAATGGCGAAGCTCGCAACCGCGCTGCTTGATCTCGCAAAGGAAATCCCGGCGGAGATCAACTGGGTCCTGCGCGTCGATGGCCATACGGATAATGTCCAGCTGTCCGGCTCCGGCCGCTACCGCGACAATTGGGAACTCTCCTCGGCCCGTGCCACTTCGGTTGTGAAGTTCCTGATCTCCAAGGGCGTGCCGGCAAACCGTCTGGTCGCTGCCGGCTTTGGAGAATATCAGCCGATTGCAGAAGGTGACTCACCGGAGGCACGGCAGCAGAACCGCCGTATCGAACTCAAGCTGACCGAGCGCTGAAATCGCGGACCGCATCTGGGCGGTTGCCTTCCGACGAAAGTAAACTTACGTTCGCGTAAAAGTAATTCCGTCATATCTGGGAGGGGCTGATGGAACGCTATGATGTGATCGTTGTCGGGGCGGGGCTTGCCGGGCTGGTTGCGGCAACGGAGGCTGCCGCGCGAGGTCTCAGCGTCTGCGTGGTTGATCAGGAGGGTGAGCGGAACCTGGGCGGACAGGCCTTCTGGTCGCTTGGCGGCCTGTTTTTCATCGATAGCCCAGAACAACGTCGGATGCGCGTGCGAGACAGTCTCGACCTTGCGAGGCAGGACTGGTTCGGTTCGGCCGGTTTTGATCGCCCGGAAGATCACTGGCCGCGTCGCTGGGCGGAGGCCTATCTCGATTTTGCTGCCGGTGAGAAGCGGGAATGGCTGCACCGCATGGGTATGCGCTGGTTTCCCGTTGTCGGCTGGGCCGAGCGTGGCGGCGGTTTGGCCGATGGCCATGGCAATTCTGTTCCACGCTTCCATGTCACCTGGGGCACGGGCCCCGGGGTGCTTGCTCCCTTCGTTAAAAAGGCAAAGCTTATCGCGGCGGATGGGCGGCTATCCTTCCGCTTCCGCCACCGGGTTGATCGGCTGGATATCGCCGATGGCGGGGTGACCGGCGTTTCCGGCGCGGTTCTTGCGAGCGATCCCGTGCAACGCGGAGAGGAGAGCAGCCGGGAAGAGCAGGGCGAATTCGGTCTTTCCGCTGCTGCGGTCATTGTCAGTTCCGGCGGCATCGGCGGTAATCAGGAGCTGGTGCGGCGCAACTGGCCCGTGGAACGACTGGGCCAGCCGCCGCAAAACATGGTTTGCGGTGTGCCGGCGCATGTGGATGGCCGCATGATCGCCATCACCGAGGCGGCGGGTGGCGGGGTCATCAACCGTGACCGCATGTGGCATTACACCGAGGGTGTCAAAAACCACGACCCGATCTGGCCAGGTCACGGCATCCGCATTCTGCCCGGTCCTTCGTCCTTCTGGTGCGATGCGAATGGTGACCGGCTTCATGCGCCGGCCATGCCTGGCTTTGATACGCTTGGCACACTGAAGATGCTGGGTGAACGTGGCAGCGGTTACAGCTGGTTCATTCTGACCAAAGCGATCATCAAGAAGGAGTTCGCGCTTTCAGGTTCGGAGCAGAATCCTGATCTGACGGGCAAGAATATGCGCCTGTTGCTGAAAAGGTTGGGAAAGGAGCCGCCTGGACCCGTGCGGGCTTTCATGGAACGGGGCGAGGATTTCGCCGTTCGTGATACGCTGGAAGAATTGGTGCCTGCGATGAACGCCATCGCTGGAAATGATCGTCTGGACACCAACCACATCCGCCGGCAGATCGAAGCGCGCGACCGTGAGATTGAAAACGGCTTTAGCAAGGATACGCAGGTAACGGCGATCCACGGTGCGCGCCGTTACCTCGGTGACCGGCTGATGCGAACGGCGAAACCGCATCGCCTGCTCGATCCTGCCATGGGGCCTTTGATTGCCGTGCGTCTGCATGTGCTGACGCGCAAGACCCTGGGTGGCCTGCACACCGACCTTGAGGCGAGGGTGCTGGACGCCGGCGGTGAGCCGGTGCCGGGGCTTTATGCCGCTGGCGAGGTGGCTGGTTTCGGCGGTGGCGGCATGCATGGATATAACGCGCTTGAAGGCACTTTCCTTGGAGGATGCCTGTTTTCCGGGCGCGTTGCGGGGCGCAGCGTGCTGACGTAACTCAGGCCTGTGCGCGCAGTTCTTCGGGCCCGGTCTGGAATTGCAGACGGGCGAGCCGGGCATAGAGACCGTTCTGGCGAATGAGACTCTGATGCGTGCCTTCCTCGATGATGCGGCCTTCATCCATCACCAGAATGCGGTCGGCTTTGAGAACGGTGGCAAGGCGGTGGGCGATGACAATGGTGGTGCGGCTGCTCATGAGCTCATCGAGAGCCTTCTGTACCAGTGTCTCGCTTTCCGCGTCGAGCGCCGAGGTGGCCTCGTCCAAAAGCAGGATAGGTGCGTTGCGCAGGATGGCGCGGGCAATGGCGATGCGCTGGCGCTGCCCGCCGGAAAGCGTCACGCCGCGCTCTCCCACCTGGGTGTCATATCCGTCGGTAAGGCGTTCGATGAAGCTGTCGGCCTGCGCGGCGATGGCGGCGGCGCGCACTTCTTCCCGTGTCGCGTCAGGCCGTCCAAAGGCGATATTGTCATGGATGGAGGAGGCGAATATCGCCACATCCTGCGGGACGATGGACAGGCGCGCCCGCAGATCGGCGAGCTTGACGTCGCGGATATCAGCGCCGTCAATGGTGATACGGCCCTGCTGCGGATCGTAAAAGCGCATCAGCAGCGAAAAGACCGTGCTCTTGCCCGCACCGGAGGGTCCGACGATGGCGACGGTTTCGCCGGCGCTGACTTTGAAGGAGAGGCCGGAGACGATCGGCCGTCCTGCCGCGAGCGGGTAGACAAAATCGACATTCTCGAATGCGGCTTCGCCACGCGGTGGCTGGGGCAGAGTGACGGGCGCGACGGGATCGAGAACCGGCGAGCGCTCGTCCAGCAGTTCGGACAGCCGTTCCGCCGCGCCGCCGGCCTGCGCCAGTTCTCCCCAGACTTCCGAGAGCTGGCCAAGGCCGCTGGCCGCGATGACCGAATAAAGCACGAACTGACCGAGCGTTCCCGCGGTCATGCTACCGGACAGGACGCTTTGCGCCCCATACCAGAGAATGCCGACAACGCTGCCGAAGACGAGCGTGATGGCGACGGCGGTGAGGATGGAGCGTGCGCCGATGGCGGCGCGTGCGCCCTGATAGGCCGCTTCCACCGAAGCGCCATAACGGGCATTCGCCAGCGTCTCGGCATTGAAGGACTGTACGGTGCGGCTCGCCGCAATCGTCTCGGAAGCATAAGCGGCGGAATTGGCCAATGTGTCTTGCGTCGTACGGGAGCGGGCGCGAACCGAGCGCCCGAAGGCAATCAGGGGAAAAACGATAAAGGGAATGGCCAGCAGCGCGAGTCCGGAAAGACCGGGGCTGGTATAGATCATCATTGCCACGGCGCCGCAGCACATGATGATGTTGCGCAACGCCACCGACGCAGATGAGCCGAATGCGGAGCGGATCTGCACCGTGTCGGCCGTCAGTCGCGAGGTGAGCTCGCCTGAGCGGTTGGCATCGAAGAATTGCTGTGACAGCGTGGTGAGATGGGCGAACACATCGCGGCGCAGATCGGCAACGACCCTCTCGCCGATCGTCATGACGTAATAATAACGCATGGCGCTGGCGAGCGCGAGAACAACCGCAATGGCCAAAAGCATGGCGAAGTAGCTGTTGATCATACCGCCATCAGGCGTCTGAAAACCGTGATCGATGATGCGGCGAACGGCGAGCGGCAAGGCGAGAGTCGTGGCGGAAGACAGAACAAGTGCAAAAAGAGCCGCAGCCATCAAGCCACGATAACGCCTGAGATAAGGAAACAGGCCAAGGAGCGGTTTCAGGCTTCTCTGTTTCACCGCTTTATGCTGTTCGATGTCTGCCACGTCCTCTATGCTCCTCGTTCTTCGCCATTTTTCGGCCTTTTGCGGGCGAATTTCCGGTCTGCGGTAAAATTCCTGCCCGGCAGCCATCTCCTTTCACAAGGGGATAGCAGGCTCTTGTTATCTCGGCGACCTTCATGTATAGGCTCCGCATCGAATTGGGAAGCCATAGCCCATCTGGACTATGGCTTCATTTATTGAATTGGCTCAGTTGACGCAATTGCGGCAAATGGACCGCACGTCACTTAACCAGGAAGATTGTCATGAAGGCTGATATCCATCCCGATTATCACACGATCAAGGTGGTCATGACCGATGGCACCGAATACGAAACCCGCTCTACCTGGGGTTCGGAAGGCGCCGTCATGAACCTTGAAATCGACCCCAAGTCCCATCCGGCATGGACGGGCGGCAACCAGCAGCTTATGGACCGCGGTGGTCGCGTTTCCAAGTTCAACAAGCGTTTCGGTGGCCTCGGCCTCTGATTCTTTTGCGGACGGATTGTTAAAAAAGCCCGGTTTGACCGGGCTTTTTTGTTGCGCTGTTTTGGCGTCGGCATCTACCCGCATGACCGCTGAAACAAAAAAAGCAGGCCGGTGAGCCTGCTTTCAAATTGTCCACTCAATGTGGTGTTTTCTCAGTTGATCGAGAAAGCCGTGCGCAGAAGGTTGAGCTGCGCCTGAACGCTGTTCTCATTGTCCGGCACCTTCGCGGCTTCGGAGGGGCGATAGATTTCGCGGTCGAGCAAGGCGATGCGGTTCTGGAGACGCAGCGAGCGCTCGATAAGATCGCGGAAGGACTCCGGCAGGTCGTTCCAGCCGGGCGCGTTGCGGTCGACGTTAAAGCTGTCGAGGCGAACCTTATTCTTCTCGCTCAAAACCTGATCTCGGGTCATTTCACCGTTGTTGACGGCGCGCTGGAGAAGCAGCCAGGAGGCCATCTGCATCAGGCGAGTCGTGAGGCGCATCGATTCCGCGGCATAAAGCACTGAGGCCATGCGCGGCAAAACTTTCGAGGCAGCGCGGCCGGCGCCGTCGAGATAGCTTGCAGTTTCCTCGACCAGGGTCATGCCTTCGGTATAGAGGGTCTTGAACTGGTTGGAAGCAGCCGCGCGCCCCGCAAAGCTTATGGTATTTAAAACCTGTTCCGACATTTCTTTAAATCCCTGCTCACGCACCACACTGTCAGGCAACGACGATCCGGATATTTTGTTCCGGCCTTTAGTGTTTTCAGGATGGTATCTTTACCTGAAATGCGCAAGGCAATTATTAAAGAAGGGTTAATACCCACAGTTTTACCGAAGCCGGCGGCGGCAAAAAAAGAGCCGCGAAAGCGGCTCTCAAGGTAAAACAGGGAGAAAAATCAGACCAATTCGCCGAATGGAGAAGATGCCTGAAATCCAGAAGAACTGGACATGTATAGTAATCTCTCAGAAAGCTTAATTTTTGGTTAATGGTAAACGAAAGACTGACCCAAAACCTCTTATTTTGGAACGCACGTTGAACCGCTTCTGCCGTTAGGCACGTGCGGGCCGGGTTTATTGGTCAACGCGCATCAGGATCGGAAAAGATTCTCCGCCGCCTGTCTTCCCGCGGATTTCCGCTTTCTTTCCTCTTCGAGTCGGGTGATTTCGGCCTGGAGAAGCTCGATCCGGCTGTCCAGTTCGTCCACGGAGAGGAGGCTGAGATCGCTGCCAATCTGGTGTGCAGCGGGTTTTTGCGGGCGGTCGTCGTCAAAGAGGCTCATATGCCTGCTCCTTTTTCCACGTAGTCCCCATCCTCGCCGGGATATTGCGGTGCGCGCGGGTCAAGCGCAATACTCTCCGGTGTCACCAGCGGCGAAGGCGTCGTCGGCATCATCGTCGAGAAATTGTCCTTCTCGTCGGTTGAAAGCGCGGCGCGCCTGCGGCTTCTGATAATGGCATAGGCAGTAATCAAAATATGGGCGACGGCTGTGACCAGAAACAGCGCATAGGGCCCGGAATAGGTCATGACAGCGCCGCCGAGCGTCGGTCCGATAATGGTGCCGACGCCGTAAAGCAACAGCAACCCGCCTGAAACCTTGACGAAATCCTCGGACGCCGCAAAGTCGTTGGCGTGCGCCACGGCTATGGGATAGAGCGCATTGGCGGCTGCACCGTAAACGGCGATCATCGGAATTAGAACGTAGACATGATGCGGCTGCACGGCTGCGACCGCAAGTCCCGCGACGGCGCCAAGCCCCGCGAGGCCGGCCAGCACGTAACGACGGTCTATCCTGTCCGAAAGGCGACCCGCCGGGAACTGCGCCAATGCGCCGACGAAAATCGTGACGGACACCATGATGGCGATCATGGTCGGATCCAGGCCTGCTCGGGCACCGAAGACGGCGCCGAGCGTGCCGTACGCACCGTTGGCGATGCCGATCATCAAAATGCCGACGAAGGAGACCGGGGAGTTGCGATAGAGCGCCGGCAAATCCAGTTTCACCTTCTGCAAAGGCTGTGGACTGGCCGCCTTTGAAAGCGTTGCCGGCAGAATGGCGATGCAATAAATGATGCCGCAGATCATGAACAGCGAGGTATTGCTGATATCTCCCATCGGCACGATCATCTGTCCCGCCACGACGCCCAGAAGCGTGATGGCGATATAGAGTGAAAAGATCATGCCGCGGCTTTCGTTCGTGGCACGCTCGTTCAGCCAGCTTTCGATGATCATTGAGGTGCCGGCGGTGCAGAAGCCGGTAAGAGCACGTAGCGTAATCCACCAGACGTCATCAACGATGAGACCGGTCATGAGCACGGTCAGGCATACCAATGCGACGAAAGACGCAAAAGCCCGCACATGGCCAGCACGGCGCACGATGGCCGGCGCGACAAAACAACCAACAACGAAGCCCGCAGCCCAGGAGGTTCCGAGGAAACCAAGGATCTCGTTGGAGTAACCTTCTGCCGAGCCACGCACTGGCAGCACGAGGCCCTGAAGACCGTTGCCGAGAAAGAGAAACAGAGTGCTGGATAAAAGAGCGAATACGGGTAGAAGATTTCTGCTCATGACAACACTCTCATGCGTTCGGACGGACGGTCGGACAGGTCATACAACGGGAGTTACCCGAATGAGTTGCACTCTTCTGGTGAACGGTAAAAATGTCCAGCCTGTGACGATGCAGAAATAAAGAAAAGGCTCAATAAATGACGAAGGCGATCGGCCTTTTTTTACTGCTGGCCATGGCCGTCCAGATTATCCGGCCGCTCGGCCTGCCGGGGCTGAAGAAACGGGGCGATTGCTGGAAGATAGCGGTTGCCGCCTTTGTCATCTGGTCGGTAACGCTGCTTCTGCGCCCATAAGAAAAAGCCGCCCCGGGAGGCGGCTTTCATTCACTAAAGCTCTGGAGCGAAGCCTCAGGCTGCCTTTTCGAGTTCCTGCTTCCAGTTGCCCTTGGCCGCCAGACTGTTCATGGCGGCGCGGTGCGTGAAGGCGCGCTGGCCGGCAGCGACATTCTCCTGCTTGCCGCCCCAGGTCTTGAGGGCCGTATCCTGAAGCGCGCGGCCGTAGGAGTAGGTGAGAGACCAGGGCAGGTCATAACCGGAATTCATGGCGGAGAGATGCGCCGTTGCCTCTTCGGAGGACTGGCCGCCGGAAAGGAAGGCAATGCCCGGAACGGCGGAAGGTACGGTCGCCTTCAAGACCTTCACGGTCTTTTCCGCCACTTCCTCGACGGAAGCCTTGCGGGCCTGCTTGCCGTCGATGATCATGTTCGGCTTGAGGATCATGCCTTCGAGGTTCACGCGGGCGTCGAACAGGTCCGCGAAGACGGTCTGCAGAACCCATTGCGTGACTTCCGCGCAGCGGTCGATGTCATGCGTGCCCGGCTCGCCATCCATCAGGACTTCAGGCTCAACGATCGGCACGATATCCGCCTGCTGGCAGAGAGCGGCATAACGGGCGAGCGACTGGGAGTTTGCCTTGATCGAACCCCAGCTCGGGCGCTGTTCACCGATGGTGATGACGCCACGCCACTTGGCGAAGCGCGCACCGGCTTCGTGGTACTTGCGCAGGCGCTCATAAAGACCGTCGAGGCCTTCGGTAATGAATTCATGCGGGTGGAAGGCCATCGGCTTGGCGCCGATATCCACCTTGATGCCCGGCAGGCTGCCAGCCGCCTTGATGATATCAACGAAAGGTGTGCCGTCGGCAGCCTTCTGGAACAGGGTCTCTTCATAGAGAATGACGCCGGAGATATATTTCTTCATGGCGTCGTCGGAACGGAACAGCATCTCGCGATAGTCGCGGCGGGCGGTCTCGGTGGACTCCAGATTGATGCCGTCGAAACGCTTTTTGATCGTTCCCGTGGATTCGTCGGCGGCGAGCAGGCCCTTGCCGTCGGCGACCATTTTGATTGCGATGTCTTCGAGACGTTCGGTCATTTGCTATTCTCCCAAGGCACAATAAATTTCCGATAACAGAAGTTCCAGGGCAGGGAAATGGCACGCTAACTCATTGAAACGATTGAAATGATTTCAATCGTTTGAAACTTTTCCTCCCGCGTGCACTTACCAAAAAACAAGGCCGGACAAGCATCGCTTGTCCGGCCTCGTGTCAGGCAAGTGAGATAAGTTTACTTGGCGGCGGTCAGGATGGCAACGCCCGGCAGTTCCTTGCCTTCCATCCATTCAAGGAAGGCGCCGCCGGCGGTCGAAACATAGGAGAAATCCTCGGAAACGCCGGCATGGTTGAGCGCGGCCACGGTGTCGCCGCCGCCTGCGACGGAGACGAGCTTGCCGGCCTTCGTGCATTCCGCGGCATGTTTTGCGGCAGCCACGGTGGCTGCATCGAAGGGTTCGATTTCGAAGGCGCCGAGCGGCCCGTTCCAGACCAGCGTTTCCGCGCGTGAAATCCAGGCCTTGATGCTTTCAACCGATTTCGGGCCGACATCGAGCACCATGGCGTCAGCGGGAATGGCATTGATGTCGACCGTTTCACTGGCCGCACCGGCCTTGAATTCGCGGGCAACGACGCCGTCTTCCGGCAGCACGATGGCACAGCCGGAAGTCGCGGCCTCGATCATGATCTGCTTTGCGGTTTCGGCCAGATCGTGCTCGCAGAGCGATTTTCCAACCTGGGCGCCACGGGCGGCGAGGAAGGTGTTGGCCATGCCGCCGCCGATGACGAGGGCATCGACCTTCTTCACGAGGTTCATCAGAAGATCGATTTTGCTTGAAACCTTCGCGCCGCCGACGATGGCGACGACGGGACGCACCGGCTGGCCGAGGCCCTTTTCCAGAGCCTCAAGCTCGGCCTGCATGGTGCGGCCGGCATAGGCGGGCAGGTGGCGGGCGAGGCCCTCGGTGGAGGCGTGGGCGCGATGCGCGGCGGAGAAGGCGTCATTGACATAGATATCGCCATTGGCCGCCAGAGCCTCGACGAAGGTGGGATCGTTCTTTTCTTCGCCCTTGTGGAAGCGCGTGTTTTCCAGAAGCAGGATGTCGCCGTCATTCAGTTTCGCAACGGCTTCCGCCGCCGGCGCGCCGATGCAGTCGGACGCGAAGGAGACGGCATGGTCCAGCACTTCCTCAACTGCTGGTACGATCTGGGAAAGCGACATGTCAGCCGCGGGTTCGCCCTTCGGACGGCCAAAATGGGCAAGCAGAATAACCTTTGCGCCCTTCTTGGAAAGTTCCAGAATGGTCGGCGCGACCCGCTCGATACGGGTCTTGTCCGTAACTTTGCCATCCGCGACCGGCACGTTGAGATCAACGCGGACGAGAACGCGCTTTCCGGCAATGTCGTTGAGGTCATCGGTGGTCTTGAAAGCGGGCATAGGTCGATCCTGATTTGTTGCGAGTTCGGCAGGGACCATACTATGCCTGATTGCCGACGCAAGCCGGTCAGGCTTCATTTTCTCTCACGGTGTTTGAAGGTGCGACCACGTCTTGTGCGGTAGCGGTGGAACGCGACTGACGCCGCTGCGCCAGATAGTCGCGCACCCGTTTGAAAATTTCCGAGAAGCTGATGAAGATCGGCAGGGTGGTAGCCGGTTCGACCGGCTCCAGCGAAATTCCGACACCAGCTATCGCCTCATGTTCGTCCAAAGTTCGCACGATCAGGACGATGGAGCCGAGGCGCACGCGGTCGGCATAATCGGCCCGTCCGGCAAGACGTGTCTCGATGAGTTCTGCGATGCTCATTGCCTGTTCTGCTGGCGCAAGCAGGCCGGGACCATAGGCGGCATCAAGCTCCTTCGCCGGCCGGGCGGGAGAGATCGCGAAGGTGCCGAAGAAATCGGCGTCGTCATCGGCGACGGGCAGGGCGCTCGCGAAGAGCCGGTCGATCAGGCGGGAATAACCGGGGGCGATGAAGAGATAGACAAGATCATTTTCACGCAGTCGCCCGGCATATTGGTAGCGAATCGATTTACCGTCACGCACCACCAGCGAAGGCATCGCCCAGCGGGGAATGCGCTCGCCCTGCAGGATGGCGCTGCCCTTTGCCACGCGGTAGGAAATCAGTTCGTGATTGGCCGTGCCGGGAAGGTCAACCTCCAGCTTGTCCACCTCGCCCATGCGTGGCGGCACGATCAGCCCCAGCCTTGTTGCCACCGGTTTGATGGTCCAGCCCTGCACGAGGAGCGATACCAGCACGATGATGAAGGCGGCATTGAAATAGATCTGGGCGTCATCAAGTCCGCCGAGGATGGGCATGATGGCAAGCAGGATGGAGACGGCGCCGCGCAGGCCCACCCAGGCGACGAAAGAGGTTTCCTGTTGGGTGTAGTTAAACGGCATGAGGCTGAGCCAGACCGCGAGCGGACGGGCGACGAAGATCAGGAACAGCGCCAGCAGGATGGCTGGAATTGCGATTGCAGGAAACTGCGACGGCGTGGCAAGCAGGCCGAGCATCAGGAACATGATGATCTGTGCCAGCCACGTCAGCCCTTCGTGGAAGCGACGGATCGTTTCCTTGGCGAAGATCCTGCGATTGCCGGCGACAATGCCGGCGACATAGACCGCCAGAAAGCCGCTGCCGCCAATCGTGCCGGTGAAGGAAAACACGAGCAGCGCCAGCGCAAGCACAAAGATTGGCGCCAGTCCCCGATCGGCGGCAAAACGGTTGACCACGGCGGCGATCATGAGACCGCCCAGCACGCCGACGATCACACCGAGGCCCATTTCCTCAACAAAAAGCAGCAGAAAACCGCTGTCGATACCGGCCAGGCCCTGTCCTTTGGCGATGATCTCGACCAGGGCGACTGTGAGGAAGATGGCCATTGGATCGTTGGTGCCGGATTCGACCTCCAGCGTGGAGCGCACCTGATCGCGGATGTGGATGCCGCCGATGCGCAGCAGGAAAAACACCGCTGCCGCATCGGTGGAGGCGACAATGGCACCGAGCAGCAGGCCCTCTAGCCAGGAGAGCCCGAGCAGGAGGGCGGCTGCGCCCGCGAAAAAGACGGATGTGAGAATAACGCCGACCGTGGCAAGCGCCATTGCCGGTGCCGCGGAAAGCCGGAAAGACTGGATCGACGTGCCAAACCCGGAGTCGAACAGGATGACGGCAAGTACCAGCGAACCGAGCATATAGGCGAGAGGGTTGTTGGTGAATTCGATACCGAGTCCGTCCACACCCGCAGCAAGTCCAATCACAAGGAAGAGCAGCAGCAGCGGCGCGCCGAAGCGGTAGGCGATGAGGCTCGAGAAGGCGGCGACGAGGACGAGAACAGTTGCCACCAGCAACAACAGATAAAATGATTCCACGTCCACCGCCTCTTTCACGCCGCGCTGGCCACCGCAATGATTGCTCTGCACGTTCGCAGTCAATGCGCCACGGGTTGCGGTCTGTCAGCGCTCGGTCGGCGGCGTTGAAAGGTAACGCAAGGCGGGGTGTATCGAAAGATACGGCAGGGCCGAAGTGCATTGCGCACGACCGTTATCCCTGCGTCCCTTGTCCGTTTCAAAATGGACCAGACAAAGGCAGGAAATTGAAAACATGGCGGCACTGTAGAGGAAAACCGGGAATAAAAAATCCGGCGGGATCGCTCCCGCCGGAATGCATCGACTGATGGGTATTCGTTAGATGGTCTTCGCGAAGGCGACAGCGGTATCCGACATGCGGTTGGAGAAGCCCCACTCGTTGTCGTACCAGGACAGGACGCGCACGAAGTTGCCTTCCATGACCTTGGTCTGGTCATTGGCGAAGATCGACGAGTGGCTGTCGTGGTTGAAATCGCGGGAAACCAGCGGCTCGTCGGTATAGCCGAGGATGCCCTTCAGCTGGCCGTCGGAAGCCGCCTTGATGGCTGCGTTGATTTCGGCAACCGTCGTGCTCTTCTTGGCCACGAACTTGAAGTCGACGACCGATACGTTCGGGGTCGGAACGCGGATCGACGTGCCGTCAAGCTTGCCCTTGAGGTGTGGCAGGACGAGGCCAACAGCCTTTGCGGCGCCCGTCGAGGTCGGGATCATGGACAGGGCTGCGGCGCGGGCGCGGTACAGATCCTTGTGCATGGTGTCCAGCGTCGGCTGGTCGCCGGTGTAGGAGTGGATCGTGGTCATGAAGCCATGATCGATGCCAACGGCGTCATCGAGAACCTTCACGACCGGCACGAGGCAGTTGGTGGTGCAGGATGCGTTGGAGATGACGAGGTGATCCTTCGTCAGCTGGTCATGGTTGACACCGAAGACGACGGTGAGGTCGGCGCCGTCAGCGGGAGCCGAAACGATGACGCGCTTGGCGCCGGCCGTCAGATGGGCAGCAGCCTTGTCGCGGGCCGTGAAGATGCCGGTGCACTCAAGCGCGATATCGACGCCCAGTTCCTTGTGCGGCAGCGTTGCCGGGTCGCGAACGGCCGTCACCTTGATCGGCTTGCCACCGCCAACGATGATGGTGTCGCCTTCGACCTTGACGTCGGCCGGGAACTTGCCGTGGATCGAATCGTAGCGCAGCAGGTGAGCGTTGGTTTCAACCGGGCCGAGGTCGTTGATGGCGACGACTTCGATATCGGTGCGGCCGGATTCGACGATGGCGCGCAAAACATTGCGGCCGATGCGGCCGAAGCCGTTAATGGCAACTTTTACAGTCATTTACAGTCTCCCGATCAAGAATGGGCTTGGTCTTTGCTGAATGGTGAGGGCTTGGGAAGCCCTTACGCAAGTTTTGCCTCGACTGCGGCGACGACAGCTTCTGCCGTGATACCGAAGTGCTTGAAGAGATCCTTCGCCGGCGCGGACGCTCCAAAGGAGTGCATGCCGACGAAAGCGCCATCGTTACCGATGAAATAATCCCAGCCCTGGCGGATGGCGGCTTCCACCGCGATCTTGACCGGAGCCTTGCCGATGATGGCGTTGCGATAGGTTTCCGGCTGTTCCTTGAAGAGTTCGAAGCAGGGAACGGAAACGACGCGGGCGGATACGCCCTTGTCCTTCAGCGTTGCGGCCGCTTTCAGAGCCACTTCGACCTCCGAACCGGAAGCGAAGATCGAAACCTTGGCGTCGCTGGCGGAGACGAGTTCGTAGGCGCCGTAAGCAGACAGGTTCTTCTCTTCATATTCCTTGCGCGAAGGAGCGAGATTCTGGCGGGTGAGGGCCAGCGCAGACGGACGATGCTTCTGTTCCAGCGCCAGCTGCCAGCATTCCGCCGTCTCGGTCTCATCCGCCGGGCGGAAGACGAGCAGGTTCGGAATGGCGCGAAGGGCAGCGATCTGCTCCACCGGCTGGTGGGTCGGGCCGTCTTCGCCAACGCCGATGGAATCATGCGTCAGAACGTGGACGACACGGATGCCCATGAGGGCAGCAAGACGGATCGACGGACGGCAGTAGTCCGAGAAGATCAGGAAGCCGCCTGCATAAGGAATGAGACCGCCATGCAGTGCGATGCCGTTCATGGCAGCAGCCATGCCGTGTTCGCGGATGCCGTAGTGCAGGTAACGGCCGGAGAAGTCCGTCGGTGTGATGGACTTCATCTGGCTGGTCTTGGTGTTGTTGGACGGCGTCAGGTCGGCAGAACCGCCGATCATTTCCGGCAGCACGCCGTTAATGACTTCGAGCGAGTCTTCCGAGGCCTTGCGGGTCGCAACGGTCGGGTTGTTCTCGATGATCTTCTTCTTGAAAGCATCGATCGAGCTATCGAAATTGCCCGTCAGGTCGCCGGCGAAGCGGCGCTTGAACTCGGCTTTCTTGCCGGCTTCAGCGGCTTCGAGGCGGGCTTCCCAGTCCTGACGCGTCTTGGTGGAGCGCAGACCGGCAAGACGCCATGCATCCAGCACGTCTTCCGGAATGACGAAAGCTTCGGCTTCCCAGTTCAGGCTCTTGCGGGCCGCAGCGATTTCTTCTGCGCCGAGCGGGTTGCCGTGAACCTTATGGGTGCCCTGCTTGTTGGGCGCGCCGAAACCGATGACGGTCTTGCAGGCGATGAAGGTCGGGCGGTCCGATTTCTGCGCGGCTTCGATGGCAGCGGCGATCGCATCCGGATCATGGCCGTCAACACGGATGGTGTTCCAGTGAACCGCCTGGAAACGGGCAATCTGATCGGTGCTGTCGGAGAGGCCAACTTCGCCGTCGATGGTGATGTTGTTGTCATCCCAGAAGAGAACGAGCTTGTTAAGCTTCAAATGGCCGGCAAGCGCGATGGCTTCGTGGCTGATGCCTTCCATGAGGCAGCCGTCGCCGCACAGTACATAAGTGAAGTGGCTCTGCAGGTCGGAGCCGAACTCCTCTTCCAGCTTGCGTTCGGCGATTGCCATGCCCACGGCGTTGGCGATGCCCTGGCCGAGCGGACCGGTGGTCGTTTCGATGCCGGTGGCGTGGCCATATTCAGGATGGCCGGCGGTCTTGGAACCGAATTGACGGAAACGCTTGATCTCGTCGATCGTCATGTCCTCGTAGCCCGTAAGATAGAGCAGCGAGTAAAGAAGCATCGAACCATGACCTGCCGACAGCACGAAACGGTCGCGATCCGGCCAGAGCGGCGCCTTGGGATCGAATTTCAGATAACGGGTAAAGAGAACGGTGGCGACATCAGCGGCGCCCATCGGCAGACCGGGATGGCCTGAATTGGCCTTCTCCACTGCATCCATGGCAAGAAAGCGGATCGCATTTGCCATCCGGTTGTGTTTGTCGCGAGAAATCATGGCTTTTCCGTCTGTTTCCGGGTGAAAGGAGATAGTTTTACGCAACTATCCAAAAAGCGGGTTGATCCATAGCAGGTGAGGCAGGCAAGTCAATAAATCGACGGGCAATTGCGGTTCTGCGGTCGATAAAAATCGTTTCGCAAAGCGGGGGCTGGAACGGATTGCGTGTCCCGCCCGGCCCGGTTTCTTCGTTCATCCACAGAGCAAAACGCCACAATGCACTGGTTTGATTGACGGGATGGTAAATCGGGTAATAACCTCGTGAGCGTTTAAATGGCCTGAAACCGGACGATTCGGCCGGTGGCGTGCGAGTTGGAAAAAACGATGTCGGCTGAGAAGACCTTACAATCTGCGCTGACGGAGCTGAATGCTGCCATCACAAATCTCGAAAATGCCATCGATATGCGTATCGAGCGGCAGAGAGAGACCGGCGAGATCGATAACGAGGTGAAGCGCGTCCATGTTGACCGCGCCAGACTGGCGCAGGAACTGGACCAGGCCGAGTTTCGCGCTAACCGTCTTGAAGAAGTCAATCGCGAGGTTTCGCGCCGGCTGGTGACGGCCATGGAGACGATCCGCGCGGTGCTGGATCGATAGGAGCGGTATCATGGCGCAAGTTACTGTTATGATCGACGGAAAGGCCTATCGCATGGCGTGCGAAGCAGGCCAGGAAGACCACCTGACCGACCTTGCCACCCGTTTCGACCGGTATGTGGGGCATCTAAAGAGCCAGTTCGGAGAAATCGGCGACCTGAGGCTAACGGTGATGGCTGGTATCATGGTGATGGACGAGCTTTCCGAGCTCAACCGCAAGATCGAGAAGCTGGAAGGTGAGGTCGCATCCCTCTCCCGCAATCGCGATGGCATGGCCGAGCACAAGGCGAAGTCGGATGAGATGGTGGCGCTTGCCATCGGCGATCTGGCCGACCGGCTGAACGGCATTACCGAAAAATTGCTGGACCGCCCAAAACCGGCGGCACACTGATCATCCGGAATTCCGAAGCGATAAAATTTCGCTCTGCGCCTCTGGCGGTTTTTCCCGATCCGTCCTATATCTTGAATGCGTTCTGCGCTTCTCGACAGGAACCACAATCCCTGGGGCCATACTCGATCCAAAGGGAGCTGTCCCTGGCCAGTCCCGTGGGGCTGGACACACGGTGCCCACCTACTTTTGTAGGCACCCAGGATCGTAAATCTCCATCGGTCGCCGTGGAACGCGCTTGAAGTTTCGGGACAATTCCGATGCTTCCCTGTACCCTCGAGATAGTCGACAGTCATTTTTCATAACTGCCGGGCACGGCTTTTTTATATTCCTGTCATTGCAATGGCGGAACAATTCCCTATTATCCGGATTGGTATGTCTGTCATGCCCTTTAAAAAGGGGCGCTGCGGCCAAAACCGCGACGTGCCGTTCAACAGCCCAAAGAGCTAAACTTGTTTACTGAAATTATGATCGTGGTCCTGCTCACCGTATTGAACGGTGTGCTTGCCATGTCCGAGCTTGCCGTTGTCTCCTCCAGACCGGCGAGGCTAAAGGTGCTTGCCACGCAAGGCAGCAAGGGCGCCACACAGGCGCTCAGCCTTTCCGAAAACCCCGGACGCTTTCTTTCTACAGTGCAGATCGGCATCACGCTGGTCGGCGTCCTCTCGGGCGCATTTTCCGGCGCCACGCTCGGTGCCCGCTTTACGGCGTGGCTTCTGGAGCAGGGTGTTCCTGACCGTGCGGCCGATGCAATTGGCGTCGGCTCGGTCGTCGTCGCCATTACTTACCTGTCATTGATCGTCGGCGAACTGGTGCCAAAGCAGATTGCGTTGCGAGATCCTGAAAAGATTGCCGCGCGTGTTGCGCCTACCATGATGCTGCTGTCCAAGGTCGGCGCGCCGCTGGTGTGGCTGCTCGACCGGTCGGGTAAGGCCATTCTGGCGCTTCTCGGCCATAGTGGCGAATCCAACGCGTCGGTTACCGACGATGAAATTCGCACCGTTCTGGCCGAAGCCCATAGCGCCGGCGTGATCGAGACCGAAGAATCGGCGATGATCACCAGCGTCATGCGCCTTGCTGACCGCAACGCGCGCGGCCTGATGACGCCGCGTCGCGACGTGGAAGTGGTCGATATCGAAGACAGCGCCGAGGAAATCCGCGAGCAGCTTCGCGGGACGCAGCGTTCGCGTCTGCCGGTGCGCAACGGCGCGTCCGACGAAATTCTTGGCGTGCTTTTCGCCAAGGACGCCTTCGATGCGCTGGCCTCCGGCAAGGAGCTCAACATTCGTGAGCTTCTGCGCGAGGTGCCCGTCGTGTCCGACCTGACGAGCGCCGTTGACGTCATCCAGTCGCTGCGTCGCTCCACCGTGCACATGGTCCTCGTTTATGACGAGTACGGCCATTTCGAAGGTATCATCAGCTCCGGCGACGTGCTGGAGGCCATTACCGGTGCCTTTCAGGAAGATGACGACGAAGAGCCGGCCATGGTCGAGCGCGAGGACGGTTCGTTCCTCGTTGCCGGCTGGATGCCTGCCGATGAGTTCGCTTATCGCATGGGCTTCCAGATCAATGAGGACGCCGAGTTCGAGACCGTCGCCGGACTTGTCCTGGACGAGTTCCGTCGCCTGCCGGAACTGGGTGAACATGTAACCCGCAACGGCTGGCGTTTCGAGGTCATCGACCTTGATGGTCACCGCATCGACAAGGTTCTCGTGAGCCGGGCCGCCTGATGCCCGGTGACGTTGCCGAAAAAGCAAGGTTGCGCGGCGAACGGCTCGCCGCGCGAGATGCTCTGACACTGGCGGAACGGCAAGAGAAGAGCCAGTTCATTACCACCCACGGTGTCGCAGATATTCCCCTTGTGCCGGGGACCGTCATCTCCGGCTTCATGCCGATCCGCTCGGAGGCGGATACCCGTCCGCTGATGGAAGCGTTGCGGGCGAGGGGTGGACGTCTCGTCCTTCCCGTTGTGCTGGATCGTGAAACCATTGTCTTCAGGGCTTTCGAGAGGGATACGCCGCTGGTGAAGACCGGCTTCGGCACGACCGGTCCGGGTGAGGATGCGGAGCTTCTCGATCCCGATATACTGCTCGTACCTCTGTCTGTCTTCGACGGACACGGGCAACGGGTTGGTTATGGCGCAGGCCATTATGACCGCGCCATCGCGCGGTTGCACGCCAAGGGCAAACAGCCCGTTCTCATCGGTGTCGCCTTTGACTGCCAGGAAGTGGCAGACATCCCCGCGGAGCCGCACGATGTCTCGCTTCACGCCATTCTGACAGAAAGCGGTCTGCGCTGGTTTTCCGCCCCGTTGTCGATCTCCGATAGTGGGCAAAAGGCGCTTTAGCACTTTTTAAAAGATGGATTACCCGTTAGAGGGGACGAAATATCGAAACATGCGCAAGATCGGGGCGGGTGAATGAGGCTTCTTTTTCTCGGAGACATGGTTGGCAAGACCGGACGCACGGCTGTCTGGGAGCGATTGCCGGGGCTGATTTCCGATCTGAAGCTGGATTTCGTCATCGTCAACGGTGAGAATGCTGCTGGTGGTTTCGGTATCACCGAGGATATCTATCTCGAGACCATCAATGCCGGTGCCGATGTTGTCACCACCGGCAATCACGTCTGGGATCAGAAAGAGGCGGTTTCCTTCTGCGAGCGCCATGACCAGTTCCTGCGGCCCGCCAATTACCCCGAGGGTACGCCGGGCAAGGGCTCGGGCATTTTTTATGCCCGCAACGGCGCACGCATATTGGTCGCCAACATCATGGGGCGGGTCTTCATGCATCCGGAGCTGGACGACCCCTTCAAGTCGGCGGAAAGCATTCTTGCTGCCTGCCCGCTGAAGGAACAGGCGGATGCCATCATCTTCGATTTTCACGCCGAGGCGACCAGCGAGAAACAGTGCTTCGGACATTTCGTGGATGGCCGTGCAAGCTTCGTCGTCGGCACCCACACCCATGTTCCGACGGCTGACGCACAGATATTGAACGGCGGAACCGCCTACATGTCGGATGCGGGCATGTGCGGCGATTATGACAGTTCCCTCGGAATGGACAAGGAAGAGCCGATCAACCGCTTTATCTCCAAGATGCCGAAGGGCCGCTTTGAGGCAGCGAGCGGGCCTGCCACGATCTGCGGTGTCGGGGTGGAGATTTCCGACCGGACTGGGCTTGCGGAAAAAATTGCGCCGCTGCGCATCGGGCCGCGACTTTCGGAAACGCTGCCTTCCTTCTGGGTTTGATCCCGCCGAAGCGTTCACAATGACGAGAGTGCCAGCCTTCAGTTGCTGATGTAACTGGACGCTCGGCAAAACCTGTCCCATCCTCTCAGCTTCGCAAGTTCAGGGGAGTGGCATGATGCTGCGCGTGCTAATGCTTGCAATAACAGGACTGATCGCCTGTTCGGGAGCGGCCTTCTCCCAGTCGGCGAGCCGTCCTCCCGTCAGCCAGTGCCAGGCGATCGCCAGCGCCATTCCGGGCGTGATGTTCGCGCGCTTCGATGCGCGCAATGTTCAGCTGGCTCAGGCCACGGCGAAGGAAGAGGTGAAAATCAGCTTCATCGGCCACTCCACCTACCTGATCGAAAGTCCCGGCGGGGTAACGATTGCCACGGATTATAACGGTGTCTATCGCCCTCCCGTCATGCCGACGGTGGTGACCATGAACCGGGCGCATTCAACACATTTCACCCTTAATCCGGACCCGGCCATTCAATATGTGCTGCATGGCTGGAGCGATACGCCGGGAGAAAAAGCCGAGCACAAGGTGCTCGTGGGCGACGTTTACATCCGCAATGTCTCAACCGACATCCGCAACCGCTGGGGAGATTATGAGTCTTTTCAGGAAAACGGCAATTCCATCTTCATCTTCGAGGTTGCCGGGCTGTGTATCGGCCATCTCGGCCATCTGCATCATGAGTTGACGGACACGCATTATGCCGAGATCGGCCGCCTGGATGTGTTGATGGTGCCTGTCGATGGTGGTCTGACCATGGGGGCCGACAGCATGAGCAGGGTGGTCAAGCGCCTGCGCTCTGCGCTGATCCTGCCGATGCATCGCACCGGCCCGCCGCTGGAGCAGTTTCTGACCATGTTTGGCGAAAATTTCGCTATCGCCTATGCGAGCGATCCGGTCATCCGGGTCTCGATGAGAAACCTTCCCCGCCAGCCGCAGATACTGGTGCCGAAAGGCATGTAAATGGCGACGGGCGGGGAAAGGCTCGGGGAGCGGGTTCTCAGGCGAAGGTGAGGTGCTGGCGAACGCCGACGTCCGGCGTCTTGTCATCCGACATGTTTGCCTTGGCGATTTCCCAGCCGAATTTCAGCGTACTGTCCGTCGAAGCCCAGATATCGGCATCATCGACATGCAACGCCAGCATGGTCAGTTGCGGATCGCTCTTGCCGTGCTCGTACCAGGCGGCGGTGACTGAATTCCAGTATTCGTCGATCTTTGATTTGTCATCGCGCGCTTCGAGTACGCCCGAAAGGCAGGCGTGATAATCATGATCCTTGCCCACGAGGCAGAAATGCGCGCGGGATCCGGATTTGAGCGATTTTACCAGATCCGTGTCTTTTTTGGAAAAAAACCAGATCGTGTTGGTCTTGGGGTCAGCATGGGGCGCCATAGGCTGCATGTGACTGTGCAGGCCCTCAAGGCCGAGCATGCCGGCATGGACGGAATTGATCTCGTCCCAGAGCTGGCGGGCCGGGGCTTCTCTTGCTTCAGTCAGGCTGACCATATGTCTTCTCCTTCCGGTTTGGGGCTGCGGCGGAGTGGACAAGATGGCCTTCTCCGTCGCGTTCATGATCAGAACGAAGAGCGGATAAATCAGTTCCTTCTGTTGTTGCGGCAAGAGAAAGCGCCTGCGGGCTTGAACGATGAGCCTATCGCACTTATAAGGCCCGCAATCTCCAAATTACGATAAATCAGGTTTTCCATGGCTGGTCATTCACAGTTCAAGAACATCATGCACCGCAAGGGCAAGCAGGACTCCGTGCGGTCCAAAATGTTTTCCAAGCTTGCGCGCGAAATCACCGTTGCGGCCAAGACGGGCATGCCCGACCCGAACATGAACCCGCGCCTGCGTCTGGCCATCCAGAACGCCAAGGCCCAGTCCATGCCGAAAGACAATATCGAACGTGCCATCAAGAAGGCTGCGGGTGCCGAAGGCGAGAACTATGATGAGGTCCGCTACGAAGGCTACGGCCCTGGCGGCGTCGCCGTCATCGTCGAGGCGCTTACCGACAACCGTAACCGCACTGCCTCCAATGTACGATCCATCTTCACTAAGGCTGGTGGTGCGCTGGGTGAAACCGGATCGGTCTCCTTCTCCTTCGACCGTGTCGGCGAGATTTCCTATAAGGCGGAAGTCGGCGATGCAGACAAGGTGATGGAAGCGGCCATCGAGGCCGGTGCGGACGATGTTGAATCTTCCGAAGACGGCCACATCATCATCTGCGGTTTCGAAGCGATGAACGAGGTGTCCAAGGCGCTGGAAGGCGTGCTGGGCGAAGCCGAAAGCGTCAAGGCCATCTGGAAGCCGCAGAACACGGTACCTGTAGATGAAGAAAAGGCACAGTCGCTGATGAAACTCATCGACAACCTCGAGGACGATGACGACGTGCAGAACGTCTATTCGAACTTCGAAGTGTCGGAAGAAATTCTCGCCAAGCTTTCCGCCTGACGTTTTCACGTTCCTAAAAAAGGCCCCGGCAGCGATCCGCTCCGGGGCTTTTTGTTTAGGCGGCCTTTTTGATGGATGTCCGCACGTCGGCGAAAATCTCGACCGACCGCAGCCGCTTTTCGATGTCGTGGATCGGCATCGAGACAATCAGTTCGTCAGCCTGTGTTTCAGCCAGAAAACCGTCGAGATGACGCTGGATCGTTTCAGGCGCGCCAACGGCGGCAAAACGCAACGTGTGCTCCACGGAGAAGCGCTCCATCTCGTTCCAGTAGCCTTCCATGCTGTGCACGGGCTTCGGGAACTGCGTCCGCACATTGCGCCGCAGATTGACGAATTGCTGCTGTGACGAGGTAAAGAGATGCTGCGCCTCCTCGTCGGTATCGGCGCCGACACCCATCACGCCCACCATCACATAGGGCTTGTCCAGCACCTCGGAGGGCTGGAAACGCTCGCGATAGATATGGATCGCTTCCATCAGCATGTCAGGGGCAAAATGGGATGCGAAGGAATAGGGCAGGCCAAGGGCTGCGGCCAGATGCGCACTATAGGTGCTGGAGCCGAGCAGCCAGAGAGGCACGTTCGAATTCATGCCGGGTACGGCGAGGATCGCCTGATCCTGCTGAGGCGGGCCGAGATATCTTTGCAATTCGACGATGTCGTGCGGGAAATTCTCCGCACCGGCGTCGAGATTACGGCGCAGCGCCCGTGCGGTTCGCATATCTGTTCCGGGGGCGCGGCCCAGGCCAAGATCGACCCGGCCGGGCAGAAGTGCTGCAAGCGTCCCGAACTGTTCGGCAATGACGAGCGGGGAGTGGTTGGGAAGCATGATACCGCCCGAGCCGACGCGGATATGTTTCGTGGCCGCACCCACATGGGCGATAACGAGCGACGTCGCGGCGCTTGCGATGCCGGGCATGCCATGATGTTCGGCCAGCCATATGCGGATATAACCTTGTTCTTCAGCCTTGATCGCCATCCGGCGGGAGTTTTCGAGCGCCGCGCTGACGCTCTCGCCTTCGCCAATGGGCGAAAGATCGAGAAGGGAAAAGGGGATCATCCGACGCTCCTGCGTAATCTGGGTCTTTGCAGCGGATGTAAGGCGCGTCTACGGATTTACCAGACAAGTCGCGTAGAATTGAAGGATGGATCAAAAAAATTGGCCTTTGCCAAAGGTCGGTACTGGGACAACTTTGGCCCTGACTCGACGTCTGTATCCGGGAATGTTGTCGTTTTGTTCACTTATCGCTGGCAGTCTCGCGGCCGGAAAGATAAGGTACCTCATGCAAAAGACGATTCGGATCATCGGCATCGACCCCGGACTACGGCGCACCGGCTGGGGCGTGATCGACACATTGGGAAACAGCCTGCGTTTCGTCGCTTCCGGCACGGTGACTTCAGATGGCGACATGGATCTCGCCTCCCGGCTTTGCCAGCTTCATGACGGCCTGGCGGAAATCGTGCACAGCCATCAGCCCGATGAGGCGGCTGTGGAGCAGACTTTCGTCAACAAGGACGCGGTGGCCACGCTGAAACTCGGACAGGCGCGCGGCATTGCCATGCTTGTTCCGGCGCGTGCCGGTTTGCCGGTGTTCGAATACGCGCCGAACGCCGTGAAAAAAGCTGTCATCGGCGTGGGGCATGGTGAAAAGCAGCAAATTCACATGATGCTGAAAATCCTGATGCCGAAGGCCGAGTTCAAGGGTAACGATGCGGCGGACGCCCTCGCGATCGCAATCTGCCACGCCCATAATCGCGGCGGTGACAGGATGCGTCGGCTGCTGGCGGCCGGTTAATTTTAAGTCTCATTGCAGCGGGCGCGATCATGATCGGAAAACTGAAGGGCAGCATCGAGGAAATCGGCACGGATTACGTGTTGGTGGATGTGCATGGCGTCTGTTACGTCGCCTATTGTTCGGCGCGCACGCTGTCGAAAATAGGCTCCGTCGGAGAGGCCGTGATCCTCTTCATCGAAACCTATGTACGAGAG
This sequence comes from Agrobacterium sp. RC10-4-1, assembly GCF_014138475.1. NCBI lineage: Bacteria > Pseudomonadati > Pseudomonadota > Alphaproteobacteria > Hyphomicrobiales > Rhizobiaceae > Agrobacterium > Agrobacterium sp. RC10-4-1. The sequence continues at coordinate 295,784 of NZ_JACJIT010000001.1, forward strand.
GACCAGCTCAAGCTTTTCGGCTTTCTTTCGGCGCTGGAGCGGGAATGGTTCAACCTTTTGCAGAGCGTGCAGGGTGTCGGATCGAAAGTCGCTCTTGCGGTGCTTTCCACCCTGTCGCCCACCGAACTTGCCAATGCCATAGCGCTGCAGGACAAGGCGTCAATATCGCGTGCGCCGGGGGTTGGGCCCAAAGTGGCCGTGCGCCTCGTGACCGAATTGCGCAACAAGGCCCCGGCTTTCGCGGGCGAGGCGTCCGGGGCCATCGGACTGAAGCAGGAACTCGGGGAGGGTGTAGCTTCCGCGCCGGTGGCGGACGCCGTATCTGCACTCACCAATCTCGGCTATTCGCGTGACCAGGCCGCCAATGCGGTCGCCGCGGCGCTGAAAAATGGCGGTGAGGGCGCGGATAGCGCCAAGCTGATCCGGCTGGGGCTGAAGGAGCTTTCACGGTAAGGTGAGCCCGTTACACAAGCGTCCGGATGCGGTGTTGAATTTCGTGACGGGCCCTGGCGCGACAGCCATGTTATAGCGGCGAAGACGACCTCATGAATTCTAGAAATAATGGAATGCCCTGAATGAGCGATGCGGACAGACTGATCACCCCGGAAAAGCGCGGTGAGGACATCGACACCACCCTGCGTCCGCAGTCGCTCGACGACTTTACCGGGCAGGCGGAGGCGCGCGCCAATCTCAAGGTCTTCATCGAAGCCGCCAAGAATCGTGGCGAGGCGTTGGATCACGTGCTGTTCGTCGGCCCGCCCGGCCTCGGCAAGACCACCCTGGCGCAGATCATGGCCAAGGAGCTTGGAGTAAACTTCAAGTCCACCTCAGGGCCGGTAATCGCCAAGGCGGGCGATCTCGCCGCGCTCCTGACCAATCTTGAAGAGCGCGATGTTCTCTTCATCGATGAAATTCATCGCCTCAACCCGGCCGTGGAAGAAATCCTCTATCCGGCGATGGAGGATTTCCAGCTCGATCTGATCATCGGGGAAGGCCCGGCGGCGCGTTCGGTGAAGATCGATCTTTCCAAATTCACGCTTGTCGCCGCCACCACCCGCCTCGGCCTCTTGACGACACCGCTGCGCGACCGTTTCGGCATTCCCGTGCGTTTGTCCTTTTACACGGTTGATGAACTGGAACTTATCGTCCGTCGCGGTGCGCGGCTGATGGGTCTCAACATGACGGATGAGGGTGCCCGTGAAGTGGCGAGGCGGGCGCGTGGCACGCCCCGAATTGCCGGACGGCTTCTGCGCCGGGTGCGCGACTTTGCCGAGGTGGCGCGGGCGGAAGCCGTTACCCGGGATATCGCCGACGAGGCTTTGACGCGGCTGCTGGTGGATAATATGGGTCTTGACCAGCTGGACATGCGGTATCTGACCATGATCGCCATCAATTTTGGCGGAGGCCCGGTCGGCATCGAGACCATTGCCGCTGGACTGTCGGAGCCGCGCGACGCGATCGAGGATATCATCGAGCCCTATATGATCCAGCAGGGTTTCATCCAGCGCACGCCGCGCGGGCGTATCCTGACCGCCACGGCCTGGAAACATCTGGGCATGCAGCCGCCGAAGGATCTCGAGGCAGCACAGTTCCGGCTCACGCTTGAGGACGATTGAGGGGAACAAACCCGCCTTGCCGGCTTTGATCGTCTTTGGCACGGAGATGGTCATGTCTGGATATCGCAAGGGTACGAAGGTCCGCTGGAACTGGGGCACGGGTACAGGTGAAGGGAAAATCCTTGAAGTCTTCACCGAAGATGTCGAAAGAACGATTTCCGGTTCCACGATAAAGCGTAAGGCCAGCAAAGACGAACCCGCTTATCTCATCGGACAGGAAGATGGCGGCAAGGTTCTGAAAAGCAGATCAGAGCTCGAACGCACCGATTGAACGACGCCGTTAGGTGTTACGGGAGGGATGCCGATGCCTTATGATCCGCTGCGGGTTTTCCGCAAACTTGCGCGCAACAACCGGCTCGCCAATTACCGGCTGCATCAAGCCTGTCTCCAGCTTTCGCAGGAGGAGTTTGTTGCCCGCCGCATCAGTTTCTTCCCGACGCTGCGTGCGACGCTCAATCATATCTACACTGTCGACCGCTTTTATATCGATGCGTTGCAGGGCGGCACACTGGGACTGGCCGCCTTTGCCGTAGAGGAACCCTTTGCCAACATGCCAGCGTTGCAAGGCGCCCAGACAGAGCTTGACGAGGTGTTGATTGCCCTTGTCGACGGGCTCGATGAAGATCGCCTCGCCGCTACTGTCAGTATCCACCGCGGCAGGCGTATCCAGCAGGATCGCTGCGACGACGTTCTGTCGCATCTCTTCCAGCACCAGACGCATCATCGCGGGCAGGCGCATGCGATGCTGTCCGGGACCCCGGTCAAGCCGCCGCAACTGGATGAATTCATTGTGGGAGATGATGCAAAGGCGAGAAAAGACGAGATGGATGCATTAGGGTGGACGGAAACCGATTTGATGTTTCCAGCCCGCAGGCCCGCCCAATGACACACAATACCAAGCAGGACACCCGCATCCGCATCAAGTTCAAGCCGAAGCGCATTTTCCAGATGCGGGTGGCGGGGCTGGCCTTCCGCGATGGCCACGTCCTGGTGCACCGGGCCACACATGAAAAATTCTGGACCTTTCCAGGCGGGCGTGCCGAAATGGGTGAGCGCTCAGAAGAAACGCTGGCGCGGGAAATGGTCGAGGAGCTCGGTGTGGAAGCCAAGATCGGGCGGCTTCTCTGGGCGGTCGAAAATTTCTTCCATTACGAAGGCAAGGACTGGCACGAACTCGGCTTTTATTACCTGATGGACCTGCCGCAAACGCTTGCCTTTCATCCCACCGACATTATTCACCGTGTTCAGGATGGCGATAACGAGCTTGAGTTTCGCTGGGTCGCGGCAACCCGGCAGGCATTGACGGAGCTCGATATTCCCCCCTATTTCATCGCCGACGAAATAGAGAACCTGCCCAGGGCCACGCGACACCTCGTCTGGCACGACGGCGATCTGGACGATAAATGACCTCTCCGCCCCAACGTCACATGATCCGGTTGGATCGCAGACCGCAGCTTTTTAGCATGCGCGTGGCAGCCCTCATTTTTCAGAGTGATCATCTTCTGGTGCAGCGTGGCGCAGGGGATGACTACTGGGCCTTGCCTGGCGGTCGGGCTGAAATCGGTGAAAGCTCCGAGCAGACCATTGTTCGCGAGATCGGTGAGGAGCTTGATCGGACGTGTTCGGTGGAGCGCCTTTTATGGTCGGCCGAAAACTTTTTCGCCTATGACGGTTATTCGGCCCATGAATTGGGATTTTATTATCTCGTTTCGCTGGGCCATCCCCTGCCATTCCATGAAAACCACATCGTCCACAGGGTGATGGATGGCATCGAGGTCGAATTCCGCTGGCTGCCTTCACGAACTTCCGCGCTGATCAGGAACGATCTGCGCCCGCGCTTCATCGCAGAGTGCATCGAGGCGTTGCCCCTGCGGCACGAGCATCTGATTGTCCGCGAGGGCCGCTCCGACGCTATTGAAAATCCCAAGGAGACATTATGAGCGAGCTTTTGGTTTCGCTGTCGGGTGAACTGATCGAACACGGTCACCGCCTGATGCAACGCGTCTATTACGAGGACACCGATTTTTCCGGCCTGGTTTATCACGCGCGGTACCTGCATTTTCTTGAGCGGGGCCGTACCGATTACCTGCGTTGCCTCGGCTGCGAACAAAGTGCGCTTCTGACCGCTGATGAAGAAGGTCTGGTCTTCGTCGTGCATCGCATGGAGATCGATTTTAAAAGCCCCGCCCGGATGGACGACGTGCTGACGGTGACCACCATCACCGAGAAGGCCGGGGGCGCAAAAATGGTGCTCAATCAGGAAATCAGGCGCGGTGAAACGCTGCTCGTCGCCGCCAAGGTCATCATAGCCGTCATCAATGCCAATGGCCGGCCAAGGCGTCTTCCCGAGACGGTGGCGGAAAAATTTCTGAAGTAATTGACGGGCCGGATCAGTAAATCCGCCGGGCGTGGCCGGGTTGTAACACTCCTTTAACCATAATGGTGTCTTACTTTAGCAACTGGCATTTGTGCAGCGCACGCCTTCCTTTCACCAAATTTATTGGCAAGTAAGGCTTACTGGCAAGTATCGGGGTATGGCTAAGGGGTTGGCGGCTGTTGCCGCAGGACTTCGAGCGTTAACACGCGTTTGAATCGCCCGGTCCCGTACCGGGCGTTTGGATTCGGGGATTGGATATTTATGGAACAGGCAGGTTTGGCAGCGGCGACGCATGATGTAAGTCTCTGGGCGCTGTTTATGCAGGCGGGCCTCATCGTTAAGCTCGTGATGATCGGGCTTATCGCCGCCTCGGTCTGGACGTGGGCAATCGTCTTCGACAAATATGTGAGCTTCGGCAAGGCGAGGCGCCAGTTCGACCAGTTCGAACAGGTGTTCTGGTCGGGCCAGTCTCTTGAAGAGCTCTATCGCACGCTGGCGGAGCGCCAGAATGGCGGTCTGGCCGCAATTTTCGTTTCGGCCATGCGCGAATGGAAAAAATCCTTCGAGCGTGGCGCACGTTCGCCCATCGGCCTGCAGATGCGTATCGACCGGGCAATGGACGTGACCATGGCGCGGGAAAGCGAACAATACGAGGCGCGCCTCGGCTCGCTCGCCACCATCGGTTCGGCCGGCCCCTTTATCGGTCTCTTCGGCACGGTTGTCGGTATCATGACCTCGTTCCAGGCGATTGCCGGTTCGAAGTCCACCAACCTCGCGGTCGTGGCTCCCGGTATCGCGGAAGCGCTTCTTGCCACCGCGATCGGCCTTGTCGCGGCTATTCCCGCGGTTATCGCCTACAACAAGTTCACGGCTGACGCGCACAAGCTTTCCGCCCGAATGGAAGGTTTCGCCGACGAATTTTCGGCAATCCTGTCGCGACAGATCGATGAAAAACTTCAGACACGGCAGGCCGCCCAGTAAGCGGCCGACTGCAATGCCGTCGAGTGATTTGCCGCAAGGCAAAACGGAGTAGATGATATGGGTATGTCAGCAGGTGGCAGCGGCGGCGGTTCCGGCGGACGCAGGGGTGGACGCGGCGGACGGCGCAGAGGCGGCGCGATCAGCGAAATCAACGTGACGCCGCTGGTCGACGTCATGCTCGTGCTGCTCATCATCTTCATGGTGGCGGCGCCTATGATGACTGTCGGCGTGCCGATCGACCTGCCGCAGACCTCCGCCAATGCGTTGAATTCGGACACGCAACCGATCACCATTTCCGTCAATGCCAATGGCCAGATCCATTTGCAGGAAACGGAAATCCAGGCGGCTGAAGTGGCGGACAAGCTGCAGGCAATCGCCACGACCGGCTATAACGAACGCATTTTCGTGCGCGCGGATTCCGTTGCCGCCTATGGCGTCGTTGCGGATGTGATGGCGCGTATCCAGGCGGCCGGTTTCAAAAACATCGGCCTTGTGACCCAGCAGAAACAGGACAATTGACGTAAAGCGATGAAGGGCAGCCTTACCACATCCGCGATCGTGCATGCGTCGCTTCTGGCTTTCGCCCTTGTCTCCCTGGGCTCGCCGGAACCCCTCGACGTGTCTCAGGCTGAGGCACTGCCGGTGGAGCTGGTGAATGTTGAAGAGCTAACCCAGATCCAGCAGGGTGATAAGAACGCTCCGAAGGCGGAAAAATCTGCTCCTGTTCCGACGACCCGGCCTGATATCATCGAGAACTCTCAGAATGTCGGTAACAATACGGCAGATATAGAGGCGCCGCCGACGCCGACGACCAAGCCAAACGACAATATGAGTGCGGCCGCCCCGCCCAAACAGGAAAAGCCACTTCCGACCGTCGATACGAAAGCGAACGACGTGAAGGAGATCGTCAAGGAAGAAACCTCGGCTCCGAAGCAGCAGGAAATGGCCGCCCTGCCGCAGACGAAGCCTGAGATTACACCGCAGCCGAAGACCGAGCCGCCACCGCAGGAAACCAAAGCGGAAGAGCCTCCGCCGGCAACGCAGGAACCGGCCGAAATCCCCGTGCCGCAGAACATTCCGCGCCCGAATTCCAGGCCTGAGCCACCCAAGCCCGAAGAGCCGAAACAGGCCGAGACGAAGCCCGCCGAGCAGAAACCAGCCGAAAAACCAGCTGAGAAGAAGCCCGATCAGGCCAAGTCCACGGACAAGCCTTCGGATAAGAAACCCGGTGAGAAGAAGCAGGAGACGGCGAAATCTGCTTCCTCTCAGGCGAGTGAATTTAACGCCGACGAAATTTCTGCGCTGCTTAACAAGCAGGCACCTTCGGGCGGCGGCGCAAAGCGCTCCACCCAGACGGCGTCTCTTGGCGGCAAGAAGACCATCGGTACGGGATTGAGCGCCAGCGAAATGGACAATGTCAGAGGCCAGGTTCAGAAGAACTGGTCGATGGTCGCCGGCCTGACGGGAGTAGCCGAGGTAAGGGTGCAGGTCCGGGTTTCGCTGGATAAGGCGGGGAACGTGGTGGGCGAGCCGGAGGTAACGGCATCGGGTGGTCCTGAAGGTACCCGCCGTGCAGTGGAGAGCAGCACCCGGCGTGCCGTTCTGCGCTCATCGCCTTTGCAGAACTTACCGCCCGAGAAATATGATGGCGAAAAGGGTTGGAACACGATCGTTTTCAACTTCGACGCCTCCGATTTCGCGACTTAAGCCGACAGATTCTGGAGTCGACACTATGCGTCTGAAATATCTGTCCCATTTTCGTAAGAAGCTGAAAGGCTTGTTTCAATGATCAAGAATTCTGTCCTCCGCGCCCTCATGGTTGCAACGGGCATGTTGTTTTCGCTGGTTGCTGTCGTGCCTGCCAATGCGGAAGTTCAAATCAACATCAACAAGGGCAATGTACAGCCGCTGCCCATCGCCATCACGGATTTCATATCCGGAGACGGGATCGGCGCACAGGTTTCTGCCGTTATTGCAGCCGACCTCCAACGGTCCGGTCTCTTTGCGCCGATCAACAAGAATGCTTTTATCGAGAAGATCAGCAATCCGGATCAGCAGCCGCGTTTCGAGGACTGGAAAGTCATTAACGCGCAGGCGCTTGTGACGGGTCGCGTGACGCGCGAAGGGGATGGTCGCTTACGTGCGGAATTCCGTCTGTGGGACACATTTGCAAATAAGCAGATGGCGGGCCAGCAGTTTTTCACCCAGCCAGAAAATTGGCGTCGCGTCGCCCACATCATCGCGGATGCGATCTATGAAAGCATCACCGGTGAGAAGGGTTATTTCGACACCCGTGTCGTTTTCGTCTCCGAAAGCGGACCAAAGACCGCCCGCAAGCGGCAGCTGTCGATCATGGACCAGGACGGTTTCAACGTCCGCAACCTGACCAACTCGAACGACATCGTCCTGACACCGCGTTTTTCGCCGAGCCGTCAGGAAGTCACCTACATGTCCTTTGAAGGCCAGCAGCCACGCGTTTATCTGCTGCAGCTGGAAACCGGACAGCGTGAAGTCGTCGGCAACTTCCCAGGCATGACGTTCTCGCCGCGCTTTTCGCCTGACGGGCAGAAGGTGATCATGAGCCTTCAGCAGGATGGCAACGCCAATATCTACACCATGGATCTGCGCTCTCGTACCACGACACGCCTGACCAACACGTCGGCGATCGATACGGCCCCGTCCTATTCGCCTGACGGTCAGCGTGTTGCCTTTGAAAGTGACCGTGGCGGCCGCCAGCAGATTTACGTCATGAATGCCGATGGTTCCGGCCAGCAGCGCATTTCCTTCGGCGATGGTTCTTATTCCACGCCGGTATGGTCCCCGCGTGGCGATCTGATTGCCTTCACCAAGCAGTCTGGCGGCAAGTTCTCGATCGGTGTGATGAAGACGGATGGTTCGGGCGAGCGCATCCTGACCAGCGGCTTCCACAATGAAGGGCCAACCTGGGCACCGAATGGCCGCGTACTGATGTTCTTCCGCCAGAACGCGGGTGCGGGCGGTCCGCAGCTCTATTCGATCGACCTGACGGGCTACAATGAACAGCTCATCAAGACACCGACCTTCGCTTCAGACCCGGCCTGGTCGCCGCTTCTGGACTGATATGACTGCCATCACGGCGCCGGCTTAACCCGGTGCCGTGATGTTTTACGCATACCACAGGGAAATGTGCCTCTTTCTTGCCGCAAAGTGTTGTGAGGGAGCAAAAAACTGGGACATTTCCTTTCTGTTAACCATAAGCGTTTGCCGGCTATTAACCGCGATCAGTTAGTGTCCGGCAACGTTATTGAAATCCTAAGGAGAGACCGGCGATGAGCCGTACACATATTTCGGCACTCAGCCCCATGCAGAAACTGGCCCGTAACCCGGCTGTCATCGCCATGACGCTCGCGCTTGCTCTCGCAGGCTGCGCGAACAAGAAGAACATGCCGAACAGCGCCGGTGAACTCGGCCTTGGTGGCGCAGGCTCTGCAACGCCGGGCTCCCAGCAGGACTTCACGGTCAATGTCGGCGACCGCATCTTCTTCGACACGGACTCCACCTCGATCCGCGCCGACGCCCAGCAGACCCTGCAGCGCCAGGCACAGTGGCTTGCCCGTTACCCGAACTACGCCATCACGGTCGAAGGCCATGCCGACGAGCGCGGCACGCGTGAATACAACCTGGCACTCGGCGCCCGCCGTGCGGCAGCAACCCGCGACTTCCTGGCCTCTCAGGGTGTTCCGGCAAGCCGCATGAAGACGATCTCCTACGGCAAGGAACGTCCGGTCGCGGTTTGCGACGACATTTCCTGCTGGTCGCAGAACCGTCGCGCGGTCACGGTTCTCGGCGGCGCAGGCATGTAATCGCCTGACGTTTTTGTGAACGTAAATAAAGGGCGGTCTTCGGGCCGCCTTTTGTTTTTTTCATAGTTTGGCCGAAGTTAAGTTGCTTTTTCGGTCGATATGGAAAAAATCCGGCTTGCACTATTCCGGTGCAAATCAGTTAAGGCAGGACGAATGAGATGAAGAAACTTGTCGTGGCGGGAATGCTGGGGCTTGCAGCCTGCACCGGCTTGAGCGGCACAGCCGTTTCGGGTCCGCTGTTCGGTGCGGGGGGTAGCTTCGGCACGATCAATTCTCAGCAGCAGCCCCCGGTCGTCCGGGTTCAGGCCAATGAAGCCTATCGGGTTCAGCAGCTTGAAGAACAGATCCGGCAACTCAACGGCCGTATCGAGGAAATGAGCTTCCAGCTTTTGCAGATGCAGGAAACGATCCGCAAGGCGCAGGAAGACAATGAGTTCCGCTTCCAGGAACTGGAAAGCGGAAAGGGCGGAAGTCCTGCAGCAACGCCGAAAAAGAAGGCGGAGGCAAGTCCGGTCAGTCCGGCGACGCCCCCGACCGACGACGTTGCAACGATCATCGAAACGCCACCCGAGGGTGGCGCTTCCGTTTCACCGTCCGCTCCCTCCAGTGCTCCGACAGGCGCGCCGGGTGAGACAACGCTCGGTTCGATCGAACTTGATTCCAAGGGGATGCCTATTGGCGGCACGCTCAATTCAGGCGCCAACAATTCTTCCGGCAGCCTTCCCGGCGTTACGACAGGCAACAGCACGCGCAAGACCGATCCCGTCAATACAGCGGCGCTGACCAGCGAAGGCGATATCTACCAGGCCGCTTACGGTCATGTCCTTTCCGGTGATTACAAGCTGGCGGAGCAGGGGTTCCAGCAATATCTGCAGGGTTACCCCAAGGGCACGAAAGCCGCGGATGCGAGCTTCTGGCTGGGTGAAGCGCAATATTCCCAGGGCAAGTTCAACGAAGCCGCGAAGACCTTTCTTAACGGCCACCAGGCCTATGGCAAGTCTCCGAAGGCTCCGGAAATGCTGATGAAGCTTGGCATGTCCCTTGCCGCTCTCGATAATACCGAAACGGCCTGCGCCACGCTGCGCGAGGTGCCGAAGCGTTACCCCAATGCCTCGAAGACCGTGCTGAACAAAGTCGCCAGTGAACAGAAGCGGCTGAGCTGCTGATCCCTCTTTCCCGTTGAAGTGCGGTCTGTCCATGCCTGCCAAGACCAGCATTCCAGACGAAACCGGGCTTGTCCCGCTTGAGGCTGCGCGATTGTTCGTCGCGAAACTGCGCAAACCTGCGCATATTCTCGTTGCAATTTCCGGCGGCAGCGATTCCACCGGTTTGTTGCTCGCATTGCACGAAGCTTCCATCGGTTCAGGGGATCAGGTGCGGCTGTCGGCCGTCACGGTCGATCATGCGCTACGGCCCGAATCCGCTGACGAGGCAAAAAAAGTCGCCACGTTATGCGCCGGGCTTGGCATCTTTCATGCCGTGCGCCGTTGGGAAGACCAAAAACCCGCCTCCGGTTTGGCCGAGGCCTCGCGCCTGGCGCGTTACCATCTGATTGCTGGTGTCGCGGACACGATGAGCGCCGATGTCATCGTGACGGGGCATACACGGGGCGACCAGCGGGAAACGGTTGCGATGCGCGCCGCCCGCCGGAAACGGGCTGATAATCTCGGCTTGTCGGGTATGGCAGACGCCGTGCTGTATGGTGGGCGTCACTGGGTCATGCGGCCATTTCTGCATTGCGAGCGCCAAGCCATTCGCGATTATCTTCTCGAAAGGGCGCAAGGCTGGATCGATGATCCCAGCAATGAAAACCGCAAATATGAGCGGGTGAGGGTGCGGCAGGCGCTGGACGATACGCCTCGTCTTTTTCCGTACGGAACGTCAGACACAAGGTCGGAATTATCCGCACGCGCAGCCCGGTTTGTACATCATAACTCTTGTTTTTTTTTCCTTGGTTTAATCAGGATAAACGCTGAGAGCCTCGGTGAAGACCCCGCTGTTATCCGGTACGCGTTGTCGGCGCTATCAGGTGTTATCGGCGGTCGACGATATCCCATGGCCTCTGACACGATGGACAGGGTGATGGCGCTTGTCGCGAATCGAGAACCGGGAAGGATAACGGCGAACCGCGTCGTGTTCGATTACCGCAAGGATGCCCTCTACCTGATGCGGGAAAACAGAAACATTCCATCACTGCGAATGCCGCCGGGCGCGAGGATGGTTTGGGACGAGCGCTTTGACGTGTTCAACCGTTCCGATGCAGAGATAGTCGTCCGCGCTTTTGGCGCCGGAGACACAATGGGTATTCCGATCAAACCTTCCGGTGTCATTCCTCCGGGGATATTGAAACGCTCCAGCCAGACAATGCCGGTCTTCGTGCGCGAAAATCACGATCTGGAATTTCCGGGGTCCGGCGTGGCGGCGATCCGCCCGCTGCTTGCGCCTTATGATCTTTTCCTTCCGCGTTTCGACCTTGAGTTGGCCAATGTGATTGCCATGCGCCTCCTGCACGCCGCCTATCCACAGCCCCCGGTTTAAATCGGGCCTCATTTTCGTGAATTGCCTTGGAACAGTTTTTACACCAAAACGCATCAGATAATGCGCTTTGCCTTGGCAAGGGCAGATGTCGTCCTTATGTTAAGGGCACGTAATAGCGGGCAGTAGTTGTGCCCGTGTGAGTTCGGGGAGTTCGATGAACCCAAATTTCAGAAATTTCGCCTTGTGGGCCGTGATCGCCCTCTTGCTGATCGCGCTGTTCAGCATGTTCCAGACTTCGCCGACGCAAACGGGTTCACGGGAAATTCCGTATTCCCAGTTTCTCCGCGACGTGGATTCCGGGCGAGTTCGCGACGTGACCGTCACCGGTAACCGGGTTCTCGGAACCTACACCGAAAACGGCACGGCCTTTCAGACCTATTCCCCCGTCATCGACGACAGCCTGATGGAGCGCTTGCAGAGCAAGAACGTGACCATTGTGGCGCGCCCGGAAAGCGATGGCTCCTCGGGCTTCCTGAGCTATCTCGGCACGCTTCTGCCGATGTTTCTCATTCTTGGCGTCTGGCTGTTCTTCATGCGGCAGATGCAGGGCGGTTCGCGTGGCGCGATGGGCTTCGGCAAGTCCAAGGCCAAGCTCCTGACGGAAGCCCATGGCCGCGTGACGTTCGATGACGTCGCAGGCGTGGATGAAGCCAAGCAGGATCTTGAGGAAATCGTGGAATTCCTGCGTGACCCGCAGAAGTTCCAGCGCCTCGGCGGCAAGATTCCGCGCGGCGTTCTGCTTGTCGGTCCTCCGGGCACCGGTAAGACACTTCTGGCCCGCTCCGTCGCAGGTGAAGCCAATGTGCCGTTCTTCACGATTTCCGGTTCGGATTTCGTGGAAATGTTCGTTGGCGTCGGTGCCAGCCGTGTGCGTGACATGTTCGAGCAGGCAAAGAAGAATGCGCCTTGCATCATCTTCATCGATGAAATCGACGCCGTCGGCCGCCATCGTGGCGCCGGCCTCGGCGGCGGTAACGACGAGCGCGAACAGACGCTGAACCAGCTGCTGGTTGAGATGGACGGTTTTGAGGCGAATGAGGGCATCATTCTCATCGCCGCTACCAACCGACCCGATGTTCTCGATCCCGCACTTCTGCGTCCCGGCCGTTTCGACCGTCAGGTCGTTGTGCCGAACCCTGACATCGTCGGCCGCGAGCGCATCCTCAAGGTGCATATCCGCAACGTGCCGCTGGCGCCGAATGTCGATCTCAAGGTGCTCGCCCGCGGTACCCCCGGTTTCTCGGGTGCGGACCTGATGAATCTCGTCAACGAAGCCGCCCTCATGGCCGCCCGCCGCAACAAGCGCGTGGTCACCATGCAGGAATTCGAAGACGCCAAGGACAAGATCATGATGGGTGCGGAGCGCCGCTCTTCCGCCATGACCGAGGCCGAAAAGAAGCTGACTGCCTATCACGAAGCCGGTCATGCCATCACCGCTCTGAAGGTTGCCGTGGCCGATCCGTTGCACAAGGCAACGATCATCCCGCGCGGCCGCGCACTTGGCATGGTGATGCAGCTGCCGGAAGGCGACCGCTATTCCATGAGCTACAAGTGGATGGTGTCGCGCCTCGTGATCATGATGGGTGGCCGCGTTGCCGAAGAACTGACCTTCGGTAAGGAAAACATTACCTCGGGCGCGTCTTCGGATATCGAGCAGGCAACCAAGCTTGCCCGTGCCATGGTGACGCAATGGGGCTTTTCCGATGCGCTCGGCCAGGTCTCCTATGGTGAAAACCAGCAGGAAGTTTTCCTTGGCCATTCCGTCTCGCAGTCGAAGAACGTCTCCGAAGCCACAGCCCAGACGATCGACACGGAAGTTCGCCGGCTGATCGATGAGGCTTATGCCGAGGCTCGCCGCATTCTGACGGAAAATCACGATGGTTTCGTTGCGATTGCCGAGGGTCTGCTTGAATACGAAACCCTGACGGGTGACGAGATCAAGGCCCTGCTGAAGGGTGAGAAGCCCGCCCGCGATCTGGGCGACGATTCTCCGGGCAGCCGTGGTTCGGCAGTGCCGAAGGCCGGCACCAAGAAGGACGGCACTAGTGAAGCGAAGGGTGACGGTGAAGCAAAGGGCGACGGTGAAGCCGAAGGCGGCATGGAGCCGCAGCCGCATTGATCGACCGCGTCTGTTAGAAATTGTAAAAGGCCATCCGGGTTTCCGGATGGCCTTTTCATTTTGGTAACAAGATATAAGCCATTTTTGCGGTAATTTACGTGCTGTTTATCGTGGTTTGTGGCATCTAGCCAAAAACGCTTCCGGCTGTTTTCAGCTTATGCCGGAATGCTGGAAAAGATTTGGAGTTCAAATGGCACGCCGTTATTTCGGAACCGATGGTATCCGCGGACAATCGAACGTCTTCCCCATGACGCCTGATCTGGCGATGCGGGTTGGCATTGCCGTCGGGACGATTTTCCGCCGTGGCCATCATCGCCATCGTGTCGTCATCGGTAAGGATACGCGCCTTTCCGGCTATATGCTGGAAAACGCCCTGGTTGCCGGCTTCACCGCCGCCGGTCTCGATGTCTTCCTGCTCGGCCCGATCCCGACGCCGGCCGTCGCCATGCTGACCCGCTCGCTGCGCGCCGATATCGGCGTGATGATCTCGGCCTCGCACAATCCCTTCTCCGACAATGGCATCAAGCTTTTCGGGCCTGACGGTTACAAGCTTTCCGATGAGCTGGAGCTGGAGATCGAAGACCTCCTCGACAAGGATATCTACGCCCAACTGGCGAAACCTGCCGAAATCGGCCGGGCGAAGCGCGTCGATGGCGACATCTATCGTTATATCGAGTTCGTGAAGCGCACCCTGCCGCGCGACGTGACATTGAGCGGCCTGCGAATCGCCATCGACTGCGCCAATGGCGCGGCTTATAAGGTGGCGCCCGCGGCTCTCTGGGAACTCGGCGCGGAGGTCGTCACCATCGGCAACGAGCCGAACGGCATCAACATTAACCTCGAATGCGGTTCCACGCACCCGGAAGCCCTTCAGAAAAAGGTCCACGAGGTGCGGGCCGATATTGGCATTGCGCTGGATGGTGATGCGGACCGCGTCATCATCGTTGATGAACGCGGTGAGATCGTTGATGGCGACCAGCTGATGGCCGTCATCGCCGACAGCTGGGCCGAAGACAACACGCTCCGCGGCGGTGGCATCGTCGCAACTGTCATGTCCAATCTCGGTCTTGAGCGGTTTCTTGGCGACAAGGGCCTCACCCTTGCCCGCACCAAGGTGGGCGACCGCTATGTGGTCGAACACATGCGCAACCACAATTTCAATGTTGGCGGTGAGCAGTCCGGCCATATCGTGCTGTCGGATTACGGCACGACGGGGGATGGGCTCGTTGCGGCATTGCAGGTTCTCGCCAAGGTCAAGCGCTCCGGCCGCACGGTGAGCGAGGTTTGCCGCAAGTTCGAGCCCGTGCCGCAGCTTTTGAAGAATGTCCGTATCTCCGGTGGCAAACCGCTGGAAAACCCGGTCGTGCAGCAGGCAATTGCGGATGCGGAAAGTGCGCTTGCCGATAATGGCCGCCTCGTCATCCGCCCTTCCGGCACCGAACCGCTGATCCGCGTGATGGCGGAAGGCGACGATAGCGCGAAGGTGGAGCGTATCGTCAATGATCTTGTCGGCATCATCGCGAATGCCCGCTCAGCCGCGTGAGGCATAGCAACAATAAATCAGCAAAAAGCCGGCCTTCCGCCGGCTTTTTCTTTGAGTATTTACTAATAAATATAGTGAATGAGCGTGGTTAATCGGGACTTAACCATTTTACGTCAATCTCCATGACTGAACAGTTCACTGGCATCTGCTGCCGCAAACGCACGTGCCTCTTCTGGAGTGGAAGTCATGAAAAACGCCCTGGCCGGATTTCTGGCCGTCCTGCTGACCGGCACCAGCGCCATTGCCGCCGATCTTTATCAAGCTGAGCCTGCGCCGACCTATGCTCCCGAAGTGGAGATCACCCAGGCAAGCGGCTGGTATCTGCGAGGCGACGTCGGTTATTCTTTCAATAAGCTGCGTGGTGCCAATTATTATCAGGGTGGCCCTGGTGGCTATCTCGCTGATTTCGATACCGCGAAGATCGACGATAGCTATGTCATTGGCGCCGGTGTCGGTTATCAGTTCAACAACTATTTCCGCAGCGACTTGACCTTCGACTATATGGGCAAGTCGGATTTCCGCGGTTCCACTAGTGGTTTTTGTGGTGGTGGTCCTTTGGGAAGCAGAACGCCGTGCGTATCGACCGACCTAAGCGCGCTGCGGGCTTATACGCTGATGGCGAACGCCTATGTCGATCTGGGTACCTACGGCCGCGTCACACCATACGTCGGCGGCGGTATCGGCGCGTCCTACGTGAAGTGGGACAAGTTGCGTAATACCTCCTGCGCGACAGACGGATCGGGCTATTGCGACCCGACCACCGAACACGGCGGCAGGGGCAAGTGGCGTTTCGCTTACGCCCTTATGGCTGGCGCATCCATTGATGTTACCTGTAATCTGAAGGCCGATATCGGTTACCGTTTCCGTCACATCAACAAGGGCGACATGTTCGCCTATGAGAATGGCGGCGGCCCCGGCCGTGACAAGGGCCTCTATTCGCATGAAGTGCGTGTCGGCGGCCGTTATGTCTTCAACGGTTGCGACACCGCGCAATACATGCCGCCTGCCGATATTCCTCTGCAGCCTGCCGTTTATAAATAAACGTCACGCCAACCTGATAGTTTCGGGCCGTCCGCATCCTCCGGGTGCGGGCGGTTTTGTTTTATCGGCATGTGGCAAGGGACATGACGCATATGGACCAAGATTCTTCTGCGTAGCGACATATTCCGCTTGACTGGGATCGGCGACAGGAATAGCAACGGCGTCAGGACACTCCACCCTAACGTGGAGCGCCTATCTGGAAGGGTAGTCAAATGACAGATATCGTGAAGCCGGACGTCCGTCCGGGCAATACGCATTTTTCCTCTGGTCCCTGCTCGAAGCGCCCCGGTTGGTCGCTAGATGCTCTCTCCGATGCGCCGCTCGGTCGCTCGCATCGCGCCAAGGTTGGCAAAGCCAAGCTGAAGCAGGCCATCGATCTCACCCGTGAAGTTCTTGATGTTCCCGCCGATTATCGCATCGGTATCGTTCCCGCATCCGACACCGGCGCCGTTGAAATGGCGCTCTGGTCGCTGCTCGGCGAACGTGGCGTCGATATGCTCGCCTGGGAAAGCTTCGGCGCCGGCTGGGTCACCGACGTCGTCAAGCAGCTGAAGCTGAAGGACGTTCGCAAGTTCGAGGCCGATTACGGTCTGCTGCCGAACCTTGCCGAAGTCGATTTCGACCGCGACGTGGTCTTCACCTGGAACGGTACGACCTCTGGCGTTCGTGTTCCCAACGCCGATTTCATTCCCGCCGACCGCAAGGGCCTGACCATCTGCGACGCCACCTCGGCGGCTTTCGCGCAGGATATGGACTTTACGAAACTCGACGTCGTCACCTTCTCCTGGCAGAAGGTTCTCGGCGGCGAGGGCGGCCATGGCGTCATCATCCTGTCGCCGCGCGCCGTTGAGCGTCTCTTGAGCTACGCACCGGCATGGCCGCTGCCGAAAATCTTCCGCATGGTTTCCGGCGGCAAGCTGATCGAAGGCATCTTCACCGGTGAAACCATCAACACGCCGTCCATGCTCTGCGTTGAAGATTATATCGACGCGCTGCTCTGGGCAAAGAATCTCGGTGGCCTGAAGGCGCTGATCGGCCGCGCCGATGCCAATGCCAAGGTTATCTACGACTTCATCGAGAAGAACGACTGGATCGCCAACCTGGCCGTGAAGCCGGAAACTCGCTCCAACACGTCTGTTTGCCTCAAGATCGTTGATCCCGAGGTCCAGGCGCTGGATGCCGCGGCACAGGCCGATTTTGCCAAGGGCGTCGTCGCCCTGCTCGAAAAGGAAAATGTCGCCCTCGATATCGGCGCTTACCGCGACGCCCCGTCCGGTCTGCGCATTTGGGCCGGCGCCACCATCGAGACGGCTGATATGGAAGCCGTCATGCCCTGGCTCACCTGGGCTTACCAGACGCAGAAGGCAGCACTTTCCAAGGCTGCCGCCTGATTTTGATACCGGCCCTGCGCTGATGCAGGGCCGCATAGTTCCCGCTTTCAAAACTGCACCGTTTTTCAAGGAGCCCGTGAACCATGGCACCTCGCGTACTCGTATCCGACGAACTGTCGGAAACCGCCGTCCAGATTTTCCGTGATCGTGGCGTCGAAGTCGATTTCCAGCCGAAGCTCGGCAAGGACAAGGACAAGCTTGCTGAAATCATCGGCAATTACGATGGCTTGGCCATCCGCTCTGCCACCAAGGCAACCGAAAAGCTGATCGAAGCCGCGACCAACCTCAAGGTCATCGGCCGCGCCGGCATCGGCGTCGACAATGTTGACATCCCGGCCGCCTCGCGCCGCGGTATCATCGTCATGAACACGCCATTCGGCAACTCCATCACGACGGCAGAACACGCGATCGCGCTGATGTTTGCCGTCGCCCGCCAGCTTCCGGCAGCCGACAGCTCCACGCAGGCCGGCAAGTGGGAAAAGTCGAAGTTCATGGGTGTCGAGATCACCGGCAAGACGCTCGGCGTCATCGGTGCGGGTAACATCGGTTCGATCGTCTGCTCGCGTGCACTTGGCCTCAAGATGCACGTTCTCGCCTACGACCCCTTCCTGTCGCCGGAGCGCGCGCAGGAAATGGGCGTCACCAAGGTTGAGCTGGACGAGTTGCTAGCCCAGGCCGATTTCATCACCCTGCATGTGCCGATGACCGACAAGACGCGCGGCATCCTCAACGCTGAAAACCTTGCCAAGACCAAGAAGGGCGTACGTATCGTCAACTGCGCCCGTGGTGGTCTGGTGGATGAAGCTGCCCTTGCGGAAGCCATCAAGTCCGGCCATGTCGCCGGTGCCGGTTTTGACGTGTTCGAAGTCGAGCCCGCCACCGAGAGCCCGCTTTTCGGCCTTCCTAACGTCGTCTGCACGCCGCATCTTGGCGCTTCGACCACGGAAGCACAGGAAAACGTTGCCCTGCAGGTTGCCGAGCAGATGTCGGATTACCTCGTCAAGGGTGCCGTGTCCAACGCCATCAACATGCCGTCGATCACGGCTGAGGAAGCGCCGCGTCTGAAGCCCTTCATCCGTCTCGCGGATGTTCTCGGGTCTTTCGTCGGCCAGGTACAGGAAAGCGCCACCAAGGAAATCGAAATCCTTTATGACGGTGCAACCGCCAACATGAACACGAAGGCGTTGACCAGTGCATTGCTGGCCGGCCTCATCCGGAGTCAGGTTGCCGACGTGAACATGGTTTCGGCCCCGGTCATGATCAAGGAGAAAGGCATCATCCTTTCCGAGGTCAAGCGCGACAAGACCGGCGTTTACGACGGTTACATCAAGTTAACGGTGAAGACGGAAAACCAGATCCGCTCGGTTGCCGGCACGGTGTTCTCGGATGGCAAGCCACGTTTCATCCAGATCAAGAACATCAACATGGATGCCGATGTCGGATCGCACATGATCTACATCACCAATACCGACGTTCCCGGCATGATCGGCTTCATGGGCACCACGCTCGGCGAGGCTGGCGTCAACATCGCCAACTTCCAGCTTGGACGTGAAAAGGAAGGCGGCGACGCCATCGCCCTGCTTTATGTCGACGGTCCGGTTTCCGAAGAGGTGCTGGACA
Organism: Agrobacterium sp. RC10-4-1; assembly: GCF_014138475.1. NCBI lineage: Bacteria > Pseudomonadati > Pseudomonadota > Alphaproteobacteria > Hyphomicrobiales > Rhizobiaceae > Agrobacterium > Agrobacterium sp. RC10-4-1. Next base: position 314,852 of record NZ_JACJIT010000001.1, read on the forward strand.
AGCTGCGCGCCAACCCCGCCATCCGCCAGGTCAAGCCGCTGACGTTCAACGTCGACTGATCTATCGTTCCTCCCAAGGGGACAATAGGAACCGGTGCAGGGGAAACCCTGTGCCGGTTTTTGTTTTTCCAGCTTTCGAATTGCGGCAGATTTCACGCGCCTCACGCCTTGGTTGCATATCACAAAAAATTTAAGCCGAGCGGTCTAAAAATGATGATCATGAGTTGCTATATGGCCTGTTGAGATGCCGCTCATGGGAGGGCGGCCAATAGGAGATAACGATGTTTGCTGCCTTTCGGCGCTTCAAGGGTTTGTTCGCAGTCGCCGCGCTTGGTATCGCGGTTTCTTTTGTGGCGGTTGATATGGCAGAAGCACGTCGCGCCAGCGGCGGTTTCGGCAGCCGTGGCACGCGGACCTACTCCGCTCCGCCTTCGACCAGCACTGCGCCCGGCCAGACCGCGCCGATTAACCGCAGCATGACGCCCAACACCAACCAGGCAGCTCCTGGCGCTGCTCAGCCGGCACGTCCTGGCGCACAGGCGCCGCAACAAAATCGTGGCCTCTTCGGCGGCATGATGGGTGGTCTGATGGGCGGCCTTCTGATGGGCGGTCTGTTCGGCATGCTTCTGGGTGGTGGTTTCGGCGGCATGGCCGGTTTCTTCGGCATGTTGCTGCAGGTTGCGCTGATCGGCCTTCTGGTCATGCTCGCCATGCGTTTCTTCGCGTCGCGCCGTCAGGGCCAGCCCGCTTATGGATCGGCCAACGGCTCGCACCGCACGGATCATTCCGGCTCCTCCTATAATGGCGGTTCGCAGGCGGGTCCGGCCGCATCCTCGTTCAAGATCCCGAAGATCGGCGCGATGGCCGGCGCTGCGGGCGGAGCGGCTGCTGCTGCCGCAACGGCAAAGCCCACGCCCCACGCCAACGCCATCTCGGAAGGCGACGAAATCGGCATCACGCAGGGCGACCTCGAGACGTTCCAGAAAATGCTGGAAGACGTGCAGGCTGCCTATGCCGCCGAGGATTATGGCACATTGCGCAAACTGACGACGCCCGAAGCCATGTCATATCTCGCTGAAGAACTCAGTGATAACGCGACCAGCGGTGTGAAAAACGACGTGCGCGAGGTGACGCTACTGCAGGGCGATGTCGCTGAAGCATGGCACGAAGAAGGGCAGGACTACGCGACAGTCGCGATGCGCTACTCTGCCATCGACGTGATGCGCGACCGCACCTCTGGCAAGGTGATCGAAGGTGACGAGCAACATCCGTCCGAATCGGTGGAAATGTGGACCTTTGTCCGCCGCCCCGGCAACGACAACTGGCAGGTCGCCGCCATCCAGGCCGCCGCCTGACGAATCAGAGCCTCTTAAACGGATAAGGCCCGGCGGTCGCTTCACCGCCGGGCCTTTGTTCGTTTCGTTCGATAAAGCTTCCTAAAAAGCATGGCGGAATGCCGCCAAAAAAGATTGGGAGATCTTGCGGGTGATATATCCGCCAGCCACGCGCGGCGGATTCGGCTTTCCCCTGCCATGCAAGGCCTTGAGGCTTGTTTGCCTCGGTATGTCCTTGGTGCATGGCTCATCCGCTTCACGGAATTGCCTTTTTTCATTCATCTGGCATTCAGTCCCCGCGTCCTAACCACAGGGCGTACACGTCAATGTGACTTTTTGTGCCGGTTCTAAACCGCTTTGGGAGCGGAACCTCAGCCGCAAAAGCGCGTTGACAATCCAATTCCCGGCATCTCGCAGGCCGGGCTGGGTGGCCGGGCAATGCACGGCCCGCGAGAACGGAGAGCTATCGAAATGAAACGCTTTGACCTGATCGACGGGATGCGTGGTTACTTCCTCGTCTTCATGCTGATCAACCATCTGGTGTTTGCCGGCGGCTTCTGGCTGGTGGAAATCAACCATCGTCAGTTCGCCTTTGTCGAGGACGCGCAGGGCTTCGTATTCCTGTCCGGCCTGCTGATCGGCATGGTATACGCGCGCAAGATGATGAAATATGGCTATGACGCCGGTAAACAGATGATCTGGAACCGCGCGCTGGAACTCTATCGTTATGCGATGGGTCTCGTCATCGCCGTTCTGTTCTTCCGTATGATCATCCCGCATGCGCCCTATATCTGGTACAATTGGCTCGGCATGACGTCTTTCGACGATCCGCTGCGTCTGGCGGCAATTGCGACATTTCTCTTCCAGCCGACCTTCATGGACATTCTGCCGCAATATATTGTCTACATGATTTTCGCGCCTGTCCTGGTGAAGCTCTGCCTCGATGGCAAATGGGCCTATGTCATGGCCGGCTCGCTGCTGGTCTGGATGGCGGGACAGCTTGGCCTGCAGCAGATTGTGACGACGCCTCTCAATGAACTCGTCAAGGGCGCGGACGAACAGGGTATTCGCGTCAGCTTCAACCTGCTCGGCTGGCAGCTGGTGTTCTACTCGGCGCTGGTGATGGGTGCTATGACGGCGCAGAACCGCATTCCGTGGAAGAAGATTTTCTCCCCGGAGCACACCTGGCTGCCGAAGGCCGCGCTTGTCATCTGCCTGTTCTTCATGCCGCTCCGCATCGCTACCGCGTGGGGTCTGATGCCGGAATTCATGATGGGCAAGTTTTCGACGATGGAAATCCGCGCCGATTTCGGCCCGGTCTACCTCATCAACTTCCTCGCCGTCGGCGTTGGCCTCACCTGGCTCGTGATTGCCGGACCGCATCACCACCGCCCGCTCGTGCGCTCCATCGCCGAAGGCGTTATCTGGGTGCTGTCGCTTAAGTTCCTGCAATTGCTCGGCCGCCACTCGCTGCAGGTCTATGTGTGGCACGTGGCGATCGTCTACGGTGTTTATTATCTCGATGGACGCACGGCCGAACTGTCGCAGCTGAACAAGACGCTGATCGCCTTCACGGCCATCGGATTGCTGGCCATGCCCGCCCTGTGGCGGGAGCGCGACAAGTGGTTCGGCAGCAGCGGCCAGAAGACGGCTGGTGCCTGAAGCCCTCTACAAGGGAATCAGACGGCTTTACGGGGCGGTTTTCCGCCCCGTACTTGCGTGTGAAGCCATTCCTTTCTATATGCAGCCCTTAAATCCGCGGTATGGCGAGACAGGACGGCCCGTTTGGTGGGCAAGGTTTCTTGCGGCGGATGACCGACAGGCGGCGGGGCCTTTACCCCCGTTATGACTGACGATGGGAAAAAACGTGAATACGCTCGATTTTGACAAGAGGCCGGAAGATACCCGGATCGTTGTCGCCATGTCCGGTGGCGTCGATTCTTCTGTTGTGGCCGGTATCCTCAAGCGCGAGGGCTACGATGTCCTCGGCATCACCCTCCAGCTGTATGACCATGGCGCCGCCGTGCACCGCGCCGGCTCCTGTTGCGCCGGCCAGGATATCGACGATGCGCGCCGGGTCTGCGAAACGCTGGGCATCCCCCATTACGTGCTGGATTATGAAGCGCGGTTCCGCGAAACCGTCATCAACCCCTTTGCGGAAGCTTATGCAATGGGTGAGACCCCCATTCCCTGTGTTGCCTGCAACCAGACGGTAAAATTCGCCGATCTTCTAGCGACCGCGCAGGAACTGGGTGCCGATGCGCTGGCCACGGGCCACTACATCCGTTCGCGGCCCAACCCCGTTCCCGGTCAGGCGGGCCGCCGCGCGCTCTATCGGCCGATCGATAGCGACCGCGACCAGAGCTGGTTCCTGTTCGCAACCACGCAGGAACAGATCGATTATCTGCGCTTCCCGCTCGGTGGCCTCTCCAAGGCCGAAACGCGGGCTTTAGCGGAAGAAATGGGGCTTGTCGTTGCCAAAAAGGCCGACAGCCAGGATATCTGTTTCGTGCCGCAGGGCAAATATACCGATATCATCAACAAGCTGAAGCCGAATGCGGCTCTGGCGGGTGATATCGTGCATCTCGACGGGCGTGTGCTCGGCCGCCACGATGGCATCGTGCATTATACGATCGGCCAGCGCCGCGGTATCGGTGTTGCGACGGGCGAGCCGCTTTACGTCGTGCATCTCGATGCGCGTGGCCGCCGGGTCATCGTTGGCCCGCGTGAGGCGCTGGAAACCCGCCGCGTCTATCTTCGTGACATGAACTGGCTGGGTGATGGCGACCTGGCCGTTGACGCCGGGCAGGGCTTCGCCTGCTTCGCCAAGGTGCGTTCCACCCGTCCTCCGACGGAGGCAGTGCTGCATGCGGATGAGAATGGTATCTATGTGGACCTGATGACCGGAGAGGCGGGTGTCGCGCCCGGTCAGGCCTGCGTGCTTTATTCCGCGCCGGGCGCGGATGCCCGCGTGTACGGCGGCGGTTTCATTGAACGGTCCGAGCGCTCGGCGGAGGCCGAGGCGTCGCTCAAGGCGCTTCTGGAAAAGCCGGTTGCCGCCTGAAACCACTCGCTTTTTGCAGCGATGCGGAAAGCGAATTTTTTGCGCATCTTGCGCTTGACACTTTGGGGAGCGGCACCTTATAAGCCGCTCATCCTGATGGAACAGCCGGTCACATGACTGTCACGTTTCCCCTGTGGCGGGGTAGCTCAGGTGGTTAGAGCAGCGGAATCATAATCCGCGTGTCGGGGGTTCAAGTCCCTCTCCCGCTACCACTTTTCTTCATACGAAAAAACCATACCTCACCGTGCAGCGCGGGAGTTCGTTGCTTGTCTCAGCGGCAAATAGCAATGGATCAGACGCCTTTGCCGGCGAATCTCGCCCAAAAAAAGGGAAACCCGCTACTGCTAAAATGCAGCCAGCGGGCCTCAACCTCTACCCCCTCCCACAAGGGCGGCTGCACAAAAGCACACTGAATGAAATATGGCAAGATCAAGGCGTCATATTGTTGCTGCTGACAGGGTTGTTCTGCCATTCAGCCGCGTATGACGGGGCTCTCACCCGTAGTTTCAAAGGGGCGGGCGCAGGTGGCGACTTTAAAGAGGGTAAAAAAATGCCCGCTGGCAGCGGGCAATCAGAGGGAACTGAGGTTAGGAGCCTCGGCGTTCAAACGGCCATCCTCGATATAGGTTCCGCCCGGGGGACGATTTTTGTACCGCTCGTACACAGACAATATGAAGCCGGTGACGCCGCAACGAAAACCGCCGCTGCGAAAAAATAAACATCCGGAAGATCATGACTTGGGAAACTGGAGCGGGCGAAGGGATTTGAACCCTCGACCCCAACCTTGGCAAGGTTGTGCTCTACCCCTGAGCTACACCCGCTCAAATCCACCGGTCCGGGGTAGTATGCTGAACCGTGGGCCGCCGAAGCGGCGACGGGCGCTATATCGCTCAATCGATTTTGGAATGCAACAGGGAAATGACAAAAACGCGAAAATTTCTTTGAGAAATGCGACAAGCGGCGGAAAAGATTGATAATTTTTCCTGCAGCCGATTTTTCCCGCGTTGCCAATAGGCGGCTGCCCCCTTAATCATGACGCAACGACAATGGAATCGGCAGAGGCAGGTGGCAGCATATGGCGGAGAATTCTCGCAAGACGGCAGCGGAGCTGTTCGAATTTCTCGATGGGCTCGGAATTTCGCACACCACGAAACAGCACGAGCCTGTCTTTACCGTCGCGGAATCGCAGTCATTGCGCGACCTGATCCCTGGGGGCCACACAAAGAACCTCTTTGTAAAGGACAAGAAGGACCAGTACTTCGTTCTGACCGTGGAAGAAAACGCGGTGGTGGATCTGAAAAGCGTCCATAAGATCATCGGTGCGGCAAGCCGCGTGTCCTTCGGCCGGCCGGAAAAAATGCTCGAATATCTGGGTGTGGTGCCGGGTTCGGTCACGGTGTTCGGCGCAATCAACGACACGGACCGGCAGGTCACTTTTGTGTTGGATAGCGCGCTGCTGGAAAACGAACTTGTCAATGGCCACCCGCTCTCCAACGATCAGACGACGACAATCGCATCCGCGGATCTCATTCGCTTTCTCGAGGCGACCGGACATACGCCGCTTGTCTTGAAAGTCAGCGAGTGAGATACGATCTTTGCTTCAATCAAGACATATGACAGAGGTTACGGGAGACCGGCATGAGCGACACGAATAATCCTTACGGCGGTTCCTACGGCGGGCAGATGTCCGCAAGCGCGCACTATAGTGGCGAGCTGAATGGTGCGTCCTCCGGACACATCAAGGACACAACGACGGCTGGTTTCTCCAAGGACGTTCTCGAAGAGTCACGTCGTCAGCCAGTTCTCGTGGATTTCTGGGCGCCCTGGTGCGGCCCGTGCAAACAGCTGACGCCCGTGCTCGAGAAAGTCGTCAACGAAGCGAATGGCCGCGTGAAGCTCGTGAAGCTGAACATTGACGACCACCCGTCCATTCCCGGACAGCTCGGCATCCAGTCCATTCCGGCGATCGTCGCTTTTGCGGATGGCCGGCCGGTCGACGGCTTCATGGGCGCGGTGCCGGAAAGCCAGATCAAGCAATTCATCGAAAAGATTGCCGGCCCTGATGCAGGCGATCCCAAGGCGGAGATCGAGGCCGTTCTGACCGAAGCGAAACAGCTGCTGGCCGATGGCGATTTCAACGGCGCAGCACAGCTCTTTGGCGCCGTCATGCAGGCGGATCCGGAAAACCCCGCAGCGATTGCCGGCATTGCCGAGTGCATGATCGCCGCCGGACAATATGAGCGGGCCAGTGAATTGCTGTCGTCACTGCCGGCGGAACTCAATGAGGATGCGGGCATTCAGCTCGTTTCGAAAAAGATCGCCCAATATGAGGAAGCCCGCAAGATCGGCGATCCCGTGGCGCTGGAAAGCGAACTGGCAGCCGACCCAGATCGACACGAGGCACGGGTTAAGCTTGCGAAGGTGCTGAATGCGCAGGGCCGGCGCGACGAGGCGGCGGATCATCTGCTCTACGTCATGCGTAAGGATCGGACCTTCGACGACGACGGCGCGCGCCGCCAGCTTCTCGAATTTTTCGAGGCCTGGGGCTTTAAGGATCCGGCGACCGTCGCGGGCCGCCGGAAGCTTTCGTCGATACTGTTTTCTTAATGCGGGCATATCCCGGCCAGGCGGTTGATCCGCCGGGCGGCAGCAGTGAACAGGGGGCTTGATTCCCATGCATGTCGGAAATGCAAGATATGTGAAGAGCGACGACCTGCCGGAAACCGTGCCGGTTTTTCCCCTTCCCGGTGCTCTTCTGTTGCCGGAAGGCCATCTTCCACTCAATATCTTTGAGCCAAGATATCTTGCCATGATCGACACGGCGTTGGCGGGTCACCGTCTCATCGGCATGGTGCAGCCAGCCCTTCATGTCATCGAATCGGGCCTGGAGGGCGGGCCGTTGAGTGCGGTTGGGTGCCTTGGCCGCATCACCTCCTTTTCCGAAACCGGCGATGGCCGTTACATCATATCGCTCACCGGTGTGTGCCGTTTCCGTCTGCTGGAGGAGGTGGAGGCCGGCAAGCCCTATCGCAGTTTCCGTCACGCGCCCTTCATCGCCGATCTCTCCGGCGAATACGATGAGGAGGCCGTGGACCGTGAAAACCTGCTGCGGGTGTTCCGCTCGTTTCTGGAGGCCAACCAGCTGGAAGCGGATTGGGAGAGTGTGGAAAGGGCCGGCAACCGTGTTCTGGTCAATTCGCTTTCCATGATGTCTCCCTTTGGACCCGCCGAAAAACAGGCGCTGCTGGAAGCGCCCGATCTCAAGACGCGGGCCGAAACATTGATCGCCATCACCGAGATCGTTCTTGCCCAGGGATCGGGTGAGGGCGGCAACGTGCTGCAGTAGGATCGCCGCCATGGACGACAGGATGAACAACGTCGATCCGAAGCTTCTCGAATTGCTTGTCTGCCCTTTGACGAAGGGCCGCCTTTCCTATGACCGTGCCCGCAATGAACTCATCTCCGAAAATGCGCGGCTTGCTTATCCAATTCGTGACGGTGTGCCGATCATGCTCATCTCGGAAGCGCGTAAAATAGAGGACTAATCGCAGCTTCTTTTCCTCTCCACAGATTGTCATGGCGCGAATTGACGAAGATGCGTTGACAACCATGCGTGGATTTGACCAGAGTCCCGCCCGACATGTCTGTTGCGGGGAGAGAACTGATGTCGTTGCGCGCGCTCGTCCGGATTTCGCTGGTTGCGGTCTCAGCCGCCATGATTTTTGCGCCAGCCATGGCGGCGGAACCCTCCCGCAAGGTCGTGACCACCCAAAATGGCGATTATTTCGGCTTCGATCTCAGGACGGAGCAAAACGTCTCGTTGGAGCAATGTGGCGAGATTTGCGCCGGAGACACATCCTGCAAGGCCTTTACCTACAATCCAAAGGTGAAATGGTGCTTCCTCAAATCTGATTTCAATCAGCTGAACGCCTTCCCCGGTGCGGTTGCCGGCAAGATTGTCGAAGTGGCGACGGAAGCCGATATCGGCGCGCCGCAGCGCCTGTCCTTCGTCACTGACAGCCTGCAGCAGGAAGCGCGCCGAATGAAATCCGGCCTTGCGGCGAATGACGGTGAGGGCGGGCAAGGCGTGGAAGCCCTCGTACAGACGGCGCGGCAGCAGGCGGCCGGGGGCAATATTCCCGATGCGGTTACGACCTATAAGCAGGCCCTTGCGATCACGCCAGACGACGGCGCGCTCTGGGCGGAGCTTTCCGAAAAAGCGGCGCAGGTCACCGATAATTATTCGATCGCAGGGCAAGCGGCGTCTGCCGCCATCAATGCCTATCAGCTGAGCCGAACAGTCAGCGCCCGCACAGAAGCCCTGAACCGGCTGGCGAAGGCATTTGAAAGAACCCAGAATTATCGCGCAGCCCTCAATGCCTATAAGGAAAGCCTTGCGCTCACCGATGATGCACAGACAAAGGCGGCCTATGCCGACCTGCGCACGCGCCAGGGTTTTCGCGTCATCAACAATACGGTGGATACGGACAGCGTAAGCCCGCGCGCCTGCGTGCAGTTTTCCGAACCGCTGGTGAAGAATGGCGTCGATTATTCTTCCTTCATCACGCTGGATGGGGCAGCCCCCAAGGCCATCGAGGCGAAGGGCAGCGAAATTTGCGTCGAAGGCCTGACCCATGGCCAGCGCTACAAGATCGCACTGCGCGCCGGCCTGCCGTCTTCCGTGGAAGAGCCGCTGGAAAAACAGGTCAATCTCGATATTTACGTGCGTGACCGCACGGCCAGCGTGCGCTTCACCGGCGAGAATTTCGTGCTGCCGGGCAGTGCGCGCCGTGGCATTCCGATTGTCTCTGTGAATGCCGACAAGGCCGACCTGAAGCTTTATCGCGTCGGTGACCGCAATATCACCGCGCTGCTGGCAAATTCGCAGTTTCTGACGCAGATGGACGGTTACAATGCCGACCGTATCGAAAACGAAATCGGCGAGCTTGTCTGGCAGGGCTCGATTGATATCCAGCCCGATCTCAACAAGGATGTGGTCACGAGTTTTCCAGTGGATGAGGCCTTGCCGGAGCGCAAGCCGGGCATCTATGTGCTGACTGCCGTGCCGCCGGGCACGGCGCCGGAAACCTGGGATTCGCGCGCCACCCAATGGTTCCTCGTGTCGGATACCGGCATCACCACCTATGCCGGAACGGACGGTTTGAATGTATTTGTCCGTGCACTCGGCAGCGCCAAACCGCTTGCGGACGTGGATCTGCAGCTCCTGGCCAAGAACAACGAGGTGCTGGGCACCGCGAAAACCGATGCGGACGGCCGCGCGGTGTTCTCTGCCGGCCTGATGCGCGGCACGGCGGCTCAGGCGCCTGCCATCCTGACGGCGCGCAACGGCGATAAGGATTACGTGTTCCTCGATATGACCCGTGCAGGCTTCGATCTTTCGGATCGCGGCGTGACGGGACGTGCAGCACCCGGTGCTATCGACGTGTTCAGCTGGACCGAACGTGGCATCTATCGTGCCGGCGAGACCGTGCATGCCGCAGCCCTGGCCCGTGACGTTGACGGCAAGGCAATCGAGGACCTGCCGCTCACTTTCATTTTCTCACGCCCTGACGGCGTGGAAGACCGGCGCTTTGTCAGCGACGGCAAGGCGCTTGGCGGTCATGCGGTGGATCTGCCGTTGCAGGCAAATGCCATGCGCGGCACCTGGACATTGCGCATCCATACCGACCCGAAGACGGCTGCGATCAGCGAAAAGAGCTTCCTTGTCGATGATTTTGTGCCTGACCGCACCGAGTTTGACCTCTCGAGCAAGGCAAAACAGATCGATCGGGGCGCAGAAACGGCAATCGACGTTGATGGCCGTTATCTTTATGGCGCGCCCGCTGCCGGCCTGACGCTGGAAGGGGAGGTCGCGATCAAGCCGACGCGCACCAGCGCCGATTTCGAAGGTTATTTCTTCGGCCTGGCCGATGAGGAAAGCGAAGAGGAAAACCGCACGACGCTTGCCGATCTGCCGGTCCTGGATGAAGAGGGCAAAGCGAGCTTCAACGTTGATCTCACCGATCTGCCATCCACAACGCAGCTTCTCTCCGCCAACATCACCGTGCGCATGCGCGAAGCCGGCGGCCGCGCCGTGGAACGCTCGCTGGCGCTGCCCATCAAGGCGGAAGCATCCGTCATTGGCATCAAGCCGCAGTTTTCCGGCGATCTCGCCCAGAACTCCGTTGGACGTTTCCATATCATCGGTGTCAGTGCCGATGGTGCCAAACAGGCGATCAATGGCCTGACCTGGAAGCTCATCAAGGTAGAGCGTAACTATCAATGGTATCGTCAGGGTAATTCCTGGCGTTATGAGCCCGTGGAATACACCAAGCAGCAGGAAACCGGCACGCTTTCGGTCGACGCCAATGGCGGCGAAATTTCCGTGCCGGTCACCTGGGGCCGCTACCGGCTGGAAGTGGAGGGTGCGGGTAATGGCGCACCGGTTTCCAGTGTCGAATTCGATGCCGGTTTCTATGTGGAGGCAAGCTCGACGGAAACGCCGGATGCGCTGGAAATCGCGCTGGACAAACAGAGCTACAAGATCGGCGATACGGCCAAACTCAAGGTCTCCTCACGTTTCGCCGGTGAATTGATGATAACGTCCGGTTCGGAAAAGCTGATTGCGGTACAGAATGCCGAGATCGGCGAAGAGGGCGGCGAGATCGACATTCCGGTCACCGAGGAATGGGGCGCTGGCGCTTATGTGACGGCGACGCTGTTCCGCCCCGGCGACGCGCAGGAAAGCCGTATGCCCATGCGCGCCATCGGCATCAAGTGGCTTGCCGTCGATCCGGCCGAGCGCAAGCTTGCCGTCAAACTCGGCGCGCCGCAGAAGACGCTGCCGCGCCAGCCGCTCGAAATTCCGATCACGGTTGCGGGGGCTGGTGTGGGCGAAAAGGCCTACGCCATCGTTGCGGCGGTCGATGTCGGCATCTTGAACCTCACCCGCTATGAGCCGCCGAAGCCGGATGAATGGTATTTCGGCCAGCGCCGGCTGGGACTGGAAATCCGCGACCTCTATGGCCGCCTGATTGACGGCTCGCTTGGCGCCACGGGCCGGCTGCGCACCGGCGGTGATGGCGGCGGGGCGGCCCTTCAGGGCAGCCCACCCACGGAAAAGCTTGTGGCCTTCTTTGCCGGTCCGGTTGAACTCGACGCTAACGGCAAGGCGACTGTGAGCTTCGATATTCCGCAGTTCAACGGGACGGCCCGCATCATGGCGGTTGCCTGGACGAAGACCGGCGTGGGACATGCGGTTTCCGATGCCATCATTCGCGATCCCGTCGTGGTAACCGCCAGCGCGCCGAAATTCCTCGCCCCCGGCGATATCTCGCAATTGCGGCTCGATATCGCCAATACGGATGGCGACGCCGGCGACTACCGGCTGGATGTGACCAGCAATACGGCTCTGACGGTCGATCAGGGTGAAGTGTCGCAGACACTTGCGCTGCAAAAGGGCGGCAAGTCGTCTTTGACCGTTCCGCTGACGGGCGAGCAGCCCGGCAATGGCGCGATCACCATAAAGGTCTCCAATGCGGCAGGTGTCTCGCTTGAGCAGGTTCTGAACGTTCCGGTGCGCCCGGCCGTTCTTCCAGTCACGACGCGGCGCGAAATCAAGATTGCGCCGAACAGCAGCCTGACGATCAATGGTGATCTTCTGGCCGACAGCATGCTCCTCGGCTCGTCCGTCGCCGTTAATGTCACGCGCTCGCCCGCTTTCGATATCCCGGCGCTGGTGATGATGCTGGACAAATATCCTTACGGCTGCGCCGAACAGACGACGAGCCGCGCGCTGCCGCTGCTTTACGTCTCGGAACTGACAAAGGACAGCGGCATGGCTGAAGATCCCGACACCCGTAAGAGGGTTCAGGAAGCGGTCTACCGCGTGCTGTCCTTCCAGTCGAGTTCCGGCAGCTTCGGCCTCTGGTCGCCGGGTTACGGCGATCTGTGGCTCGATGCCTATATTACCGACTTCCTGACCCGCGCGCGCGAGCAGAAGTACGATGTCCCCGAAGCGGCCATGGTGCAGGCGTTGAACAACCTGCAGAACGGCCTGTCCTATGACAGCAATGTCAAGGATCGCGGCAACGAGATCGCCTATTCGCTTTATGTGCTGGCGCGCAACCGCAAGGCGGCGATCAACGATCTGCGTTATTACGCCGATACTGCGCTTGCCGATTTCCCGACGCCGCTTGCCAAGGCGCAGGTTGCCGCAGCCCTTTCGCTTTACGGCGACCAGGCCCGTTCGAAGACCGTGTTCGGTGCTTCGCTCGACATGGCCAGCCGCGCCACCAATGTCAGCTTCGCCCGCGCCGATTACGGCTCCGCCCTTCGCGACGGTGCGGCGGCGCTGGCGCTGGCGGCGGAAAGCCGTCCGGTTCCGGCCGTCGTGCCGCAGCTTGCCGGTGCCGTGGCAAGGGAATGGGAAAAGAAGCCCTATACCAGCACACAGGAGCAGGCATGGATGCTGCTGGCCGCCCGGGCCGTGAAAGGCGAGGACAAGGATATCCGTCTCGATGTGAACGGTGATTTACAGACCGGCGGTTTCGGCAAGCGGATGAGCGGCGAGGAATTGCTGGCGGCACCCTTGAAGATCGCCAATGCCTCGGCTGATCCGGTCACGGCCGTCGTCACTACGGTGGCCCCGCCGGCTCAGCCGCTCGCTGCCGGCGGCGAAGGCTTCACCATCACCCGCACCTATTACTCCATGGACGGTGAAGAGGTGAACCCGAGCGACGTCACACAGAACGAACGTTATGTCGTGGTTCTGAACGTGGTGCCGCAAAATAACTGGCAGTCGCGCATTCTGGTGACGGATCTACTGCCTTCCGGTTTCGAGATCGACAATCCGAGCCTCGTCAATTCGGCCGAACTGTCGAATTTCGACTGGTTGCCGGAAACGGAGGCGGCGCATACAGAATTCCGCTACGACCGTTTTGTGACGGCCTTCGATCGCTCGGCAGGGGACAGTTCGGAAATAGCGCTGGCTTATGTCGTCCGCGCGGTCACTCCCGGTACTTATGATCATCCGGCCGCGTCTGTTGAGGATATGTACCGGCCGCAATTTGCCGCCCGCACCGCAACCGGCCGCATGGAGGTGCGTTCGGCGACCCCATGAGGCGGAAAAAAGCTGTCATCGTCGGCTTCGTTATGGCCGCATTGCTTATCGGCGGTGCGGCCTTCGGTCTGGATGCGCTGGACAAGGCCTACCCGCCGCCGCTCGAGGCAGCGCGGCAGCGATCCTTCGAGGTGTTGGACCGCGACGGCAAGTTGCTGCGTGCCTTCGCAACACCGGATGGCCGCTGGCGGCTCGACACCACGGCGGCCGAAGTCGATCCGCAGTTCCTGCGGATGCTGGTCGCCTATGAGGACCAACGCTTTTACGACCATCACGGTATCGATCCCTGGGCCTTGCTGCGTTCCGCGTGGCAACTGGTGAGCAACGGCCGGATCGTATCCGGCGCCTCGACGCTTTCCATGCAGGTGGCGCGGCTGGTCGAGCCACGCGCCGATCGCTCCTTCTCGGCAAAGCTTCTTCAGGCCCTGCGGGCTATTCAAATCGAACGGCGGCTCAGCAAGGCGGATATCCTCGATCTTTATCTGAATATCGCGCCCTATGGCGGCAATCTCGAAGGCATACGCGCGGCCAGCCTCGCCTGGTTCGGCAAGGAGCCGGGAAGGCTCGACACGGCCGAGGCTGCCCTTCTGGTCGCCCTGCCGCAATTGCCAGAAAGGCGTCGCCCGGACAGGTATCCCGAGGCGGCGAGACAGGCAAGGGAACGGGTCTTGCAGAGGCTTGCCGTCGAACGTGTCGTGGGTGAGGGCGAAGCGGAACGGGCGACGCTTGCGGGCGTTCCGACCAGCCGGCGCGATCTGCCGGCGCTAGCACCGCACATGGCTGCTGCCGCGCGTGCGAAATTCCCCAATGCTGCGGAAATACGCTCGACTCTGAAGCTTTCGATCCAGCGGGAACTGGAAGGCGTGGCGCGCCATGCAGCAGGAAAAATCGGCGATAAGGTATCCGTCGCCATCGTCATGGCCGACGCAGAGAGCGGGGATATTCTGGCGGAGGTCGGCTCGGCGGATTATCTCGATACCGCGAGGAGGGGTTTCGTGGAGATGAGCCGCGCGGTGCGCTCGCCCGGATCGACCCTCAAGCCATTCATTTATGGCCTCGCCTTTGAGGATGGCCTGATCGGTCAGGAGACCATCATCGAGGATCGCCCGGCTGATTTTTCCGGTTACCGGCCGCGCAATTTCGACATGCATTATCAGGGCGATGTCAGCATCAGGCAGGCGCTGCAACTGTCGCTCAACGTGCCCGCCGTGAAATTGCTCGACGCGGTGAGCCCATCGGCGCTGATGGTGCGGTTCCGGCGGTCTGGCGTCACACTCGCGTTGCCTGCCAACGAAGCACCCGGGCTCGCCATTGCTCTCGGAGGCGCCGGTATTTCGCTTGTCGATCTTGTCCAGCTTTATGCCGGGCTAACAGGTGGCGAGGGTCCCGTACGCCTCGGTGATGGCGTCCGCTCCGCCCCGGAACGACTGGAAGGCGACCGATTGTTTTCCGATGCCGCAATCTGGAACGTTTCGGACATCCTGTCCGGCGTGCTGCCGCCGCTCGGCATGAAACAGCGCGGCATCGCCTACAAGACCGGCACTAGCTACGGTTACCGCGACGCCTGGTCGATCGGGTATGACGGGCGGCACGTGGTCGGCGTCTGGGTCGGCCGCGCCGATAACGGCGCCGTGCCGGGTATTGCCGGTTACGCGACGGCGGCTCCCATCCTCTTCGAGGCCTTTGAAAAATCGGGCGTGGCCATCACGCCAATGCCGGCAGCACCCTCCGGCGTCGCGCGCGTGAGCGTGGCCGACCTTCCGGCAAACCAGCGGCGTTTCACGACGACCGCAAACGGCCTGCTTTCGGCTTCAAGACGTGAAAGCGCCCCGCGCATCGTTTATCCGCCCGAGGGCGCGCGTGTGGAGCTTTCCGGCCAGTCGGGCATCTCGCCACTGGTGCTGAAGCTCCAGGGCGGGCGTGCACCCTTCCGCTGGCTCGCCAACGGTTTGCCTCTGCCGGATGCATCCCACCGTCGCAGCAGTGAATGGCGCCCGGAAGGGCAGGGGTTTTCCACACTCACGGTGATTGACGCCGATGGCCGTGCGTCGAGTGTCCGGATTTTCGTCGAATAACGACGGCGCGTCCAAGTCAACAACGGCCGCCGAGGGCTCCTGTAAGACAGGCCTTGTGACCGTCTCGTCGACCAAGTGCGGCAAGCCGGTCAACCGCGGGGAGATGAGTGGTCCAATCCTATTGAGCCACATCGAACGAATGGCGGTCGATCCGCTCCTGAAGTGAAGCCACAACCGCTTGCAGAAACTCCCGGCGTCTTTGATTGGTCGTTGCCGCCAGCGTCACCTGCAACCGGCTGCTGATCCTGTTCAGGAAGCCAACATGGTTGAAGCTGTCGGCGGCTATATTCACCTCCACCTCGTCCATGTAATGCGCCAGATGCGGTTCCAGCGCGAGATTTGCATCCGTCTGGTAGCAGGCAGCCATCTGTTCTCCAAGCGTGGACATCTGCACATATGGACCATATTCGTCGATCATCAAATCTCCCTCGTCTCGCGCGACCCACTTCGACAGGCGCCTCGTCGTCACTGATAGGAAATAGGAAGCGATTGCGGGCTTTCAACGTTCCCTTACGAAGCTTTGAACTTTCTGTGTTCTAGGAGGAAACGCTATTATGTCGGTCGATCTGATATTTGCCAATTGCAGGCGGCAGGCTGGCAAAGAATACGCTCCACTTCTCGCGCCCGGACCAGCTGTCTGCTGGTCGCTTTCCGATTACGTCATTGATTTTAAATAATTTTCAGGAAATGGTGTCCACGAGAGGATTCGAACCTCCGACCCCAGGATTCATACCGCTTCGGCTTTCGCCGCCGCCCTGCCTTGTCGGGAAGGGCGTTCGTGGTCTGGACTGTCCCTTCACCATGGGCCGTGAGGCCTTTAGGTGCTGCCCATCCAGTCTCTACACCTTCACCGGATTTCTCCGGAGCTTGGCTCGGGATTGGCATGCTGGAAGACCAGCGAAGCTTTCCCCGACTTTGAGCAGATCGATTGCGTCGTTTCCGGACGCAACCCCCAATTTGTCTTAGGAATCCTGTGCTCTATCCTGCTGAGCTACGTGGACACTGAATTGCTCTTTAACCTGACCCAGCCGGCGGATCAACCGCGTTCTTCATCGCGGTTGATCTCGTCCTCCGCTTTCTTCGCGTTGGCCTGACATCAGCTCGTCAGGCGCTGTTCTGCAAGTTTCACCCAATAGGAGATGCCGTAGGCGATGGCTTCGTCGTTGAAGTCATAACCCGGATTGTGGAGCCCGGCCGAATCGCCATTGCCAATGAAGATGAAGCAGCCGGGCCTTTCCTTCAGCATGAAGGAGAAATCCTCTCCTGCCATGGAGGGATCGACATCGGGGTCTACATTCGGTTCGCCAACCACATCGCGGGCCACACGGATAGCGTGGTCGGTTTCAGCGGCGTGGTTGAAGGTCACCGGGCAATAGCGCTCATAGACGACTTCGGCTTCTGCGCCATTGGCAAGCGCAATGCCTTCCGCCATCTGCTTGATACGTTCCTGGGCGAGATCGCGCACTGTCTCATCGAGGCTGCGCACGGTGCCGGCGATCAGCGCCTCGTTGGGAATGATGTTGTGGCTGGAGCCGGCCTGAAAGCGCGTGACCGAGACGACAACGGAGCGGATCGGATCGGCATTGCGTGAGGCGATCATTTGCAGGTTGCCTACGATCTGCGCGCCGATGGTGATGGGGTCGATCGTGCGATGCGGCTGGGCCGCATGGCCGCCTCGGCCCTTGACCGTGATTGAGAACTTGTCCGGTGCTGCCATGATGCCGCCCTTGCGGATGGCGAAGGCGCCAAGCGGAATGCCCGGCATATTGTGCATTCCGTAAACTTCGTCGATGCCGAAACGCTCCATCAGGCCGTCTTCGACCATGGCGAGCGCGCCGGCGCCGCCTTCTTCCGCTGGCTGGAAAATGACAGCGATCGAGCCCGCGAAATTGCGGGTCTCGGTGAGGTACTTCGCCGCGCCGAGAAGCATCGCGGTGTGGCCGTCATGGCCGCAGGCGTGCATGGCGCCGGGCGTTTTCGATGCCCAGGCTTTGCCGGTTTCCTCGACTATGGGCAGCGCGTCCATATCCGCGCGGAAGCCGATGGTGCGATTGCCTGGAAGATTGCCCCTGATGATGCCGACGACGCCGGTGCGGCCGAGACCGGTCACGATTTCGTCAACGCCGAAAGATTTCAGCTTCTCCGCGACGAAGGCCGCGGTGTTGTCGACATCATACAAAATCTCTGGATTTTCATGCAGGTGATGCCGCCATTCGCTGACTTCCTGCTGGAGTTCGGCGGCTCTGTTCAAAATCGGCATTCGTTCATTCCTGGGTTCATCGGTACGGCGTGTCGTAAAACTCCATCCTCCGTGGTGGATAGTGCGCCGCATAATTGACGTAATCAATGTACTTTGCCATTGCTAGGACATATATGGTGAATATTGCCATTCCCCGACTGAAGACGGGAATTCGAGGACTAGCCTTGCCACAGACTTTCAAATCGCCAAACGCCGCCCGCCGGCTTTCCGCAGCCATTGCCATCATCACCGCAGGTGTCGTCGCCGCGGCCCCGGTGGCCAATGCCAATCCGAAAATGGTGGTCGATGTCAAAACCGGCAAGGTGATCTCGCACCAGGAAGCCTTCCGCAAATGGTATCCGGCCTCGCTGACCAAGCTGATGACCGCCTATATCGCCTTTTCGCAGATGAAGGCTGGCAAGATCAGCCCGCAGACCGAAGTGGTGATGAGCAAGAAGGCCGCCGACCAGCCCGCCTCCAAGATGTATTTCAAGCCCGGCCAGAAACTGACGATGGACAGCGCGCTGAAGCTGCTGCTGATCAAGTCCGCCAACGATATTGCGGTCGCGATTGCGGAGACCATCGGCGGCAACACGGATAATTTCGTGGCGCAGATGAATGCGCAGGCGCAGCGCCTCGGTATGAATTCCACGCATTACGTGAACCCCAATGGTCTGCCGGGGAAGGGCCAGTACACGACGGCCCGCGACCTCGCGCTGCTGGCGCTGATCATCAAGCGGGAATTTCCCGAATATGCGCATTATTTCTCGCTTGAGGGCGTCACCACCGGCAAAAAGAATTACGCCAATTTCAATATGCTGGTTGGCCGCTTCGATGGCGCGGATGGCATGAAGACCGGCTTTATCTGCGCTTCCGGGTTCAACCAGGTGGCATCGGCCGTGCGCAATGGCCGCTCGATCATCACTGTGGTGCTGGGTGCCGATAGTCTCGCGGGTCGAACCGACCAGTCGGCCGATCTTCTGCAGATGGGCCTGACGTCTCCTTCCGGTCAGGGTGTCTCGCTCGCCTCGCTTGCCCCTTATGGCGATACCGCAGAGGTCAACGATATCAGCGCCGAAATATGCAACCCGAAGGCGGCCAAAATCCGCAGTGAGGGACGCGACGATGCCGGCCGCATGGTCATCCATTCGCCCTATGTGCAGGAAATGACCCGCCCGCCGGAATATTCCTTTGCCGGTCTTATACCGGGCAGCGAGACGGTCGCGGTTAATGCGCCCAAGGGCGCGGCCGCAAAGGGCCAATTGGCGAATGTGCCGATCCCGATCCCGCGCCCCACATTCTGACGGACAGGCGAAGGTGCCGGGAGAGGTCTCCCGGCCGCCTGCCATTTGGCTATTCGCAGATCGATCACGTTATGATATTACAGTGGCGCTCGCGGCTTCCAGCCTCGGGCGATTTGTTTTAGCTTCATGCCGTTGCGGGTTTTACGTCCTGAACTGACTTCCCCAAAGCGGCAATCAACATACAGGCCAGACATGTCTCGCGATCGTATCCCGGTTTCCATTATCACCGGATTTCTCGGCGCCGGAAAATCGACTCTGCTCAATCGGCTCCTCAAGGATCCTGACATGAGCGACGCAGCGATCATCATCAATGAATTCGGCGATGTCAGCATCGATCACATGCTGGTCGAAAGCGCGGGCGAGGGCATTATAGAACTGGCGGAAGGGTGCCTTTGTTGCACCGTGCGCGGCGAACTGGTGGACACGCTGGCGGAACTGATGGACGGTATCCAGACCGGCAAGCTGAAGCCGGTGAAGCGCGTGGTCATCGAAACGACCGGCCTTGCCGATCCCGCTCCCGTCATGCAGTCGGTCATGGGTAACCCGGTCATTGCGCAGAATTTCGTGCTGGTTGGCATGGTCACTGTGGTGGATGCCGTGAATGGCCTCTCCACACTCGACAATCATCAGGAAGCCGTGAAACAGGTGGCTGTGGCCGATCGTCTTGTGGTGACGAAACGAGCGCTCGCCGATGACGCCACGATTGCGGCATTGACTGCCCGCCTAGAGGCGCTCAATCCGCGCGCGATCATCGAGGACGGTGACAAAACCGACTGGAGCGCAGCTTATCTGCTCAATAACGGCCTTTACGATGCCGGCAATAAAACTGCCGATGTCAGCCGTTGGTTAGGCGAAGAGGCGCTGCACGATCACCACCACCATGATCATGCACATGATCACCATCACGGCGACCACGATGATCACCACCACCACCATGACCACGACGTGAACCGCCACGATGCATCCATTCGTTCCTTTTCGATCATACACGACGAGCCTATAAGCCCAATGGCCATCGACATGTTTGTGGATTTGCTGCGCTCGGCGCATGGTGAAAAGCTTCTGCGCATGAAGGCCATCGTGAAGCTCACGGACAATCCGGACAGGCCGTTGGTGCTCCATGGCGTGCAGACGATTTTTCACGCGCCGGAGCGTCTTTCCGCCTGGCCGGACCCCGCTGATCAGCGCACGCGCATGGTGCTGATTACGAAGGATTTGCCGGAGGCTTTCGTAAAGGACCTGTTTGCCGCCTTCACCAGCGCGCCGGGTATTGACCGCCCGGACAGGCAGGCGCTGACGGATAATCCTTTGGCGGTTTCTGGGTTGAAGTTTTGAAGTAGTATGGAATGGCGGCCGGGCCGGGGTGTGGCTTACCCCCCTCTGTCCTGCCGGACATCTCCCCCTCAAGGGGGGAGATCGACAAGGGGCCTGCTCCGAATACTCTTTTCCGCATCGACGGTCGCAGCGAGCATACTGGCGAGGGAACGAGCGGCCACAGCGACTGATCTCCCCCTTGAGGGGGAGATGTCCGGCAGGACAGAGGGGGGGTGAACCACCGGCGACACCGTCAAACGTCGGTTTTCCCACCCTTCACAATCCGAAATCGATGGCCCTTATCCAGCGCCGTCGTCTCCACCAGACGATGCCCATCCTCATTGCACATATGTGCAATATCGATCACCGCCAAAGGATCGGTCGTCTCGACGGTGAGAACATCCCCCGTCTTCAGCGTTGCAAGTTTCTTGCGGCTTCTCAAAACCGGAAGGGGGCATTTAAGCCCCCTCAAATCATAGACGATATCGCTTGTTGCGGTCATTCCTTGGCCCAGAACTTCCAGAATGGCTTCTTCTCCGGTGCTTCCGGCGCCGGGGCTGCGGAATAGGCAAGCGGGTTCATGGCTGGCACCGGAACGCTCTGGGCAGCAGCGCCAGTCTGGCCTGCTGCAGGCGTAGCCGAGGCAACCATTGTCGGGGCAGCTGGTGCCGGGTT
The DNA here is from genome assembly GCF_014138475.1 of Agrobacterium sp. RC10-4-1. NCBI lineage: Bacteria > Pseudomonadati > Pseudomonadota > Alphaproteobacteria > Hyphomicrobiales > Rhizobiaceae > Agrobacterium > Agrobacterium sp. RC10-4-1. The sequence goes on from NZ_JACJIT010000001.1 coordinate 335,977, forward strand.
CGATTGCGGCGCCGTGGCCGGCTGGTTAGCCGAAGGGCGAGGGCCACGCAGCGCCGAGGCGGTTGCGGTGGTCGCTGGCGAAGACGATGTCACCTGCTGCGCCTTCTTCTCCATCAGCGCGGCATATTCCGTTTCCTTCATCAGTTTGCCGGCCTTCAGCGCCGAGCCCGTCGGGGCATAGGCGGGTTCGCGGCCCTTGCGCTTTTCGGCCACCAGCGCCTTGCGCTCGGCTTCGCTCGGGTCGTACCAGGCCATGCCTTCATATTTCTTCATCGCCTTTTCATAGGCGAGATCGTAAGTCTTCTCATAGCTCGAAAGCGCGCTGACGAGTGCGGGCGGCGTGCTCATGGGCGGGCACTGGGCCGACGCGTTGAAGCTGCCGCCTTCCGTCTGCTGGTTGAAGACATATTTCTTCTCGCAGACATTCACTTCCGGCGGACGTTTGGTCACTTCGAAATTGTCGTAGCCGACCTTCAGCATCTTCCAGAATTCGAGGTGCTCGCTCTTGCGATGACGGGCCATGTTTTCCGCCGTCATGCGGAAAGGAAATGCCTGCAGCTGAACTGTCTTCTGGCCGCCCTTGAAGGCATCGCGGGCAAAACCGTAGATTTCAAGAATCTGCGCATCCGTCATCGAGTAACAGCCTGATGATGAGCAGGCGCCATGGATCATCAGGTTGGTGCCGTTGCGGCCATTGGCAGCATCGTAGCGGTTCGGGAAGCCGGTATTGATGGCGAGGTAATATTTCGAATTCGGATTGAGATGGGCTGGCGTCAGGTTGTAGAAACCTTCCGGCGCCTGCCGGTCGCCTTCCTTGACCTTGGGGCCGAGTTTTCCCGACCATGCGCAGATTTGATATTCGGCAATCTTGTCGAAACGGTTATCGCGCTTGGCCTTCCAGATTTCCAGCGCACCTTCTTCCTTGAAGATACGGATCATGATCGGCGACGTGCGGTCCATGCCCTTCTTGTCGATCTCGGCCAGAATGGACGGAGACAGCGGGTAATCAACCTTGTTCTTGATGTGCGACACATCACGTTCGACGGTTTCGAGTGTATCGTTACAACCGGCGAGAACGAGCGCGGTACAGGCAAGAAGTGCAAAATGTGTCAAACGCATGATCTGATCCGAAAGACGATGGCACGAAGTGACGGCAGTTCTATACCGTTCCGTGTGCAATTTAAATACGGTATTAACCGTTTACATCTTCTTAACTCAAATCGGATCCGCCCCCGCGGCCGCCGATCCATCTTTTGATGTGACCGGACTATGGCCGAGTTGGGGCGACAGCGGCGGAAATTAAGGCCGCCTCAGAGATTACGGCCGATATCCAGGAACTTCTGGCGGCGTTCGGCCCTAAGCTGCGTGCCCGAGCGCTGGGAAAGATCGGCCAGCGCCTTGGCGATAACGTCGCCTGTCGCGCTGATCACGGTTTCCGGCGCGCGATGCGCGCCACCGATCGGCTCGGGAATGATACCATCGATGACGCCGAGCGACTTCAGATCTTCCGAGGTGATCTTCATGTTGGTCGCGGCTTCCTTGGCGCGGGTCGAATCGCGCCAGAGGATGGATGCCGCACCTTCCGGCGAGATTACAGAGTAGATTGCATGTTCCAGCATGTAGACGCGGTTGCCGGTGGCAATCGCGATGGCTCCGCCCGAGCCGCCTTCGCCGATGACGACGGAGACGATCGGCACCTTCACGTTCAGGCACATTTCCGTCGAGCGGGCGATGGCCTCAGCCTGACCGCGCTCTTCCGCACCGACGCCGGGGTAGGCGCCCGCGGTATCGATAAGCGTGACGACAGGCAGCGAGAAGCGGTCGGCCAATTCCAGCACGCGGATAGCCTTGCGGTAACCTTCCGGGCGCGGGCTGCCGAAATTGTGCTTCAGGCGGCTCTTGGTGTCATTGCCCTTTTCCTGGCCGATGATGGCGACTGGCTGACCGTTGAAACGGGCAAGGCCGGCCTGTATGGCGGCGTCTTCGGAGAACTTGCGGTCGCCGGCAAGCGGCGTGAAATCCGTAAACAGCGCCTTGGCGTAATCGACGAAATGCGGACGCTGCGGGTGACGCGCGACCTGCGTTTTCTGCCAGGCGTTCAGCTTGGAATAGATGTCCTGCATCGCATCGTTGACGCGCGATTCCAGGCGGTTGATCTCCTCCGAGGTGTCTATGCTCTCGTCTTCATCGGCAAGCTTCTTCAGCTCGATGATCTTGCCCTCAAGGTCCGAGATAGGTTTTTCGAAGTCGAGATAATTGTGCATGAGATCCGTTTCCGATCGTTTTGCGCAAGGTTTGACCGGATTATCCGGCGGTTCCGGTCGCTCTAATCAAGGTTTTTGCCCTGTTTGGCAAGGGGGTGATGTGTTTGTACCAGCTCTTGCAAGCGTTCTTCCAGCACATGTGTATAGATTTGTGTCGTGGAAATGTCGGAGTGGCCGAGCAGTTCCTGCACCGCGCGCAAATCCGCACCGTTCTGCAAGAGGTGGCTGGCGAAGGCGTGGCGCAGCACATGCGGTGACACTGCCGAGGGGTGCAGCCCGGCCCGAATGGCGATGTCCTTGAGGTCGCGGGCGAAGACCTGACGGGGCAGATAGCCTTCCTTGCTGTTGGATGGGAAGAGCCACGGGCTATCCGTCGCTTCGGCCTTTTTCGTTGCCTTGCCATTTTCTGAGGCAAGCGCCTTTAGGGCGGCTTCATATTTTTCCATGGCCTCGATGGCCGTTCGGGAAAGAAGAACCATCCGGTCCTTGTTACCCTTGCCGCGGATCATCAGGAAACGTCCTTCCTGACGCAGCACTTTGACCGGAAGCGAGACGAGTTCGCTGACACGCATGCCGGTCGCATAAAGAAGCTCAAGCAGCAGATGCATGCGGATGCGCGCGAGCTGGCCGGGACCTTCGGTTGCCGCTTCCTGCGCCGCAAGCCCGAGGAGACGGTTTACATCGGCGACGCTCATCGTTTTCGGCAGGGCAACGCCCTTCTTGGGCGCATCGATGATGCCGGTCGGGTCGTCACTGCGCAGGCCTTCCGAATAAAGAAAGCGATAAAACTGCCGCATGGATGAGAGGCGTCTCGCCTGCGAGGTCGCAGCGAAGCCTTGCGCGGAAAGATGGGTCAGATAGGCGGAAAGGTCCGATGTGGCGGCTTCTGTCAGAGACTGGCGGCGGCTCCCAAGGAACTCGCGCAGGTCCGTCAGATCACGCTCGTAAGATGCGAGCGTGTTGGCGGCTGCACCCCGCTCGGCGCTCATCATCTCCAGAAAACTCTCCAGCCGCGCGCTGTCGCGCCCCCCCGCCGGTTGACCGCTCATGGGGTGCGCCTTGCCGGTTCTGCCCCCGGTGGGTTCAGCCTTTCCGAGGGAATGCGCACCGTTACTTCGCGGTCGCGGGGCTGAACGACCATGACAAGCAGCACCATGCCGCCATAGACCAGCCCCGCGATGGTCGCCAGTATCATCGTGAAGCGGAAGAGGGTGGGCATGGCGGCTCCGTGAAGGTGGCGATCGAAACGTATATGCGGTGCGGCGAAACCGGCGGCAAGCTGAAAAAGCCTGCCACTGTCGCCGCCGCATGCGGCGATCATTGTGATTCACCGCAATTCAGTCAGCAATTTGGCTTGACGCTTCGTAAACATTTGCAGATATCCATGCCAAACGGGCTTTCAAATTTATGAGCGAAACGAATTTATCCGTCCCGGCCACACTCGGGGAGCAAGCGCGGGCAAAACTCGGACGGCGCAATATCGTCTTTGTCGGACTGATGGGCGCCGGAAAGTCGGCGATAGGCCGCATGGTTGCCCAGCAGCTCAGGGTTCCCTTCATCGATACGGATGTCGAAATCGAACGGGTTTCGCGCATGACGATATCAGAACTTTTTGCCACCTATGGTGAAGAAGAATTCCGGGCGCTGGAAACGCGGGTCATCAAGCGGCTGCTGCGCGGCGGGCCCAAGGTCATCTCAACTGGCGGCGGCGCCTTCATAAACGACAATACGCGCCGGCACATCAGCCGTGGTGGGATTTCGCTGTGGCTGAAGGCGGATCTGGAGGTGTTGTGGGAGAGGGTGAACAAGCGTGATCACCGCCCGCTTCTCAAGACCGAAAACCCCAGGGCCACGCTGGCGGCCCTGATGGAGAAGCGCTATCCGATCTATTCGGAAGCAGATCTCACCATCGAATCCCGTGATGTCCGCAAGGAAATCATCGTGACCGAAGTGCTGGCCGCCATTGCCGGCATCGAACAGAAAGACTGATTCCCATGACGCCTTCTGAAATCCACGCCGATGAACGTCTCGTCCATGTGCCGCTCGGCGAGCGCGCCTATGACATTCTGATCGGGCCCGGCCTCATCGGCCGGGCGGGCGGCGAAATCTCGGCGCGGCTGAGGGGCCGGCGCGCGGCGATCATCACCGATGAGCATGTCGCGCCGCTCTACCTTGAAGGCTTGATGGATGGACTGCAGACGGACGGCATCGAGGCTGTTTCCCTGACCCTGCCGGCCGGTGAAAAGACCAAGAGCTTCGAGCATCTCGTCACTGTCTGCGATGCGGTTCTAGCCGCAAGGGTGGAGCGCAATGATGCGGTAATCGCGCTTGGCGGCGGCGTGATCGGCGATCTCGCCGGTTTTGCAGCCGGTATCGTCCGCCGCGGCGTACGTTTCGTGCAGATACCGACCTCGCTTCTGGCGCAGGTCGATTCCTCCGTCGGCGGCAAGACAGGCATCAACACCCGCCACGGCAAGAACCTCATTGGCGTCTTCCACCAGCCTGATCTGGTGCTGGCGGATACGGCGGTGCTCGATACGCTCAGTCCGCGCGAATTCCGCGCCGGCTACGCCGAAGTGGTGAAATACGGCCTGATCGACAAGCCGGATTTTTTCTTCTGGCTGGAAAAGAACTGGGACGACATCCGTACCGGCGGCCCTGCCCGCATCCAGGCGATTGCGACCAGCTGCCAGGCCAAGGCAGACGTGGTGGTGGCCGACGAAAAGGAAAACGGCGTACGCGCCCTTCTGAATCTCGGCCACACCTTCGGTCACGCACTGGAGGCGGCGACCAATTACGACGGCAAGCGGCTGGTGCATGGTGAAGGTGTCGCCATCGGCATGGTGCTGGCGCACCAGTTCTCTGCCCGCCTGAACCTCGCAAGTCCTGACGATGCCGCGCGCGTCGAAGCGCACCTGAAGGCAGTCGGCCTGCCGACCACGATAAAAGATATTCCTGGAGAATTGCCGCCCGTCGAAACGCTGATGACGGCAATTGCGCAGGACAAGAAAGTCAAGGGCGGCAAGCTCACCTTCATCCTCACCCACGGCATTGGCCAGTCCTTCGTGGCGGATGACGTTGCGGCATCCGAGGTGCAGTCCTTCCTGTCGGAGAAGCATCCGGGGTGAACTGGCGCTGAGAGGTACGGTGAGGGCGCCCCCTCATCGCCTGGCTTCGCTCCGGCACTTCTCCCCGGCGGGGAAAAGAACAAGCTGTTTTGGCAATGCTCTACGGGGAAAAGTTGCTGGCGCGTTGAGCAAGGCGTTGCCGCCCGGTTTCTTCTCTCCGCCGGTGAGAAGGTAGCCGAAGGGCCGGGTAAGGGGGCTTGCTCTCGGTTCTGATGACAACCTTTACTTAAAACCGCACCGCTTCCCCCGGTGCCGCTGCCTCTATCGCCAGAGCATGCAGCCCGGCATCGAGTTCGGGCTTCAAAAGCGCGTTGATTGCCCGGTGCCGTTCGATGCGGGACTTGCCGGAAAAGCTCTCCGACACTATCTGAACACGCATATGCGTTTCGCCGGTACCTGTGATATCCGGCTGGTGGCCCGCATGCATCTGGCTTTCATCGACGACCCTCAGGCGCTCCGGTGAAAAGCTTTCCCGAAGCTTGGTTTCTATGCGCTCTCGCAGAGACATTCGAAGGGCTCCAATTCTGTTTGCCGGTCTTTGAAGGGGGCTCCCTAAAAGCCTGTAACATTCCGCTTTGTCAATTCTTGTTGTGCGGCTTTTCGCACCCCATAATCAGGGCATCATGAAACTGGATTCGAAATATTTCGACCGCATCCGCACGCGCCGGAAAAGGGAGCGGGAACCTGAGGTTCAGGCCCCAACCTGCCAGTGGGACGGATGCGACAAGCCGGGCATTCACCGGGCACCCGTCGGCCGCAATGCCGAGGGGCAATTCTTCCTGTTCTGTTTTGAGCACGTGAAGGAATATAATAAAGGCTACAATTATTTTTCCGGCCTGTCCGACAGCGAGATCGCCCGTTACCAGAAGGAAGCGATCACCGGCCATCGCCCCACCTGGACGGTTGGCGTCAACAAGACCGCCCGCGACAGCCCGCTGCATTCCACGCTGCGCTCCGGCACGGCGAGCGGCAATGCCCGTATCCGTGATCCTTTCGGCTTTGCCGGCGGTTTCGCGGGTGGCTCGAAGGCAGGCGGCACCCGCATGCAGCAGGACCGAAAATTGAAGACGCTGGAGGCAAAAGCCTTCGATACGCTCGGACTTTCTTCCAGTGCAAAGCAGGAAGACATAAAAAGGCGCTATAAGGAGCTTGTCAAAAAGCACCATCCTGATGCTAATGGTGGCGATCGTGGTTCGGAAGAACGTTTTCGGGCTGTTGTTCAAGCATATCAATTGTTAAAGCAGTCAGGTTTCTGCTAAGCCAACTTCTGTGTTTACCGCCTGATTGATGATGTGGCCGGGTGGCTGCCGCCCGCCTTGGAGACGTGATGAGCAAAATCGACCTTGATATTTCCAACCTGCCCGACACGACGGTGTCCGTGCGGGAGGTTTTCGGCATTGATACGGATCTGCGGGTTCCCGCCTATTCCCAGGGCGACGCCTATGTGCCTGATCTCGATCCCGACTATCTTTTCGACCGCGACACGACGCTCGCGATCCTTGCCGGTTTTGCTCACAACCGACGTGTCATGGTCTCCGGTTTCCACGGCACGGGTAAATCCACCCATATCGAGCAGGTGGCTGCCCGTCTCAACTGGCCCTGCGTGCGCGTCAACCTCGACAGCCATGTCAGCCGTATCGATCTCGTCGGCAAGGACGCCATCGTCCTGAAAGACGGCAAACAGGTTACCGAATTCAAGGACGGCATCCTGCCCTGGGCCTACCAGCACAATGTCGCGCTTGTCTTCGATGAATATGATGCCGGTCGCCCGGATGTGATGTTCGTGATCCAGCGCGTGCTGGAATCGTCTGGCCGCCTGACCCTGCTCGACCAGAGCCGCGTTATCCGTCCTCATCCGGCCTTCCGCATTTTCGCGACCGCCAACACCATCGGCCTTGGTGATACGACCGGCCTTTACCACGGCACGCAGCAGATCAACCAGGCGCAGATGGACCGCTGGTCCATCGTCACCACGCTGAATTATCTGCCGCATGAGCAGGAAGTGAACATCATCGCCGCCAAGGTGAAGAGCTTCGACAATCCGAAGGGACGCGAAACCGTCTCCAAGATGGTGCGCGTGGCGGATCTTACCCGTTCGGCTTTCATCAATGGCGATCTCTCCACCGTCATGAGCCCGCGTACCGTCATCACCTGGGCGGAAAATGCGGAAATCTTCGGCGATCTCGCCTTTGCCTTCCGCGTGACCTTCCTCAACAAGTGTGACGAGCTGGAGCGCACGCTGGTGGCCGAACAGTATCAGCGGGCCTTTGGCGTCGAGCTGAAGGAAAGCGCTGCGAACATCGTTCTCAGCGCCTGATCGTTCCCGGCTTGCCCGGAAAAGATCATCCATGACTTGAGGACGCCGGCGGATCGCGCATCCAGAGATGCGTGGGCCGCAGGCGTCGACAATCGACAGGAAAGACAATGGCAGCGCGCGGCGACAATTCCAGAGCGAAACCGGGTACGGCGGTCGATACGGAACCGTTGCGTCAGGCGATTGCCGGATGCGTGCGATCCGTCGCTGGCGATACCGAAGTCGAAGTCGTTTTCGCCAATGAACGGCCGGGTCTTGCCGGCGAGCGCATGCGCCTGCCGGAAATTTCCAAGAAACCCACCGCGCAGGAAATCGCGATAACCCGCGGCCTCGGCGATTCCATGGCGCTGCGTCTCGCCTGTCACGATGCGGATACCCATGCGGTGATGTCTCCGCAGGGCGCTGAAGCGCGGTTGATCTTCGATGCGGTGGAGCAGGCGCGCGTTGAATCGATCGGTGCGCTGCGGATGCCGGGCATGGCTTCCAATATCCATGCCATGAACACGGAAAAATACGCCAAGGCGAATTTTGCCGGTATCACAAAACAGGATGATGCTCCTCTTGCCGAAGCCGTTTCGCTGTTGGTGCGCGAGAAGCTGACAGGCGAAAAGCCGCCGGAAAGTGCCGGCAAGGTTCTCGACCTCTGGCGCGACTTCATCGAGGACAAGGCTGCCGGCGACCTGAACGATCTTTCCAAGGTGATCGGCGACCAGAAGGCGTTTTCGCGTCTGGTGCGCAAGATGCTGACCTCCATGCAGATGGCGGAGGATTTCGGCGACGAGGATAACGAGCCGGAAAGTCAGGAAGCGGAATCCAACGAGGACCAGCCGCGCACCAACGAGACCGAAGAAGAGCAGGTCGAGGAAGAGGCCGGCTCCGACGCGACGCCCGCCGATGAGAACGAGGCCTCGCAGGAGGAAATGGAAGAAGGCGAGATGGACGGCGCCGAGATGTCGGACGAGGAAATGTCCGACGATCTCGACGAGGATTCCGAAACGCCCGGCGAGACCCGCCGTCCCAACAGCCCCTTCGATGATTTCAACGAGAAAGTCGATTACCGCATCTTCACGCAGGAATTCGACGAGGAAATCCACGCCGAGGAACTGTGCGACGAGGCCGAGCTTGACCGTCTGCGCGCCTTCCTCGACAAGCAGCTTGCCCATCTGCAGGGCGCTGTGGGGCGCTTGGCGAACCGTCTGCAGCGCCGCCTGATGGCGCAGCAGAACCGTTCCTGGGATTTCGATCTGGAAGAGGGTTATCTCGATCCGGCCCGCCTCGTCAGGCTCATCATCGATCCCATGCAGCCGCTCTCCTTCAAGAAGGAACGCGACACCAAATTCCGCGATACCGTGGTTTCGCTGGTCATCGACAATTCCGGTTCGATGCGCGGCCGTCCGATCACGGTCGCCGCCACCTGCGCCGATATTCTGGCGCGTACCCTGGAGCGCTCCGGTGTAAAGGTGGAAATTCTGGGCTTCACCACCAAGGCATGGAAGGGCGGGCAATCGCGTGAGCAATGGCTCGCCAGCGGCAAGCCGGCTTCGCCGGGCCGCCTTAACGATCTGCGCCATATCATCTACAAGTCGGCGGATGCGCCGTGGCGGCGCGCACGGCGCAATCTCGGCCTGATGATGCGCGAAGGCTTGCTCAAGGAAAACATAGACGGCGAGGCGCTGATGTGGGCGCATAATCGCCTGATCGGCCGCCCCGAGCAGCGCAAGATCATGATGATGATCTCTGATGGTGCGCCGGTGGACGATTCAACCCTGTCGGTCAATCCGGGCAACTATCTGGAGCGGCACCTGCGCGCCGTTATCGAGCAGATCGAAACGCGTTCGCCGGTGGAGCTGCTGGCAATCGGTATCGGTCATGACGTGACACGTTATTACCGCCGCGCGGTCACCATTGTGGATGCGGACGAGCTGGCTGGCGCGATGACCGAACAGCTCGCGGCGCTCTTTGAAGATACGAGCGGCGCTGCCGGTTCGTCCCGCAGGGTCCGTCGTGCGGGATAAGCAGGGCGGAGCGTCCTCCACCCGCAAAACGCTCTTGATGGCCGCCATTCTGGCGGCCGTATCGCTTTGTCCGGTTTCCATTGGCGCGTCCGCCATCGATGTGCCGGTCAGCGTCCGTCAGCTCTCCGGTTTCGAGGTCGGCACCAGCGAAAAACGTTTCGGCAAGCTGGAATTCATTGGCGGCATGGTGATGAGTGCGCCGGAAAAGTTGTTCGGCGCTATCTCCTCCATTCGGTTCCGCCCCAACGGGGAAGACTTCGTTGCGGTGCTGGATACCGGCCACTGGCTGACCGGTAGGGTGACACGTGACGCTGTCGGGGCGCTGTCTGGTCTTGCTGAAGTCCGTATTACCCCGATGCTGGACATGAACGGCCGCGAACCGCCGCGCAAGATGGAGATGGATGCGGAAGGGCTGGCGCTGCGCGGCGGCAGGGTTTTCGTCAGTTACGAGCAACGCCACAGGATCGATATCTATCCCGATCCGGGCTTTGCCACCTCAAAGCCACTTGGCCGTCTGCCGCATCTCATCCCCAATAATGAGCTGCGCCACAATGGCGGCATGGAGGCGCTGGCGGTCTCGCCAGCCGATTCGCCGCTCGCGGGCGCTCTCGTCGTCGTTGCGGAGAAAAGCATTGATGCGGACGGCAATCTTCTCGCCGCGATCCTTGAGGGGCCGCTGAAAGGCACATTCGCGGTTACCCACCATCCCTCGTTCGACGTGACTGATGGCGCCTTCCTGCCTAATGGCGACCTGTTGCTGCTCGAGCGCCGCTTCAATTTTGCCGAAGGCGTCGGCATGCGCATCCGCCGCATACACGGTGCTGATATCCGGCCGGGCGCGGTGGTGGATGGTGAAATCCTCATGGAAGCCGGCATGGCCTACCAGATCGACAATATGGAAGGCATGGATGTGGTGAAGGGGCCGGATGGTTCGACGCGCCTCGTCATCATTTCTGATGACAACCACTCTTTCCTCCAGCGCAACCTGATGCTGGAATTCAGACTAGTGGACTAAAATCAAGTCTGCTGCTGTGCCGCCTTGTAGGCAGCCATCAGATCCTCGACGGGAATGCCGTCGATCTTCATGCCGGTCATTCGGCATGACGTTATCTGCGCACCGGACAGATTTGAGTTGCTCAGTTTCAGACCGGAAAAATTGACGTCATCGATCGACCAGCCGGACATGTTGTTATCCGTGAACGACGCACCCGACAAATTGATATTGTTGAAGCTCGCCCCAGAAAGATTGACGTTGTCGAAGACCGTGCCGGAAAGATTGACGTCATTGAAGGTTGAGCCTGAAAGCGTAGCGCTGGCGGCCTCTACAATGTCGATAACGTCCTTGATCTGCATGTCTACCTGCCTCCGCGCTGTGCCACGGACGACAGACTGCAATGCTGACGGCTGGCTTGCAAGCGCGATTTCATCCGCGCTTGACGGTCTCAAACGCGGCCGGTTTTGACGGCGCCCGGCATCGGCTTCAGCGTGTTCATCAGCGCGCCGTAAGGCAGGAGCATGACAAGGCCGACGAGAACCTTCACCGAAAGATCACCCAGGGCCCATGAAATCCAACGGGGCGCTTCCGCGGCGAAGACACCGAGGATGGGAGCGTTTTCGATGGCGAAGGCATCGTTGGGGCCGACGAAGGAGAAGCTTGCCGCAAAGGCGATGTAGAAGAAGAGCGCCGTATCCAGCACCGAACCCAGCATGGAGCCGGCCAGCGGCGCATGCCACCAGCGCTGGCGGCGCAGGCGGTTGAACACGGAAATGTCTAGCAGCTGGCCGATCAGATAAGCCGTCCCAGAGGCGACTGCAATGCGTGGAATGGATGTCCAGAAGGACAGCGTGACCCCGACGACGAAGCCAGCAAGCACGACGCGGCGCGCTATGGATGGGCCAAACTGGCGGTTCGTCAGGTCCGTGACAAGGAAGGCGATTGGATAGGTGAAGGCACCCCAGGTCAGTAGGTCGCCGAGATTGATGCCGAACAGCGAACCGGAAAGCGGATATTGCACCAGAATATTGGACGCAACGACCACGAGGGTCATCAGCACGACATAGATAAGCGTATAGCGCAGGTAGAGCATTTTTTTATCCTGGGTGATGCCACCAGTTGGAACCGGATTAAACAAGCAAAAGGCTTGAGCGGCCAAAGCCAGTCAAGCCTTCCGAATGTCGATGATGTCGAAACTGCTATTAAGCAGCTTCAGCCGTCTTCTTGGCGATCTGGCGGCGCAGGAGACGAGCGCGCATGCTCAGTTCGTTTTCGCCGGACTTCAGAAGGAAGGCATCGAGGCCGCCACGGTGTTCAACGGAGCGCAGAGCGGCTGCGGAAACACGCAGGCGGAAACGCTGGCCGAGAGCATCGGAGATCAACGTAACCTGGCAAAGGTTCGGAAGGAACCGGCGCTTGGTCTTGTTGTTGGCGTGGCTGACGTTGTTGCCCGTCTGGACGCCCTTGCCGGTCAATTCGCATACACGGGACATGGGTACACCTATTTCGTTTCGTCTGTTTCACCACTGGCTCGCCACCGGCAAAAACCGGGGTGGCAATCCAACTGGCCATGATTGGAAAGTTGCGGTTCTATAGTCAGACGAGACTTAACAGTCAAGCCGCTCGCGAGCAAATGAAAGGAAATTCCGGCGTTTTCAACCGGCATCCGCTTTTTTATTGCCACAAGTCGGCGTATATCATCGCCCGATAAGGCCGCTTCCGCGCCTCTTTTAAGGTGATATCGAAATGATTGCCAGAGGAAAAAGCATTTTCGTGGCCGCGACAATGGCGTTAGCGGGTGTCTCCCCCTCGCTCGCTGCCGAAGCGCGCCACACAAGCGAATACAGCATCAATCTCGGCATTTTGCCGATTGCCAAAGCGAGTTTTTCGACTCGCATGGATGGACCAAATTATTCGATCTCCGGGTCCTTCAGTGCCGCCGGTCTTGCCAGCATTCTCAAGGATATTTCCGGCAAGACGACCGTTTCCGGCGCGAGACGTGGCCACCGGCTGCAGGCCAACGAGTATTCGCTGGTCTATAAGGACGGCAAACGCGTGCGCACCTATGACGTCGTCTATCGCAACGGCAACGTGACATCGACGACGGTGAAACCGGAGCCGAAGACACGGCCGGACAATTGGGTTGATGTCAAGGACCGCGACCTGCGCTCGGTTCTCGATCCAATTTCCGGTCTCATCATTCCCGCGGGCGGCCGCATCTGCCCGACTCGCCTGCCGATCTATGACGGCGAATCGCGACTCGATCTGGTTTTGAGCTCCAGCGGCACCAAGCCGTTCAAGACCAATGGTTTTAATGGCGACGCCATCGTCTGCAAGGCGCGTTATGTGCCGAAGTCGGGTTACCGGCAGGGGCGCAAGGATATCGAATATCTGAAATCCATTTCGATGGAGATCTGGTTCGCCAAGTCGAACAACATGGATGTCTATGCGCCTGTTTATGCGATCATCCCGACGCGGGTGGGACAGGTCTACATCACCGCCACGAAATACGGCGGCTGACTAAGGCTGATGGTAGTGTAAGAAAAGCAGACGCTGCGGCGTATTTTTTCTCCCCGCCAGAGAGAGGCCGGCCCGAAGCGCCGGATGAGGGGGCAAGCTCTCGCTTTGCCTCCTCATCCCGCTGCCAGCATTGCTCTGAAAGTTACTGCGCATCCCCAGGCGACCAGCCGGGTTCGGCCATGACGAAACTCGAAAAGGCAAAGCCCGGCGAGACGGTGCAGCCGACGAGGGTATAATCACCGAGGCTTTCGGCCGACTGCCAGCAATTGGCGGGAACGATGACCTGCGGGCGCTCGCCTTCCAGAATGGCAGGGCCGAGCGTGAAGGTCTGCACTTCCCGGCCATCCTGCGAAAGATGCAGCGCGATCGGCGCGCCAGCATAATAGTGCCAGACTTCCACCGCATCGGTTACCCGATGCCAGTGCGAGCGATCGCCTTTTTCCAGGAGATAATAAATGGCCGTCGAATGACCGCGATCGCCACCGGCCTTGTCACGGAAAGTCTGGTGGTAAAAACCGCCCTCGGGATGCGGCTCGAGCCCCAGTTCACGAATGATCGCCTGCGCAGATATATCCGTTCCCATCAGAAATTATCCTTGCGCGTGCGGATTTCCGCGAAGACGTCGGCATCGGTGGCGCTTTCCAGACCAAGATTTTTGCGAATGCCGGTATCCGCCACCCGCATATAGGGGTTGGTCTGTTTTTCGAGCCCGATGGTGGTGGGAATCGTGAATTCATTCGCCTGCCGTGCCTTTTCCACCTTTTCCGCGCGGTCACGCAGCGCGGCATTGTCGGGATCGACGGTCAGGGCAAAGCGGGCATTGCTCAGCGTGTATTCATGGCCGAAATAGACCTTGGTCTCATCCGGCAAAGCCATCAGCTTCTGGAAGGAATGCCACATATCCGCCGCCGGGCGTTCGAAAAGGCGGCCGCAGCCCATGGCAAACAGCGTATCAGCGGCAAACAGCAGCCCGTCATCCGGCATATAATAACAGATATGCCCCGCCGTATGGCCGGGTGTGGCGATGATCTGAACGCGGCGGCCGGCGAATTCGAATTCGTCGCCATCGGCCTGCGAGCGGTCGAGCCCCGGTATGGCCACGGCCTCATCATAAGGGCCGTAAATTTCGCACTGAAACTTGTCTTTCAGCGCAAGATTGGCTTCCACATGGTCCTGATGGTGATGCGTGGTGAAAATATGGGTGAGCTTCCAGCCGTGGCCGTCGAGAGCGTGCAGGATAGGGCCTTCTTCCGGCGCGTCGATGGCGGCAGTTGCCCCGCTTTCGGGGTCGTGCAACAGAACCCCGAAATTGTCGCTGCGGCAAAGAAAGACGTCTATTTCCAAAGGTTTCATCGTATCCTCTCCATTTGCCGGCCAAAACCGGCGCATTCGCCTGCCTGACTTTCCCAACTGACTTCCAATGTAAGGGCAGACGCCTTGAAGTCCAACCGCCTGATGCTACATTCTCGCCCATGAATACCGATATCGTCGATCTGCGCGAATTCTATCATTCTCCACTTGGCCGCTCGGCCGAGCAGGCGATCACCATGGCGCTTTCGACGCTGTGGCCCCCCTTGCCGGAAGAGCGGCTGGTGGGCCTCGGTTATGCCGTGCCGTTTCTGGACCGGTTCCGCCGCGATACGGAGCGGACCTTCGCCTTCATGCCGGCCGGGCAGGGGGCGGTGAACTGGCCGGCGGGAGAGCTTTCCTCCACCGCGCTGGTGTTCGATGAGGAATTGCCGCTGCCCGATTCGTCGATAGACCGGGTTCTCATGGTGCATGCGCTGGAATTCGCCGAAAATCCGCGGGAAAGCCTCAAGGAACTATGGCGGGTACTGGCGCCGGGCGGCCGCCTGGTCATCGTGGTGCCGAACCGCCGCGGCGTCTGGGCGCGCATGGAACACACGCCTTTCGGTTCCGGCCGGCCCTATTCGCGCGGGCAGCTGACGGCGCTGTTGCGCGAAACCAATTTCACGCCGGGCGCCACCGCCGAGGCGCTGTTCTTCCCGCCCACTACAAGCCGGCCGGTGCTGAAATTCCGCCGTTACCTCGAACATACCGGCCGTCGTCTCTGGCCGCTGTTTTCCGGCGTCATCGTGGTGGAAGCGCAAAAACGTCTCTATCAGGGATTGCCAGTGACCCAGCGCGCCTCGCGCCGGGTTTTCGTGCCCGTTCTCGCGCCGCAGGGGGTGCCCACCACCCGCACTGCCGCAAGCCAAGGAAAGCCGCGCTGACCCTCGACAAAGCGACCGTTCCGGTCTAATGCCTCCGGCATTGCTTTTGCCGGGTTCTCCGGCGCTTTCCAAAGGTCGATCAAATGAGTGCAGAGCTTAGCCAACCTGTTCCGCGTCCGGGTATTCTGGATATCGCCGCTTATGTTCCGGGCAAGGAGCATGTGGATGGCGTTGCGAAGGTTTATAAGCTCTCCTCCAATGAAACCCCGCTTGGGCCGAGCCCTAAAGCCATCGAGGCTTTCGGTGCGGCGGCCAGCCATCTGGAAATCTATCCGGACGGGCAGGCGATTGCGTTGCGGCAGGCGATTGCCGACGTGCATGGCCTTAACATCGCGAATATCCTGTGCGGCAACGGCTCGGACGAGCTTCTCGGCCTGCTTTGCCACGTCTATCTGGGTGCGGGCGATGAGGCGATCATCACCGAACACGGTTTTCTCGTCTACAAGATCCAGATCATGGGCGCGGGCGCGACACCGGTGACTGTGAAGGAAAAAGACTGCGCTGTCGATGTGGACGCGATCCTCGCCGCCGTGACGCCGAAGACCAAAATGGTGTTCATCGCCAATCCCGGCAATCCCACCGGCACCTATGTTCCGGTTGCGGAAATTCGCCGCCTGCAGGCCGCCCTGCCGAAACATGTTCTGCTGGTGCTGGATGCGGCCTATGCCGAATATGTGCGCAAGAACGACTATGAGGCCGGGCTGGAACTGGTTTCCGGCAACCGCAACGTGGTGATGACCCGCACCTTCTCGAAGGTCTACGGCCTTGCTGCCCTGCGCGTGGGCTGGATGTATGGTCCGGCCTCCATCGTCGACGCGCTGAACCGTGTGCGCGGGCCGTTCAACATGAGCGCGCCGGCCATCGCAGCGGGTGCCGCTGCCATCCGCGATCAGGCTTTCGTCGAAAAAGCCGTGGCGCACAACGCGGTGTGGATGGAAAGGCTGGTCACGACCTTTACCGGCCTCGGCCTCACCGTCACGCCGTCAGTCACCAACTTCATCCTCATCCATTTTCCGGATCAGGACGGCAAGCGGGCAACGGACGCTGACGAGTTCCTGAGCCGCCGCGGGTACATTCTTCGTGCGGTGCGCGGTTACGGTTTCCCCAATGCGCTCAGAATGACCATCGGTTCGGAAGAGGCCAATCTTGGCGTCATCGCTGCTCTCAACGAGTTCATGGGACGGGCTTGATGGCTGAGATCATGTTTGAACGCATCGCGCTGATCGGCATCGGCCTGATCGGCTCGTCCATTGCCCGGGACATCAAGGAACTGGGGCTCGCCCGCCATGTGATTATTTCCACCCGCAGCGAAGATACGCTGAAACGGGCGGAAGAACTGGCGCTTGGCACGGATTATACCGTCTCGGCGGCGGAAGCGGTGAAGGATGCCGATCTCGTCATCGTTTCCGTGCCTGTCGGCGCGTCTGAAAGCGTGGCGCGGCAGATCGCACCGCATCTGAAACCGGGCGCCATCGTTACCGATGTGGGTTCCACCAAGGCTTCCGTCATCGCACAGATGGCGCCGCATATGCCTGACAACGTGCATTTCATTCCCGGCCATCCGCTGGCAGGTACGGAAAAATCCGGCCCGGATGCCGGGTTTGCCGGCCTCTTCCGTGACCGCTGGTGTATCTTCACACCGCTGCCGGGCACGGACGCGGCGGCGCTGGAGAAGCTGAAGGATTTCTGGCGGGCGCTCGGTTCGCGCGTGGATGAAATGGATGCCGAACACCACGACAAGGTTCTGGCCATTGTTTCGCATCTGCCGCACATCATCGCCTACAACATCGTCGGCACGGCGGATGATCTGGAGACGGTGACCGAGTCGGAAGTCATCAAATATTCTGCCTCCGGTTTCCGCGACTTCACACGTCTGGCCGCCTCCGATCCTACCATGTGGCGCGACGTCTGCCTGCACAACAAGGACGCCATCCTTGAGATGCTGGCCCGGTTTTCCGAGGATCTCGCCTCCCTGCAAAGGGCGATTCGCTGGGGAGAGGGCGACAAGCTGTTCGAGCTGTTCTCGCGCACCCGCGCTATTCGTCGCTCCATCGTGCAGGCAGGTCAGGACGTCGATGCGCCCGACTTCGGTCGTCACGCGCTGGATCAGAAGAAGTAGGGCGCCGCTGGTGACAGTCTTGGCCGGATTTGATCCGGCCATCAAACCGCTGGTAAAGTGTCAAAGCCTTGCTTTCGTCATGCTCGGGCTTGTCCCAAGGATGACGTCGATTACGGGCTAACCCTCAGATCGGCGGAATCTTGCCCAGCGGGATAAAGCCGCTGATCGTGGCGCGGCCGCGGTCCACTACGAGATCGACGGACGCCCTGTCACCGCCGCCGGCGAGTGCGCCGAGCAGCTTGCGCGCCGTGTCGATGGTAGATTGCAGCTGTGGAAACGCCTGCTTGGCATTGTCAGACCACGCGCCGAGCTTTTCGATCTCCAGCTTGAACTTGCCGGAGAGATAACCCTCGTTATCGAAGGAGAAGGGGCCGCTGATGCGCATGACACGGCCTTCACCGATATCGGCGACCAGCCGGCGAAGCTCGCCGCTTGCGCCATAAAGGCCAGCTGTATCGCTGCCATCCACCATGCCCGCTTTGCCGGCGAGCGTGACATCGGCAATGGCGTTGAGGCGCGGAAGAATCTGCGGCCAGTCCTTGATGGCGGTCGCGGAGTCCGTGAGCGTGATCGCGCCATCGAGATCGGCGCCGTTCTGGCGCAGGTGCATCTCCGTCTTGGCGGCATCGAAGTCGATGGTCTGGCCGGTGACCGAGGAAACCGCCTGCGCCTTTAGCCCGTCGATGATGAGTGAGCTGCGGTCAATGCCCTTCAGCCTGGTGACGATGCTGGACTGCATGTTCTTCCATTCCGCCGAAATAGTCAGGCCGTGGGCCGAGCGGATTTCCGCGGGCGAATCGAGTTCCCAGACGATATGGCCGGGATTGTAGACCTGTGCCGCCGAGCGCAATTCGCCAAAGGAGGCGGAGACGCCGTTCTGGCTGTCATCCACCGTCACCTTCGCGCAAAAGAGGCCGATGCGGAAGGGATAACCCTTGAAGGCAATATCGCTGCATTCGCCGCTGACGCTGCGGGCCTGCGAGGGGGAAATCACGTTCAGGACAGTCTGCTTCAGCCTGTCGGCGGCGTAAAACCACCCGGCGGTATAAAGTCCGATAACCACGAGGATGGCGATGGCGAGCCAGAGGAATTTTTTGGCCGTGCCGGATTGGCTTGACGCTGCCATATTGATCTCCGATGAACAGACTTCAGGGAATTTTGATTTGGCTTGGGATATGGACGATTTTTGGGTCTTTGGCTACGGTTCGTTAATGTGGAACCCTGGCTTCGCCTTCGAGGAGAGGCAGCAGGCACGATTGCACGGTTATCGGCGCTCGCTCTGCATCAGCTCCAATTTTTACAGAGGCACGGAAGAAAAGCCCGGCCTCGTTCTCGGGCTGGAACGCGGTGGTTCATGTCTTGGCGTCGCTTTTCGCGTGCGGGGCAAGGATCATGATCCCGTCATGGCCTATCTGCGTGAGCGCGAACTGGTGACGAACGTCTACAAGGAGCGGGTAGTTTCGATCGCGCTTTCCGACGGCCGGCGCGGCAGTGCCGTGACCTACGTGGCCGATCCCGCGCATGAGCAATATATCGGCGGTCTCGGCGTTGCCGAATCGGCTGTCATCATCGCGGCTGCGGCCGGTCGCTCCGGTCCGAACACGGATTACGTCTTCAACACCGTGCAACATCTGCAGGAGATGGGCATTCGCGATTCGCTGCTGGAAAGCATCGCCGCGCGTGTCGGTACGCTTTCGGCTCAGCCGGCCATTGTTTCCTTGCCCTGAAGCTCGGCAATCCGCTTCACGGCGGTTGGTGGCAGCGGCAAATGCGGGTTGTTGCGCGCCGTTTCCAAAAGCAATTCGTCGCTCGCCTTTTCCGTGACATCGATCAGGCGCTTGAAGAACACATCGGGGTCGAGCCCCGGTTCGATGGCGGGCAGGATACGCACCTTGAAATGGCCGGGATAACGCATGGTGGAACGGCGCGGCCAGAAGAGGCCCGGATGCATGGCGACGGGAATGACCGGAACCTGAAGGTCACGGTAAAGCCTCGCGATGCCGTAACGATATTCAGGCTCGGCGCCCGGCGGCCGGCGTGTCCCTTCGGGATAGATGATGAGTTCGCGGCCCGCGGCCATTTCCTCTTTCGCGCGCTCCATCACCTTCAGCATCACCTTGCCGCGCGCGGCACGGTTGACCGGGATCATCCTCTGTTTCATCGCGTACCAGCCGAACAGCGGGATCCACAAAAGTTCGCGCTTTAGAATATAGACCGGATCGGGAAGGTTGGGTAGCAGCGCATAGGTGTCCCAGAAGGACTGGTGCTTCGGCGCGAAGATGCAGCCAGTCTCTGGAATGTTTTCCAGCCCTTCGATCTCGAAGGTAGTGCCGACGATGGTTTTCATCAGCCAGTGATTGGAGCGCGCCCAGTTCTTCGGGATTTCGTAGGCGATCTTGCGTGGCAGGATAAAATAGATCGGCGTCAGCACGATCATGCGGACAATCAGGTTGAGATAAAACAGCGTATTGAAAAGAAAAGAGCGCAGCTTGAGCATCAACAGCCTTCCCGGGACGCAGCCGTTTCGAAGTCTTTAGCGTTTCGATGCCGGATGCCGATGTCAGACGCCTACACGAAAACAAGGGGCGGCAGCAAGCGTGTTTCTGGATGCTTATGAGGAAGCTGCAGTGACTTTAGGCGCAGTGTGATCGGCAGTGGCCTTGCGCAGGCCATCGCCCTTGCCGAAGCCCGTCAGGTCACGTCCGGCCGCCGCCACGAATTTCAGATATTCATAAAGCATGGTTCTCACCACATCCGGTTCCACGAACCAGTTGGTGCGGGCAAGATCGGCGCTGATGACGGGATAGGCGATGAATTGCGTGTGTGGGCTGGCGCTGCGCAATTCATGAAGGCTGCGATGCATGTGATAATTATTTGTGACGACTACGATGGACGAGTAGTTGTGATCGCGTATCCAGCTCGCCGCCTCATTGGCGTTACCGATCGTATCTATCGCCTTGTAGCCCATGTCCACGCAGCAGGTGAACATATCGGACGACCCTTGCGTCATCTTGCGTATCTGCGAGCGGGTTGTGGCCGGGTTGACGCCTGAAATCAAAAGCCGTTTTCCCACGCCGTCTCTCAGAAGGCCGACCGCCTGTTCGATGCGCTGATAACCGCCAGTGAGCACGATGATGGCATCGCCTCTGGCACCCTCGGGCGGGCGCATCGAGGCGACAGAATCGGCAAACCACAGGAAACCACCGGAAAATGCGCCGAGCGCGATGACGCAGAGCAGGATGAGGCCGCGGATAAAACGGCGCAATGGACCACGCCGCGCCAAAAGCCCCTTTCGGGCCGGTCGCGTCGCTGCCTGATCCTGGTCCGTCCGACTCACAAACATTCCTCCTGATTACTCGCCGATTAAGGCAAGGAACAGGCATTTTTGTCCACCGTCCGCAGGTTACATCCCGTTCGTGACGGTTTCAGTTTTTCCGCTAGATTCATCGTGTCATCACGATGCCAGGCCGTCGCTTTTCGACGGATCGGACCGGACACGATCGATATCGTCGATGGTGCGGATGACGGTGACGCGTGCGGTGATGGTGGTGAGAAGCGCGATGATGATCATCGTCATCGCAATGCCGAAATAACCGCCAAGGCCAACGGAAAAGGAGCCAAAAAGCGCACTTGCCTGGTCGCTCTGGGGGGTGGCGACGGTGCTCGACTGCCAGAAACCGGCGACGAGGAACACGGCGGCCGCCAGCGCACTGCCCGCCGCCGCGCCCTTGAGGCTGATCTTCAGGAAGTGTTTCTGGAATTCCCGCGCCACGAAGCTGCTCTCCGCGCCGACAAAATGCAGCACCTCAACAATGTGCCGGTTGCCGGAAAGCGCGCCGCGGGTGGCAAACACGACGGTCAGTACCATGGCGGTGAACACGAGAACGAGGACGCCAACGCCGATCATGACAGTGGTTCTTGCCATGGAAACGAGCCGGTCGACCCAGGTGCGATGGTCATCCAGAAATGCCTGTGGAATCTCGGCCTTCAGCATATCCCGCATCGCCTGGAAATCGGGCGGATTGTTTTCATCGATGGTGATGACGACGAGACGCGGTATGGGAAGTTCGGAGAGATCGAGCCCGCTGCCGAGCCACGGCTCCAGCAGGCGCGATGTCGCCGCATCGTCAAGAATGGTGCCATCGCGGGTGCCGACGAAGGTGAGCGCCAGATTGCGCGCCTTGTTCAGCGCTGCATTCATGTCCAGCCCGTCCTCGGGTTTGATCTGGATGGTGATCTCACGGGAAATCTGGCTCTGCCACGTGGCGGCGGTGGCGCGCACCATGGAAACGGCGCCGAGCGTGAGGCAGGCGAGAAAAGCCATGATGGCGATGACCACCATCAGCGCATTGCCCTGAATGTTGGAGGGCGGCAGAATGGGTGCCATCGGGCGGATGCGCATGGGCGGACGCTTCGGCTGCGCCGCTTCCGGCTTCAACGGTTTGCGGGTGATCTCATTCATAGATGTCGAGCCGCCCTTCGGTCAGGATCATCCGGCGCGCATCGATCTGGTCCATCAGGCCGAAGTCATGGGTGGCGATAACGACGGCGGTGCCTAGCCGGTTGAGTTCCAGAAACAGGTTGAGAAGGCGCTTGGCCATCGGCGGATCGACATTGCCAGTCGGCTCGTCGGCCAGCAATATTTCCGGCTGGTCCATCAGCGCGCGGGCAATGGCGGCGCGCTGCTTCTCGCCGCCGGAAAGGATCGCCGGCAGCACGTTGACACGCTCGCCGAGCCCAACCCATTTCAGAAGCTCAATCACGTCATTGCGATAGGCGCTTTCTTCCTTGCCACGCACGCGCAGCGGCAGGGCGACATTCTCATAGGTCGTCAGATGATCAAGCAGCCGGAAATCCTGAAACACGATGCCGACGCGTCGGCGCAACATCGGCAGCTCGCTGCGCGGAATGCGTGACACATCGCGATTGAACATGCGGATATTGCCGCGGGTCGGCTGCAGCGACATCAGTAGCAGGCGCAGGAGCGTCGTCTTGCCGGCGCCCGAGGGGCCGGTCAGAAACTGGAACGACCCTTTAGGAATATCGAAGGTCATGTCCCTCAGGATTTCGGGTCCCATGCCGTAACGCAACCCGACATTTTCGAAATGGATCAACGGACTTCCAGTCTCTTCGTTTCGTGGTGGTTCGCAAGCCGCTGGGATGAAGCCGGAGGGCGCGGTCTACCCCGGTTCGGGACGCCCGGCGAGCGGTTTTTGCGAAGCATTAACCATTTAAATTTAAAACTTGGCAGGATTCGTTGCAATGCCCAGTTTTGCGGGCCGGAAAACCTCACCCAAGGAATTCTATGGCTATGTTCCGTTCATCTCGCCGGCAAGCGGCATTCGATTTTGACCTCCTGATGCCGGAGACGCCGCTGCGCCGCACGGCGCGGACGGCAAACCCGACAGTTGACGTGGTAGACGCGGAATTTGTCACCATCAAGGAAAACCGTCCGCGCCAGCCCGGAAACGACAATCGCGGCGCGAGGCCCCTGGACGGTGCAAAACCACCTGTCACCATCGGTGTGCTCGGCCTCGCCTTCATCGGCTGGCTGGATCGCAGATTATCCCTCCTTTCGGCGGACGCTTATTCCGCGCTGGTGGCGGGGCTCGCCATTCTTGTTTTTGTCTGTTCAGGCGGCCTCTCGGTGGTGGTGCCGGAAAAGACCGCTGTAGCAGCTTTGGTCAGTCCCCTCGCCATTTCCCATGTCACCGTGACGCCGCAGGAGGCGGGCGGTATGGATATCCTGCTCATCAATGGCATCGTGGAGAACAACGGCGGCAAGCTTGAAGAGGTGCCGGCCCTTCGCGCCGACCTTTTTGCCGCCAAGGGACAACTGGTGGCCAGCATGGTCATTGAACCGCCGGTTAAACAGATGCAGCCCGGTTTCAGCCACGGTTTTTCGGCAAAACTGCGCCATCCCGGTGGAAAAACGCCCGAGATCAAGCTTTCCTTCGTTGAGGCGGGTGCGTCCGGACGCTGACTGTGCTAACGCCTGTCTTCTATTTTTACTGAAAGGTAAAATCGGCAAGGCGCAGCACAGGAGTAAGAATGCCCGTCGTCCGTGGAAAAAATATCGAGCCGCTTTATACCGCCGAGCAGATTGCAGAGCGCAATCGCGACATGGCCAAGCACATTGCCAGCGGCCCGACCAAGGATCTGCTCGTCATTGCCGTGCTCAAGGGATCGTTCATTTTCGCGGCCGACCTTATCCGCGCGCTGCATGACAGTGGTCTTGCCCCCGAGGTCGAATTCATTACGCTGTCGAGCTATGGCACCGGCACGGTTTCGCAGGGCGTGAGGATCGTCAAGGATATCGACAGCGACGTGAAAGACCGCGACGTCCTGCTGATTGACGACATTCTCGAATCCGGCCGCACGCTGCGCTTCGCCAAGGAACTGCTTTACGAGCGTGGCGCTCGCAACGTCACCATCGCCGTGCTTCTCGACAAGAAAGTCAAGCGCAAGGAAGATCTGGAAGCCGATTATGTCGGTTTCGAATGTCCTGATTATTTCGTGGTGGGTTACGGCATGGATGTCGCTTATGCGTTCCGCGAGCTGCCCTTCGTCGGCGTTGTCACCGGCGACGCCTGAGCAGTTTTCCCGTGCCGGAACGGCACAGCGAAGAGACGCCTCATTAACCATTCACCCAGCCAAAGCCTGGGTGTTTACCTCTTGAAAAGAGGAGCCTGCGATGTTGCTCACGGCTGGAAATGATGCCCAGGAGCAATGAGTAATGGCGAAGATTCTGATTACCGAAGACGAGGATGCGCTGCGTTCTTTCGTGGCGCGGGCGCTCCGTCTCGACGGTCACGAGACCCATGAGGCGGCAGACGGCGAGCAGGGGCTGGAAAAGCTTCAGGAAACCAGTTTCGATCTTCTTCTTTCGGATATCCGCATGCCGGTCATGGATGGCATCGAGCTGGCGCACCGCGCCGCCGAAAGCTTCCCGGCCATGCGTATTTTGTTGATGACCGGTTACGCCGAGCAGCGCGAACGGGCGGATGATCTGGCGACGAAGATCGTTGATGTGGTTTCCAAACCCTTTGCGCTTCCGGATATTCGCAAGGCTGTGGCACGGGCGCTTGCGGCCTGAGTGGCAAGGGCGCAGAGATTTAAAGGGCGGCCGTCGGGCCGCCTTTTTTGTTGGTCAGCCCCCTGGCTCAGCGCAGTTCCCTACCTCCGTCATTCCGGCCTTGAGCCGGAATCCAGCCAGCCCAAGTCCTTGGGCTGAAAGAACTCTTTCCGCCGCGCAGACGCGCGTCTGCTGGATGCCGGATCAAGTCCGGCATGACGGAAACTTTAGCTTCTGAAACAGGATGTAACGAGGCGCACCATTACCTGTGCGAACCCTCACCTGATATCCAGCAACCGCTCGAGATAACGCCGTTCCACCTCACCCGGCGGATTGTTGCCGAGCTTTTCGCGGATGGCATCAAGAATCTCGCGGGCGCGTTGCACGTCTATTTCGTCAGGCACCTTCACCTGATCGCCAAAGTCAGGGCCGGTGGTGCTGCGCGGACGGCCGAGCGGATCGCGGCCGTTCTGGCCGCCTTGACCGGCCATGCCTTCCTGCCCCTGACCCGGCTGCTGGCCCTGCTGGCGCATGGCCTGCATGATCTGGCCCATCATGTCCTGTGCGCCCTGGCGCAGCGCATTCAGCGCATTGCCCTGGCCCTCGACGGCCTGTTCACCCTGGCTCTTGCCCAATGCCTCACCGGCGCCCTGCATTTCCTGCTGCGCCTTGCCGAAATTTTCGCCCGGCTCCATGCCGAGATCGCGAAGTCCCTGCTGCAATTCGCCGAGCTGCTTGCCGAGGGCATCCTGCTGGGCCCGCAGGTTTTTCAGCGCTTCGCGCAATTGCTCGGCGGTCATCTGGTCCGTCTGCTGCTGTCCGCCCTGTTGGCCATTCTCACCCTGTTGGCCTTGCTGGCTCTGAGGTTGTTGCTGGCCGTTTTCGCCCATCTGCTGGTCGTCGCTTTCGCCGCCCTGCTGCGGATCACCGCGCTGCATCCGGTCGCGCAATGCCTGATCCAGCTTGAAGGTTTCGTCCATCAGCTTCTGCTGCTGCTGCAGGATTTCGCCAAGCTTGTCGATCTGCTGGCGCATCTTGCTGCTCTGCTGCTGGCCTTGCTGCCCCTGACGCTGCGGTCGGCCGGCTTGCAGATTGTTCATCATGCGCTGCAATTGCGAGAGCATTTCCTGCGCGGCATCGCGGTTTCCGGAACGGGCGAGATTCTCGATCTGGTTCATCATGTTTTCCAGATCGCGTTGGCGCAGCACGTTCTGTGCCTGTTGGTTCATGTTGGCTTGCGGCGCATTCTGCATGCGTTGCGCAAGCTCGCTCATGAACTGCTGCATCGCCTCGCGCAGCTCCTGCATGAGCTTGGCCACTTCTTCATCGGAGGCATTGCGCTGAAGCGCCTCGGAAAGGGCGGTCTGTGCATCGCGCAGGCGCTTTTCCGCCTGCGAAAGATCGCCATCCTCGATGCCCAGTGCGATCTCCCAGAGGTAATCCGCGGTGTTCTTCAGCATCTCCTCATTATAGGCGAGCCGCATGCGGGTCTGCGCCGATTGCAGCAGCAGATAATGCGTGGTGTTGGGAATGGTCTCTTCCGGGCGCATTCCAACCGCCTCGTTATAGGCGATCGCCTTCGGCATCTGGCGTGTGTCGAGCGAAAAAATCTGCCGCTGTTCGGCAATGGAAGCAGCCAGCGGTTCGGAGAAATTGCGGCCCGGCAGCACCATTTCATGCGGAGGGCTGCGGCCGGTCTGGCCTGCACCGTCAGTCGCCACCAGTGTAATACGCACGCGTTTCCCGGCCATCGGATGTTCGGTCAGGTTGCGGCTGGTCAGCCCCTTGATCTCGCGATTGTTCTGCCGCGGCAGATCGAGCTTGAATTCCGGCGACGGGTAAAGCGCTGTCGCGCCTTCGGCAACGCCGATAGGCTCAATAATTGCGTGAGCTTCCTTCAACCCGTAGTCATCCTTGGCGGTGAAGCCGATTTCCAGCGCGCCGTTGACGGCGCGGCGCGGCATGTTGTCGAAGGCGATGCTGGGCGGCTGGTCCGGGATGACATTGAACAACCATTGCTCACCATTGGCGGTTATCATGCCGCTTTCGGTGACATCCATCGCGAAGGTGCGCGGTGCTAAGGGCTGATCCGCCAAAGGAGCCTGCGCCGGAACCGCGACATCACCGCTCACGCTGTCGGCTCGGGTTGTCTCGGGAGCGAGCTTTTGCAGGGCGCCCGCCATTTCCGGTTCGAAGGTCACTTCTTCGCCGCCATCACCACCGGTCATGCGGATCGTCAGCCTGGAGGACTGCGGCACGGAAACCGCGTCGCGGTTGGTCGCGTCACGCCCAGTCAGGAAAATCGGTGCGCGGCCGGTATAAGAGGGCGGCGTAACCCAGGCATCCAGTCGAATATCGGGATTGAGCGGACCCACGGTCGGTTGGCTGCGGAAGGCATCGGCAATCGTGCCTGCGCCGTTGGAAAAGGAAAAACCGAAGGCAGCGGCCAGAAGAAGGGCGGGAACGGCGCGTAGGGCGAGACGGTCATAACGGGCGATATCGGGCTTCGGCAGACCGGCATTCAGTGCGGCGATACGCTCCGCCATGCGGATCTGGTGTTCCTTCCAGAGCGTTCTGGAAAAAGGCGTGTCGAAGGCCGGTTCGTCTTCCTGTACTCCAACAGGTTGGTGTGCAAGACCGTTGCGATCTTCGAGAAGGCGGGAAGCGTCGTTGTCAGTCGGCCATTTCAGCCGCGCGATCGGCAGGAGAGTGGCGATGAAGGCGAACACGAGCACGAAAACGACGCCGAGCCGCAGAAAACCCGGCATGTGCCGGTAAAGGCCGAACCAGGCAAGCGCCAAAAACAGAGCGGCAATAGAGAGCGGCCATAGCGTTTTCGGGGCGATCTTCTCCGAAAGCAGAACGATTTTTGCGAAGAAACGCTTGGCGGCAACCCGGCGGGCAAGGTCCGGCCGCTGCACGAATGCGCCAGTGGAGCGCTTTCTGCCTGTCCTGTCCTCTCCGGCTGTGGTCATCAATCCGTTCTCCCGGTTCTGGCCACGTTAACGCCATTCCCGGAACGGCGAGTTCTCCATATCACAGAGGCAAGGATAACATTCTTTGTGGCGAAGACGAGGGCAGCCAAGCCCTCACCCCCATTTTTTAGGCAGCTTCGCTCAATTGTGATCGGCTGCAAGCGGATCAGTCGAGCCAGGCGGGCACGGAATCGAGGGCGATCAGCTCTTCATACGTGCCGCGGGGGCGGATGACGTGGAATTTGTCACCCTTGACCAGCACTTCCGGCACCAGCAGGCGGGAATTATAGGTTCCTGCCTGCACCGCACCATAGGCGCCAGCGGAACTGACGGCGATGAGGTCGCCCGGTTGCGGTGCGGCCATCTCACGGTCCAGCGCCAGATAGTCGCCGGTTTCGCAGACCGGGCCGACGATATCGGCCTTGATGCGCGGCGTATCCTCTGCCGGTTGCACCACCGGGCGGATGCCGTGATAGGCCTCATACAGTGTCGGACGGATGAGGTCGTTCATCGCGCCGTCAACGATTACAAAGGTCTTTTCGCCGCCATCCTTCACATAGATGACTTCCGTTACCAGAATGCCGGCATTACCGACGATCAGGCGGCCGGGCTCGGTGACGATCTTGCAGTCGAGGCTCTTCAACTCGTTCTTGACGATATGCGCATAGGCATCCGGCAAAGGCGGCGGATTATTGTCGTCGCGGTAGGGAATGCCGAGGCCGCCGCCGATATCGACGTGGCTGATCGCATGGCCATCGCCGCGAAGCGCTTCCACCAGTTCGCGCAGCAGCCGGAAGGCGTCTTCGAAAGGCTGCAACTCGGTGATCTGGCTGCCGATATGCATGTCGATGCCCGTGACTTCGATGCCGGGCAGGGTTGCAGCATGGGCATAGACGGCGCGCGCCCGCTCATAGGAAATGCCGAACTTGTTTTCTTTCTTGCCGGTGGAAATCTTGGCGTGGGTGCGCGCATCCACATCAGGGTTGATGCGGAAGGAGACATGCGCCCGCTTGCCCGCCTTGATGGCGCGCAGATTGAGGACTTCCAGCTCCGGCTCGGATTCGATGTTGAAACAATAAATGCCCACATCCAGCGCATAATCCATTTCCGCAACCGTCTTGCCGACGCCGGAGAACATGATGCGGTTTGCCGGCACGCCAGCAGCCAGAGCGCGACGCAATTCACCGCCGGAGACGACGTCGATGCCAGCGCCGAGCTTTGCCAGCGTCTTCAGCACGGCCTGGTTGGAGTTGGCCTTCATGGCATAACAGACCATGGCGTCCACATCCGCAAACGCACCTGAGAACACCTTGTAGTGGCGCTCCAGGGTTGCGGTCGAATAGACGTAGAAGGGCGTGCCGACCGCCTTGGCGATCTCGGGCACGGGCACGTTTTCGGCGTGCAGCACGCCGTCGATATAGCCAAAATGGTTCACGGCTTTTTACCCGTCAGAGAAGCTTGTCGAGAATGAAGGGCCGTTCCGCCGTTGCCGGCTTCGGCTCACTGCCATCGGCGGCGCGCTTGTTGCGCATTTCGACCGGCGTGCTCGGCGGATCGATGTCGCCCTTGCGCCCGCAGGCGCTGAGAGCGAGGCTTACGGCAAGCGTCATGCCGATGGGAACGATGAGTTTGCGCACGGATTTTGAAAGCATGGGCCTGTCCAAAGGAAATATGTGCTTCTCTGATAACGAAAAACAGGGCGCTTGTGCACCCTGTTTCTTGTGATCGCGGCTTAACGCAGATTTATCAGTTGCGGCCGCGCCACCAGGCGATTTGTTTGCGCACCTCCGAAGGAGCCGTGCCGCCGAAGCTTGTGCGACTGGCGACCGATGCTTCCACCGAAAGAACATCGAAAACGCTGTTGGTGATGCCGGGGTGGATGGCCTGCAATTCTTCCAGCGAAAGATCGGCGAGATCGCAGCCTTTCTTTTCCGCCAGCGCCACGGCATTGCCGGTCACATGGTGGGCATCGCGGAAGGGCAGACCTGCTTCTCGCACCAGCCAGTCGGCCAGATCTGTCGCGGTGGAATAACCTGAACCCGCCGCTGCGCGCATGCGGTCCTTGCGTACTTCGAGGTCGCGGATCATGCCGGTCATGGCGGCAATCGCCAGTTCCAGGCTTTCGGCGGAGTCGAAAACCTGTTCCTTGTCTTCCTGCATGTCCTTGGAATAGGCGAGCGGCAGACCCTTCATCACGGTGAGGAGAGCGATCAGCGAGCCGTTGATGCGGCCGGTCTTGGCGCGCACCAGCTCAGCGGCATCAGGGTTCTTCTTCTGCGGCATGATCGACGAGCCTGTGGAAAAGGCGTCCGACAGCCGGATGAAACCAAATTGCGGCGTCGACCAGATGACGATCTCTTCGGCAAGACGCGACAGATGCGTGGCGCAGATGGAGGCGATCGACAGGAATTCCAGCGCGAAATCGCGGTCGGACACGGTGTCGATGGAGTTGCGGGTCGGCTCGCGGAAACCGAGCGCCTTGGCCGTCATGTGGCGATCAATCGGATAGCCGGTGCCGGCAAGGGCAGCCGCACCAATCGGGCTTTCGTCCATGTGCTCGATGGCGTGGCGTACGCGGGCGCGGTCACGGCCGAACATTTCCACATAGGCCATGCAATGATGGCCGAAGGTGACAGGCTGCGCCGTCTGCAAATGCGTGAAGCCGGGCATGACCGTATCGGCGTTTTCCTCGGCGCGGTCGAGGAAGGCAGCGATGAGCGCCGTCAGCATGCCTTCGGTCTTCTGCAATTCTTCCTTGACCCACAGGCGGAAATCGAGCGCCACCTGGTCGTTGCGCGAGCGGGCGGTATGGAGGCGGCCGGCGGCCGGGCCGATGAGGGTGGCAAGCCGCGCTTCGATATTCATGTGAATATCTTCGAGCTTGCGGGAGAATTCGAAGCTGCCGGATTCGATCTCTGACAGGATCGTGTTCAGGCCTTCGGTGATCTTGTCTTTATCTTCAGGCGAAATAATGCCTTTAGATGCCAGCATGGCGGCATGCGCCATAGAGCCGCGGATATCCTGGGCGTAAAGTTTCTTGTCGAAGCCGATGGAGGCATTTATCTCTTCCATGATGGCAGATGGCCCGGAAGCGAAACGCCCGCCCCACATCTGGTTGGAGGATTTCTGATCTGTGCCGTCAGCCATGTGTGATGCCCTGGAGTATTCGATGACAGAGAAAAGGCCGTTCAGGCTTCCTTCCGCCAAATTGGTTGCAATTGCTGCCGTTGCCGGTGTGCTCGCCGGTGCAGGCGCGGTCTGGTTCAGGCATATTGGGTCTGAGAGCCCGGTTCAAGGGGCAGCGGTGGCCGACGCCGGTTTATGTGAAGGTGCGGCGAACCGCATTGCGACGCTGAAACCCTTTCTGAAGGGCCAGGTGGCGGCTATGTCGGCGGCAGACACCCCGCGCGTTATTCCGCTCTCCTTCAAAGGGCCGGAGGGGAAAGATATGAGCCTTGCCGATCTCAAGGGTAAAGCGGTGCTGCTCAATCTCTGGGCGACGTGGTGCGTGCCCTGCCGGGAAGAAATGCCGGCGCTGAACGCGCTGGAGAAGGAAAAGGGCGGTAACGGCTTTGAAGTCGTGGCTGTTAACATCGATACGGGCGGGGATGAGAAGCCGAAAGCCTTCATGGACGAATACAAGATCGATTCCCTGAAGCACTATCGCGACAGTTCCATGGGCGTTTTCAACGTTCTCAAAAAGGAAGGCCTTGCCTTTGGCCTGCCCGCAACCCTGCTGCTGGACGAAAACGGGTGCCTGCTCGGCGCCATGAACGGCCCGGCGGCGTGGGATAGCGAAGATGCGAAGGCGCTGATATCGGCAGTCAAATGACTGCCGATAAGACTTTTCGAACTCAGTATAGCGGGTCCACCGATACACCGTAATAAAGGCCTCGGCCGACACGACCCTGATTGCCTTCAAGGGTAATGCCAAACCCGGCTTCAATTTCCTTCAATATTGCAGCTTTGATGGAGGCGCTGGTTGATGCCTTATATGTAATGGCGTAATCCAGATCCGCCTTGAAAGCAGAACGTACAATATGTGCATTTTGCTTCTTGCGTTGTTTC
This sequence comes from Agrobacterium sp. RC10-4-1, assembly GCF_014138475.1. Classification (NCBI taxonomy): domain Bacteria; kingdom Pseudomonadati; phylum Pseudomonadota; class Alphaproteobacteria; order Hyphomicrobiales; family Rhizobiaceae; genus Agrobacterium; species Agrobacterium sp. RC10-4-1. The sequence continues at coordinate 367,683 of NZ_JACJIT010000001.1, forward strand.
CGAAGGATATTGCGGCACTCCGGCCCCAGCGTCTTTTCTATGGCTTCGAGTTTGTCGAGGCCGTATTCGAGATATTCGATATTGCTGAACCTGATTGTCAGGTTGTTCACATATTGCGCGCTGCTTGAAAATCCGAGTTTCTGCAGATTGTCTGCATTGAAGGAGAAATCCTTCTTTCGCCCGAAATCACTGATTTCGCCCCTCCCTTTTTCAGGGCTGCCAGGGAACGTCACATATTCCGGAGAGCAGATGTAACCAAGCGAGATATCGTCTTTGTCGTTATATCGATTGGTCTTTTTCCAGACGATGTTACCTGGACCAAAGCTGGTGCTGGGCGGCACCGTCGTGAGATAACCAGCCCTTCTGACAATCTCCCGCGGATTTTCCGAAACGCAACCGCTCGCGAGAATGGCGACAATAGACATTGCAATATGAATTTTCATGTAAGCCCCCAAAAGAATCACAGCATGATCTTGGGTTCGCACGCACTGCGCGTCTACTTACTTTATAATCGTATAGATTGCATTGTCGCCCGGTTGCCTTCTGCGGTGGAGCAACGAAAGAACAGTGAAGGTTCTATCGTGTCGGAACCGGCGTCTCGCCGCGGTAATCATAAAAACCGCGGCCGGACTTGCGGCCGAGCCAGCCGGCTTCGACATATTTGACCAGCAGCGGGCAAGGGCGGTATTTGCTGTCGGACAGGCCGTCATGCAGCACCTGCATGATCGACAAACAGGTATCGAGACCGATGAAATCGGCGAGCTGCAGCGGACCCATCGGGTGGTTCGCGCCGAGGCGCATGGCGGTGTCGATGGCTTCCACGGAGCCAACGCCCTCATAAAGCGTATAGATTGCCTCGTTGATCATCGGCAGAAGGATGCGGTTGACGATGAAGGCTGGGAAATCTTCGGCGACGGTGATCGCCTTTTCGAGCGTCCGCACATAGTCCTTGGCCGCATCGAAGGTCTTTTCATTGGTGGCGATGCCGCGCACCAGTTCCACCAGTTTCATGACCGGCACCGGGTTCATGAAGTGGATGCCCATGAACTGTTCCGGACGGTCGGTGGCAGAGGCAAGCCGGGTGATGGAAAGTGAAGACGTGTTGGTGGCGAGAAGCGCCTCCGGCTTCAGGACCGGGCAGATCTGAGCATAGATCTTGCGCTTGATCTCTTCGTTCTCGGTGGCAGCCTCGATGACGAGGTCCATGGGTGCCAGATCGTTGACATCGGTCGAACCGCTGATGAGCGCCAGGGCCTGCTTGCGGGCCTCGTCGGAAAGCTTGCCGTTGGTGACCTGGCGAGCGAGATTGCCGTTGATGGTGGCAAGGCCGGCCTCGATGCCGTCTTTGGAAAGATCGTAGATATGAACCCTGTAGCCGGCAACCGCAGAGACATGTGCGATGCCGCACCCCATCTGACCGGCTCCGATGACACCGATGTTCTTAAAGGGGGCGGTCATATGCTGTTCTCCCATGTGCTGCATGTGCAAATTCGCTGGCGATGTTACGCATATCGCCGAAAAAGAGAAGGCGGCGCGTTCAAAAAACGCGCCGCCTTCATCATCTATTTGAAATCAGAGGGCCTTTTGCAGTTCCGGCAATGCCTCGAAGAGGTCCGCCACAAGGCCGTAATCGGCAACCTGGAAGATCGGCGCTTCTTCGTCCTTGTTGATGGCGACGATGACCTTGCTGTCCTTCATGCCGGCCAGATGCTGGATGGCACCGGAAATGCCCGCCGCGATGTAAAGCTGTGGGGCGACGACCTTGCCGGTCTGGCCCACCTGCCAGTCATTCGGCGCATAGCCGGCATCGACGGCAGCGCGCGATGCACCAACGGCAGCACCGAGCTTGTCGGCGACAGGAAGGATGACTTCCTTGAATTTTTCCGAAGAACCGAGAGCACGGCCACCCGAGATGATGATCTTGGCGGAGGTCAGTTCCGGACGGTCGGACGAGGCCAGTGCATCAGAAACGAAAGAGGAGACGCCGGGGTTTTCAGCGGCGGCGATCGTCTCGACCGCTGCCGAACCGCCTTCTGCCGCTGCCGCAAAGGCCGTCGGGCGCACGGTGATGACCTTCTTGCCATCGGTTGCCTGAACGGTCTGGATGGCATTGCCGGCATAGATCGGGCGCTTGAAGGTATCCGGGCTGACAACTTCGATGATTTCCGAGACCTGAGCCACGTCGAGAAGCGCAGCAACACGCGGCGTGACGTTCTTTGCCGAGGCGGTCGCAGGAGCGATGATGACGTCATAGGACGGGGCAAGCGAAACGATCAGCGCCGCCAGCGGTTCCGCCAGCTGGTTTGCATAGAATGCGTCGTCGACAAGCAGCACCTTGGAAACGCCGGAGAGTTTTGCTGCGGCGTCGGCAGCGCCCCTGGCGCCGGAGCCGGCGACCAGCACATGGACGTCGCCGCCAATCTGGGTTGCCGCCGTCAGGGTCTTTGCCGTCAGGTCGGAAAGGGTTGCGTTGTCGTGTTCTGCCAGAAGAAGAATGGCCATGAGAATATCTCCCTTTTCCGAAACCTTAGAGGACGCCGTCGGCTTTGAGCTTTTCGACCAGCTCGGCAACCGAGCCCACCTTGATGCCGGCCTTGCGGCCCGCCGGCTCTTCGGTCTTCAACACCTTCAGGCGCGGCGAAACATCGACGCCGAAATCGGCCGGAGCCTTCTTGTCGAGCGGCTTCTTTTTCGCCTTCATGATGTTCGGCAGCGAGGCATAACGCGGCTCGTTCAAACGAAGATCGGTGGTGACGACAGCGGGAAGCTTCAGTTCCACCGTCTGCAGGCCGCCATCGACTTCGCGGGTCACCGCAACCTTGCCGTCGGCAGGCACGACCTTTGAGGCGAAGGTGCCCTGGCCCCAGCCGAGGAGGGCTGCCAGCATCTGGCCGGTCTGGTTCGAATCGTCGTCAATCGCCTGCTTGCCGACAATGACGAGACCGGGCTGCTCAGCCTCGGCCACGCCCTTCAGGAGCTTGGCGACAGCGAGCGGCTCGACCGTTTCATCGGTCTCGATCAGGATGGCGCGATCGGCACCCATCGCAAGCGCGGTGCGCAGCGTTTCTTCCGCCTTGGCAGGTCCAATGGAGACGACGACGACTTCTTCAGCCTTGCCGGCTTCCTTCAGGCGAAGGGCCTCTTCCACCGAGATTTCGTCGAACGGGTTCATCGACATCTTCACATTGGCAAGCTCAACGCCAGAACCATCCGCCTTCACGCGGATCTTCACGTTGTAATCGACGACTCGTTTAACGGGGACAAGGATTTTCATCGGCGGCTTTCCTCAAACTCCTGTCCGCTTGGCAATGCCGAGCGGACCTCCAAAAACAGGTTGGCGACATGGATAAGCATTTTTCCCGCAATTACAACGGAGCAATCTTCATTATCGCATGCACACAAGGCATATCTTACGTTGACGTTAACGTAAATACTCTATCTCTGACTTGACCTCTCATCTACCCCCGTCATAGCCGCGTTCGATTTGCGACAACCCCGCCGTTTGCGACGTATTTTTGAACTGCGCCGCCCTCGGCGGGACAATGGTGCGATCAAACAGGGGAACGCCCCGTCTGCGCATGAAAATTACCATGATGGCGCCCGCCAAGATGCCGCCGACATGCGCGCCCCAGGAGACATTCTCTTCCAGCCCGAGCGCCAGCATCAGGAACTGCTGGCCGATCCATAACGCCAGGGGGATGAAGGCGGGAAGGGGAAGCGGAATGCGCATTAGGACCAGCACCCAGACGCGCACTTTTGGATGCAGCAGGAAATAGGCCGCGACGACGCCGGAAACCGCACCCGAGGCACCGATCAGTGGTCCTTCCGAGGTGGGTGAGACGAAACCGTGAAACAGCGCGCCGGCGATGGCACAGGCGAGATAGAAGATCAGGAAACGAAAATGGCCGAGCGCATCCTCGACATTGTCGCCGAAGACCCAGAGAAACAGCATGTTGCCGGCCAGATGCCAGAAATCGAGATGAAGAAAGGCATAGGTGATGGCAGTGAGGTCATCAGGCACGACCTGCAGGGCGGGTTCCAGATAGGCGTAATCGAACACCACGGCGGGAATGAAGCCGAGGCCGAGGGCAGCGGCATTGGCTTCGGTGTCGCTGGCCAGCACGCCGGTAAACAGCCAGACCAGCACGTTGACCACGATCAGGCCGATGGTGACATATTGCAGCCGGATATGCTTGAGGGAATTCGCATCGTGCAGCGGTATGAACATCGAACGCCCTTTGGTTGCGTCGTTGAAACGCCTTAGCGGTTCTTGCCCGGAACCCACAATATGTCGGCCTTGCCGGCATCATTGGCGAAACGGGCCGCGACAAACAGGAAGTCGGAGAGGCGATTGGCATATTTGATGGCGGCCGGGCTGACGATCTCATTCTCGGTGACGGAAAGCTCCACCATCAGCCTTTCTGCGCGCCGGCAAACCGTGCGTGCCAAATGCAGATTTGCCGCCGCGGCGCTGCCGCCCGGCAGCACGAAGGACGTCAACGGTTCGAGGGTGGCGTTGAGGTCGTCGATTTCGCTTTCCAGCCGTGTGACCTGGCTTTCGACTATACGCAACGGTTCGTAAGGCAGCGGTTCGTCATCGTCAGGCGTGGCAAGATCGGCGCCGAGGTCGAAAAGATCGTTCTGGATGCGGAAAAGCATGGCATCCAGCTTTTCCAGCCCAGCCGTGTGAAGCCGCGCGACACCGATGGCCGAATTGGTCTCGTCCACCGTGCCGTAGGCTTCGACGCGCAGATCGTGCTTCGGTCGGCGCGGGCCGGAAACCAGCGCCGTCGTGCCCTTGTCCCCGGTGCGGGTGTAGATCTTGTTCAGTTTCACCATGTCAGCGGCCGCCTCCAGTGAGCCAGAGGGTGAGCATGATCAGAGCGATGGCGATAGCCTGCAGAAGCAGGCGAAGCTGCATTAGCTTGTTGGACCGGTTGGCGTCCTGTCCCTTCAGCATGTTGAAGAGGCCGCGTATCAACACGATGACGACAAGCCCCATGACGATAAGGGCCAGAACGGTGGTGAAGCCGGACATGCGGTATTACTCCTCCTCAATCGAATCTGCGCAGCAGACGATAGAAAAGTCCGGCAGGCAAGAGACGTTTCAGCATAAGCCCCTGTTTGGCCGGAACGGTAACGGGATAATGTGGTTTCGGCCTTGCAGCCGTCAGGGCGTGTTTCAGCACGGCATAAACGGCATCCGGGCCGAGCTTGTGACGGTTGACGGGGCCGGAACCATCCATACGCGCCAGCTGGCGTTTATATTCTGCCGCATGGGCCGAATTTTCGAGATCGATATGCTCATTGATATGAGCAAGCGCCGTCGCGGTGAATTTCGACGTGATCGGGCCGGGTTCGATCAGACTGACATGGATACCGCTGCCCTGAAGCTCCATGCGCAGGGTGACGCCCAGCCCCTCAAGCGCGAATTTCGAAGCGGTGTAGGCGCCGCGATAGCGATAGGGCACGAGCCCGAGAATGGACGAGCAATGCACGATGCGGCCCGCACCACGCGCCCGCATAAAGGGAATGACCCGCCGCGTCAGATCGTGCCAGCCGAAGACATTGGTTTCGAACTGGGCTCTCAGCGCTTCGACTGGCAGGTCCTCCACCGCGCCCGGCTGGCCATAGGCACCATTGTTGAAAAGCGCATCGATGCGGCCGCCGGTGCGGGCGGCGACGGTGTCCACCAGCGCGGCGATGGTTTCGGACTTTGTGTAATCCATGATCAGGGTTTCTATGCCCTGATTTTCGAGGGCTGCCATGTCAGCGATGCGCCGCACGGTGGCAAAGACCCGCCAGCCGTCCCGGTGGAGCGCGCCGGCGCAATAGGCGCCGATGCCCGAGGAACATCCGGTGATGATGATGACGGGTTTTTCAGACATTTGCCGCTCCGGGAAACCGACTGTCGCTCTGGTCCGATTACCCGGCCCGTTAAAATCCAATCGCGCGAAATCCGTGTCCTTCGGGAACCGAAAGGTCAGCTTGCGCGCTGTACAAAACGAAGCTGATTTCCCATATTCGGGGCGAAGTTACAAATGAAATGCCGATGAATGGAGGCGACATGGTTGCCGCAGTGCGCCTGGCAGGCAAGGTTGCCTTCGATGCCTATTCCCATTTCGCCGAGGATGACGGCTGGGCGATGGCGAGCCACATGGCGCTGTCCATCCTGCTGGCGCTGTTTCCGTTCCTGATCTTCGGCACGGCGCTAGCCGGTTTTCTGGGCGCCGACCAGTTCTCCGAAACGGCGGTGCATCTGATTTTCGACACCTGGCCGGAAGCAATTGCCGGTCCGCTGGCAGCTCAGGTGCAGCAGGTTCTCACCATCCCGCGCGGCGGCCTGCTGACGATTTCGGTGCTGGCGGCCGCATACTTCGCCTCGAACGGCGTCGAGGCGCTGCGCATTTCGCTGAACCGCGCCTATCGCGTCACGGAAACGCGCTGGTGGTATGTGACCCGGCTGCTCAGCCTGCTTTATGTCCTGATTGCCGTTGTGGTCTTTGCCGGCATCAGCACCGTGCTCGTCGCCGTGCCGGTCGCCATGTCCTTCGCCGAACGGCGGTTTCCGTGGCTGACGGATGTGCTGAACACCATTTCCAGCCTCGGCCTTTATGGCACCATCGTGGTGCTGACGGCGGGGCTGGTGGCGGCGCATCTGTGGCTACCCGCAGGCAAGCGCCGCATCTGGGATGTCTGGCCGGGTATTTTGCTGACGATGATATTCTGGGTCATCGGCGCGGCTATCTTCGCCTATTATCTCTCCACCTTCGCCAATTATGCCGCCACCTATGCCGGTCTCGCCTCCGTCATGGTGGTTCTGGTGTTCCTTTATATGGTCGGCGTCATCTTCATGCTCGGCGCGGAGGTGAATGCCGCGTTGATGAAATACAAGGTCCGGCAGATCATCCGCCGTAACATCGGCGGCAATGGCGCGCGCCGCGGGCAGGCGCTAGAGGAGGCCGACAAGCCGGCGGATATCTGAGGGCGTCGCTCCTTCGGCGCGAAGGGCGGAAAGCCCGGTACCGCCTTCGCTTTTCGAAAGCTTGCGCCCGTCCGTGCCCAAAATCAGCCGGTGATGATGATAAGCGGGCTGCGGTAGGTCCAGCAGCTGCTGCAGCAGCCGGTGGATGGCGGTGGCATGGAAGAGATCCATGCCGCGCACCACATGGGTGATCCCCTGCAGTGCATCGTCAACCACAACGGAAAGATGATAGCTCGAAGGCGCGTCGGAACGCGACAGCACCACATCGCCCCAGAGCGCGGGCAGGGCCTCGATCTGCCCCGTCGCCCCGTCGCCGCTCTCCTGCCAGAACAGAGGGGTGCGGGCGCAGCGGATCGCCTTGTCCATGTCGAGCCGCCAGGCATGTTGCCGGCCGGATGCAAGCAGGGCCGCCCGTTCCGCCTTCGGCCTCTCGCGGTCGACGGACGGATAGAGCGGCGCTCCGTCAGGATCGCGCGGCCATGTCCCGCCTTCCGCTTCGAAGGCACCGACAATGGCCCTGGTTTCGCCACGGCTGAGAAAGGCGGGATAGGCAAGATCCGCCTCGATCAGCCTGTGCAGCGCCATCCGGTACTCATCGAAATGCTCCGATTGTCGCCGCACTGGCTCTTCCCAAGAGAGTTCCAGCCAGCCGAGATCATCATAGATCGCCTGTTCCAGCCGCGGCGTGCAGCGCGTCTGGTCTATATCCTCTATACGCAGCAGAAAGCGGCCGCCATTGTCCAGCGCCATGTCATGGTTCAGGAATGCGGAAAGCGCATGGCCGAGATGCAGCGGGCCGTTGGGGCTTGGCGCGAAACGGTAAACCGGTTTTTGACGGATGGATGAAGGCATGGTTTCTTCTGCCATGTTTTAATGCACCCCGCCAGCGGGCTGGCGGCATATGGAATGACCGACATGAAAATCATCACCGGGATGGATGACATCAGCGAAGGGCTGGAGCATCTCGCCCGCCTCGACCCCGCACTTGCCCCTGTCATTGAGATAGCCGGTCCGCTGGAACTGCGCATCCACGAGCCGGGCTTTGCCGGCCTTGCTCATATCGTCGTCTCGCAGATGGTGTCGCGCGCCAGCGCCACTGCCATATGGGCGCGTATTCTCACCGGGACGGGCGGGGCGGTCACGGCGGAAAATTATCTCGGCGCACCGGAGGAATTGCGGGCTACTTTCGGCCTTTCGCGCGCCAAGGCGACGACGCTGGAAGGACTGGCTCGCGCCGTTACCGAAGGGCAGATCGACCTTGACGGCGTGGTGCGCAAGGAGGGGAGTGCAGCCCTTTCTGAACTGGTGGCGCTTCGTGGCATAGGCCCATGGACGGCAGAGGTCTATCTGATGTTCTGCGGCGGGCATCCGGATATTTTTCCCGTTGGCGATGTGGCGCTGAGATCAGCGGTGGCACATGCGCTCGATCTGGAGATAAGGCCGGAAGCGAAATGGCTCGCGGAACGCGCGACACTCTGGTCGCCATGGCGCTCCGTCGCCGCCCGGCTTTTCTGGGGCTATTACGCCAACATCATGCGGCGCGCGATGGTGCCACTGCCCTGAGCGGGGTCAAAAATCGGCAATCCGATAGGGCAGGGCGCCGCGTGAAAGATGATCGAAATGCAGCTTGCGTTTCAGCGGCGGCACGGCGCGCTGCACGCAATCCACCCTTTCGCACACCCGACAGGAAATGCCGATCGGTTTGAAGGAAGCCGCATTGCCGAGATCGAGCGTGTCGGCGTAGACGAAATTCTGCGCATGGGAAATCTCGCAGCCGAGTGCGATGGCGTAACGCGGCCTTTCCGTATTGAAGCCGGCGCCGGCCTTTTCGATCTGGGTGGCGATGGAAAGATAGCGCACGCCGTCAGGTGTTTCCGCCAGCTGCCGCACGATCCTGTCGGAGCTTTCGAAAGCCTGATGGATATTCCACAGCGGACAGGCCGCGCCGAACCGGGCAAATTGCAGCCGCGTGGCGCTGTGGCGTTTGGTGATGTTGCCGGCGCGGTCGATCTTGGCGAAAAAGATCGGTACACCTTTCATGCCCGGGCGCTGCAGGGTGCTCAGACGGTGGGCCACCTGCTCAAGGCTCGCGCCAAAACGCACGGCGAGAAGTTCGAGATCATGGCGCAGTTCCTGTGCCGCCCGGTGAAATTGCCCATAGGGCAGGATGAGCGCTGCGGCGAAATAATTGTGCAGTCCGATACGACAGATTTCGGCCGCTTCCGTGTTGCGGAAACCGGCGCCGGCCAGCACCCTGTCCACCGTCGGGCCGGCGTGAAGCTGGGCGATCTGCAACGCGAGCTGAAAACAGCGGGTGGATGCGGCCATGTAGGAACTGAGGGCGAGCGTTTTGCCGACAGGATCGAAATGCCGGATCAGCCCGCCTGCCGCCGCGGTTCTTGTGATATGGATGCCGTAACGGTTCCTGAGATGCGCTGACAGAATGCTGTCGGTCTCGCCTCCCTCGATCTCCAGTTCCTGCGCCAGCTCCTCGGCCAGAAGATCAATCTCGGCAACGTAATTGTCGACGAAGTGAAAGAAATCGCGGACCTCCTCATAGGGGGTTCTTTCAACCTGTGCGGTGCCGCGGCCTAAGCGGTCATCCAGTTGCACCAGCTGTTCGCTGTTCTGGCGATAGGCCTGATGGGCCCGCAGCAGCGCATGGGCAAAACCAGGTGCGTTCTGGGCAATCAGCTTCAACTCCTGAAGCCCCGGCTCATAATTCATGAACAGCGGGTCCTTCAGCGCCTCGCGCACGGCGGAAACCAGCCGGTCGCTTTCGCCTGTCGCCAGTTCCGCCATGTCGAGCTGGAATTTTTCCACCAGCGTCACCAGAACGCTGGCCGAAACGGGGCGCTGGTTGTTTTCGATCTGGTTCAGATAGCTCGCGGAAATGCCCAGCCGTTCGGCAAATTGCGCCTGCGTGGCGCGGGCATTTTCGCGAAGGCCGCGCACCTTGCGGCCGATGAAGAGTTTTTCCGTCGCCATGTTGCAACTTTGCAAAATTAAATATTGCAAATATTTATGGCACGCATACGCGCACGATCAAGGCTTCTGGCAGAGTATTTTCTGGGTTATTGATCTTGGCATAACGCATGGAGGATACATGCCCGGCATTCTGGAGCAGTTGGAAACGCGGCGGGAAGAGGCTCGGCTCGGTGGCGGCGTCAAGCGCATCGAGGCGCAGCACGCAAAGGGCAAGCTGACGGCGCGCGAGCGCATCGACGTACTCTTGGATGAGGGTTCCTTCGAAGAATACGACATGTATGTCACCCACCGAGCGGTGGATTTCGGCATGGCGGGCCAGAAGATCGCGGGCGACGGCGTCGTGACCGGTTGGGGCACCATCAATGGCCGGCAGGTCTATGTGTTTTCCCAGGATTTCACCGTGCTCGGCGGTTCGCTATCCGAGACCCATGCGCAGAAAATCTGCAAGATCATGGATATGGCGGTGCGTAACGGCGCGCCTGTTATCGGCCTCAACGACAGCGGCGGCGCGCGCATTCAGGAAGGCGTGGCCTCGCTTGGCGGTTATGCCGATGTCTTCAAGCGCAATGTCGTCGCCTCCGGCGTCGTGCCACAGATCTCCGTCATCATGGGGCCATGTGCGGGCGGTGCGGTTTATTCGCCTGCCATGACCGATTTCATCTTCATGGTGCGTGACACCTCCTACATGTTCGTGACAGGGCCGGATGTGGTGAAGACGGTGACGAACGAGATCGTCACGGCCGAAGAACTGGGCGGCGCCTCGACCCATACCAAAAAATCTTCCGTCGCTGACGGCGCTTACGAAAACGACATCGAGACGCTGGAGCATGTGCGGCTGCTCTTTGATTTCCTGCCGCTCAACAATCGCGAAAAGCCGCCGGTGCGGCCGTTCCACGACGATCCGGCGCGCCTGGAAGCGCGGCTCGATACGCTGATCCCTGACAGTTCCAACAAGCCCTATGACATGAAGGAGCTGATCCACGCGCTGGCCGACGAGGGCGATTTCTTCGAATTGCAGGAGGCCTTTGCCCGAAACATCATCACCGGCTTCATTCGTCTCGAAGGCCAGACGGTCGGCGTCGTCGCCAACCAGCCGATGGTGCTGGCCGGCTGCCTCGATATCGACAGTTCGCGCAAGGCCGCCCGCTTCGTGCGCTTCTGCGACGCCTTCAACATTCCGTTGCTGACGCTGGTGGATGTGCCGGGTTTCCTGCCAGGCACGGCCCAGGAGTATGGCGGCGTCATCAAGCACGGCGCAAAACTTCTCTTCGCCTATTCGGAGGCGACAGTGCCGATGGTGACGCTGATCACCCGCAAGGCCTATGGCGGGGCTTACGACGTGATGGCCTCCAAACATATCGGCGCGGACGTCAACTACGCCTGGCCAACGGCCGAAATTGCCGTGATGGGTGCCAAGGGCGCGGCGGAAATCCTCTATCGTTCCGAGCTTGCCGATCCAGAAAAGATCGCCGCGCGCACAAGAGAATATGAGGAGCGTTTCGCCAATCCCTTCGTCGCGGCGGAGCGCGGATTTATCGATGAGGTCATCATGCCGCATTCCTCGCGCCGCCGCATCGCCCGCGCGTTTGCGTCGCTGCGCAACAAGAACGTGGAAACCCGCTGGAAGAAACACGACACCATTCCGCTCTGATCTGCTGAAGGGCTGGAAAAATGCTTCGGCCACCTTACTATATGGATGTTCAGGCGCCCGGATGTCCGGATGTCCTCTTGAAACGCACAAGGACACATTTTCATGGCCGAAAAATCCTCAGCAGATAATTTCCCTACCGGGTATGAAGTGCCCAAGGTCTGGACCTGGGACAAGGGCAATGGCGGCCAGTTCGCCAATATCAACCGGCCGATCGCCGGTCCCACCCATGAAAAGGAACTTCCCGTCGGAAAGCATCCGCTGCAGCTTTATTCGCTGGCGACGCCGAATGGCCAGAAGGTCACCATCATGCTGGAAGAATTGCTTGCTGCCGGCCACAAGGGCGCCGAATACGATGCCTGGCTGATCAAGATCGGCGAAGGCGACCAGTTCGGTTCCGGTTTTGTCGAGGTCAATCCGAACTCCAAGATCCCGGCGCTGATGGACCATTCGACGCCTGAGCCGACGCGCGTTTTCGAAAGCGGCTCCATCCTCGTTTACCTCGCGGAAAAATTCGGCGCCTTCCTGCCGAAGGAGGGCAATGCCCGCACGCAAGCGCTGAACTGGCTGTTCTGGCAGATGGGCTCCGCCCCCTTCCTCGGCGGTGGTTTCGGCCATTTTTATGCCTATGCGCCGATCAAGATCAAATACGCCATCGATCGTTACGCCATGGAAGTCAAACGCCAGCTCGACGTGCTGGATCGCCATCTCGCCGAAAACCGTTATCTCGCCGGTTCGGAATACACGATTGCCGACATGGCGGTGTGGCCGTGGTATGGCAAGATCGCGCTTGGCCAGGCATATGGCGATGCGGGTGCTTTCCTTGAAGCAGACGGTTATAAGAACGTCATGCGCTGGACGCTGGAAATCGGCGAACGCCCTGCTGTAAAACGCGGCGTGATCGTCAACAAGACCTCCGGCGATCCGTCTGAACAATTGCATGAACGCCACGATGCCTCCGACTTCGACACGAAGACGCAGGACAAGATCGGCAAGGCGTAACAAATACAAGAAGGACTAAAGATGGCGAACCTGCCCGAAATGACCAAACACAAGGGATTTCCCTCCGGTATGCCGAGCACGGGCGTCCAGTTCACCATCCGCCGCGCCAATCCCAAAGGGGTAACACCGATCAAGATGATACCCCGCCGGGCGCGCAACGACACCAAGGAGCATCGCATCGATGCCGCCTTTCTGCACTCGCTCTGGCACCATTTCGGTGCCGAGCCCTTCGAGCGCGGCAATCTCGACGCCGCCCGCCTCAACCTGCTTTTCGGCCGCGAGGTCGTACCTGCGGAGAAAAATTTCGACCCTGTTTCCTATCAGGCAATGCTCGTCATAGACGAACGCGTCGCCCGGCAGAATTTCCCGGAATCCTTCGAGAATTTTTTCGAGATTTGAGGGCTGTTTAAGGGTTTGTGCTGAGGGAGAGGGCAACAACCGCATGATCAAGAAAATCCTCATCGCCAATCGCGGCGAGATTGCCTGCCGGGTCATCAAGACGGCGAAGAAAATGGGCATCGCCACCGTTGCGGTCTATTCGGATGCCGATGCCAATGCGCTGCATGTGAGACAGGCAGATGAAGCCGTTCATATCGGCCCGGCACCCTCGTCACAGTCCTATATCGTCATCGACAAGATCCTTGAGGCGATCAAGAAGACCGGAGCGGATGCGGTCCATCCGGGCTACGGATTCCTGTCGGAAAACGCTGCCTTTGCGCAGGCGCTGAAAAAGGCGGGTGTCGTTTTTATCGGTCCGCCCGTCGGCGCGATCGAGGCCATGGGTGACAAGATCACGTCGAAGAAACTGGCTGCGAAAGCCGGCGTTTCCACCGTACCCGGCCATATGGGGCTGATCGAGGATGCGGATGAGGCGGTGAAGATCGCCTCGCAGATCGGTTATCCGGTCATGATCAAGGCGTCTGCCGGCGGTGGCGGCAAGGGCATGCGCATCGCCTTCAACGACGCTGAGGCGCGCGAGGGTTTCCAGTCCTCGAAAAACGAGGCGAAATCCTCCTTTGGTGACGATCGCATCTTCATCGAAAAATTCGTCACCCAGCCGCGCCATATTGAAATTCAGGTGCTGGGCGACAGGCACGGTAATATCCTTTATCTCGGGGAGCGCGAATGCTCTATCCAGCGGCGTAACCAGAAGGTCATCGAGGAAGCGCCGTCGCCGTTTCTGGACGAGGCGACTCGGCATGCCATGGGCGAGCAGGCCGTGGCGCTGGCGAGAGCGGTCGGTTACCACTCCGCCGGCACGGTGGAATTCATTGTTGATGGCGACCGCAACTTTTATTTCCTCGAAATGAACACCCGTCTGCAGGTGGAACATCCGGTAACGGAACTGATTACCGGCATCGATCTGGTTGAACAGATGATCCGTGTGGCCTCGGGTGAAAGGCTTTCCTTCGGACAGGCGGATGTGAAGCTGAATGGTTGGGCGATCGAAAGCCGGCTTTATGCCGAAGACCCCTATCGTAACTTCCTGCCCTCCATCGGCCGCCTGACGCGTTATCGTCCACCGGAAGAGGGCAGGCAGGAGGGTGGCATCGTCATCCGCAACGATACCGGTGTTTTCGAAGGCGGCGAGATTTCGATGTATTACGATCCGATGATCGCCAAGCTGTGCAGCTGGGGCAAGGATCGCGAAACGGCCATCGATGCCATGGGGCGGGCGCTCGACCGTTTCGAAGTCGAGGGCATCGGCCACAATCTGCCCTTCCTGTCGGCCGTCATGCAGCATGAGCGCTTTCGCTCTGGCAGGCTCACGACGGGCTTCATCGCGGAAGAGTTTCCGGAAGGCTTCTCCGGCGTCGAGCCGGATGAGGCCGCCGCGCGCAAGCTTTCCGCCATTGCCGCTATCATCAATCAGCGTGTGCAGAACCGAGCGGTGGAAATTTCCGGTACCATCGGCAATCATCGCCGCATTATCGGGCAAGACTGGATGGTTTCGTTTGGTGCGTTTCGCCACCGGCTCAGCATTGAAACCGGTGCGGATGGCGCGGCGGTCCGTTTTGAAGACGGGACAGCGCTCACCATCGATACCGGCTGGCTTCCCGGTCAAAGCCTTGGCCTGTTTACGGTGGCGGGCGAGGTCATTGCCGTCAAGGTCGATCTTGCAGGCGCAGCGGTTCGTCTGCGCTGGGGTGGCATGGATGTTCTCGCCCGCGTGCGCAGCCCGCGCGTGGCGGAACTGGCGCTGCTGATGCCGGAAAAACTGCCGCCGGATACGTCGAAACTGCTGCTCTGCCCCATGCCGGGGGTCATCACCGGTATTTCGGTGGGTGAGGGTGACGAGGTAGAGGCCGGGCAGGCACTGGCGACGGTGGAAGCCATGAAGATGGAAAACATCCTGCGTGCCGAAAAACGCGGTCGTGTTGCGAGAGTGGCGGCGAAACCCGGCGATAGTCTCGCTGTGGATGAGGTTATTCTCGAGTTCGAGTGAAGGCCGCTGCCGGTTTTTCCGGAACGGATACCGGCCGGGGCGGTTTACGGGGTCGGACCTGCGGACGGGCCGGGCGAATCTTGCCTTGATCTCCCGCTGGAATGCCAGAGCGAAATGCAAACGGGGAGAGATGCATGTCGGGTGAAAAAACGGTGCGGGATTGGCTTCACCTTGCTGAAAAGGAGCTGAAGCGCTCACCGGACACACTCGTCTGGCACACGCCCGAGGGTATCGAGGTCAAGCCGCTCTATACGGCCGACGACCTGCAACATGTTTCCCATCTGAACAGCCTGCCGGGATTTGCGCCTTTCACCCGCGGCCCGCGCGCCACCATGTATGCGGGACGGCCCTGGACCATCCGCCAATATGCCGGTTTCTCCACCGCGGAAGCCTCGAATGCCTTTTACCGCAAGGCGCTGGCTGCCGGTCAGCAGGGCGTTTCCGTCGCCTTCGATCTCGCTACCCATCGCGGTTATGACAGCGACCATCCGCGCGTGGAGGGCGATGTCGGCAAGGCGGGCGTGGCGATCGATAGCGTCGAGGACATGAAAATCCTGTTCGACGGCATCCCGCTCGACAAGGTCTCGGTGTCCATGACGATGAATGGCGCGGTCATCCCCGTTCTTGCCAATTTTATCGTCGCGGGGGAGGAACAGGGCGTGCCGCGTGCCGCGCTTTCCGGTACCATCCAGAACGACATCCTCAAGGAGTTCATGGTCCGCAACACCTATATCTATCCGCCCGAACCCTCGATGCGGATCATCGCCGACATCATCGAATATACGGCGAGGGAGATGCCGAAATTCAACTCCATCTCCATTTCCGGCTATCACATGCAGGAGGCCGGGGCGACGCTGGTGCAGGAGCTTGCCTTCACACTCGCGGATGGCCGTGAATATGTGCGGGCGGCGCTGGCCAAGGGGCTGAATGTTGACGATTTTGCCGGCCGCCTGTCGTTCTTCTTCGCCATCGGCATGAATTTCTTCATGGAGGCGGCCAAGCTGCGCGCCGCGCGCCTGCTCTGGTCACGCATCATGGAGGAATTCAAGCCGCAAAAGGCGTCCTCGCTGATGCTGCGCACCCATTGCCAGACGTCGGGCGTGTCGCTCCAGGAGCAGGACCCCTATAACAACATCGTCCGCACTGCCTTCGAGGCCATGTCCGCCGTGCTCGGCGGCACGCAATCACTGCACACCAATTCCTTCGATGAGGCGATTGCGCTGCCGACGGAATTTTCCGCCCGCATTGCCCGCAATACCCAGCTTATCCTCCAGCACGAAACCGGCGTCACCAGGGTCGTCGATCCGCTGGCCGGTTCCTATTATGTCGAAAGCCTGACGAATGAGCTGGCCGAGAAGGCCTGGGCGCTGATCGAGGAGGTCGAGGCGCTTGGCGGCATGACAAAGGCCGTGGCGGAAGGCCTGCCGAAACGGCTGATTGAGGAGGCCGCGACACGCCGGCAGGCGGCGGTGGACAAGGGCGAGGAGGTGATCGTCGGCGTCAACCGCTATCGTCTCGAAAATGAAGAGGATATCGATGTTCTCGATATCGATAACGCCGCCGTGCGGGCCGCGCAAATCCGCCGCATCGAAGACACGCGCCGGCGCCGCGATGGCAAGGACGTGACCGCCGCTTTGCAGGCGCTCTCGGAGGTGGCCCGCGGCGGCAAGGGCAATATTCTCGAAGCCGCCGTCGTCGCGGCCCGTGCACGCGCCACGGTGGGAGAGATTTCCGATGCGCTGCGCGCGGCCTTCGGAGACCACGCCGCGGTGCCCGAGGTGGTGAGCGATATCTACGGCGAGGCTTATAAGGATGAGCCGGAACTCGCTACGCTTGCCGCCCGCCTTTCAGGTGTGGCTGAACGGATCGGCACAAAACCGCGCATCATGGTCGCCAAGCTGGGGCAGGATGGGCATGATCGTGGCGCAAAGGTTATTGCGTCTGCCTTCGGCGATATTGGTTTCGACGTGTTGGCCGGTCCCCTGTTCCAGACACCGGCGGAGGCGGCCGAGCTTGCCGTTGAGAACAAGGTGCATGTGGTCGGCATGTCGTCGCTCGCCGCAGGGCACAAGACGCTTGCGCCGCAGCTGGTCGAGGCGCTGAAACAGAAAGGCGCGCAAGACGTCATCGTTGTTGTCGGTGGGGTCATTCCGCGCCAGGATTATCAGTTCCTGCTCGACCACGGAGTCTCGGCCATCTTCGGCCCCGGTACCAATGTCATGGATGCGGCCAACAAGGTGCTCGACCTGCTCGAAGGCATCAGGCGGAACGTGTGAGGGAAGGCGGCCATGTTCGGAAGATTGAACCACGTTGCCCTTGCGGTGCCTGATCTTAATGCCGCTGTTTCGCGATACAGGGCGCTCGGCGCACGGGTTTCCGAGCCGCAATCGCTGCCGGAACATGGTGTGACGGTGGTGTTCATTCAGGCTGATAACACCAAGATCGAACTTCTTCACCCGCTCGGCGAAAACTCGCCGATTGCCGCTTTTCTCGAACGCAATCCGGGCGGCGGCACACATCATCTCTGCTTCGAGGTGCCGGATATACTGGCGGCGCGCGACGACCTCATTCAAAAAGGCGTCCGTATTCTCGGCGATGGCACGCCAAAGATCGGCGCGCACGGCAATCCCGTTCTTTTCCTGCATCCGAAGGATATGGGCGGGGTGCTTTACGAGCTCGAGCAGGTTTCTCAGACACACGGCTGAAACATAAATCTCCTAGGAGGCTGACCCTGTGAGGCAATGCTCACGGCGGCGCTTTCGCACGTGCTTTCGTGGTTCGTTTGTTTTCTTTTGACATTCGTTTTGTTTTCGTTTTTATGTAATTGTCTTTCCATAAAGGGTTTCTCCCTTGCATTGTCGCGGAGGCTTCATGTCCAGCGAAAACATTTTTGATCTTTTTGTCATCGGCGGCGGCATCAATGGCTGCGGCATTGCCCGTGATGCGGTGGGCAGGGGTTATTCCGTGGCGCTTGCGGAAAAAGGCGATTTCGCTTCCGGCACGTCGTCCGCCGCCACCAAGCTCATCCATGGCGGCCTGCGGTATCTCGAACATTACGAGTTTCGTCTGGTGCGCGAGGCGCTGATGGAGCGGGAAATTCTCTGGGCCATGGCGCCGCATGTCATCTGGCCCATGCGTTTCGTCCTGCCCATTCAGAAGGGCGGGGTGCGCCCGGCCTGGATGGTCCGGCTTGGCCTGTTTCTTTATGACAATCTCGGCGGCCGGAAACTTTTGCCACCCACCCGAACGCTCGATCTGCGGAAGGACCCGGCTGGAAAGCCTCTGAAGCCGGCTTTTGCCAGGGCCTTCGAATATTCCGACGGTTGGGTGGATGATGCCCGTTTCGTGGTTCTCAATGCGCGCGATGCTGCTAACCGCGGCGCGACGATCATGAACCGCACGCGGGTCGTTTCCGCACGACGCGAAGGTGGGCTCTGGCTCATCGAAACTCTGGACGAAAAAACCGGCCGTGCGGGCGTGCACAAGGCACGTATGCTGGTGAACGCCGCTGGTCCCTGGGTGGATACGGTGCTTTCCGGCGTCTTCGGGCGCATCGACGTCCACAATGTTCGGCTCGTGCAGGGCAGCCATATTATCGTGCGCCGGAAGTTTTCCGATCCGCGCGCCTATTTCTTCCAGAACCCTGACAACCGCATCATCTTCGCCATTCCCTATGAGCGGGATTTCACGCTGATCGGCACCACGGATCGCGACTACAAGGGCGATCCGGCCAAGGTTCGCATTTCCGAGGAAGAGATTTCCTATCTCTGCAACGCCGCCAGCGACTATTTCAGCGAGCCGGTTCGGCCGGAAGACATCGTCTGGACCTATTCCGGCGTGCGGCCGCTCTTTGATGATGGTGCTTCGAAAGCGCAGGAAGCCACACGCGATTACGTGCTGAAGGTTGAGGAGGGCAACGGGCAAGCTCCACTCCTCAATATTTTCGGCGGCAAGCTCACCACCTATCGACGGCTGGCGGAACATGCGCTGGAAAAGATCGGCGCGGCGATCGGCGAGAAGGGCAAGCCATGGACGGCGGGCTCACACCTGCCGGGTGGAGATTTCGGCGCGGAGAGATATGAGACGCAGGTGCGGGCGCTTGTCTCCCGATATCCTTTCCTCGATAGACACCATGCCGAGCGGCTAGTCAGAAACTACGGTACGAAGGCTGCGGAATTGTTGGGCAGCGTTACCGATGCCGTCGGGCTCGGCCGGCATTTCGGCGGCACGCTCTATGAATGCGAGGTGCGCTGGCTGGTTGAGCAGGAATGGGCCTGCACGGCCGAGGACATTCTCTGGCGACGCACGAAACAGGGCCTTCGCCTGAACAAGGCCGAGGCCGCCGAGCTGGATGACTTCGTATCCAAGCTGACGGGTGGAAGGAAAGAGGCGGAAGCTGCGGTGGAGCGAGCCTGAACGTCTTCCGCTAGTGTCACGCTGTGGAGTTCCTCGCCGGTTTCGGAAAGCTTTCTGCACTCAATATATAGTCATCGGCGGCGGAAAGAGCGTGTTCCATATGCCCTTCGAACACCAGTTCCGGTTCGTTCGGTGCTATTGCAATTTCCGGCATGCCGCCGAAACGCACTGCTTGCGATTGCGCCAGCCCGTCGCGCAGGCCGCTTTCCAGGAGGTCGAAATAACGTGTGCCGGGGCCGGTGATGAAAACCGGCATATGACCATGCAGGCTGAAGAGGCGTGAAAGGCCGTTGCCGAGCGCCAGCCCAGCGGTGCGGAACGCAAACCGCGCCATGCGTCCCCCGGCGCGGGCTGAAGCGGCGATCTTGTCCACCTCGGCTATCGGCACGAACTTCGCAGGTTCGGCCTGCGGTGGGGCCTCGAAAGCCGAGCGCAGGATGGCGTAGAAGCCGGAATAAGCCTCGATGCAGCCCTTGGTGCCGCAGCGGCACAAGGCGCCGTCGGCCAGATGCAGCATATGTCCGAAGTTGGGGGCGCTAACCTCGATCGTGCCGCCCGTTGCACGGGCGACGCCAAGGCCAATACTATGGCCGAGCGACAGGGTAACAAGGGCATCCGGCGCGGGATTGCCCTTCGCATGCTCTCCCATCCAGATGGCTTTTGCGGCCAGCAGCGTCTCGTTGTTCAACGTCACGCGGGTGCGCCCGTCTTGCGAAATAAGCTGCTGGAAATCTATCTTTTCGTCGCCGAGAACCGGAGACCAGAGAAGCGTTGCCGCGCCCGCATCAACCAGCCCCTTGCTGCTGATCGAGACCTGGAGAATATCATGACTGTCGATGCGTGAGCGGTCGGCAAGCCGTGCAAGGCCGCCAAGGATCGCGCCGCCGAACGTGCCTTTTTCAGCGGCGATCCTCTGTTCGGTGAAGCGGTCCACCAGCTTGCCGGCATAATCGACCAGCGAATATTGCACGCTATCTGAAGAAATGATGACGATGGCGACGTGACAGAAAGCCCCGCGTGGCCCGAAGAGAATTCGCGGCCGGCCCCGACCGGCGGTTGCGAGCTGTTCTTTCCGTAATATGAGGCCCGCCCGCTCAAGCTCGGTGGTGATGGCGGAAACGGTTGCTGAAGCAAGCCCTGTGAAAGTCGACATGTCCGTATGGGAGAGACTGCCGTGCAGGCGCAGTGCGGCCATCACCGACAGGCTGTTTTTCTGGCGCACCAGTTCCGTGCTTGCAATGGCGGACATGGGCTGCGGCATGCTCCCTGAACGGCCTTTTTCCTGTCGTGCTAGACCTGTCCATGGCGCATGTGCTGGACAAGATCAAGGCACCCGGATGCTGCCCGCAGCCGTTGTTGACAGCATGGGGAATCTCTGACATTAATTTTCTCGACTGTCGAGAAAATTGTGAAACCACAGCGACCGGCAGCTTTTTCAGGCGTTTTCCCCGCATGGAGGTGTGGGGCAGCGCTCTTACCGGGAGGACATCATGAATTCATTTGCCAAGCTTCTGGCGGGTACAGCCGTACTCGTTTCCCTGCATACGGCCGCTATTGCGGCTGACCTCGTCGTCGGCGTATCCTGGTCGAATTTCCAGGAAGAGCGCTGGAAGACCGATGAGGCGGCCATCAAGGCAGCCCTCGACAAGGCAGGCGCAAAGTATATTTCCGCCGATGCGCAGTCATCCGCGGCCAAGCAGCTGACTGATGTGGAATCGTTGATTTCCCAGGGCGCCAACGCGCTGATCATCCTGGCGCAGGACAGCGACGCCATCGGCCCGGCTGTTGAAAAGGCAGTTGCCGAGGGTATTCCGGTTGTCGGTTATGACCGCCTGATCGAAAACAAGAACGCCTTCTACATCACCTTCGACAACAAGGAAGTCGGTCGTCTGCAGGCAGCCGAAGTCTTCAAGGTGAAGCCGGAAGGCAACTATGTTTTCATCAAGGGCTCATCTTCCGATCCGAACGCGGATTTCCTCTTTGCGGGCCAGCAGGAAGTGCTGAAGGCGGCCATTGACGGCGGCAAGATCAAGAATGTCGGCGAAGCCTATACCGATGGCTGGAAGCCGGAAAATGCCCAGAAGAACATGGAACAGTTCCTGACCAAGAACAACAACAAGGTCGATGCGGTCGTCGCCTCGAATGACGGCACGGCCGGTGGCGCAATCGCCGCGCTCGCCGCGCAGGGCTTGGCGGGGTCGGTCCCGGTTTCCGGGCAGGATGCCGATTTCGCCGCGCTGAACCGCGTCGCGCTCGGCACACAGACCGTCTCAGTCTGGAAAGACAGCCGCGAACTCGGCAAGGAAGCAGCCGGCATCGCGCTGGAACTGGCCGGTGGCAAGAAGATGACGGAGATCAAGGGCGTCACCGCTTTTGACGGAGGTCCGAAGAAGGTGACGATGCAATCGGTGTTCCTCAAGCCGATCGCCATCACCAAGGACAATCTGAACGTCGTTATCGATGCGGGCTGGATCAAGAAGGAAACCGCCTGCCAAGGCGTGAAGGCCGGGTCCGTCAAGGCCTGCGACTGATCGAATATGTCCCGGTTCGGGCGCCGCGCCATGGTTCATGGCGCGGCGCCCTTTAAGATGTGAGGAGCACCGGCAGTTCATGGCCGATATGACCCAATCCAATTCCACAGCGTCCGCCAAGACGGAAAAGACCGGCTCGATTGCGCGCTTCATCAGCGCCACGGAACTCGATACCCGCCTGCTCGGGATGGTCGGCGCACTTCTTCTGATCTGGATCGGATTTCATATCCTGTCCGGCGGCCTGTTCCTGACGCCGCGAAATCTCTGGAACCTTTCCGTGCAGACCGCGTCCGTGGCCGTTATGGCAACCGGCATGGTCCTCGTCATCGTCACCCGCAACATCGATCTCTCGGTGGGTTCCATCCTCGGTTTTTCGGGTATGATCATGGGTGTCATGCAGGCGGAAATCCTGCCGCAGATTCTTGGCTTCGAACATTGGGCCACATGGATTGTCACGCTTGCGGTCGGCATTCTTGTCGGCGGCGCGATCGGCATGTTGCAGGGCTCCATCATCGCCTTCCTCAACGTACCCTCCTTCATCGTCACGCTCGGTGGCCTGCTCGTCTGGCGCGGCGGCACGTGGTTCATCACCAGCGGCCGCACGGTGGCGCCGATGGATTCCACCTTCCGCCTGATGGGGGGCGGCACCAGCGGCTCGATCGGTGCGACATGGAGCTGGATAGCCGCGGCCGTCGCCTGCGTCGCCATTGTGGCGGCAATCCTGAATTCACGTCATCAGCGCCGACGTTTCGGCTTTCCGCTACGGCCCGTCTGGGCGGAGTATTTTCTGGCTGCGCTCGGATGCCTTGTCGTCATCGGTTTCGTGGCCGTCGTCAACAGCTACCCATGGCCGGTCAACATTGCCCGCAACTATGCCGATGCCAACGGCATCGCCTGGCCGGATGGCGGCCTGTTCATTCCGCACGGCATCGCCATTCCCGTTTTGATGGCGCTTGCCGTCGGCGCGGTCATGACCTTTATCGCCACACGGCTTCGTTTCGGACGGTATGTCTTCGCCATCGGCGGTAACCCTGAAGCTGCCGAACTTGCCGGCATCAAGACCCGCTGGGTGACGGTGAAGATCTTCACGCTGATGGGGGTTCTGTGCGCCATCGCCGCGGCGATTTCAACCGCTCGCCTCAATGCCGCTACCAATGCCCAGGGTGAGCTCGATGAGCTCTACACCATCGCGGCAGCCGTCATCGGCGGCACCTCGCTTGCCGGCGGCGTCGGAACCATAGCGGGTGCGATGCTCGGCGCGCTCGTCATGCAGTCGCTGCAATCCGGCATGGTGCTGGTGGGCATCGATACGCCCTTCCAGCGCATCGTCGTCGGTGTGGTTCTGGTCGTCGCCGTCTGGCTCGACACAATCTACCGCGCCCGCGCCAAGTAAGAACCGAGGAGAACTCCTATGACGGACCAAGTCACGCCCCTCGTGGAAATGCGCAATATTTCCATTTCCTTCGGCGGCATCCACGCGGTGGAAAACGCCTCTGTCGATCTTTTCCCCGGCGAGGTTGTCGCCCTTCTCGGCCATAACGGCGCAGGCAAATCGACCCTGATCAAGATACTCTCAGGCGCCTATCGGCGCGATAGCGGCGATATCCTCATCAATGGCGAAGAGGCGGATATCCGCAATCCCCGTGACGCCAAGAAATATGGCATCGAGACCATCTACCAGACGCTTGCCGTGGCCGACAATGTCGATGCGGCAGCCAATCTTTATCTCGGCCGCGAGCTGAAGACGAAATGGGGCACGCTGGACGATGTCGCCATGGAAGCCTCCGCGCGTGAGGTCATGGGACGTCTCAACCCGAATTTTCGGCGGTTCAAGGAGCCGGTAAAGGCGCTGTCCGGCGGCCAGCGGCAGTCCGTTGCCATTGCTCGTGCCATTCTCTTTGACGCCCGCATCCTTATCATGGACGAACCGACGGCGGCGCTCGGTCCGCAGGAGACCGCGCAGGTCGGCGATCTCGTCAAGGAGCTGAAACGGCAGGGCATCGGCATCTTTCTCATCAGCCACGATATTCACGACGTTTTCGATCTCGCCGATCGTGTGTTCGTGATGAAAAACGGCAAGGTGGTGGGCCATGCCCGCACCCAGGATGTGACCAAGGACGAAGTGCTCGGGATGATCATTCTGGGCAAGGTGCCTGCGGGTGCCGTGGCAGGCCCCGGCGCGGTCGTATCCTGACTGTCGAATATTCCGTCCGAAGACGCGCAAAATCCGAAGCGGCTTCGGACTTCCTTTCGCAGCGCTTGTTGATGACAAAGGCCCGGTGGTAAGCCGGGCCTTTGTCATTGGATTTGCAGAAAACCGGAAGCGCTACCGACGGACCGGCCGCGCCGGAGCGGCACGAAAAAAGCGGACCGACGCCTCATGACCGGAGATCGAGATGGAGGCGCTCATTCCTGCAGATTACGCCGGCCGCCTGTTCAATGCAGGTCGGCCGGAGCGAAACCACCCCCATTCGCCTCCGCGGCTGTGAGCGGCAGGCCGTGCTGATTGATGTCCTGGGCGAGCGACAACAAGGCCATTTCCAAGAAATAGGTCGACATGCCGAGTTCCAGAGATTTCGACCGCTGGCATAGGTAGGAAACCATCCGCCCAAGCGCCAGAATCTCGTCTGCATCGTCCTGTTCAAGTACTGCTGTGGTAGGCGTGACCATGATTCCCTCTCGACAGTCGACAGTATGAGAACGCGTGAAACCGCGTTGTTCATTTTCGACCACATCGAGCGTCACGCGAGCGTCACACCTGCGTCAATCGTCGTTTTTGGTTTCCGCGGTGCCAGCATTTTCAATGGCTTCGGAAGCTGCCAATGATGTGACGAGGGCAACAATACTCTTGCGCACGGCGGCGCTCCTGATGCGCGAAAAGGCCTGGTTGAGCGAAAAACCTTCGTTGGAGGCGACAAATGTCTGCATGGCGTTGATCGAGCCCAGGGCCGGATTGGCTTCTCCGCCGTCGGGCGTGGCATTGGCGAATAGCGAGCTGACGTCTACACCGAGGATGGATGCTATGGCCTGCAGGCGTGATGCGCCGACGCGATTGGCGCCTTTTTCGTATTTCTGCACCTGCTGAAAGGTGATGCCCAATCGCCCGGCCAGCGCGCTCTGGCTCATGCCGAGCGACTTGCGGCGCATTCTGATTTGCGCGCCCACATGCACATCGATCGGGCTGGGTAGTTTCGCTTGCATTACAAATTCCTCCGGCTGTGAGGGCTAAATTCGATGATCGTCAATTAATATTGTCGAAGGTATACATTCAACACAATTTCCACGGGTATTATGAACCTTTATTGCCAAAAGAACAGGGTTTTTCATCTGGAATCGATTGTCAGAGGCCCCGCATTATAACCTTTGTAGCGCACCGCAACGCCCCGTTGCGGCTTGCAAGATGACTGAAACCCAAAACACCGATCGCACGAAAGCCGAGGCTTTCCCATATCCGCCGATTTTCCGCATCGAAGTCCGCGAGCAGTTCCAGATCGCCAAAATGCGGAACCCAGACCAACGGCTGGGTCTCGCCGTTGCGCGTCACGTTTTCAAGGAGTACGTTGTTGTAAAGTCTCGGCAGGCATTTGTTGGTGTCGATGGTGGGCAAAACCGGCACGGGATTTCGCAGGATGGCGAAACCCTGGCGCGCGAGTGAAAGAGCAGACGCGTCCAGCTTCCGTTTCAGCTCCTCGGCGGCACGGGGGTAGCGCATGTCACCGGCTTCCGGATCGGCGACGAGCAGAAGCGGCCGCCCGTCGCGCCGAAGTCCGGTTATCGAAACGAACTGATCGACGTGGAAACCGCACTGGTGTATGTTCCGGGCGGCCATTGCCGGTCCGGACCCCGTCTGCGAAAGGTCGGGTTGGACTGTTTCGCCGAGGTCTTCCGGCCTATAGCCGAAGCTGAAGACGGCCCGTGGGTCAAGAGCCTCGATCCGCAGCCAACGACGTGAAAGGGTGGCCGGCGCGCTTCGCGCGCTTTCTGCGCCGCCCTGCAGGCTGGCGTGGCCGACCAGCCGGTAATCCGGGCCGACAAGTTGGTTGCCGCCGGGCAAGATGACATCGGAGATTGCGGTCGCGAAGCCTAAACGGGCTGCAAGCGCCTGGCTTATAGCGCTCTCCCCGCTTGAGACCAATTCCGGTGTCAGGGCGTCTGCGCGCAGCCGGACATGGAACATATCCTGTATCCACGGGTGCGGAACGGTGCCGGGTTCATCAAGCGTCACCAAGTCTACCTGGCACGTGACAGCGAGACGATCGAGCCAACTCCGCGCGGCTGCAAGGCACGGACGATCAACCAGCAGAGGAACCGCGACATTTCGCGGCAGGGTCAAAAGCAGGTTACCGATGGGAACAAGAGGTGAAACGGTAAAGCCGATCCCGGCGTCGGCAAACCAAGCGGCGGGCAGCGAGAGCGCGATCGTCTCGATGAGGCCGCCGCAATCGGCTATCAGAGGCGAAGGCCGATCAGTGGTCACCGCGTGGACCTCCCGCGGTCCGTCCGGACGCCAATTGCTGGAAGAAGAGAGTATTCTGGAATTTCCAGCCTGGCGGCGGTGGGGTCGGTAACGCGCCGCCGTTCAGCATGGTCAGAAGCAGGGCGGCGTCGTTTCGTTTGACGGAAACAGCATGAGCGGCGAGAAGATTTGCCGCTTCGTCTTCGAGACCGGCCTCCGTGGTGACAGAGCGCCAGGTTCTGCGGGTGAAATGCAGAGAGCGGGCGGCATGCAACAGGGCGTTCCGCTCTGCGGGCCCGAAGGAGGTTCCGCACGCCGCGAGCGTTGCTTCGGCATCAACCAGCGCGACAGTGAGCGGGCTGTAACCGAGCTCTCTTGGGGCGTGGTTCACGGCCACATCGGCATCGGAAAAACGCCGTCCATCCCGATAGTCTTCGAAGACGTGACCAATGCCGATCATGCCAAAGGCGGCGCATTCTGCCGCGCGCAGCGCGCCCATGCTGGCGGCACCGAAAACGGTGACGCCTGATGCAAGCGCGTAAAGGATTTCCTTGTGCCAGACGGCGGCGCAATCGCCATAAAGCCCATCGATCAGCCCAATGACCTTGATGTCTTGACGGACCGCATCGAGAATATCGCCGCATGCCGCCGGGCCGCGAAGATCAAGGCCGGCGAACTGGCCGGCAATGCCGTGGATGGATGGGCCCGCGAAAACCACCGGTTTCATGTCGTCCTCCCGGCCTTCAGAAAACCCTCGAGCGTTCGTTGCGATAGGCGTTGCATTCCGCGGCTAAGCGGGGCCAGCCCGCTTGCCAGGACGCGCACGACGTGCAGCCCGGAGAGGCCCGTTTTCAGCGTAAAAACATGGACATCGTCGATGCCATGCGCAAAAAGGTGTTCCGCAAGCTGGCGCCATGGCGGCAAAAAGGTTTCGAAACGCGATAAGTCGAGACTGCCCGGCGCCTGTTCTGCCTGATTTGCCCCAGGGGCCACGGGCTTGGAAGCAACCCCGTCACGCCGATAACGAAGCGGGGAGAGATCGTCGCGGGCACCACTAATATCCGTCAACCGCGACTGGACCGCCTCCAGTAGCGCGGCAAGCGCGGCGTCGTAAACGTCGGGACGGCAGGCCGCCCCGGCAGCGCTGCGGGTCGCCGGCCCATCCTGCGCATGAAGCGACCGCGGCAGGCTTGCCATCACCACCGGCACGCCGAGTGCATTTGTCATGTCAAAGAAGGAGGGCGGCAGACCGAGGTCCGAAAGATGCCGGACAAGCCTGTCGAATGATGTTTCGACGCCCGCTGGCAACAGGATCGGTCTGGGGCTGACGGCGCGGGTTTCGAAAGCGTCCACGAGAAAGCAGGCGTCGTTTTCGATCAATTCCTGCAGGGCATGGAGGACGACGTGGTCATGATTGAAACCGGCTGCGAGGCCCTGCGAACTCATGAGGAAGGCTTGCCGGTCCCAGGGGAAATCCGCTCGAAAATCCATGCCGATCAGCTCAAAGGGAGCGTAGATCTCCTGCTGCCGACGAACCGATGTTCCCTTCACCCACGCGCGTTCACGCTGGGGGTCGAGCATGTCCATATCGACCCTGCCAACGCTCTCGAAGGGGATTAAGGGAAAACCCTTGTCGCGCATATCGTGGATTGAGCCGAAAGCGACCGTGTGTCTGCGGGTATCCTCGGCAACCGCGCCTTCGATCGCCTCCATCACGGCAGAGAGCCTCGCCTGCGCCGGAACTAGTCCCTTGCCCTGTGACACCGATAAACCGCGCGAATTGGGGCGAACCGCAAACCAAACGGGTATGCCGACAATATCGAGGCCGGTCACGTCGCCGACACGGGTAATCCCGAACCGCCGGAGCAGTTCGGGATCGAAGATGGAAGCGTCTGCATCACCTTTGTCCGTTGTCGCTGACATGGAAGGACCTTGAGCGGTCAAGGCTTCACAATCGCCGTCAGGGCGCGGCGTTCGGGTCGTCGGCAAGGATCGCGTCGAACAATTCGCCGGTGATCGAACCCGCGGGCCCGACTGCCTTCAGTGCCGCTTCGATCGGCGTCAGCACCATGCGGTTGAAATCCCAGCCGGCATCGACCACTTCACCGATAAAGGCAAAATCGGCTTCGGACACGACGGCGCCGCCTGAGACAAGCGCCTCGATGCCTTGAATCTGGACCTGGTCCAGCTCGGCTTCAGGTTGGCCGTCCTGGCGGACAAGCATGGCCTTGGCTGCTGCAGCCACGCGGGCGTAACCATCCACGCCGGGGTGGCTCGCCTCATAGGCGGTGATCGTTTCGTGCGATACCGAAGCAACCCTGAGCGGCGTGGTGCGAATGAACAGAACGCCAAAACCCTTTTTCCCGACGATAAAGAAATGCGACGACATATTCTCTCCTATTTGATCCCGGCTAAACGAAGCGCTTGATAAAATTTTTCGTTTGCTACCGGGTCGCGGTCCGGAGACAGGCTGCTGATCTCCCTTGCCGTCATGCCCGGATAGTTTTCCTGTAGCCTGCTGCCGGCTTCCCGGGCGGCGGCCAGATCACCGTGGAGCGCGTGACTTGCGGTCAGAACTCGCAGCGCGGGCTCATCGTCTTCCATGCGACCGCAGAGTTCCACCGCGGCCCCATAATCTTCTCGCTTGAACGCGATGCTGGCCCCAGCCCACCAGTAAATATCGGGGGCGAGCGGGTTGAGGTCGATGGCCTGCTGAAATTTTTCCCACGCGACTTCCGCCTCACCGAAATGGGCGAGCGCATCGGCATGCTGGAGAAGCAGGTCGGCTGAGTTCGGGGCGAGCGCTTCCGCCTCGAAGAATTTCTCGGCAGACATGTCGAAATCCCGCTGATAAAGCGCCACCACCGCGCACATCCAGTGGCCGACGCCGAGGGCCGGATCAATCTCCACAGAGGCGTCAGCCTCGGCCTTGGCGCGGTGCAGCAGGTGAGGGTCGTTACCGCCCAGCATCAGCCACTCCAGTTGCAGACTTTGCGCAACGCGGGCGCGGGCGACCGCCATTCCGTGATCGAGATCGACAGCCTTGCGGAACATCGAGCGGGCCCTGCGCAGGAGCGGCAGGTCGCATTTGCCGCGCAGAAGCTGCTGGCCCTCCAGCAATTGCCGGTAAGCCTCGCCACTGTGGTTACGGTCGGGTTCCACCTGAAGCCGCTCGATCTCCCGCGCAAGCGCAGCAGCCACCTGTTTGGACAGCAGCCGGAAGGCCGCGTGGATGTGCCTTTCGGTCAGCACCGCCTCCAGCGACCAGACGATTTCACCGGTCGTTTCCTCGATCAGCGCCACGGACATGCGGGCATCGTCAAAAACTGTCGACATGATGCGATAATCGGCCCGCAACATGGCATATCCGTCATCCGCCCGGTCATGCGAGAGCGCAAAGGTACTGTGCGGTGAAAGGACGGTGAAGGTCCGATACCGCACAAGGCTGTTTGCGACGTCTTCGACAAAGGCCTGCATCACCGGTGAAACGGATAGCCCGTCCACCCGCGCCGGCCGGCAGAAAGCCACGCGCGGTTTTGCCAGCGATTGCCGGCGACTGCTTTCCTCCGGCTCGGCGGGGGTCGCGATTGTCGCGGTGAGGCTTTGTATTCGCCGCCTCAGCGCGACGGTTTCGGCTTCCGGCGGGCGTCCCTCCTGGCGGAGCTGTTCCAGCAACAGCTGGTACATGCTCTCGCAACCGCTGATATTGCCGATCCGCGCATAGGAGGCCATGGCGGCACGATAGGTTTCTTCGCGCTCCGGCTCGATATTGCGCGCGCGCTCGGAAAGTCTGGCGATATCATTCGAGCTGGCGCGACCGAAGCGGGTCAGCTCCTCCAGAAGCTGCGTGTAGCTCGAAAAAAACAGGTCCTTGAGACGGCGACGCTCTGAAAGCAGCCAGAGGTAGAGATGGTCCTGGCCGGCATCCAGTCCCTCCAGAAGGTCGCCGCCGAACTCCAGAAGGGCCTTCAGCCGCCGCATCGGGTTTTCGGCTCTCGCATCGGCGAGAAAAAGCGCGAGGTCCGTGCGCTGCGCCAGCTTTCCGGCCTTCAGATCATTCCCTTCCGTCAGCAGAATGGCCTCGTCGTCGCCGAAGAGTTTCTGAAGGCGCAGAATGAGCTGCCGCAAATTGCCCAGCGCCCTTTTTTGCTCGACATCTTCCCACAGCAGCGATGCGAGGTGCTGGCGGGACAGGGACTGGTTGGGAGCAAGGATCAGGGCGGCCGTGAGGGCAAAACCCTTGGACGGAAAAAATGCCTCCCGCACCGCTTCACAGCGCGGGGTGCCAAAAAGCCGGATCGCTATCAGTTCATCGTTCCCAGCCACTTTCGTCCCCCTTGAATCACCATCTAACAACGTGCCCGGGAAATTGAAAGTCATCATAGCATTCGATTTGACGCTGGTGTGACGCCGCCTGCCTATTGTCGCAAACGGAAGCGTGAATGACGGGCGGAACCGGCAGGCGACAGGTATCGGGGATCATCGAAAGTGATAGCGTTCAACGGAAGCTACATGGCATTCGAGCCGCGTATTGAGCCTTACCAGCGCGCCGATGACGTCGGATACGCGGTCAGTGAATTCATGTGG
Source organism: Agrobacterium sp. RC10-4-1 (assembly GCF_014138475.1). Taxonomy (NCBI): domain Bacteria; kingdom Pseudomonadati; phylum Pseudomonadota; class Alphaproteobacteria; order Hyphomicrobiales; family Rhizobiaceae; genus Agrobacterium; species Agrobacterium sp. RC10-4-1. The sequence goes on from NZ_JACJIT010000001.1 coordinate 398,742, forward strand.
TTCAAGGGCCGCCCGTTTTATCCGGTCTCGGCGCTGGTTCACGCGAAGGTCGCGCATGCAAGGCTGTCGGCGGAAAAATGCGATGATCAGGATGAGGACAATCTCGACATTCTCTTCCGCATGCCTGCCGTGGCGGGCGGACACTTCTTCGAGATCGTGCTGCGTTCGAACGAAGGCACTTTCTATGGCGGCTGGCTGTGGGGAGAGGAACTGGAAATCCTGAACGAGGTGGTCAACGGCTATCGCGTTCTGGCGGGTAAATTCGACGACAGGCTCATCCGGTTCGAATATTCCAGACGTTTTCAGCGTTACCGGACGGTGGAGCCGCTGCCGGTGGAAAAATCAGTTTTCCTGATCCAGCGGGAGGCGAAACCTCACCCGGGCGGGCGGAGTTTTCCCGCGGGCGCGGCGCGCTGATTGCGGGGTGCTTCGCGTTCAGGGGAGAACGCGGCGCGCGGGCAGAGGGGGTCGGTGGATTCACCTGGCAGAGCTCAGGCTTGGTCGGGGAATACCGGTGCATATTTTTATTTTTATTGTGTGGAAAATTATGATGCCCAATCAAGGTAACATGCGTAACAGGCGGGTGTCATCGCAGCTTCTGGCGGTGAATAGCGCTTCCGACAGCCGTGCGTTTTCGACGGAGCGCGCCGAGGGGGAACCACGTCCGCAAGCTCATAAAGACAGGCTTCATGTCGTGGAAGAGGCGGAAGCCGGGCTGGCGTTCCCGCCGCGCCCGCCGGAAGTGCGCGAGGCAGAAGAAGCGGGACGCCGGGCGGAAATCAGCAATATGGTCGTCGACGCCGATATCAGGGTCGCGAAATGGGCATGGGCAGTGCTTGCGATTGGACATTGTCTGCTGATCTATTTCATGGTGCGTAATCTCGGTTGACTCCTCCTGCCCAAAACGGGCTTCAACCGCCGATATCGTCCGCGACTAATTCGGGCATCGGAACTTGGAGAGTGTCGCACCCCCCGAAACTGGGTGGACATCCAGTCCGGCTCCTCCGCAACTCTGTAGCGCCGCTTCCGCCACGTCGATTTGCGGACTTCGCACAGCGGAATGTCATAAAGCTGTAAATGAACAAACCTAATTGAGTGATCGGTCTCGATGGAGACGCATCACCACGGTCCACCCGTTGGCCTCGCCGGCGGGCACGGACTTTTCTTATCACGTCGCTTCGGCCGAGACAGACCATGTCTGTGCTGGCCGGCCTGATCTTTCGATGCGGCATGACGCGCTGCGCGGTCGCGCGAATTCGCATGACTTTCTTAGCTCTGGAGATGACGAAGTGAGCAATCTTATTGGTACCGGTTTTAACGCCGGCTCGGACGATGGCGAGTTCGCCACGCTTGAAAACGATTTGCGTGCCCTTGCCGATATTGGCTGCGACACCGTCGAAATCGCCGCCACCAGCCTCGACGTGGTTGCCGGCGGCCGCATCATCGAGGAGCGCGCGGACCGTCTCGTGTCGCTCGCAAGGCAGTTTGATTTCCGTTACACGGTGCACGGCCTGGTTTCATCCAACTTCATGGATCCGGTGACCTGCCGCTACCAGATCGATGCCGCGAAGGCGCTTGCCGTTCTCTGTGACCGCATCGGTGCGGGTATTCTTGTCCAGCATGGCGGCGCGCTGCGCGCTGACCAGATCGCCGAGCGGGCAGAGGCCGATCATCGTGAACGCGACGCGCTTTTCGAACTCGCGGAATTCTGCCGGCCCTATGGTGTGCGGATTGCGCTCGAAAATATCTTCACCACCGAACCCGGCCAATACCGCCAGACACCGGCTGAGGTGGCAGCGACCGTTAAGGCTGTCGGCCACGACAATGTCGTGGCGCTGATCGACTTCAGCCATGCATATCTCGAATCCACTTATCGTGGCCTGGACTTCCGTGAACAGCTTCGTGCCATGGCGCCGGTCGCCGGTCATCTCCATGTCCACGATTCCTTCGGCCGGCCGCAGGGTTTCTACCAGCCCTATTTTCCGCAGGAAAACACAGCGCTCGGCATCGGCGATCTGCATATGCCGCTCGGCTGGGGCGACATCGAATGGGAGAGCATCTTCTCCGAACTGACCTTCCTGCCTGACACCGTTCTGATGATGGAAATCGGCCGTCGCTATCGGGCCGAGCAGCCCGCAAGCCTCGAAACGGCGCGGCGTCTGATGACGCTTAATGCCGAACGGACACTGCTCGCAGCAGAGTGAGGGAACCGAATTGCGCGCGGCCGCGATCGGCCGACGCCGGAGATGCCGGCAGTTGCGGACGCGGCTGCCGGCATTCTGTTCACGCTGCCCAGTCGGAGAGCGAATAGGCCCTGATGTAGTCGATCATCATTTGCGAACCGTCGCTGAAATCACCTGCCGAGGGTGTTCCCGCCATGCCGCCGACGGCAAGATTGACGACCATGTACATCGGATCATGCATATCGTCAGGCGTATCCGTTTGCGCAACGGCGACATCATCGAAATACCAGGTGATGTGTTCGGCATCCCACAACACGCCGTATGTGTGAAACCCCTCCGTGCTCGGCACGCTGACATTGTTGATGACAGAAGTCTGTTCGCCGGTCGCATTCGAATGTGTGGACATGATGAGCGTATTGGGATTTTGGCCGCGCATTTCGATGACGTCCAGTTCCGGCGGCCACGACCCGTCTTCCGGCAGAAGCCAGAAGGCCGGCCAGGCACCGCGATCGGTCGGCATATCGGCGCGAATTTCAAAATATCCATAGGTCTGGCTGAAGGAGGAATAGGTGTTCAGCATCCCGGAGGTGTAATCATATCCCTCGACCTCGTCGGCGATCGATTGCGGGGTCTCGGCAGCCGTGATGGTCAGGACGCCGTTTCTGACGCTGAACGGGTCTACCTCCGACGTACCGGTATATGCCGGGTTGACATACCACTGCGCCTCGCCATTCGTCGTCAGGGAACTGCCCTTCTCCGGTGCCCACCAATATTTGGCATCCCAGGTTCCCTGATCGCCGTTGCGCAGTGACAGCGTATCAAACTCGTCTGCAAAGGTTTGTGTCAGGGATGACCGGTCGAGGCTGAGCTCGAACTGGTCGGGCTGGATATCGTCTATGGTCGTTCCGGCCAAAACGACGGCTTCGCCATTCGAGAAATTCAGCCACAGATCATTGCCCTGCTGCGTGGCATTGCTTGCAAGCTGCTCGAAGGAGGTAATGCCGTAGCCATTGAGGCGGATCGTGTCATTGGCGCTGAAATCCATGATGAGATCGGTGCCATTGCCGCTCGTGAATACGAACGTATCCGCACCGCCGCCGCCAATCAGCACATCATTGCCGGCACCGCCGTCAATCGTCTGGCTGCCAGATCCGCCGGTGATGATATTGTCGAGCGAATTGCCGAAGGCATAACGGCCATCGCCGGTGACCCGCAAGTTTTCGAAATTTTCGGGAAGTGTATAGCTCATCCAGGTGTCGATCGTATCGATACCCTCTCCGGCATTTTCGACGGCGCGATTGATGCTGGAATAAAGATAATAAATATCGTCCCCGGTGCCGCCCGCCATTGTCACATTGACGGAACTGTCACCCCACATGGAATCATTGCCGGCCGTACCGGCAAGAAGCGGGCCGGAGCCCGTGGCGGAGAAAAATCCGGTGGAACTGCCGCTATAGTAGAGTGTGTCTCCAAGCGCATTCACAACTGTTCTGGCCATAAGCCTTCTCCTGTCCGTTCGCGTCGCTTCCTCCCTCCTCCTGAACAACAGCCTAACAGCGCGAAAAGCTTCCTGTTAGGGCCAGAAATGAGGGGTATGTTCCGTTCCGGACGGAGGGGAGATGTTACGCAGAGAGTTGGCTTGTTCCTGTTCGATCGACATCGAAAGATCGTTTCTTGGATTTGTGCTCTTGCTGCGTTGCTGCCGGTAGTGGCAAAATCGCTCCGGGTTAGCGGTTGTTGTCAGCATCCCGTCGCAATGGAGTTGCAGGATTGAGTGTAGCCTTTACCAAGGAAGACAGTGCGGAGACCGCAGCCGAAACGGTTCTGCCGGATCGGGTGATTTCACCTCATCCCAATCTGGTGACCAAGACAGGGCTGAAAGCTCTGGAAGGGCAGTTACAATTGGCCCGTGAAGCCTGTGAAGCCGCTGGCGCGATCGAGGATGTAAATGAAAGGCGGCGCGCTTCCGCCGGCCCATTGCGAGACATGCGTTATTTTGCGGAGCGAGTCCGTACGGCTCAGGTGATGCCAGATCCGCCCACAAATGCCGTTGTGGCATTCGGCAATCTGGTAACCTTCCGCCGCGACGATGGCCGCACGCAGCGGTTGCGGATCGTTGGCGAGGATGAGGCCAATCCCGCCAGGGGATCGATGTCCTATGTTTCTCCGGTGGCTCGGGCCTTGATGGGAAGAGCGGTCGGAGACTTTGTCGGGTTGGCTGACAGGGAGATTGAAATTGTCGACATTTCGTGACCGGCTCCTTGGCATTGGCACCAACATTATCACCGGGAAAATGGCACTGCCGAGCTGCCTCCACCGCTGGCCATTGCCGTCAGCCGCATCATGGCGTTCTTCAGGAAAAACCTGAAATCGAGGTCGATAGAGGCGTATGCCAGTGCTAGTCCCACATGCGCCATGAAGACGGGATTAAAATTCAGTTCTTCAAATTGGTAACCGATAATGACCGCTATCGCGGAATAGGCGAAAAAACCGACTTTGCGTTTCCGAAGGATCGTATAGACGAGTGCGAAGGCAGCTAGAAGGCAAAACGGGATGCCGGAGGCGTAGGCAGTAGCCAGAAAGCCGTTATGCGGCGTGCCGATACCCGCGACCTGCGTAAGCTCCTGAATTCGTGCCGTGAAACCGACGCCGAAAGGGTGATCGAGCATCACTTGGAAGCCGCCTGCGATGGTTGTCCATCGTTCCTGCACGTTGTCGGTACTGTGGCTGTCCTCCACAAAGCGTTTCGAGAACGCCTGTTCTGCGAAATCGAGAATTCCGAAAGGCAAAACGGCAGCGATGACGAGCGCAGATAGAGCGAAACCGAAATAGGTGCTGAACAGCATTCGTATCGAAAAATTTCTAAAATAAAAATAGAGTCCGATCGCGATTACGGCAAAAAGGCCCGATCGATTGAGCGTCAGCGTGAAGCTGGCCAAATATACCAGTATAAATATAGCAAAGAGCATTGGGCGCTTGTAGCGCTCCGCAAGATGAGCGGCTGCCGCACCGGCTAGAGCGAAAGCCGGTCCGGCCGTGTTGCCCACTGGCCATATTCCCCCCGCCTTCTCCAAACGTAATAATAGCGGGCTTATTTCACCTCGAGCCGCGGACTCCAGCACCGACGCCTCATCGAACATGAAGGATAGGCCAAGCGAGGCGAGCCTGTCATGAATGACGACATCCAGGAACAACAGGATAGTCACCGCGATGAAACCGATGAACATGCCCCAAGAGAATAATTCGAGAAGGTTCTCCTTGAAAAGCATATAGGCGAAAAAGAGGAAATAAATCGCGTAAAAATATGTCAGCGCTGTCGTATAAAATTCGCCTTCGCCACGATCATCCGCGAAGAAAGTAGAAAGTAGAAAAAAAACGGTCAGCGGAACGAGATAGAGAAGAATGATTGAGGGGGTGAGGCAGCGAATATAGAGAATGGCGATAACGGGAAGCGTTACCAACACCAGCATGTCGCTAATGTTCAGGAAGCGCAGTCCGATATTGCTCGTCACGATGTTGCATTGAATAAAAAAGCCAATGGAAAAAACGAAGATCGCCAGGATCACGCCAGGCACACCGATGATTTTGGAAGGATAAAACGGCATCGCCACGACGAAACCTGGTATCGATGATGGATAAGCAGCCCCGTTATTTGCATGACTTGTCATTCGCGGCCTTTATTCTTCGCTGCAGACAATGAAATTGTCCTGAGGTTGTTGGGCGCCGCGACCGTGGGGTGAGGCGTTGGATAGTGATCCTGATCACGTCGGCGTGCAAGTCCTTTCCTTTATTCTTCAGCCGGTGAGATTACCTTTCGGCAAATCTCCTTCCACCGCAATTATCCTTTGAAGGTAAAGCGGTGCATTGGACGTCGGGACACTATAGCCAAAGGCCGGGAGGACTCGGAGGTAGAAACTGTATCCGCTCGGATCGATGTCGGGATCCAGCGGAATTCCATTGGCTGTGGCCCACATCCAGCCGCTGTTATCGAGGATGCCAGCGTCTCCAAATTGCAAGGTGCCGCAGATGATCGTCCTGAGATCGCCCCCGCTTTTAGCAACCAAGTCTACAAAAGGAGTGCGTTGTCCTGCGCTGTTCTTATAGAGCACCGCAAAGGAGAGAGTCTTGCCGATCATCGCGGCCGCTTCTTCGTTGCGGAAATAATGGAAAAGCCCGCTGAACTCGCTGCCATTCGCTCGCAATGCGAGGCTATAGGCGAAAGAGGGGGAGAAGGTGACCTCCGTGCTCTTGGTGGCGGAGGCTGACTCTGCAAGGGACCAGCCTGAAGGAGCGGGCCCGGACCATTCGGTGAAATCGCCGTTGGCGATCAGGTTGGTGGCGGATAGTTTTGGCCAGCATGGAGTTTCGAAGCCGCTATTCGGCGCTGACGCCAGATAGGCGGCGAACAAGGTTCTGGCGATGAGCGCCGAACCTGTGCTGCTGGGATGAATATTGTCGTTGTAAAGCGTGGCGTCCTTGCCGTTTGCGATAAATGCCGCATGGGTGTCCACCAGCGTCAGGTTCGGGTGCGCCCGGGCGACGTCCAGTATGGTGTGATAGACTTTGTCGTAGCCCGTTCCATCCTTCCAGGGGTTTTGGGTGGTGATGAGCTGTGCCGCGCCCGGCCAATGCCATTCGGTCATGCCCAGCGGCCCAAGCAGGACAGCCCTTCCGGGGCTTCGGATGCCGCCCGGCGTTTCGAAGCTCTGCATATTATATCCGTGATGCATGATGCAAAGGTCGGGGCGTGGAATTTGCAGCGCCGCCATGCGCTGTTCGGCAAGCATGTAGCCCGGCCTGCCAACCGGCAGTGTGGCAAGATAGACAGTCAGCGTCGCGCCCGTGCCGGCGCGCAGTATAACCGGGTCGGCATAGGCCTTGGGACCCGTCGCGGCATGGGTCTGCCATTCCGCCCAGCGGTAAAGCACGACCTTGATATCATGCAGGCCGCCAAGCATGATGGCGAATTGCTGGAATGGCCCGTCGTCCGCATGGGCGGTGCTGTCGCCATTCACGAAGATCGTGGCGTTCTTGCCCGCAACAAGACGGGCGCGCAGGGGGGAGAACGCATCGACTGATCCCGCCATCGGTGTGCGGTTTTGTTGGGAAATGCCGAGCGATACGCCGATCATGCCGGCACCTCTTCCGTTCCGGTCATATATATGCATATCTTGTCTTCGAGCAGCATCATTTCGGTCTCCTTGTCTGCCCCTAGAGAATAACCCCGCGGTGAGGCCCGGGGAAAAACACAGGGAGCCGGACGCTGAATCGCAATAAAACTGCACGTCACGAATTTTCTTCGATTTCAACTAAAGCATATAAATAAAATAGATTTTTTATTTTATCTGGGTCGGATTTTTGGTCCACACGAAGGTTTGAATGTCACTTTTTTTCCGCGCGATCAAGTATTGTTATTTCTCAATTGCTGTCTCCGCCGAATATCCCGCCGCCATTGACGGAGGGGGCGGTCGTTCTGACCCCGACCCCGGTGATGCCCGCAAGACGGAGTGGTGCTATCCCTGGTGTCTGCATGCCGTGGAGCTCAAGGCATGACATCGGCGCTTTTCGTCAGCCACACGGGGGAAAAGGGCGGTGCCGAACTTTTTCTGGCGGATATCGTCAAGGCCGGGCCGCGCTCCTGGCGAGCCTGCTTCCTCAGTGGCGGTGGGGCAGCGGACGATCTGGCGGAATGCGGCAGGCCGCCTCTTCTGCTGTCTGCGGGAGAAAAAATGCTGTCGATCCGGCGGGATTCGTCGTTCGGTGCGATGCTGCGAGGGGCCGTCGATGTTTTGGCCGTTGCCTGGCAGCTCAGCCGTCAGGCAAAAAACCATGACGTGATCTGCGCCAATTCGCAAAAGGCGCTTTTTGTCTGCGCGTTGGCGGCGAAGCTCAGTCGTCGGCCGTTGATCTGGATCCTGCATGATATCGTCACCGACCCCGCCTTCAGCGCCGCAAACCGCCGCGCTTCGCTGACATTCTCGCGTCTTTTCGCAAGGCTGGTTGCCGTCAATTCGCAAGAGACGGGCAGGGCTTTTGTGAAGGCGGGAGGCGAGGAGGACAAGGTCCGCATCGTCTATAACGGTTTCGACCCAGCCAAAGCGTCGGTTTATGACCCCGCAAGAGCGCAGCAATTGCGCAGGGAGCTCGGCCTTGGCCCACAGCCACTGATCGGATTGTTCGGCCGGTTGAGCGAATGGAAGGGGCAGCATGTTTTCCTGGAGGCGATTGCTGCAATGGAGGGGGTCCAGGCCGTGATCGTTGGCAGCGCGCTTTTCGGGCAGGAGGCTTACGAAGCCCGCATCCGCACGCTGGCATCCAGTCTCGGTCTTGATTCCCGTGTCCGGTTTCTCGGTTTTCGCCCGGATGTAACGGAGTTGATGGCGGCGATGGACGCGGTTGCCCATACCTCAGTTGTTGCCGAACCGTTTGGTCGTGTGGTGGTGGAGGCCATGATGTGCGGACGACCGGTTGTCGCCACCCGCGGCGGTGGGGTCACCGAGATCATCCGTGATGGTGAAACCGGCCTGCTTGTGCCGCCTGCGGATGCGCCGGCACTGGCCGCGGCGCTGGGCCGCATCCTGGCGGACCCGACGTTGGCTGAAAAACTGGGGAAGAAGGGGCGGGAAGATGTGATGCGGCGTTTTTCGCTCGAGGAAACCTGCAGGACGATCTCCGCGCTTTTGTCTGAAGTAGCGTGACGCTGCGGTCTGCGACCGCTCACAGGCGGCAATCCCAAACGGGTGGAAGGTTGGAATGCGCATTCTCGTGAACATGCCGAGCCAGTATGGCGGGAAAGCTTCCGGCGTTGCCCGCGTAACCTTCAGCCTGCTGGAGCGGCTTCTGGAGCAGACTGATGATGATTATATCCTGCGCTCGCCCTGGACGCGGGCGCAATTGCCCGCGGAATTGCGCGACAGCCGCCTGCGGCTGATAGAGACGGCTCGGCCGCACATCATGGTGCTTGACGTGCTGCGGCAGGCCATGACGCTGCCGGTGCTTTGCCGCCGGGAAGGCATTGACGTGCTTTTTAATGCCGATCCTTTTGGCAGCCCGCTGGGCGGCAGGCGTCGGATCACCCTTGTTCACGATCTCTATTTCAAGACCATACCTGAACAGATTGGCTGGCGGGCGGCCTTGACCACCGATTTCATTTTTCGCCTCATGCTGGCCGGTTCGCACCGGATCGCGTGTGTATCCGACGCGACGCGAATGGATCTTGCGCGTTTTTATCCCGGCGCTGCCCGCAAGAGCGTGACCATTCATTCCGACAGCACATTGAAGCTGGATGCAGGGGCCACGGCTGCGCCGCCGCCGATCGCGGGGCGTTACATACTGGCGGTTGGAAACGCGACCTCGAACAAGAATTTTGCCCTTCTGGGCAAGGCTTTTGCGCGATTGGGCCCGACGATGCCGGACCTGCGTATTGTCCATGTGGGCCGCGACGAGGCGGAAGAAATCGCCAACACGCTTGACGATCCGGGATTGAAGGCCCGGCTTATCCGGCTTTCAGGCATAGATGACCGGGAACTGGCGGAACTTTATCGTCATGCAGCCTGCCTTTGCGTGCCTTCCACTTATGAGGGCTTCTGCCTGCCGGTGCTGGAGGCGCAGCAACTGGGATGCCCGGTCGTCTGCTCCAATCGTTCTGCGACACCAGAAATTGCCGGTATGGGCGCGCTGACCTTCGATCCCTCGGACACCGATAGTCTCGTCGCAACTCTGGAGCGGCTCTTTCGCGAGCCGGCGCTTGCGGAGACGCTGCGCCAGGCGGGTTACGAAAACCGCAGCCTTTATTCCTGGGAAAAGGCGGCGGAGACATATGCGCAGCTTTTCCACGAGACGGCCTGACTATGCCGTGATCGGCCGCCGCAGATCAGCATAAAGTTTTTCATACGCGGAAATCACCCGTTCCGGCGCGACGCCTTGAGAAATCCGCTCTCTGGTTTGCGCCAACTCTGTGAGAACGGCAGGATTTTTCATGGCCTCGATCATACGGGCGGCAAGTTCGTTGGCATTACCTGGCGCAAAAAGGCGGTCCGGCCTGTCGCGGCCAATCTGTTCGGCAACTCCGGCGAGATTGGCTCCAATGACAGGGACGCCGCGCAAAATGGCCTCCGCTACCGTTCTGCCGAAAGCCTCCGGCCACAAAGGCGGCACGACGAGGCAATCTATGCCAGCAAAAAAACTGTCGGCCTCGACATATCCGGGAAAGTCGACGGGCAGGCCTGATGCCTTTCGCTTATAGGTTTCGATGCCGCCGGGCGCTCGACCGGCCATGGTCATTCGCCAACCTTGCGGGGGCAGGAGCCGCATGGCATCGATAAGGAGATCGGCGCCCTTGGGTTCTTCGATACGTCCGAGATAACCGAAAACCAGCGGTTCTCCTGCAACACGGGCCTTGCGGGGGTTCAACGATTCTGGTTGTGCGATGGCGTTCCAGATTATCGCGCGGCGATTTTCAGGAACGTGCGTGAAAAAACCGGCCTCCAGATGGCGTTTCAGAATGTCGCTGCCAACGCCGGTGACAGCATCCACCGCGCCTTGGCAGCGCCGGTGCAGACAGGAGAAGGCCCGGCATTTTTTGCTCCTGCCATCGCAGATATGCCCTTCGTGAAACAGGGAGCCATTGGTGCACATGCTGGTGAAATCATGCAGGGAGTGCACAAGCGGAATACCGCGTCTGCCAATCATCGGCCAGATCAGCGGCGTCAGTTCCGAGAGGGAATGGGTATTGACCACATCCGGGCGAAAATCCTCAATGACGCGCGCCAGCCGCTGCACCAGCCGGGGATCGATCTGGACGGCGACCTTATAATATTTGCGTTTCCATTCTGATTGCCGCTCCCAATCCCCAATGAAAAAGGGCGTCGTATGTCCAAGCCGATGAATGGCGAAACCGTCTCGCAATTCTGCGGTCTGGCGCTCCCGGGAAATGGCGGCAACCGCGATTGTATGTCCTTTCCCGGCCAAACCCCGGGCAAGGTCTTCGACGAATATCTCCGCGCCTCCCACACGGTCGGGAGAAAACAGTGATGTCACCTGCAAGATACGCATGTTTAAATTCCTGTGCCGGCGGCCGAGACGGAGGAAGCGGCATTGGCCGAAGTTTGTCTGCGCCGATCTGCTCCTGGTGGGTGCAGGCAAAGGGTGACGATGGGTGCGAGGAAAACGGCGTAAGCCATGGCGAAGCCCGGCACTTGCAGTGAAAAATCGAGGGACGAGTGCAGCGCCACTAGCAGCAGCCCGGCGAGGCCGAGATGCGAGGCATAACGATAAGTTTTGCGCCTGCGGGCCCCGCGAATGAAAATAAGCAACTGGCCGAACAGGAAAAATGCCGCGTAAAACGGGAAAGCGGCTCCGAGCGTCAGCAAGCCCTCGGCATACACATTATGGGCATGGGTGACGACGGCATCGACGCCGCATTGCGCGGAATGATAGGGAGCGTAGGTTTCTGAAAAGCTGGCCAGCCCCGCGCCCAGGGGCCAGTTATCCGTTATCGCGCGTGCAATACCGGGCATATAGCAGAAGCGCATGTCGTCTTCGAGGCGTGTTTCCATACGCAGCGCTACACGATTTGCAAAAAGGGCGAAGAGGCCGATGGCGATGGCGAGCAGGATTGCTGCGCGTCGTCTGGAGCCGCGTCTTCTGCGCCGTGAGGGCGCGACATTCCGGCCGGGCCCGGGTGAGTTGAAAACGATGAGAAGGATGAGCAAAAGCAGCGCCGCGAAACTGGACATGATGCCCGCGCGTGATCCCGTCAGCATCAGGGCGATGAAACAGAACCCGGTCAGAAGGCCGATGAAGGCGGCGTGGCGGATGAGGCGTTTTTGATCGCCCGGCACTGTCAGGCGGTTTGCCACAAGCGCTCTCACCCTTCCCCAATCCGGAGCCGCCAGCTTGTTATTCAGTAGCACCACAAGCGTGAGCAGGATAAGCCCGAAGAAAGTCGCCGCCGTATTGCGGTTGACGAAGAGCCCCGTCAGGCTGCCGAGATAAAAACGCTTTTGAATAAGGCCGAGCATATCGGGAAACAGGAGAAATTGCAGGATAGCGCCCAGCGACAGCCAGCCGCCGGCGATTGCGAAGCATCGCAGTGCTTTTGCCGCACGCTCGTCCGTATTACAGATCACGAGCCCGGTCATGAAGGCGCCAAAGGGCAAGGCGGCGCTCAGCAGGCCCAGCCAGTCATCTGCCGGCGTGAGCGAGATCGTGGCCGCGGGTGCCACCTGCGTAAACATCGCTGCGGCGGACCAGGCGGGGTTGGGCGGCAATATGCCGTGCCTGGCGGATGTCTGAAGCAAGACCTGAAGCATCAGTGCGCCGAGCAGAAGACAGGCCGCTGCCAGGGCCTTCCCTATGGCGGGCTGGGGCGGGCCGAAGAGAGGCAGGGCGGCAAGGAGCAGCAGATAGGCGGCGAATGTGATGACGATCCGGCTTTCGATGTCGGTTGCGCCGCGATTGAGCAAGGCAAGCAGGAATATGGTCCAGAAAGCGATCGTGACGATTGCCTGGGCGCGATGCAGAACAAATGCCGGCCGGGGCGGCGAGGATGACAGCAATTCCGGTGGAGCGTCGAGTATCTGCATGATGTTCGGCTTTTGAGATCTGCTTGTTGTGGTGACGATGAACTAAAGAAAGGACTTGGCGCTTCCGTGTATCTCAGGGCCGTGGTTTGGCGCTTTGCATGCCGGTCTGAAGCTCCTGGGAGCAGACATGCCGCAACGACCATCGCAATATTTCGCCCTGCCTGCCGCAGACGATCGCGGTGTCGGCTTCACGGGCCGCCTCAGCCTGCGGTAGGGCGCCTTTGGTAAATTGTTGCCAGATGACGAAGCGCCCGCGGATCAGATTGGCATCGGCGGGGCCATAAAGCTGGGAGAAATTCGTCAGCACGGCGATTTCCATGGCAGAGGCGTTGCGCAACGAGCGAACCATGGCGAGGCGCAGCCAGACATCGCCATTGGCGGGAAGACACGACAGGGCGTGGCGCATATAGGTTTCGGCAAAACCGAGGCGCATGGCATCCGCTTCTGGCGATGCATCCCCGGCATGGGCGTCGATATCGGCAAGCACGAGCCGCATCCCGGCCTTGATGATATCCGAACGGCAGATTTTTTCGGCAATGACGGGCTGCAGACCCTCGACGGTTTTCGTCAGCAGATCGGGAGAGAGACCATTGTCCTCGTCGGCAATGCGCGCCAAAGCGATGATATCGGAAAACCGTCGTGTTTCGGAAAAAGCCTGGGCCGCGAGCAACAACACAAATAGCGAAACGATCAATACCGGCGTGACCGTCAGGACCCTGCGCAGGCTCGGCACGCCAGCGGTCCTAGTCATGATAATATCGCGTGTAGCGGGAATGATAATATTCGCTTGAACCGTAAGCCCGGTAAAGCTTGAGCTTCTCCGTGTCGACCTTGTTGAGAATGACGCCCAGACATTTCTTGCGGATTTGAACTTCGTTTTCGATGGTGTTGCGAACCGCCCGCCGTGCGGTTTTGCCCCATTCCGTGACGAAAACGAAGCCGTCGATCCGGCCGGCCATCGCCCGCGCATCAACAACGGGGCCAAGTGGCGGCAGGTCGACGATGATGTAATCGAAGGCCCCGCTTGCCTCGGCCAGCAGGCGGTGCATCTGCGCGGAAGTCAGGAGTTCCGAGGAGTGCGGGACACGCTGCTTGACGACCGTGGGCAGGAAAGCAAGCCGAGTCTTTTCATCATGCACAAGCGCATCGCGGATGGAGCGACCTTCCAGCAGCACTTCAAGCAGGCCTGCTGTCGCGTGGCGGGCAAGGGCGCGGGTGGCGCCCGGGTTGCGAATATCCGCATCGAGCAGCAGCACCCTTGCGCCCTGTGCGGCCAGAAGCTGCGCGAGATTGATGGAAATTGTCGATTTTCCCTCACCCGGCAGGGCGGAGACGACGCCGACGACCCTGGCGCCGTTTTTTGCCGCTATGCCGAGATCGATCGCCAGCCGCGTGCTGCGCAGTGTTTCGGCGAAGGAGGAGAGCGGGTGGTCTACGGCATAACGGGCAACGCCGGAGGGGCGCGTAACGGTTGGGCCGCCATCTTGCCCTCTCGGCTCCGTGTCTGCGGCCAGCTTGTTCGGCACAAGCGGTGTATTGCCCAGAAATTCCAGGCCAAGGACGTCGCGGACCTGCTCCCCCGTGCGAAAAAAGCGATCGCGGAATTCGCGGAACATGGCGACGCCGCCGCCCGCGGCCGCACCCATGATCATGAACAGCGCCAGAATGAGCGCCTTGTTCGGCTTGCTCGGCGTTCTCGGCGGTACGGCCTTGGAGATCACGCGCGCTTCCGTCACCGGGAAGGACTGCTGCTGCATGGCCTCCTGATAACGCTGCAGGAATGTCTGATACATGTTCTTGTAGGTTTCCGCCTCGCGCTGCAATTCGCGAAGCTGAACCTGCGTCTCGCCGGCGGAGTTGCTGATATTGGTGGCCTTGGCGACGGTTTCGGCCAGGGATTTCTCCCTTGCTTCGGAAACTTCCAGATCGCTCTTATAACTTTGCGCGATACGGCTGATTTCCTGGAACATCAGCCTGCGATATTCCTGCATCTCGTTGCGCAGACGCACCGCCTGCACATGGTTGGCGCCCAGCCGGCCGGTGATCTCGGCTTCGACCTTCGAGGATTCGAGATATTTCTTCCGCAGGTCGTTTGCGACCGAACTGTCGAGAATATCCGTCACGACCGCATCGACGTCGTCGGTGGCGAGGATGTGTTCGATGCGTTGCACTCTTGCCCGCGCCCTGGCGGTTTCCGATTGCGCCAGGATAAGCGCGCTGTTCGACTCCGCCAGCTGCTGGTCGGAAAGCAGCCCGTTATTGCCGGTCGAGATCAGGTTATGCTCAGCACGGAATTTCTGGACGGCGAGGTCGGTGTCGAGCGCCCTCTGGCGCAGTTCGGCAATGCGATCGGACAGCCAGTCGCTCGCCCGCCTCGTTGCCTCATATTTGGAATTCAGCTTGTCCACCAGATAGGCTGCGGCGACCGCGTTGACGATCTGCGCTGCAAGGACCGGCGACGTCGAATTATAGGTGAGTTCCAGCGCATAGGTCCGGCCGATACGCTTGACGCTGAGACCCTGCAGCAACCGGTCCGAAAGACCCCTTTTCAGGGTTCCGTCATCCACTACCGCCTCTTTTGTCGCTGGCGCGAACCATTGCGATACGTTGACAAGTGAGCGGATGGTGCCCAGCACGGAGCTTAGGAACGAGGCGCGTGTTGCCCTGAATTCCTGGTTTTCCGTCAGGTTGAGGCTGTCGACCACGGCGAGGCCGATGGTTTCCGATTGCAGCACCTCGACCTGGCTGAGAATGGACGCCTCGTCCTCGATCACGCCCCCGATCGTCGAAAGCTGTTCGACAACCTGGCTGTTGTTGCGGTCTATCAAAAGGGTTGCAGTAGCCGAATAGATCGGAACGGCTGTGGCTGCGAAAGCAAGGCCGATTGCCCCGGCAACGGCGACGGCCGCCAGCACGATACGCCACTGACGGCGAACCGTCGCAAGTGCGGCGTCTATATCGATAAAGTCAGCCGTAAAGCCGTTTTTATCGAAATCGGCCATCGTCAGTGGATCGTGCCTTTGCAACAACTGTCAGCCTCGCTTTTTTAGGCATGCACAGGGCCTGCCAAAGTCCCGGTTGCATCACGTTTCGGGCGATCGCCGCTCCCGCAGGGAGATCGGCAAGGCCCTGTTAAACGGGGCTGGTGCTGACCGGCGTACTGGTGCTGCCGGTGGAAAGCGACCTGCCACGGCCGGCAGGCGCGCCTGTTCCACCGGACTGCGCGGTACCCGCCCCGGTCTGGCCGCCCGCCGAACCACCGACGCTGTTGCCGCTCGCAGGAGTGGAGCCCGCGCCGCCGATCGGCGAGGCGGCTGCTGCGGCCGCGGGTGCTGCTGCCGCAGCCGGGCCGGCCGCGGTTCCTTCAATGTTTTCGCTGAAGGCGATCAGCAGATCGGAAGGCACGCCGGCACCCTTCGTCTGCAGCTGAATGGCGGCCGCAAGGATCGTGTTGTTGTTCTGCATCGCCGCGGAATAGGCAAGCGCCAGACCTTCGCCCACCACTTCCGAGAAATCCTTGTTGCCGACCTTCTGTGCCAATGCGACGACGGCGGGCAACTGGCTGGAGTCGCTCAGTACAAGTGCGGAAATCTGCTCGGAAAACTGCGCGGCACTGGTGGAGACGGCGATGATCGGAAATCCGCCCGTCACCTTCGCCGCCAGCTCGGCCGTGGCGGCATCGGTGCTGGAAGCGACGGCGATCAGATCCCTGACCGTTGGCGACGTCGGAGACTGCTTGAACGCTTCAGCGGCGGCAAGGGGAACCATGTCTGGACTGGTCGTGTTCACCCGCCCCAGAAAGGCGGCGGTGCTTTCATCGGGGGCTTTGATCGGTGCGCCTGTCGTCACGCTCTGGGCGGGCGCGGCCTGCTGCTGCGGCGCGCCTGGCGCAGGTTCGACATTCTGTGCATGGGCTGAGGCGGAAACTATAACCGTGCCGATAATCAATATCGCACCGGTGAGCGCCGAGCCATTAAGAAGGCGAGACATCACAACTCTCCAAATTTTTAAAATACGACTTTAATTACGCGCAATGCCGATATGGTTATTCAGCACTTAAAATGTTCTTCTTAGATCGCATAGGCTAGGCGGCGGATCAAGTGCTAAAACAACGACGCAACCGCAACTTCTTAAGTATCCTTAACCGGCGATAGCTGCCCAAGGCTTGATACGGCGTTGGTCGGCGAGCGATGAAAGTCACGAAGTTCTTCTCCTAGGTCCTGAGGAATTGACAGGCATATGGAATTGTTTGATTTTAGCTGATGTTTGAATAAAGGGAGATATTTTGTCTTCCCGTCTTGCTCATTTACTTTTCGCACTGCGTGGCAAAATTATAATTTCTCCGGTTTTTCCGAGTTAAGCACCTGTTATATCAATATAATTTTTTGATTAATCCCAAATTCATACGGATATTGATTTGATGATCATCAATCTTCAGGTTTTACGCGCGGTTGCTGCGTTCATGGTCTTTTTCCATCATTTCATGCCCGTTATCGACCGGGTTTTCCCCGGTGTCAGACGATACGAGGCCGGTGCTTCCGGCGTCGACATATTCTTCGTTCTGAGCGGATTCATAATGGTCGTCACAACTCACAACAAAGATGGCGATCCCTTGAAATTCCTGGTGAACAGAATTGTCAGGGTCGTTCCGATTTACTGGATAATGACATTCATAATCGTCTTTATTTTTCTCCTCGGCGCGCGCCCTCTCGGCGTTATGGAGTTGCAGCCGAGCTACGTCTGGAAATCCCTGTTTTTCATACCATTTGAACGCGGAGGATTCTGGGAGCCGGTCTTGTCTGTCGGGTGGACCCTTAACTACGAAATGTTCTTTTATGTTGTTTTTTCGATTTTGATGGTTGTGGGGAATTTTTATACGAGAATATCGTTTATTATATTCTTTCTCTGTTCATTTGTGCTATCCGGATTACTGTTTTCGTTTGATGGTTACCTGCGGTATTACAGCAGCCCGGTGATGCTGGATTTCGCCCTGGGTGCCGCCTTCGGGACATTTTTCTGCGCGAGGAAAGGCAAGCCGCCCTTCCTGGGGCCGAGAGGGGCCTGGTTTCTCATCGTTGCCGGAGCGTCAGTCATTCTCGCGACAAGCTCGGGATTCGAGCTCTATAACAACAACATTGTGCGGCCTCTGACCTGGGGCGTTTCGGGACTGCTGTTGGTTTCCGGCTGCGTCTTCCTTGAACAGAACGGTTATGTTGCAAGGCATTGGCTGCTGATCCATCTGGGAAATGCCAGCTATTCCATCTATCTCGTCCACAATCTGGTGATTCAAATTGCAATGAAGGCTGTCGGGGTAACGGGGTTGTCGGGTATCGTGTCGGTGCTCATCACAGGTGTTCTGGCTTTGCTGCTGACGATCGTGTGCGGCTTGGCGTCTTATCGATTCATCGAGGCGCCGATTAATCGAGCCTATCGCAAAAGAGACGGCGTCAGGCGGCTCTCCCTTCAACATTGAGCGGTGAGAGCAACTGCCCGGTCGATCACGCGAAAGATGTCGGCCGCGCCAGTCACCCGCCCGGTGTGGGCGGAGGTTTCACGCTGCGGCTGGAAGGTGAGTGTTCAAAAAACTTCCAGCACCGTCAACTGGTCGCTGACGGCAAGCCGATATTGCCCGCCTTCCTGCGGAATAACGCGCTGGATAACGGAGCCGTCGTCCTGAAAGCGGTGGGCAATCACCTGGCTGTGTGCACCGGTAACGATAAAGCTTGCTGCACGTTCGGTTGGCGGGTTTTCGATCTGCGCCGGCCATTGCCAGCCCGATATTGCAAGCCAAACCGGCACAAGCAGCGCGCCATCCGGTCGCGACAGTCTCAGGGAAACACTTTCGGAGGCGCTTTCGACGAATTCGAGTTGGCATTGCGTGGGCGCGGTCTGGCGTCTTGCCGTCAGGAGCGAGAGCAGGGCGCGCACCGCCTCATAGGCGGCGGTGCGGCTCAGATCGTGGCGCAGCAGGCCGAAGGAGGACTCGGGATTGGTGTCATCCCGGGCGAAGCTTGACACCATTTCATAGATATATGTCCGGCGGATACCATTGATGAAGCACCACAGGAGCGTGCGCGGCATGTAGCGCGCCCTTATTCCTTCGGTGACAGGAAAATGAAAGCTCTGGGTCTTCAGGGCGCTATGGTAGCCGATTTCGGTGGCGAGCGTCGGCCTGCCTGCTGCTATGTGCGCGGAAGCGGCAAGAGACTTCGAGAGGGCGCCCGGCCCGGTCGTTTCGGGGTGTTCCATCCCCGCATAGGGGTGAATATTGCCATATTGGCAAACCTTCGCGAGATCAAACGCCAGCGCCCTGTTGCTGAGGACATAGCTTGGCGCGGCAAGGGGAAGATCCCGGAGCGCGGGGTTTGCGCGGATGGCGTCGTGCAATGCAGTCTGATGTTGCGCCGAAAGGCGCGGCGCATTTTTCGGATCGGACGTAAGCACGGGTTCGTTGCTGCCTTCGAAAACCTCGATGCCGCCATCGCACCAGTCGTAGAAATCCACGAGCCTGTCCAATGGCGTGCTCAGATAGGGGTTGAGATCGTCAAAACAGATGACGGTGAGGCGCAGGCCTGACGCAACGATCTGGCGCAGCCGCTTAAAGGAGGCGCTTTCCCGGCGGTCTTCAGGAAAGATGATGCCTTCGTCGCGTAAATGGCGCACTCCGAGAGCCTTGAGTTCCGGAAGGATGCGGTCGAATTGTTCCGGATAGACACCACGTGTGCGGGTGAAATGGCCGCACACTCCAACACTGTCCAGAAATGCCTCCGTATCGGCAGAAAAATCGGTTTTGACCTTCGCCGCTGCGGCACGCAGACCACCGGCTGCCGCGAAGGCGAAAGAGGCTGCAGAGAGCAATGTACGTCGCGTCATGGAGCGAGCACCGACAGGCCTGTTTTCTTTCATCAACATCTCCTGCCGTATTCTTGCTGACTATGTTCCTATCTCAATTTAACGGGCCAAGGTTGCACTTAAATGTCTGCGGGATGCCGAATTGACGACATTCTCTCCCCAGGCGAGCACGGGTGCTAAAACAAAACGATTGGCGGCCAGGCCGCATGTGATGGCCAAGAGGACAGAAATAGCCATAACGATGGATGGGGACAGCGATGTATTGGCTGGCGTAAACCCGATCCTGTCGAGAGCCGCATAGACGGACGGATGACACAGAAAAATGGCGTAGCTTGCACCGCCGAGGGGCGCCAGCCGATTGAGGACAGGCCTCTTCATCGCCGAAACCGCAAGGAAAACCGTCATGCCTGTGCCGTAGCTGATGGCGTAGCGATACCAGGTCTCCTCGAAGCCGTAGTCATGCGAATAGGCCAGGAGGCAGATGGGGAGAAGCATTGCGTAGAAAGTGCCGACCGCAATCCAGGCACAATATCGACTGTCACGGTTGCGCCCGGCATCTGACGCCTTCCACAGCGATGCCAGAAAGCACACACCCACCATCAGCGGCAGGGCAACCGGCATCTTGATGCCGAGCTTGTATCTTACGAGGGAGAGAATTGCCGCAAAACCAAAAAGCGCAACTGTTGCAGCCGTCACCACCCGCAAATCGGCTGCTCGTCCCATCAGGAACAGCAGCACGCACAGCGCGTAAAAAGTCAGATTGATCTGCAGGGTCCAGTAGAGTCCCATGACATTTTCCGTCATGAAAAAGCCCTGCAGCATCGTGGCGTTGATGGCGACGACATGGGCCGGGAATATCTTGCCCGGGTCATCCCAGGGCAGCAGCACGCCGAAAAACAGGGACAGCCAGTAGGCGGGATAAAGATGGAAAAACCGATGCAGTACAAAGGCGGTAAGCGGTTTCCGATACCGCATCGCGGCATTTTGCAGCGATGAGAGAATGAAGTAACCGCCGAGCGCGAACAGCACGATCACGCCGAATTTGCCGACATCGAGAAAAACCTTGGTGACATCGAAAAGGGCCCGGGTCACTCCATCAGTATCGCCGCGATTGTGCATCTTCAGCGCCAGATGAGAATAAGCAACGCAAACTGCGGCAAGACCGCGCAACATGTCGAGATTATAGTTTCTCGGAAGCTTTCCGCTGCTTTGAGAAGACATGGGAATCCAAATTTTCTAAAATAAAATAATAATATCAATGGTGCAGCGGCGGGGCTGCATATTGTTAGGTTTTATATTCGAATATAATTAGCAACGGAGATTCTTTTTTGCAATACGGCATGAATTCCGCGGCGCCGCAAAAAATCACTTGAAACGGCGGTGTTTTCGGTGCTCTTTAAGCCCGATATTCTGATGATGATTTTTAAATTGTTACTTCCTTCGGCCTGGTCGCCGCCCTGTCACGACCGTTTCTTTTGGTCGGTTCAGCGGTGCCGGTGCGGAAATATAAATTTTAAAGGATATTGAGCGTAGCCCCATGCGAATCCTCCATCTCAGCAGTCTTTACCCGCCGCATATCGTCGGTGGATGCGAACGCTCGGTCGAGCATCTGGCAGAGGAACTGGTTGCCATGGGGCATACGGTGGGTGCCGCCTGCATAGAGCGCCAGGCCGAGGCGAAGTCGGTGCGCAATGGCGTCAGCGTCTACCGCATGTTCCACAACAATGATTTCTGGCTGGAAGACTGGCCGCAATATACGCCGCAGCAAAGGCGGATGCAGAAGATCAGGCAACAGTGGAATTTCAACGTCGAGAAGCAGTTCGAGGCGGTTCTTGACGATTTCAGGCCCGATGTCCTCAACACGCATTCGTTGCTCGATGTTACGACGCTGGTGTGGCGGGCGGCGCATAAGCGCCGCATTCCGATCGTGCATACGATTTGCGAATATGACCTGCTATGCGGCAACGCCGCCATGTTCAAGGGTGGCAAACCCTGCGACCATATTCATCTGGGCTGTCAGGTGGTGAATTTCACAAAGAAATTCACACAGCGTTATATCGGCGCGGTCGCGAGCGTCGGTACGGAAATCCTCAGGACGCATGTCAATCACGGGCTTTTCCACCATATTCCGGAAAGCCTGCGGCGCGTCATATTTTATTCCTGCACGGTCCCGGAAGGCGACCCCGTGGCACGACGACAGATCGACCGCAGCGGCCAGCCCATGACCTTTGGTTATATAGGCCGCATCAATACGGAGAAAGGCGTCGGCAACATGGTCGATGCTTTCAGGGAAATCGGTCATGGCAACTGGCGCTGTCTGGTGGCGGGCCACGCGATGGACGATTCCATTGAGCGCTTCAAGGCGCAGGCCGGCGATCTGCCGATCGAATTCATCGGCTGGGCGAAACCGAAGGAGTTTTTCGAACAGATCGATGTTCTCATCGTTCCCTCGTTCTGGGCAGAACCCTCACCACGCACGATCTATGAGGCCTATGCGATGGGCGTGCCGGTCATCGGCGCCGCCTCCGGCGGCATTCCGGAACTGATCGGCGAGACCAATCATGACTGGCTGTTCGAACCCGGCAATGCTGCCGATCTGGCTGCCCGTATCCGCCGGGTGCTGACACTGTCACGCGAGCAATTGCCGACGGAAGCCGACTTCGGAAATATTGTCGAGGAATCCACTTCACGTCGGGTAGGCGAGAATTATGTGAAACTCTATGAGGACGTCCTGGCAAAAAGCAGGGCCGCGGCGGCATGACGGGCCGCCGACGGCGCGAGCCTGCTCCCGATGCCGTGGGTGAAGGGTTGAACAGGCCGCACTGGAGCCGGCCATGTTGAAAACGAAGGACGATACCCCCGGCCTTGAGAGGCATTCGGTCACGAGCGCCCTGTGGAGCGCCGTCGGCGGTTACGGCAATGTCTTCCTCTCATTTGCAGTTTTTCTTATCCTCGCGCGTCTGCTGACGCCGGATGAGTTTGGCCTCGTCGCCATCGCCACGGTTTTTGTCGATATCATTCTCGTCATCGCGCGCGGCGGATTGCCGGAGGCGGTGGTGCAGCGGCCTCAACTTGAAGAAGACTATGCGGATACAGCCTTCTGGTTCTCCCTTGGCTGGGGCGCTGCCTTATGCGTTGCGCTGTCCGTGGCGGCACCGTTCCTCGCCGGCCTGTTCGGGCTCGCGGAACTCTGCCCCGTGTTGATGGCGCTTTCTGCGGTGCTCCTGATCATGGGTGCCGGCAGTATCCATGAGGCCCGGCTGCAGCGGGCGTTCGCGTTTCGAAAGCTGGCGATGCGGGCGATTTTTTCCAACATGCTCGCCGGGGCCATTGCCATAGTTCTTGCCCTCCAGGGATGGGGCATATGGGCCATGGTGGCCCAGCGCCTGCTGGCCAGTATCGCAACGACGATCATGAACTGGCTCGCATCAGGCTGGGTGCCGCGCCGCCGTTTCGTCAGGCATTACGCGGCTGACCAATGGAGTTTCGGGTCCAGAATTTTCTCGGCCAGCTTCCTGCTCGCCATGAACCTCAGACTTCAGGAACTGATCGCGGCCATGTTCCTGACGCCGGCTGCCGTGGGTTACATCAGGCTTTCCTGGCGCTGTATCGATCTTGTCAGCCAGTTCGCCGTTATTCCTTTCGGTTCGGTGGCCATGGCAACCTACTCGCAGGCCCATGCACAGAAAGGCTCGGTGGAAGAGGCCTGTCTCGGTTTCATCCGCTTTTCGGGCCTTCTCGCATTTCCCTGTTTTGCCGGCATGGCAGCGGTCGCGCCTATATTCATTCCAGTATTGTTTGGCGAGAACTGGAAACCCGCGGTGCCGGTGCTGCAAATTCTCTGCCTCATTGCCATACCCTTCGTGGTGGAATCCTTCACCTGGGGTGTTCTGGCGGCGATCAAAAGGCCAGGGCTCAATCTCAAAATTTCGGTCCTGCAATTGCTCGCCGGTATCGGACTGAGTTTCCTTGCCGCTCCTTTCGGTCTTTATCCTGTCGCGTGGGCGCATGTCGCGAAAGTGTACGGCGTCTGGCCAGTGGGTGTTTTTTATACCCAGCGTTACGGCGGCGTGGAATTCCAGAAAATCATGAGGGTCATTGCCATCCCGCTCGGTGCATCGATCGTCATGGGAGCGTCCGTATTTGGATTGGAGCAGGTCATCGAGGGTAGATTGCCTCCGATCATCTCTCTCGCATGTCTGGTCGTGGTGGGCGCCTGCATCTACGCGGCGCTGATTTTCGCGGCCATGCCCGCGGTCGCGAAAACCTCGGTCGTAGAGTTGCGCAAAATTCTGTCGCGCCGCTGAAGCGGGGCATTGCAGACTATTTCGCCGTCGTCTCCCATCAGGAAAAGGGCAGCGCCCGCAATTTTTCAGGACCGGGGGAGGCAGGTGGCGGGCGCAGAATATCCCGGAATGCGGCCGGGTGACGGATGGTTTTTAGGGCAAGAGCCAGCAATTGCCTGTTTTTATAGAGCTTTACCATCTCGGCTTTCACCGGTTCCCGGCGTTGCGACAGATTAAGACGCGCCTTTCGCTCAAGAAGGGCGTTGCGCCCGCCGTCCCCCTGCTGCAGCCGCTCGATGAGCATGTCACTCGAGGCGAGTAAGTGCGCATTATTGACGACTGTCTGCGATGTCGAACGCTGACCCGATACTGCGCCGGTGGGCGTGGTGTATAGATAGAGCGCCTCATGAAGAATGGCTGCCCTGCAGCCGGTGAGAATCAATTCGGCATAAAGAAGAAAATCCTCGCCGACGCGAAATGTGTCGTGGTAGCGAAGATTATTCTCCGCAAGCAATTGCTTGCGAAAAACAGGCTTCAGCCATCCCGCGTGGCTGTGTCGGCCGGGGCCATCGTTTTCGCAGAGAGTCCGGATCGTCCATTTCGAAAGCGCGTTCTCCATCGCAAAGGCCGGACCGACGATGGTATCGGCCCCGAGGTCGTAAAGCAGGAGATTGTCAGCGATCATATCGAGGCCGACACGGTCGGATATTTCCGCCAGCCTTTTCAATCGATCGGGAAGGTAGGCGTCATCGGCATCAAGAAGCGCGATCCATTCTCCCCTTGCATGCTCGATGCCGGCGTTGCGGGATGCGGCCGGGCCGGCGTTTTTCGGCTGGCGCAAAACCCGGAAGCGCGGGTCGCGCGCAGCATGGACTTCTGCCATCTCCGCCGTACCGTCGGTGGAAGCATCGTCGATGATCAGGGCTTCCCAGTCACCGAAGCTCTGTTGGCTAAGGCTGTCTAGTGCGCGCGCCAGGGTTTTTTCGGAGTTGAAGGCCGGAACGAGAATGGAATAACGCATGAAGCCTCTTGCAGTTGGCTGGCCCTGGACCTGAAGCGACGACCGAGCGGGTTACCTGCTGCTGCGGTTTCGCGTGCGAGGCTTGTGGGAAACGCCCGCGGAGCTTCATCGGGGATCAGGGAAAGTGTTCCTGTTTGTATCGGCGCTGGCGGGGTGTCCTGAATGTTTAAAATAATGGCCGGTTTTTCCCGGAAATATGCTGCAGTCATTTTAAGTATCCATCTTTTTTAAAGGCAATTTTCTTCAGGAATAAAGTGAAATTTCTCTCGTCAAAACAATAAACGGATATTCAAACGACATGTTGTATGGCGGTGACAGAAGCGACGGGGTTACACGATAATCGAAAGACCCGATTCCACGATCTTCAGGACGGTCAGTCTGCCGGTGGTGAAAGCACCGGTATCGATGCCTACCCGTTGCGGCCCGGTTTCCGGTTCCGTCACCGGCGTGTGGCCGTGGATGACAAGGAGGTCCAGTCCCGCGCCCTGGGACAGAAAAGGTTCCCTGATCCACAGCATGTCCTCATCGGTCTGCGCTTCGAGCGGCAGACCCGGACGCAGGCCGGCATGCACAAAAATATAGGGCCCGATGCGGGCGTAGATCGGCAGATTGGCCAAAAGCTGGCGGTGAGTCTGGGGAATGGCGCCCAGCAGGGCATCCTTGAAGGGTTGAACCCTCAGGCGGCCCTTTTCAATGAAATAATCAATATCCACACCATAGGACAGAAGCGTCTGGCGACCGCCGAAATCCAGCCAATGCATGTTTTCGCGCGGGTTTTCGAGAAAGTCGCTGAACAGCTGTTCGTGATTGCCACACAGCGCGATGCGGCGCAGTGGCGCAGGCGGCGGCCGCAACAGATGCTCGAGAACCCCACAGGAATCGCGTCCGCGATCGACATAATCGCCGAGCAGCACGACAAGGGCGGGAGAGCGGTCGCCGGCCAGATCCGCTAGGATTTTTTGTTCTGCCTGCAAAAGCAGATCGAGACTGCCGTGCACATCGCCGATAGCATAGATCGGAAAGGATGTCAGCCTGTCGCCAAGCTCAACTCTGCGCCGTCTCCGCGCCTCGCGGGGGGCTGGTTGTTTACGACCGCGAATCCAGTTGAGCACCTTGGGCATAGCTGCCGATACTGTCTCCCTTACACGAGGTCAAGAGCGTTGGAAGCTGATGCCGCGTCACCCGCCCGAGACAGGCCGTGCCCGGTCAGGATCTCGCTCCCGGCCCCTGCCGGAAGGCTTCGCCAGAAGCGGTTTTTGCGCGGCGGGGCCTCGATCGGCGAGCGGCAGGATACTCTTTTTCGCCTGCAAAGACTATGTCTGCTTCAGACCTAGAGTTTCAGCCAGACACGCGGGTCTTCGTGCGACTGGATCTTGATCCATTTCAGATCCACGGACTTCCACGGTTTGACGACATTGGTGCGATTGTCCAGCACCAAATCCCCTTGGGTGGTGCTGACCACCAGAACCGCGTGGCCGACACCGCTGGGGGTGCGCGCGGTGGCGATGCGCAGGGCGCCGGAAGGCCAGCCGGCACGCAGCAGGCGCTGCCGCTTGCTCACCGCATAGTCATCGCAATCACCGCTTGTCGGGTTCAGCTTCCATTCGTCTTCGCCCTCCAGTTCGCCAACATAGGTTATTGCGGTGTTGATCTCGGAGTTGATGCGCTGAAGCTCCACGCGTTTCTGTTTGGTCAGTTCGATCGTGTCACGATCACCAATGCGAACGCATTGGTCGGCGGCATTGTCGCAGAATTTGGCAAAGGCGATCGGCGCGATCGTTGGGCGGCTTGTCTTCATGAATTGGCCGGGCCGCGAGGCCGACGGGTTTTTCGCGAGGCCGCCGAGCTGAACGGCCGGTGCCGTCGTCGCCACGCCTGCCGCCACGCCGATGGCAATGGCCAGACTTGCCGCCACACGGGTTGTTTTCTTCGCCATGTTCTTGCCCCTGCACAGTTGTTTTCCTTATGCCCGGGAACATAGCGATGCTTTCTTGCAGGCCATTTAAGTCGATAGATTGCTTTTTAGTGAAATCCCATTTTTCTCGCGGGAATGCCATCAGTTGCAGCGTGTTCGGCCTTCGGCGTCGACGATACATGTGTGCTGCGGCACGCTGGTTCTCCGGTCGCGCCGCGTGTCCGGGGAGACGCGGCCGGCGGGCGGCCTGTCGTAACTGCGGGGCACTTCGAAATTTCGCCCGCCTATCGTTCCCTGCGCACCGCCGCGGCCATCCGGCGCGATCTCGAAATTCTGATATTGCTGGGCAGGTGACGAACCCGCCAGGCAAGCGGCAAAGATCCATGCGCCGCTCGCAAGGGCCGCCCGAAATGCTGCTGTTAGATGCCGATGCGCCGTCATTCCGTTTCCTCCGGGGCGCGCGGATGGTCGTCGCCGGCAGCGCCGTTTTCATCTCGCCGTATCGCTGATCATATCATTGATGCAGCAGCTGTCGTGAGAAGGATTTGACGGTTCCCGCGCATGGAATCACCCGCCGCTGTCTCGTCGTGCGACCGGCTGCTCAATCGGCTTCTGCCTGCCTCACCGTAACATAAAAGGGCCTTTTTCCCGCTGAAAAATTAAGCTCTTCTCCGCTGCATTTATAGGCTTCACAATCCTGTAACAACGGACCTAATATACAAGTGCAGATGCCGAATCGCTCAGGAGAAGCCCTTGACGATTGCAGTTTCACCACAGGCCCTGCCGGCGCTCGTTCTGAACGCAGACTATAGGCCGCTGAGTTATTATCCCTTGTCGTTATGGTCCTGGCAGGACGCGATCAAGGCCGTCTTTCTAGACCGTGTGAACATCATTGCAGAATATGATCATGCGGTGTCGTCACCCAGCTTTTCCATGCGGCTGCCGAGCGTCGTCAGCCTCAAGACCTATGTGCAGCCCACCCGCAACCCAGCTTTCACGCGCTTCAACGTCTTCCTACGGGACAAGTTTGAATGCCAGTATTGCGGGACACGCGACGAATTGACCTTCGACCATGTGATTCCCCGCGCGCATGGCGGTGAAACCACCTGGCACAATGTCGTGGCGGCGTGCTCTCCCTGCAACCTTAAAAAAGGCAGCAAGCTTCCCAAACAGGCGGGCATGTTCCCGGCGCAGAAGCCTTTCCAGCCGACGGTTCAGGACCTGCACAATAATGGGCGTCTGTTTCCGCCCAATTATCTGCATGAAAGCTGGATGGACTATCTTTACTGGGATACCGAGCTGCAGCCCTGAGCTTTCAGGACTGCAAGGCGGTTTTCCGCTTAGCGGCTTTTACGGCTTGCGCCGAAAAAGGCGACTGCCGCAAGTGCCAGACTTGCGATGACATTCCATCCGGCGAACGACAGGCCGAGGACACGAAGTGCCGCATCATTGCAGGAAGGCGCCTTGATGGCGTTGAGGTTGCCCAACAGGTCGCCGGCATTGGTCGTGATGGAAGGCGCCCCGGTGGCGCAGGTAATCGGCCCCGCCCAGAAACCCCATTCCACACCCGCATGATAGACGCCGAGGCCGGCCCCAATCAGCATGGCCACGCCGATAAGGGCAAGAAGCAGCCGTGTTATTTGAACCGGCAATTTGAAAATGCTGGATGCAATGGCCAAGATGCCAAGCGGAATGGCGTAATAATAGGGATCGCGCTGCAGCAGGCACAGCGCGCAGGGCGTGTAACCGCCGATATGCTGGAAACCGAGGGCTGAGCCGACGGTAAAGATCATTCCCGCCGTGACGCCGAGAGCGGCGAGTGTGCGGCTGTTATCGGCGGATGTCGCATTGGCCATGTAAATTTCCCCAAACTTCGCGAAGAAGCAGATATCCCGAACGGGCTTTCAAAAAGGCGGGCGTGATGGCGAAATTAAGTCGCCGATCTCGATGAATGTTACGGGATTCGTCTAATCCAGTCCTCTGCAACTGGCAAATGAAAGCCTGGTAAGAAACGGAGGCGGATGAGCAAGCTTTCGTGAGGACACCAGCCTCTACGCCACCCATCGAAGCCGCTATGAAAAAAGCATCTGGAGCAGGGAAAAATTGAGATGGGTAGGTAATGGTACCCCAAGCCGGGATCGAACCAGCACTCCTTTCGGAACCGCATTTTGAGTGCGGCGCGTCTACCAATTCCGCCATTGGGGCAACGGTGGTAATGTCACGGCGTCTATCACGGGCGAGACCCTGCGTGCAACCCCAAAAGCTGGAAATTTGCGCGTTTGAGCGTGTAACTTCGCGCCTTTCAAATGGTAGCTCATCGCTGCCATTCCTTGGAATTTTAAGCGTTTCGCTGTGCCTGAGCACCAGGTAGGGCGTGGACGGGCGGGCCGCTGGCTTCCGGTATGGCGCTCGTCGTTTCCCACCATTGGCCGAGAGAGTCGATCAGCGGTACAAGCGTGTTGCCCGCGGGGGTCAGGTCGTATTCGACGCGCAACGGATAACCCTGAAACTCTGTCCGTTGAACGATGCCGGCGTCTTCCAGTTTGCGCAATTCCAGTGCGAGCATCTTATGCGAGATCGTCGGGTTGTCCCTGCGCAGATCGCTGAAGCGTTTTGTGCCATCCTTCAGGTAGTAGATCAGGAGCGTCGGCCAGCGCCCGCTCAGGACCTGCATGGCCTCCTCGATGGGGCAACGGGATACAAGGTCTTTCATCAGCGCCTCGTGGTTACAAAAAGGTTCGTAATTTACTTGGCGCCACCCGGCGCTAAGTTCAACCCGCTGCGCAGCGCCCTCGAAACTGAGAGTATAAAAAATGGAACCGATTTTACTTTATGGCTTCCCGGCGGGAAGTTCGATGGGGCTTGTCGCGGCGCTTGAGTGGCTTGGCAAGCCGTACAGGCTTTGCCGGGTGGATATGCTCGGTGAAATGCGGCAGGCACCCTATAAGCGTATCAATCGACGCGTCGAAACGCCCGTCCTTATCACGGACAGGGGCGAGATACTGACCGAGACGATGGCGATCGCTGCATGGCTGGAAACACGCGACACCGAGCGGCGTATCAGTTTCGATCTCCATTCACGGGAGGCCGAGCTGATGCATCAGTTTATGGCGTTCATCAACACCGACTTCACCGGCGCTTTCACCCCGCTGTGGGTTGCGCTTGAGATGGAGCCGCCGAACCCGGCCCTGCAATCGGCTCTTCGGCAGTATGGAACGGACGCCGTGATCAGACGGCACGACCTGCTGGAGGAGATGATTGGCGTCACCCCCTTTGCAATCGGCGACAGGCCGAGCCTCGCGGATGGAATCCTGGTCGGTGTCGCCCGCTGGCTGGAGATTCACGATGTGGCTGACCCGGGCCGGTGGCCAAAGCTAGCCGCGTTGCGCAGGCGTCTCGAGGCTGATCCCGCTGTTGTCTATGCGGGTGGCCTGGAACGTGGAGAGCCGGCTAAAGGCAATGGAAGCTGCCGGGGCCATGTTGATCTCGCAACGCTTGTCGAACGGTTCGGAAACTGAAGAGGGCAGCGTGGACGGATTTTACCGCCCACGCTGTCTCGAAATGATACATCCTCGGTTGCGTTTTCATGATAATTTTAGATAGTTCTAATAAATTAGTATGTACGCAATTGCTAATTGAATTTATAATGGCCGGGTGGAGTTTCCACGCGGGGCGGGAGTAGCCAACTCATAGGGAGGAAATTATGAGGGCTTTTTCTCGCAATTTATTATTGTCTGCCTGCCTGATCCTGCCGGTCAACGCCCACGCGCTGGATATAGGGATCGGTGGAGAGAATGGGGTTAATGCGAGCGTGGGTGGTAATGGCAGCGGTGGTCTCGGGGTCGATGCTTCCGTTGGTGGCAGCGGCGGCGTCAACGCCAGTGCCGATGTCGGCGGCAGAAGCGGCGGCGGATTGGGCGCGGATGTCAACGCTTCGGTTGGTGGCAGCAATGGGGTCAATGCGGATGTCAACGCATCCGTCGGCGGTTCCGGCGGGGTCAATGCGGGCGTGAACGCCTCCGTTGGCGGCTCCAACGGCGTCAATGCCAATGTCGGCGCAAATGTCGGCGGATCCAGCGGCCTGGGCGTTGATGTCGGTCTCGGCATTGGCGGTTCAGGTTCCACGGGCAATCCCGGTAATCCGGGCAATCCTGGAAACCCGGGCAGTCCGGGAAATCCGAACAATCCCGGCAAATCGGGGCCGGTAACGCCTGGCGCCATGCGTAACGCCATTCAGGCTTATAACGACATGTCGCGCACCGAGCAGATCAGGCTCGCCCGGCGTTGCATCGATATTCTGGGTGGCGGATACGATGCAGCTTTGACGCAATTGTGCAAGATGATCCGGACGGCCTCGCGCTGAAGCTGGACCCGAACAATCCGGAGGATGCCGTTGGCGTCCTCCGGCCTCAGTTACCCTTGCGACCGAAGGACAGGATTTTCTGCCGCAGGCTGCGGGCGAGATTACGGGTGTTGCGATACATGTCCACCTGCGTGGAAACCTGTCGAACGTCCCTGTCACTGTTCTGGGTGAGCCCCACGACAAGCGTGCCCATTTCCTGCCGTTCCTGCCAGAAGCGGCTCATGACAGGATGATCGGGCACGGCGCAGCTGTCACTGCGGAGAATATTGGCGTCGTCCAGATGCCAGTCGGTCAGTTTCTGTACCAGGAGCTTGCCGGGCGAAAATTGCGCGTAATTCTCGTCGAAGGCGGTTTTCCACGTATAGGCCTCGCCGGCGGTGATGAAGACGATCATGGAGGCAATGGCGCTTCCGTTGAGATCGATAGTGTGGATACGCACGGCATCGGCTTCGGCCAGGTTGGTGATCGCCTCGCGGGCGAAGGCCGCGCGATACCGGTCGTTGACCAGCGCGGTGCGTTTGCGGCCCTTCCAGCCGCTTGCCTCCAGCGCCAGAAACTCCTCCATGCGGTAGCGTATATCCTTCGGCTGGCGGGCGACAGTGTAGGATAACGCGCCCAACCTCTCGAGCTGTCGCCACTGCCGGCGCATTTCCCGCAAATGATGCGGGGCAAGGGCTTTTTGCAGATAAGCCTGGCCATCAAGCAGGCTTTCCAGCATCGGCCGGTGATAATGACCCGTCGTCGTCACCGGCAGGTTACGGCTGAGCGCGATGGCTCGGAACATGCGGGCAAAAGGCCCCTCCAGCCGCACATCCGGCAGAACCAGAACATTCGGCAGCCGCATGTCCCGGTCGGAAAGGGCGTCGAAAAGGTTATCGAGGGTCTCGGCCGCCCCTTCGGTATCCACCAGCGGCGTCCCGAGCGGCCCGAAAGGATTGGCCCAGACGCGAATAATGGAAGGACCGATGGAAAAACCCGGCTTTTCAACGGTAAAAGGCATCAGAAACCGCATGCGGCTTCGGGCGCCGTTCTCATCGCGAATGAGGGCGAAGCGCACGGTCTTGTCGTCGATACGCGGCATGGCCGGAGCAAGAAGCCGGCCGGTGAAAAAGACGTTTGCCTCCATGACGCGGTTGGAGAGAAAGTCGAGTTCCTCCTGCATGTCGTAACCGAGCTGCCCCGGATAGATGCAGAATTCACGGCCTTCCCGGCCCACACGCCGGCTGCTGTCCGCCACCGGGCGATCACGCTCCGCAGACGCCATGAGCGCCGCGATGCGCGGGTCCTGAAAATCCGGATTCTTTGGATCGCTGGACATGCTTATCGTTACACCGCCTTACCAGTGTTTTGACTCGCCCGGGGGTCGTTGAAGGCAAAAAGGACGATCCCGAGTGTACGGCGTATGGCAACATGCAATAGCACAGCCTCTATGGACATGGCTATCGCCACCGCTGCCGCGGCGCCTGTCAGACCATAGACCGGAATGAGCGCCATGTTGAGTGCAATGTTGCAACCGAAGATGATAATATAAAGTATCACGCACAATTTTTGTTTGCCGGCCATATTCAGCAGCGTCTCTCCGGGGCCGATGAGCGCTTTTGCCAGGAACCCCGCAAACAGGAAGAACATCAGCTCGTAACCCTCTACGAAGCCAGGACCGAACAGCGACAGCAGGAATGGCCCGGCCAGAAGCACCACGCTGCCAACGGCGAGAGACGGCCAGAAGGCCCAACGTGCGGCCTGGCTGGCGAAGCTCGCAAGCCCCGGCCTGTCATTGGCCGAAATGAGCGCCGCGAGACGTGGTGCGGCCGCCGCCTGGACGGAGAAAAACACGAACTGCATCAACACGATGGTTTTCGCCGCGGCGAAATAGATGCCGACCTGATCCGGCGGCAGATAAAGGCCGACGATCACCACATCGGAATTGGTCATCAGAAAACCGATGCCGTCGATCAGAAAGACCGGAAAGGCAAACCTGATCCAGTGACGAAAATGAACCCTTCGGGTGACGCTGCGGAAATGTCGGTTGAGCCGGCGGTTCAGGAAGACGAAGTGAAAAATGGTGGTGACATAAGTTGCGAAAAGTGCCGTCAGCATGGCCGTCGTCGCAGTCTTTTCGGCTCCCAGGGCAATGGCCACCAGCATGAACAGGAGGATCAGTACGGGACGTACGATATAGGTGGGGCTAAGGGCGGAGATGGCCCAGCCATTGGCCCGCGCCGTGCCGTTCAACACATCGCCCAGAGCCACCATCGGCAGGGTGAAAAGCGCCAGCGAGACAGGAATGAGATAATAGGCGGCGATGCGCTCGCCAAAGAAATACAGAAATATGAAACCGCAAAGCGCCAGCGTGCTGGCAGACAGCATGGCGAACAAGCGGGCCGTCGAGGTTAGCCCCATGATCTTGTCATGGGCATCTTCCAGACGGTAGCCGGGCAGGAAGCGGATGACGGTGGTGTGGAAGCCGAGACAGGAAAGATTGCCGAACAGGATTACCAGAACCCACACGAAGGCGAAGAGGCCATATTCGAACTCGCCCATCAGGCGGGCAAGGATGATCTGCGATATGAAGGCGATGCCGGCGCTGACGATGCGCACCGCGAAGGCGACGAGCGCCATGCGCTGTGCCCGGGCAACCTCGTCCCTCGCGGAGACAATGAGGGCGATTTTATCGCCCAGCGGCGAAATCTTCGCGCGCAGGCCTGCGGGTAAGGCTTTTTCCGCCGTGCTGAGGATAGCCATGATCCACACGCCATTATTTCCAGTTGAATGGGCAGGCCGATTGTAAGCCCTTCATCCTTAACGAAGCGTTTGGGAGGCGGCTGCGCCTGTCCTGATGTCACTCGCTTCCCGCGGCTTGCGGATGCCGTTGAAGAGAAACAGAGCCAACGGGCTGCGGCGTATCGCCTGATGCAGAGAGTAAGCCGTGATGGTCGTGGCTGCGACGATGATGGTGAATTCAACGAGGGGCGGCAGGGAGATGAGAATAAAAAGTGTACCCAGAACGTAAATCAGCGGGTGGTGAAACAGATAGATAGTGAAGGACGCATCCGTCATCCGTCTGGCAAACCGGCTTGGCCGGTCGAAATACCGGCAGGCGAGGTCGATCAGCAGGCGGCTCACCGTTACTGCGGCAATTGCCGACACCAGCACGAGCAGGGCTGAATTCGAAAACGGGCTTTGCAGCCTGAGTGTCACTGCCGCCGCAATGGCGGCCGTCGCTACGATTGCCGTGAGAATACCGGTCTGGCGAAAGCGGTGAAAGAGGGTCCGGTCGCGGTGGAGCAGGGCTCCGACAAGGAAGAAGGGCACATAGCGCCCATAGGGGTCGGAAGCGCGCTCATAGAGAGAAAGCAGGCTGCTTTCGGTTTCTGCCGCAATCAGGCTGGAACCGTATATCGCCAACTCCCATAAAATGGGCAGTATGCAGAGTGCGGCGAAAAACAACCCGGCATGTCGCCGCCGCAGGCTGTCGAGCCTGTCTACTGCGCGCGCAAAAGGCGGACGTTCCAGAAGATACAAGAGAGCGGCAAGCACCACGGAATAGGCGATGAGAGCGGGCAGGAACCACAGATGCATGATCCATTGTTCACTCGGGCGCAGCAGACCCGGCAGGCTCTCAATCAGTCCTTCGGCTGAAATCTCGCCTTTGGCGATACCGGCCAGTCGCAACAGTAAAAGCTGCAGCGGCCCGAGCAGAACGAGCGTCACGACGAAGGGCACGCCGAGGCGGAGGAAACGTTGTCTGAGCCAAGGCATTTTGCCTTTTTTGCCGATGACCATGGTGGAAAAATACCCGGCGACCAGAAAAAACGCCGGCATTCGGAAGGTGACGAGCCCGGCACCGAGCGCGGTCAGGAGCGTGCTGGTCTCAAAATCCTTGATGTCCCAGGGCAGGGCGTAGCTATAGAGCAGTGAGGCATGATAGGGAATGCCGAGCAGCATCAGAAGCGCTCGCAACGGGTCCCAGTAATGTTCATAATCTGAGCTGCTCGGTTGCATTTTCTCCTCGCGTCGCACATGCGATCACGCGTGATCTGCGGTAGCCGACACGACTATTGGTGGAAAACGCTAACAAACCCTTCATGCGCCAGCCGGTGTGGGCGGAGCCTTCTTTTTGGGTAGAAGATCGAGCACCAGCGCGCAGCCGAGGATAATGATGCCCGCGCCGAAGAGCTGAGGCAGCGACAGCGGCTCATCCAGCACGAGGGCGCCGATAAGCACCGCCACAACGGTGACTGCAAACTCCACACTGATGGCCTTTGTCGCGCCGATCACGGAGACGAGGCGGAAATAGGTTATGTAGGTGAGGCCGCTCATGACGATGGCCTGGATGAGCAGGTATAGATAGTCGATCGGCGCGGGAATGCGGGGAATCGGAACTGCCAGCAGCAGTGGCAGCGTCATGATGCCACCGGTCATGAATGAGCCGATGGTAATTTCCCATGAACCCACGCCTTTGAGATACCTGCTGGCATAATTGCTGCCGAAGGCCGCGCAGATGCAGGCGGCGACACAGGCGATGCAGCCGATGACAAAACCGGTCGTGACGGGTACGGCGGGAAAACCCACGAGCAGCACAATCCCGCCGAAGCCCAAAACCAGCCCCACGACACCTTGCCTCGTCAGTCGCTCCAGCCCCCAGACCTGCGAGATGAGCATGGAAAAAAGCGGGATGGTCGCGACCAATATTGCGGCCATGGCGGTCCCGACAAGTGGCGTGCCATAAGAAAGGCCGATCAACTGGCCGGCAACGGTGGTTGCGCCCACAATGGCAAAGGCTTGCCAGCTTGCCGAAAACGCCAGTTTGCGTCGCGCAGTTCTCGCGATCAGGAAAAGAGTGGTGGCGGTCACCAGTGACCGCAACGTCACTGCGCCGATCCAGCCGAATGCATCCACAACCTGTAGAAGCAGGAGGAAGGACGCGCCCCATGCGAGTGCGAGAAAAACATAGGCGGCAAGATCGCGAGGGGCCATGGCAGCATTTTCCGGAGGATGATCCAGCTCCCATATTGGAAACCGATCATGCCCGTCAACAACAATGAATTGCGCAAAGAAAATCGCCCGCAACCTGGGTTACGGGCGATGGTCTTCATCGGATATGCGCGGCGTTCAGGCCTGTTCGTAAACGCCGTGGCAGTGCTTGTATTTCTTGCCGGATCCGCAGGGGCACATTTCATTGCGGCCGATACGGCCCCAGGTGGCGGGGTTGTTCGGATCGCGCTCCTCTGCCGGCACGAAGGCGGCAGGCGCCGCCTGCAAGCCTTGAGCCATTTCATCCTCGCCCGTGTTCGGGTCAAGGTGATGGGCAGTCATTTCCGGCAGTTCCGGCTGCTGCGGCTCCTGCTGAACCAGTTCCACACGCATCAGCTGGGCGGTCACGGCTTCGCGCAGATTGGCGAGCAACGCCTGGAAGAGTTCGAAGGCTTCGGCCTTGTACTCCTGCAGCGGGTCGCGCTGGGCATAACCGCGGAAACCGACGACGGAGCGTAGATGATCGAGGTTGACGATATGCTCGCGCCACAGATGGTCGATCGTCTGGAGAATGACCGAGCGTTCGACATAGGTCATGATCTCGGGGCCGAAACGTTCCGCACGCTCGGCGGCGTATTTGTCGGCCGCCTCCGTGACGCGCTGGAGAATATCGTCTTCGGCGATGCCTTCTTCCTTGGCCCACTCTTCCACCGGCAGGTCGAGGTTGAGGAACTGGGCGATGCCCGCCTTCAGGCCTGCAATATCCCACTGTTCGGCATAGGCATTTTCGGGAATATGCTTGGTGACGAGCATTTCGATGACTTCGTGACGCATATCGGCTGCGGTTTCGCCGATATTATCGGCTTCCATCAACTCAAGGCGCTGATCGAAGATCACCTTGCGCTGATCGTTCAGCACGTCGTCATATTTCAGAAGGTTCTTGCGGGTCTCGAAGTTGCGGGCTTCGACCTTCTTCTGGGCGCGTTCCAGCGCCTTGTTGATCCACGGATGGACGATGGCCTCGCCTTCCTTGAGACCCAGCTTCTGCAGCATCGAGTCCATACGCTCGGAACCGAAGATGCGCATCAGGTCGTCCTGAAGCGAGAGGTAGAATTTCGAGCGGCCCGGGTCGCCCTGACGGCCGGAACGGCCACGCAGCTGGTTGTCGATACGGCGGCTTTCATGGCGTTCGGTGGCGATGACGTAGAGGCCGCCGGCGGCCAGCGCCTTTTCCTTGAGCACCTTGATTTCGGCGCGAATCGCCTGTTCCTTCGCATCGCGCTCCGGACCCGGCTCCATGCCTTCCAGCTCGCGCTCCAGACGCATCTCGACATTGCCGCCAAGCTGGATGTCGGTACCGCGGCCCGCCATGTTGGTGGCGATGGTCACGGCGCCCGGCACACCGGCCTGCGAGACGATATAAGCTTCCTGCTCGTGGTAACGGGCGTTCAGAACCTGGAAGTCGGAGAAACCGGACTGGCGCAGGAGATGTGCCAGAAGCTCGGATTTTTCAATCGACGTCGTGCCCACCAGAACCGGCTGGCCGCGCTCATGCGCTGCCTTGATTTCGGTAATGATCGCCTGGAATTTCTCTTCGCCGGTGCGATAAACCTCGTCGTCTTCGTCGATACGCTGGATCGGCAGGTTTGTCGGCACCTCGATGACATCGAGGCCGTAGATGTTGCCGAATTCTTCCGCTTCCGTCGCTGCCGTACCCGTCATGCCGGCCAGCTTTTCATACATGCGGAAATAATTCTGGAAGGTGACGGAGGACAGCGTCTGGTTTTCCGGCTGGATCTGTACCTTTTCCTTGGCTTCGAGAGCCTGGTGCTGACCTTCGGAATAACGACGGCCGGGCATCATGCGACCGGTAAATTCGTCAATGATGACGATTTCGTCGTTGCGGACGATGTAGTCCTTGTCGCGGGTGAAGAGCTTGTGGGCCTTCAGCGCATTGTTGATGTGGTGGACGATCGCGACGTTCTCGACGTCGTAAAGCGATTCGCCCTTGAGCAGCCCCGCCTGCCGCAGCAGGTTTTCGAGCTTCTCGGTGCCTTCTTCGGAGAAGTTGGCCGAGCGCTGCTTCTCATCGATTTCGTAATCTTCCGGCGTCAAGAGCGGAATGAAGGCGTCGATGGTATTGTAGAGATCGGAACGGTCGTCCAGCGGCCCGGAAATGATGAGCGGAGTGCGCGCCTCATCGACCAGGATCGAGTCGACTTCGTCGACGATTGCGTAGTTGTGGCCGCGCTGAACCATCTGGGCGCGGTCATATTTCATGTTGTCGCGCAAGTAATCGAAGCCGAGCTCGTTATTCGTCGCGTAGGTGATGTCGCAGGCATAGGCCTCGCGGCGCTGGTCGTCGTCAAGGCCATGAACGATGACGCCGGTGGTGAGGCCAAGGAAGCGATAGAGCCGGCTCATCGTGGCGGCGTCGCGCTGGGCGAGGTAGTCGTTGACGGTGACGACGTGCACGCCCTTGCCGGCGAGCGCGTTGAGGTACACCGCAAGAGTGGCCACCAGCGTCTTGCCTTCACCCGTTTTCATCTCGGCGATGGCGCCGCCGTGCAGGATCATGCCGCCTGTCAGCTGCACGTCGAAGGGACGCATGCCGAGAACGCGGCGCGATGCTTCGCGGGCCACGGCAAAGGCCGGGATCAGCAGGTCGTCGAGTGTCTTGCCGTCTGCCAGCTGCTGGCGGAACTCGGCGGTCTTGGCCGCCAGCGCTTCGTCGGAGAGCGCCTTGGTGGCTTCTTCCAGCGCATTGATGGCTGCGATCTTGCTTTTATAAGAGCGGACGCGGCGATCATTTGCCGAACCGAACAACTTGCGGGCTATTCCGCCGAGACTGACCATCTTACTGGCCCTTTCTGAAATTCCGTTTTGCCGGGCGCTTTGCTCCGTCACGCTGTTTTCAGCACAAATGACGGACTTCGCCCTTCAACGTATCTGGACGCGAGGTTGCGTGACAGATAAGAGGGGGGGCAAATGATGTCAACGGTTCTGCCCGTTACAGAATGGCCACATTCCGGTGTTTGGAAGTTTTTTCAGAGCCGGAAACCATGTCTGGAGCCGGCATTGTCCCCGAAAGGTTCAAAATGTTGCGCTATAATAAAATTGCGGCTGCGGTGATTGTGGCCACGCTCGGCCTCCAGCTTCCGGCTTTCGCACAGGAAGACAAGGTCGTCGCCAAGGTCGGCGATCTGGAAATCCACCAGTCCGAACTCGACCTCGCCATGAGCAACCTCGATCCGCAACTCGCGCAGCTTCCCGACGAGCAGAAGAAGGTCGCAGCCCTTTCCGGCGCGATCGATGTCAAGCTTCTCGTCAAGAACGCCAGCGCCGAAGGTCTGGAAAAGACTGAAGATTTCAAGAAGCGCATGGAATTCATCCAGGACCGTGAGCTGCACAACGCGTATTTCCGCAAGCACGTGGTCGACGCCGTCACCAATGACGAAGTAAAGGCTCGCTACGACAAGGAAGTCGCAGCCCTGCCGCAGGAAGAAGAGATCAAGGCAGCTCACATCCTCGTTGCCAGCGAGGACGAAGCCAAGGACATCATCAAGCAGCTTGATTCGGGCAAGGATTTCGCAGCCCTCGCCAAGGAAAAATCCACCGATTCCAACAAGGATGACGGTGGCGATCTCGGTTGGTTCGGCAAGGGCCGCATGGTTCCGGAATTCGAAGAAGCCGCCTTCGGCCTCGAAAAGGGCGCCTACACCAAAACGCCTGTGAAGACCCAGTTCGGCTTCCACGTCATCAAGCTGGAAGACAAGCGCATTGCGCCGCCGCCGGCTTTCGAGCAGGTCGAGCCGCAGGTTCGTCAGCTTGTCATGCGCGACAAGTACGTTGCCCTCATCGAGAAGGCCAAGGCTGACCAGAAGATCGAAATCATGGATGAGACGCTGAAGAAGGGCTATGACGAAGCCACGAAGGAACAGCAGGCACAGCCGCAGCAGTAAAATTTCGGATTACGGGGCGGCTTAACGGCCGCCCCGTTTCATCTCAGGCCATCTCCAGACATCCATTCCAGAATTTCAGGCGCTTCCCATGTCCGTTGCCGTTTCTCCGCTCGCTCCGAAATCCTATCCTGACATGCCTGCGCTCCGCGGCGTTCGCATGGCGACGGCCGCTGCCGGCATCAAGTACAAGAACCGCACGGACGTTCTCTTGATGGTGTTCGACAAGCCTGCAAGCGTTGCGGGCGTCTTCACCAAGTCGAAATGCCCTTCCGCCCCGGTTGATTTCTGCCGCGCCAATCTCGGCGGCGGCGCGGCGCGCGCCGTGGTGGTCAATTCCGGCAATGCCAATGCCTTTACCGGCCTCAAGGGCAAGGCCGCGACCGAGCTGACGGCGAAATCCGCCGCAGCTGCCGTCGGCTGCTCCGAAGGAGAGGTCTTTCTGGCATCGACGGGCGTGATTGGGGAACCGCTGGATGCCTCGAAATTCGCCGGTGTCCTGGGTGACATGAATGTTCGGGCAGAAGCCGATTTCTGGCAGGAAGCCGCCAAGGCGATCATGACGACCGACACCTATCCGAAGGTCGCCAGCCGCACCGCCGAGATCGGCGGCGTGATCGTGACGATCAACGGTATCGCCAAGGGCGCCGGCATGATCGCGCCCGATATGGCGACGATGCTTTCCTTCGTTGTGACGGATGCGGATATTGAGCCAGCCGCGTTGCAGGCCCTGTTGTCGGCCGGCGTTGGCCCGACCTTCAATTCCGTAACGGTCGACAGCGATACCTCCACCTCCGACACGTTGATGCTGTTCGCCACGGGCGCTGCGGCCGAAGACGGCCAGGTGAAAGTGACGAATGCCGATGATGAGCGCCTTTCCGGCTTCCGCGCCGCGCTGAACGATCTTCTGAAGGACCTTGCCTTGCAGGTCGTTCGTGATGGCGAAGGCGCGCGCAAGATGGTGGAAGTTACCGTGACAGGAGCGGAAAACGACGCCGCCGCCAAGAAGATTGCCCTTTCCATCGCCAATTCACCGCTGGTGAAGACCGCGGTTGCCGGTGAGGACGCCAATTGGGGCCGTGTCGTCATGGCCGTCGGCAAATCAGGCGAAATGGCGGACCGCGACCGTCTTGCCATCTGGTTCGGCGGCGTGCGCGTGGCCGTCAACGGCGAACGCGACCCGAACTATTCCGAAGCGGAAACCAGTGCCGTCATGAAACTGGAAGACATCACGGTAAAGGTCGATATCGGCCTCGGTCAGGGAAAGGCCACGGTCTGGACCTGTGACCTGACGAAAGAATATGTTGCGATCAACGGCGACTACCGGAGCTGACCGTTGGAGCCGAATAGAATGCAGGACAACAAGGCCGTCAATCTGCCGCTGGTTCGCCGTCTGGAAGCCGTCAGCTTCCGGGCGTGGCCAGCCTCGTCGGTTATTTATGACGGCAGCTGGCAAATCCGTCTCACGGGTTCGCATCCCTCCAAGCGTATCAACTGCGTAGTGCCGCTCGATCCGTCCGATTACGGAAACAGCGCGGTGCGGCTGGAAAAGGCGCGTAAGCGTTTCGATGATTTCGGCCGGCCGCTGGTGGTGCGCGAAACGACGCTGATGCCGCCGCAGCTTGTGGAATTTCTGGTCAGGGACGGCTGGTCGATGTTCGAAGAGGTTGTGGTCATGACTGCCGATCTTTCCGACATGGAGTTGCCGGAAACGCTGGTCAGCCTTCCGAGCCACGATATCGGCCGTTTTGTAGAGGCGAGCATCAAGGTGAGCGATGGCGATCCGGCGCTGCGCCCGGCAATTGCTGAAATCGTCAGTTCCATCAAGCCGACGCTCGGTCTCTTCATCAATGAGGAAGTGGAAGGCAATCCGCTCGCAACCGTCATCTGCGTGCAGGACAACGATCTTGCCGGCATCCTTTCCCTCGATGTCGAAAAGTCGCAGCGTAAGAAGGGCCTCGGTACGCAAATCCTGTCATCCGCACTGCGCTGGGCCAGGATCAGCGGCGCAAAAAGCGCGTGGCTGCAGGTTGAAGCCGCCAATGCGCCGGCAATCGCACTTTATGAGAAATTCGGCTTCTCCGAGGCCTATCGCTATCGCTATTGGCGCAAGGGTTCAGGAGAATGAGCGAGGCCGGCAAAAAAATCCTGCTGGTCGCCGCCTGCGCCCTTCTCGACCAGGATGGCCGCATTCTTCTGGCGCAACGTCCGGAGGGCAAGTCGCTCGCGGGCCTGTGGGAGTTTCCGGGCGGCAAGGTGGAGCAGGGCGAGACGCCCGAGGAAACTCTCGTGCGCGAACTGGACGAGGAGCTGGGTATCAAAACCAAGATCGCCTGCCTTGCGCCTTTGACATTTGCCAGCCACACTTATGAGACATTCCACCTTCTGATGCCGCTTTACGTGTGCCGTCGTTACGAGGGCATTGCGCATGGCCGGGAAGGACAGGCGCTGAAATGGGTAAAACCGCAGGCGTTGCGCGATTATCCCATGCCGCCGGCCGATGAGCCGCTGATCCCCTTCCTGCAGGATCTGCTTTAGAACAGGCAATCGCCGGCGTTCCTCGCTTATGATCCCGTCACAGCTTCGTGAAAATGCCCCGTTGCCAGCGCTTTGCCGTGCCAAAACGGGTCTGTGTTAAGAGATCGTTCAGCACCCTCTGGCAGATTGTTAAGCTAAAGAAGCGGTAAACTGCGCGTTACGAGGTTGGTCATGAACGAGGATTTCTGGAAGACGGTGGAAGGTCGTCACTCTTATTCCGATAAATCCAGTCGCACCGGCGTTCTGAACGTCGCATTGCTTTTCGGCACGGCCGTCATCGCCCTGTCGTTGATCATCACACCCATGCTCGCCGGAAAGTCTTCCACGCGTGTGGCGCAGTTTCCCGACAATTACGACATGATCAGCACCGGCTCCATCAAGAAGACAGATGTGGGCAAGACATACTCCATCCGCCGTAGCATAACACAGCCGATGCCGGAAATGCCCTGCGTGGTGACGGGCTACAGCAATGAGAGCGGTTGCTGATCGTTTACCATTGTCGGTAACCGATCTCTCACATAGCCCGTCTAGAATAAGCCGACTTCAATAGGTCATATTGCCGGCTGGCGGATTGGGCATATTCTGTGCTGCGTTCATTTATCGATTTCTGCAGGAATGAAGACGGCGCCAGCGCCGTTGAGTATGGCCTGATAGTGGCCGTGATTTCCGTCGCCCTTGTCGGCGGCGCGAGCGCCATCAGCAGCAACATCAATGCCCTGTTTCAGTTCATCGCCGATACCTTCGCCAGTTTCTGAAACGGTCATTCTTGCGTTCAGGATAGCTTGACTTCCCTGGTCTTCAGGGCGTCCGCCAGGCGCACTTTGGCGGAGCCGGGCTTCAGCGGTTTCTGCTGGCTCTCATGCGGCGCCCAGCCCGAGACATAGATGACGGAGAATGTCGCCCTTATGCGCCCATCCGGATCGGCATAACGTTCAGCATAAAGCTCTGCCGCCCGCATGAAAAAGGCACGGTTGAGCGGTCGTCTGCTACGGCCTGCCAGCGGATTGGCCATGCCCATCGCACGCAGGTCGCGCATCAGCGGGAAAATCGAATCGTAACGTACCGTGTAGGTTTCCGCGTCGGT
This sequence comes from Agrobacterium sp. RC10-4-1, assembly GCF_014138475.1. Lineage (NCBI taxonomy): Bacteria > Pseudomonadati > Pseudomonadota > Alphaproteobacteria > Hyphomicrobiales > Rhizobiaceae > Agrobacterium > Agrobacterium sp. RC10-4-1. Next base: position 442,503 of record NZ_JACJIT010000001.1, read on the forward strand.
GACGGGAAGCGCAAAACCGGCGCGTTGCAGAAGCGCGCCGACATCGCGCACGTCGGCGAAGGGAATGACGCGCGGGCTTGCCCCGCCGGTCAGTTCCGCCTCTGCCGTCAACAACACGTCGCGCAGTTCCTGCAGCGTCCCGCTGCCGGGAATCGCGCCGAGAAACAGGCCGTCCGGCTTTAATGCCCGCCGGATCTGGATCAGCGCGCCGGGCGTGTCGTTGGTCAAATGCAGGGCAAGCGGTGAAACGATGAGATTGGCGGAGGCCTCTTCCAGCGGCAGATGCTCCATGGATGCCGCCTCCGGAATATTTTCATCCGTGGTGAAACGGCTTTCCGTCTCTATGCGGCGAATGGAATTCACCTTTCCCGTCTGTGCCAGCCGCCGGGCGGCAACGCCGGTGCCGCCATGCAGCTCGATGGCGGTCTCGAACTGGCGTTCGACAATGGCAAGCCTGTCTGCCAGTTCTTCAGCCGCCATGTCGAGAAGAAAAAGGGCTTTGTCGTCGCGCCGGTTCCACGCCCGGCGACGGTTTTGTTCAATCACGGCCTGGTCAAAAAGAATGTCCATCGTCTTGCCTGCTCGGCCTCTGGCGCCATCGGTACGGCGGGGCCGCATTCTGTGTCATGCCGTTTCAGGCATTGCTTTTCCGGCATCAGCCGGAATGATCTGTCTCGCAAAGGCACCCGTTCGGCGCTAAAGTCAACCTCATGGGTGCTGGTGAAGGTCTGTTTTCGGGGATGCTATCGAAATCCGCGGTCGTACCGCGGGTCGCACGAGACGTGTTGCGTTCGGTCTTCCGCATGATTTACCCGCCGACCTGTGCCGGCTGCACCCGCATGATCGGCGCAGAAGGGGCGTTGTGCCCGGAGTGCTGGCGGGACATTGTTTTTATCGAGCGTCCTTATTGCGAAATTCTCGGCATTCCCTTTGTCCGCGACCATGGCGAAAACATTGTCAGCGCCGAGGCCATTGCCGACCCGCCGCCCTTTGACCGTCTGCGTGCCGCCGCCAGCCATCAGGGCGTCGCCCGCAAGCTGGTGCACCGTCTGAAATATCAGGACCGGACAGAGCTTGCGCGGTTGATGGCGTTGTGGATGCTGCGAGCAGACGACGGAGCGGTCAGCGCCTGCGATTGCATCGTGCCCGTTCCTCTGCATCGCTACCGCTTCCTGCGCCGCCGTTTCAACCAGTCCGCCGAGCTTGCGCGGCATCTGGCCCGGGCGGCTGACAAGCCTTTGCTCGCCGGCACCCTGCTGCGGGTGAAATCGACGGAGCGGCAGGTTGGGCTCTCGGCAATCGCCAGGCGTGACAATATGCGGGGCGCTTTTGCTCTCGCGCCTGGTCGGGAAGCGGATGTTTCAGGCAAGCACGTGGTGCTGGTGGATGACGTGTACACCACCGGCGCGACAGTGCGTGCGGCAAGCCGGGCCCTCCGAAAAGCGGGTGCTGCGGAAGTGACAGTTTTGACCTTTGCAATGGCCATTTCCGGTCCTATATGAAGCCGTAATGACATGAGGAAACCGTGCGCTTGACCGCACGTTTGCGAGGCTTTGAAAACATGGCACCGGTGACAATCTATACGCGGGATTTTTGTGGTTATTGCGCGCGCGCCAAGGCGCTGCTGGATAGCAAGGGCGTGGATTATGCCGAATATAACGCCACGACGACGCCCGAATACCGGCAGGAGATGATCGAGAAATCGGGCGGAACGACCTTCCCGCAAATCTTCATCAATGGCCAGCACGTGGGCGGCTGCGATGATCTTCATGCGCTGGACCGCGCCGGCAAGCTGGACGCGATGCTGGCGGCCTGATCTGCCCGACCGACGGAGGAAATCATGAGTTTCAAGGCTGCCGCCATTCAGATGCGCTCCGGTGTCGATACGGCGAGGAATGCCGCCGATATGGATCGGCTTGTGCGCGCCGCCGCGGCCGAAGGGGCTGTTTATGTTCAGACCCCGGAAATGACGGGCGCAATCCAGAAGGACAGGCAGGCGCTGCGGGCCCAGCTGCGCGACGATGATGGCGATATCATCGTCGCGACCGCCGCACGCCTTGCCCGCGAACTCGGTATTCACGTCCATGTGGGCTCTACGGCTATTGCCCGCCCGGACGGCAAGATCGCCAATCGCGGCTTCCTCTTCGCGCCGGACGGCTCGCGCATCTGCAGCTATGACAAGATTCACATGTTCGATGTCGATCTCGACAATGGCGAGAGGTGGCGCGAAAGCGCCGCTTACGAGCCCGGCGAGGTGGCGCGCATCGTTGAACTGCCGCTGGGTAAATTCGGCTTCGCAATCTGCTACGACGTCCGTTTTCCGCAGCTTTTCCGGGCGGAAGCTCTTGCCGGCGCTGAGATCCTGACGGTTCCCGCTGCCTTCACGCGCCAGACCGGGGAAGCCCATTGGGAAATTCTGCTGCGCGCCCGCGCCATTGAAAACGGCGCGTTCGTCATCGCCGCCGCTCAGGCGGGCGTACATGAGGACGGGCGTGAAACATTCGGCCATTCCATCATCATCGATCCCTGGGGTAAGGTTCTGGCAGTCGCCGGCGGCGCTGGCGAGGAGATCATCTTCGCCGAGATCGATACATCGCTGGTGGCGACCGCCCGTGGAAAGATTCCCAATTTGCGCAATGCCCGGGAGTTCGGGCTGGATACGGTCATTCCCCTCAAACCTGTGGGAGGTGAGGCAGCGTGATCCGGTATGCGCTAGCCTGTGAAAAGGGCCACGAGTTCGAAGGCTGGTTTGCCGGTAGCGACGATTTCGATGATCAGTTGCAGCGCGGTTTCCTCTCCTGCCCGGTTTGCAATTCCGCGCAGGTCTCCAAGCTTTTGATGGCGCCGTCGGTTTCCACCGCCCGCAAGAAGGACGAACGCCAGACGCTCGCCATGGATGCCGCCAGAAAAGAGGCGCTTGCAAAAATCCGCGAGGCCGTCGCCAATATTCGCGCCACTGCCGAAGATGTCGGCGACAGGTTTCCCGAGGAAGCCCGCAAGATCCATTATGGCGAAGCGGACGAGCGGGGCATCATCGGCAATGCCTCGGTGCAGGACGCCAGGGCCTTGCTGGAAGAGGGCATAGAGATCGCACCGCTGCCGGTGCTGCCCGACGACGTCAACTGAATTTCAGAGACATCGCTTACGGAGCGCCCGGCGTTACCCCTGCGCCGGGCGCTTTGCCAGCATCATGTAGTTGACGTCCATATCCGGCGAGAGGTTCCAGCGATCCTGCAGCACGTTGTAGAAGACGCCTGTCCGGTGGATGATATCCATTCCGCTTGCAACCAGCGGCCGCTCAAGCTCTTCCGGGCGAACCAGCTTTTCATATTGATGTGTGCCGCGCGGCAGCCAGCGCAAAACATTTTCGGCGGCAAAGATCGCCAATGCCCGGGCTTTCAGCGTGCGGTTGATGGTGGCCGCGAACATCAGGCCGCCGGGGCGTACCATTTTCGCGCAGGTGGTGACGAAGAGATCGACATTGGCCACGTGTTCGACCACCTCCATGTTGAGGATGACGTCGAAGGTTTCGCCGGCTTCCTGCAGCTGTTCGGCCGTCACCGCGCGATAGTCGACGCTGACCCCGCTTTCACGGGCGTGGGTGGAGGCGATGCCGATGTTCTTTTCCGAGGGATCCGCGCCTACCACATCGGCGCCCATGCGGGCGACGGGTTCGGAGAGAAGACCGCCGCCGCAGCCGATGTCGAGAACGCGCAGCCCTTCCAATGGGCGGTGCGCCTTCGGGTCCCGGCCGAAATTGTCGCAGATGCGGTTGCGGATATATTCGAGACGCACCGGATTGAATTTGTGCAGCGGGCGGAACTTGCCGGTCGGGCTCCACCACTCTGCGGCCATCGCGGAGAAGCGATCCACTTCGCTCTGGTCGACGGTCGTCTGTGCGGTCTCGCTCATGGCTCTGCTCCATATTGCTGTTGCATTGAAGTCGGACGATTGCCCCCCGAAGTCAAGACCGGAGGCTTTCTCCGGCAGCGATTTATCGGGCGCTCATTGCCGCAGGGGAACTGATGCGGCCCCTCATTTGTTTCATGCTGCGTTCATGGAAGAGCGCGTATTTTCCGATCGTGGCAGTATGCGGAACGCATGCTCGTCCATCGAACAGGATGGATGCCGACAAGGGCAAAGCGGGCCTTTGCTTGAGGAGAAAGAAGTGAAGAAAAAACTGTTTGGCGCAATTGCGCTGGTGGCCATGCTCGCCGCGCCGGCCCTTGCCGAAGCCGCAACGCGGGGATTCGCCACCGCGAATGTGAATATGCGCTCCGGTCCCAGCACAGCCTATCCGGCTGTTGTCGTGATCCCCGTCGGCGCACCATTGACGGTACACGGCTGCCTGTCCGATACCCCGTGGTGTGATGTGTCTTTCGTCAACGGTCGAGGCTGGGTAGCCGGCCGCTATATCCAGACGACATTCCGGCAAAACCGGGTCTACGTCGAGCCCCGTTATTATCGCGATCTCGGCGTTCCCATAATCACCTTCGAAGCTGGCCGGTATTGGGACCGTTATTATCGCGATCGCGACTTTTACCGCGAACGTGACCGTTGGCGTCGCCCGCCGCCATCAGGCGGCTACTGGAACGCCCCGCCCCCGAGTGCTGGATGGGATCGCCCACGTCCGCGTGACGACTGGCGCGATGGCCGCCGCGATGAGTGGCGTGATGGCCGCCGCGATGAGTGGCGTGATCCCCGCCAGGGCGGTGGTCCGAATGATGGTCGTTGGGAACGTCGCTACGGCGACTGGAACCAGGGCGACAGAAATCAGGACAGGCCGCGTCGCGACGACGACCGCCGCCGTTGGGAAGATGAAAATCGCGACCGCAACCGTCAGTTCAACCAGGATGATGGTCAGCGCCGCCCCGAGCGTCGTGTTCAACCTGAAGAACAACGACGTCCCGAAGGCCGTGCTCCGTCACAGGAGCAGGTTCGTCCACCCGAGCAGGCACCCCGGAGCTATCGAGCTTGTGATCCGGCGGATACGGAATGCCTGTCGAGACAATAAAGCTTAGACTGGGGGGAATACTTGCCAGTCAAACATGATTTGTGAAAAAATGTCCCCGGTTTTTTGCCGGGGACATTACACTTGTAGGAAGCGCTTCCAGTATGCCTCCGTAAAACGCATCTGGCGAGGCTATACACCCGCGCACTACTTGGTTGCTTCCAGACTTTTGATCGATGCGTAGGTGTTTGCTACTTCGTGGTGGTGGCAGCCTTGCTGGCACGGACCTTGGGTTTTGCGGCAGCTTGTGCATCCGGTGCCGCCTCTGCCGCAGCGGCCTTGGGAGCGGCCTTCTTGCGCGTTGCGGGCTTCGTCGCTTCCGACGTCTTCAGCAGCGAAAATTCATGTTTGGCCTGTTCCCAATGGTGCGCATCGCGCCCGTGCGGGTGGCCTTCCTTTTCCCAGAGTGTATATGCGCGTTTACTGATCCATTCGTGTTCCGAAACCTGCATGCTCGTCTCCCGTTGCTGTTTACAGCGCCTATGAGAAGGCGACATTCCGCTTTGGTCCGGCACACGCTCGACAGGAATCAATGCCGGCATTTCCAGAGGCCATTACATGCCATGATTTTCCGGGCGTCAAGCAAACATGCTGCATTGCGAAAACCGATTTCTGGCATTTTCTGCCCGTTAAAGCGGTTTGAGCGAAAGACGTTCCTGCAACGCAAGATCAACGTTGCGTGATTGCGCCAAGGCCGCCAAGATGGCCGAACGAACGGGCAGCGGAGGAGGCGGTCTTGGAGCGGAGAATGGAAACGGATGCGCAGGTCATCGTCGAAAAACAGGGAGGGGCGGGCATCATTCGCCTCAACCGGCCGAAGGCCATCAACAGCCTGACCTTGCCTATGGTGCGCGACCTGTTCCATGCGCTTCAGCGTTTCGAGGAGGAACCCGGCGTTGCCTGTGTGGTGTTGACCGGAGAAGGGGACAGGGGGCTTTGCGCCGGGGGCGATGTCCGTATCATTCACGATCTCGGCAAGGCGGGGGACCCACAGGTCCTTGATTTCTGGCGGGAAGAATTTCCGCTCAATTATCGTATCGCCCACTTCGGCAAGCCCTATGTGGCGCTGATGGATGGCATTGTCATGGGCGGCGGCGTTGGCATTTCAGCCCATGGCAGCCATCGTATCGTCACGGAGCGCACAAAGCTCGCCATGCCGGAGACGGGCATCGGCTATTTTCCTGACGTTGGCGGGTCCTGGCTTTTGCCACGGGCGCCGGGCGAATGCGGCACCTGGCTGGGGCTGACGGGCAATGCCGTTACTGCCGCCGACGCCATCTATGCGGGCTTTGCCGATTATCTTGTTCCTTCGGATCGCCTTGGCAGGCTGGTTCAGGATCTATCGCGATCGGTGGATACGGACAGTGTTGAGACGGCCATCACGGCGCACGCTATTGAGGCCGGCGAAGGCATCTTATCCCTCAATCGGGAGATCATCGACGCGACATTCCGTTTTGACACGGTCGAGGAGATTTTTGCCGCGCTCTCGGCGCGCCAAGATGCATTTTCACGCGAGACCCTCGAGGTTCTGCAAAAGCGCTCCCCCACCAGCCTTAAGCTGACCCTGAAGCTGCTGCGCCTGGGTCGGGAAAGCGCGAGCCTCATCGAATGCCTTGAGCGGGAATTTGCTGCCGGCACGGAGATATTGCGCCAACGTGATTTTTATGAGGGCGTGCGCGCTGCCCTCGTCGACAAGGATCGCAATCCCCGCTGGTCGCCGGCGCGGCTGGAAGAGGTGCGGGAGGAGGACCTTGCGCCCTATCTCGCCGAGCATTCCGGCAACCTTTTTCCCGATCATCGCCTTTAGTGAGGCGCAAAAGAAATCCGGGTTCGGGGCCTATATGAAATCCTCGCCTTCCAATTGAATATTATTTGGGCGAAATTTCCAATCCACCCTCCGGCAAGGGATAGTTGTTTCTCGCGGGCGTTGCTGCCGCCCGCTATGTTGAGCACCATTCGAATTGCCGGGGGTATTCATGAAACGTCTTCTCATTATCGGAACTGCCATCGCCGCTCTTTTTTCAGGTGCGGCGCAGGCGCAGTCTCCGACTACCATTCTCAACGCGTCCTATGATGTCGCCCGCGAGGTCTTCGCGGCCGAGAACGAGGCGTTCATCAAGCAGCATCCGGGCGTAACCGTCGATCAGTCGCATGCCGGCACCTCCAAACAGGCGCGTGCCATCGTCGAGGGTCTTGAAGCCGATGTCGTCACTTTCAACCAGGTGACCGATGTCGATTTTCTGGTGAAGCAGGGTTTCGTTTCCGCTGACTGGCAGAAGGATTTCCCGAATGACGCATCGCCCTTCTATTCCTTCCCCTCTTTTCTTGTCCGCGCCGGCAACCCCAAGGGAATCAAAGACTGGGACGATCTTGTCCGCGACGACGTGAAGGTCGTTTTCCCCAATCCGAAGACCTCCGGTAACGCCCGTTACACCTATCTCGCCGCCACGGCCTACGCCAAGGAAAAGTTCAAGGGCGACGACGCGAAGGTCCAGGAATTCGTCAAGAAAATCTTCGACAATACGCCTGTTTTCGACACGGGAGGCCGCGCTGCAACCACCACTTTCGTGGAGCGTGAAATCGGTGACGTCTTGATTACCTTTGAAGCGGAGACCCGTGGCATCGCCAAGCAATATGGCGCCCAGAAGGTGGAAGGCGTCGTGCCCTCCGTCAGTCTGCTGGCCGAATTCCCGGTTGCCGTGGTGGACAAGGTCGTCGACAAGCGTGGCTCTCGCGATCTGGCGAAAAGCTATCTCGACTTCCTCTATACCGAAGAGGGGCAGCGCATCGCCGCTGAATTCGGCCACCGTGTCCATAATGAAAAGGTTGTCGGTGAGTTCAAGGACAAGTTTCCGGCTATCCGCCTCGTCAACGTCAATGACGTTTTCGGTGGCTGGACTAAAATCCAGAAAGAGCATTTTGCATCCGGCGCGACGCTTGATACGCTCTACGGCAGCCGCTAATCACAGCGACAGCAACATTTGAATGACCCGGCGGGAAACTGCCGGGTCGCTTTTTGATTGATGGGGGCGGGGTTTGAAGCGGAATGTTCTGCCGGGGCTGAAACTGTCCCTTGGCGTTACCCTCACTTACGTTGCCATCATTGTGCTTTTGCCGCTCTCGGCGCTTGTGTTCAAGGCGGCAAGCCTCGGGCCCGCTGAGTATTGGTCCATCATTTCCTCGCCGCGGGCCGTCGCCAGTTACCGTGTCACCGTGCTCTGCGCACTGGCCGCAACCCTGTTCAATGTGATCTTCGGACTTGCGCTCGCCTGGGTGTTGACGCGCTACCGCTTTCCCGGCTGGCGTTTTGTCGATGCGATCGTCGATCTTCCCTTCGCGCTTCCCACCGCCGTCGCTGGCATCGCCCTCACGACGCTGTTTGCCGGCAATGGCTGGTTCGGCTCGGTGCTGGCGCAATTCGGCATCAAGGTGGCCTATACGCCGCTTGGCATCATGGTGGCGATGGCTTTTACCAGCCTGCCCTTCATCGTGCGCACCGTGCAGCCGGTGCTGGAAGACCTCGATCCGGCGCTGGAAGAAGCGGCGCAGTCGCTCGGTGGTTCCGATCTTGAAATTTTCCGCAAGATCATCCTGCCGCTCCTGACTCCGGCTCTGCTCGCCGGTCTCTCGCTCTCTTTCGCCCGCAGCCTGGGTGAATTCGGGGCAATCATCTTCATCGCAGGCAATCAGCCGTTCTCGACGGAAATCACCGCTCTGCTGATCTTCATCCGGCTCGAGGAATATGATTATCAGGCGGCAGCGGCCATCGCCTCCGTGTTGCTTATCACCGCCTTCGTGATGCTGGCGGTGACCAATTATCTGCAGGCGCGCGCGCTTCGATATACGGCGAGGGGCTGAGAAGATGAGCGGCGTTTCCTCACATCGCAAACCGCCCCGTGTCGGCGATGCACCTCTTGTGCGCCGCAGCCTGATCGCCTTCGTGCTCATCATCGGCACGCTTCTCGTTGTGGCACCGCTCGTCATCATCGGTGTGGAAGCGTTCTCGCAGGGCTGGAAGGCCTATTCGGCCACCATCACCCATCCGGATACTCGTCACGCCATTATGCTGACGGTGCTGACCGCACTGATCGCCGTGCCGGTCAATACGGCCTTCGGTGTTGCAGCGGCATGGTCCATCACCAAGTTCGATTTCCCGGGCCGGCGCTTCCTGCTGGTGCTGATCGAGATACCTTTCTCGATTTCACCGATCGTTGCCGGTGTCGCATATCTCTTCGTATATGGTTTGCAGGGCCTGTTCGGGCCGTTCCTCGACGCGCATAATATCAAGATATTGTTTGCGCTTCCCGGCATCGTTATCGCCTCAATGTTCGTGACTGCGCCTTTCGTGGCGCGTGAACTCATTCCGCTCATGCAGGCGCAGGGTCGTGATCTCGAGGAGGCGGCGACCTCGCTTGGCGCATCCGGCTGGCGAACCTTCTTTTCGGTGACCTTGCCGAACATCAAATGGGCGCTGCTTTATGGTGTCGTGCTGTGCAACGCCCGCGTAATGGGAGAATTCGGCGCCGTATCGGTCGTGTCAGGCAATATTCGCGGTCAGACCAATACGCTGCCGCTGCATATCGAGCTGCTTTATCACGATTACCAGACGGCTGGCGCTTTCGCCGCGGCGTCGATCCTCGCGACCCTCGCCGTCGTCACCATCATCGCCAAGGTGGCGCTGGAACGGCGCGGCGCAGGGCGCGGGCGTAAAAAGACCAACGGCGATGCCGCCATCGCCACGGAGACCTGATTCCCATGAAAATCCGCCTCGAAAATGTGGTGAAGACCTTTGATACGTTCCGTGCCGTGCGCGATGTTTCGCTTGATATCGAAAGCGGCGAGCTTCTGGCGCTGCTCGGTCCGTCAGGCTCCGGCAAGACCACGATTTTGCGCATGGTCGCCGGCCTCGAATATAGCGATGGCGGCCAGATTTTCTTCGGGGAGGAGGATGCCACCAATATTCCGGTGCGTGACCGCGGTGTGGGGTTTGTGTTCCAGCATTATGCGCTGTTTCCGCATATGACGCTCAACGAAAACATCGCCTTCGGCATGAAGGTTTCGAAGGTGAACCGGGACAGGGCGGCTATCGCCGCGCGCGTCGAAGAATTGCTGCGACTGGTGAAGCTCGATGGCCTGGGCGACCGTTTTCCCGCGCAGATTTCCGGCGGCCAACGGCAGCGTGTGGCGCTGGCGCGGGCGCTTTCGGTCGATCCCAAGGTGCTATTGCTGGATGAGCCTTTCGGAGCGCTGGACGCCAATGTGCGTCGCGACCTGCGCCGCTGGCTGCGCGAGATCCACGATTCGCTCGGCATCACGACGATTTTCGTGACGCATGACCAGGAAGAGGCGCTCGATCTGGCCGACCGGGTCGTCATTCTCAATCAGGGCGAAATCGTGCAGCAGGGCACGCCGAAGGAGGTCTGCCGCCAGCCGAACAGTGCCTTCGTCATGCGCTTTCTGGGAGACGCCAACCGGGTTGCCGGTGTGGCGCGCGGCGGAAAGGTGTATGTGGGTGAGAATGAACTGCCCTTCTCCTATGCTCAGGGCGATGGCGCGGTTGATATTTACGCGCGTCCCGGCGATCTGGAGTGGGAAGACCTGCATGAAGGCATACCGGCCTCCGTGGAGCGCGTCCTTGACCGCGCCGGTGAGCGCCGGGTGATCGCCAGTACCGACGGCGGCGATATTCTGGAATTCGACGTGCCGCCCGAAAACGACGTCGCCGCCGGAGATCGCGGTTCCGTCATCATTCGCCGGGCGAAGATTTTCCCGGCGCCGTAAGGCGCGAGGGCCTTTGCCCGCTTAAAACAGAAGTTCGAATGCGCTTTCGGCTATTAGCCTGCCGTTGATCACAAGGTCGACCCGGTGGACACCGGGATAGTGTTTGCGGGTCGTAAAATCACGTATGGCTCGGCTGATTGACAATTTACATGTCTCGCCGGGCGGAAGCTCGACTTCCTTCCACTTGAAGACCTTTGCGGAGGCATCGCCGCTCTTCTTCACATAATGCACGGCGTAATCGATCACCAGCTTTTGCCGGCTCTTCGCCGTCGAAGTGAAAGAGGCGGAAATCCGCACCGGATTGCCGAGAGCGACTTTTGCCGGCAATACCTCGAACGCCGCAAGTGTAATCTGCGCCTCCTCATGCGCCCCGAGATGGGCAAGCGCTGCGCTGTCGCCCTTCTTGATCAGCGTGCGCAAGGCCTGCCGCATGATCCAGCGTGTATGCGGGTTGTCCTTCGGCCATTCATCGATGAGCGCCAGCACAAAAGCGGGATTATCCTTGGTGATGTCGTTCAGGTGGTTGGCGACGGATTTGCGCACATAAAGCGCCTGGTCTGCTTTCATGGTGTCGAGGATCGCGGTAACCGGCGAGGGATCATCGATCAGGGGCTTGAGCTGGAATGACCATGGCAGGCGAGGCCGGCAGCCTTCGCTTGCAAGCCGCCGCACATGCTCATTTTCGTGCCGTGACCAGGTTTCCATCACGGCAAGGGTGGCGGTCAGGTCCTTTTGCAGGAAATGCCGGATGGCGAATTCCGAGGAGCCAAAGCGGGTGAAATATTGCAGCGCGTCCATGGAAAGATCGAAATCATCAAGGCCGTAAAGCGCGACATACTCCGGAAGCGAAATCGAAGCGAAACCGTTGCCGATGCCGGGCGCTGCGGCGGTGAGGATTTCGATGTTGCGGGCATAGTCGCCGGGAAGCGTCGCATGCAGGCTTGTTGCCACCTGCCGCATGCGCTGCATGATGCCCAGCGCTTCAAGGTTTTCGGTGGCGAGCGCCATGAAGGCGGAAGCGTCGAAGGGCGGATGAACGGCCCTGGTCTGATCGGCGATATGCTGCAGTTTCTCGTGGTTGAAGATTTCCTTCAGTGCCGGTGCCGCCGTGTCGCTCATAATGTCCTCAAAGTTCACTTTTTGTTCTTTTAGGGCAGGAGGAGAGGCGAGGCAAGGGAAGACTAAGTCGCTTTCGAATACTGCTGACGGACCGAGCGCGTGCCACAAACGTCTTCTGCCCGTCCGAGGAGAAGTTCGCGGTAGCGGGATGAGGAGGCAAGGTCAGCGAAAAGTCGCGAGCTTGCCCCCTCATCCGGCACTTCGGGCCACCTTCTCCGCGGCGGGAGAAGAATTTTCTGGGCAAATCAGCTCATCTGGCTGACGAACTTCGTCTCCAGATAGGCCTGGACTGCTTCGGAGCCACCTTCCGTGCCATAACCAGAGTCCTTGATGCCGCCAAAGGGGACTTCGGGAAGAGCAAGGCCGTTGTGGTTGATGGTCAGCATGCCGGCCTCGACCTGTTGGCCAAGCGCGTGCGCGGTCTTGACCGAACCGGTGAAGGCATAGGATGCAAGGCCGAAGGGCAGGCGGTTCGCCTCGGTGATGGCGTCATCGAAGCTTGAGAACCGGTTGATAATGGCGACCGGGCCGAAGGGCTCGTCATTCATGATCTTGGCTGATGTCGGCACATTGGCGAGAACCGTCGGCTCGAAGAAATTGCCCTTGTTACCGATGCGGCGGCCGCCGGTCTTCAATTCGCCGCCATGCGAAACGGCGTCGTTGATGAGGCCTTCCAGCGCCGGGATGCGACGCTCATTGGCGAGCGGGCCCATCACGACACCATCTTCCAGGCCATTGCCCACCTTGATTGCCTTGGTTGCTTCCACAAAACCTTCAAGGAACCGATCGGCCACGCCGTCCTGCACGAGGAAGCGGGTAGGGGCGACACAGACCTGGCCGGCATTGCGGAACTTGGCAAGCGAGGTGACTTCGATGGCCTTGTCGATATCGGCGTCGTCGAAGATCATGACAGGCGCATGCCCGCCCAGTTCCATCGTTGCGCGCTTCATGTGCCTGCCGGCCAGTGCAGCCAGATGTTTACCAACGGGCGTGGAGCCTGTGAAGGATATCTTGCGAATGACCGGATGCGGAATGAGATATTCCGAAATCTCTGACGGTACGCCATAGACGAGGCCGACGACGCCCGCCGGAACGCCCGCATCAACAAAGGCGCGGATGAGTTCGGCAGGCGACGCCGGCGTCTCTTCCGGCGCCTTGACGATGATGGAGCAGCCGGTTGCAAGCGCGGCGGAAAGCTTGCGGACGATCTGGTTGATCGGGAAGTTCCATGGCGTAAACGCTGCAACGGGTCCGACCGGCAGCTTGATGGCCAGCTGTGAGACACCGGTTGCCCGCGCCGGGATGACCTGCCCATAGGTGCGGCGCGCCTCTTCTGCGAACCAGTCGATGGTGTCGGCCGCGCCCATGATTTCAGTGGCGGACTGCGCCAGCGGCTTGCCCTGTTCGCGGGTCATGATGTAGGCGATCTTGTCCTTGCGCTCGCGCAATATGTCGGCCGCCCTGCGCATGATCTTGGAACGCTCAAAGGGCGAGGTGTCGCGCCACACCTTGAAACCCCGCTCGGCGGCGGCGAGCGCCAGATCGAGGTCTTCCTTCTCGGCATGCGCAATCGCGCCGATGATTTCGTCCGTCGCCGGATCGGAGACGGCGATTGTCTTACCGGAAACGGCATCGCGCCATTCGCCACCAATGAGAAGTTTGATGTCGGGATAGGTGTGCATAGGGGCTACCTTCATGATGCGGCCGATACGGCGCATGCCGCCCGGCCCGGAGAGGTGAACAGAATTTTCCTGGCCGGACGAAATCCGGCGTCGCAGCTTTCGCAGCGTGGAACAGGTGTCTGGGCTTTTCCGGCGGAGGTCGTGGACTGCCGGAAACGGAAACGACAGTGCTTATATTAAGTTCCGGGCGGTATGTTTCAACCGCTTGCCCGAGGTAATGCCATGATTTTTATGTGACGCGGAACCATCATTCGCCGTTTGTGCCGTCATGGATGTCGATGCCGATTTCCGGCGGCAACGGCGGGCGCGAATCACGTTGCTTCGTAAGGAAACGGTGGAAATTCGGCCACAATTCGGCCGTGGTCACGCTGGACGGATCGGGGGCGGGCGGTGCGCGGCGTTACCGGTTGCGTCATAACAGGGCGCGCAACGTCAAAAAGTACAATAAGACGGAAAAATTATCCAAAGGGTTTACTCAATACCTAGAGAAAATACGGATAAAATCTCAGTGAGGATATAACATCGGTTCCTGATATATATGCTGTTGGCGGTTCCCTTGACCTTCCAGGGTTGGCGAAAACCCTCGACCTGAACGTTATCGATGGAGAAAAATTATGAATTTCGCCCGGGTACTTCTCAGTGCGTTCATGTCGCTCGTGTGGCTTTCCTGTGCCGAGGCGGGAGACATAGCCAAGCCGCAGGGCAAGCCGATATTAACCATATCCGGCAACATCACCAACACCAATACCGATGGAGCTGCGGAATTTGACCGCGACATGCTGGAAGCGCTCGGCATGGACACCGTGGAGACGACGACACCGTGGCACGACGGCCGTGTCCGTTTTGACGGTGTGTCGCTTGCCAAGCTGATGGATGTCGTCGGCGCAAAGGGCACCAGTGTCACGGCGGTGGCTCTCAACGATTATGTGAGCACGATACCGGTTGAAGACTTTAAGAAATTCAATGTTATCCTCGCCATCAAACTGGATGGCAATTATATGACAGTACGCGAAAAGGGCCCGTTGTTTGTCATCTATCCCTATGACAGCGATCCGGAACTGCAGAAGCAGACTTATTATTCGCGGTCCGCATGGCAAGTCGCCAAACTGATAGTGGAATAAAGGTGCCGTTTGCGAAAACTTGTGGCGGTGATCATCTGTTGCTTCGTCCTGGCAACGGGCTATATCGCTTTCGTCATTGCCGAGCGGCAGACCGCTCTGCAGAAGTTCGCCCGCTATAATGACTCATGGGCCGTCAGCCAGACAGTAGCCGAATATCTGCGCCTCCAGAATAAACTCGCTGTGTTCGCGCTTAATCCCGGCAGGGTTGACCGGGATGAATTGCAGCTGCGTCTGGATATCATGCTCAGTCGCCTGGAGCTGTTGAAGCAGGGCAACCTCGGCGCTTTCATCAATGAAAAGCAGCAATGGCGGGATCTGGTAACCCGCCTTGACGCCGTTCTGGCGCGTCTCGAACAGCAGATAAACAGCTTGAATTCGAGCGATGTGCCGGATCTTCTTGCCGCTATGAGCGCGCTGGATGCGCCGATGACGACGCTCGCCTCGTCTTCCGTCGCGTATGATGTGAATCTGATCGATACCGCCCATGAGGATGTCCGCAAGCTCCACATCGTCTATACGGCGCTGGCGGGCGGTCTCATCCTCTGCGGCATCGCGCTTGTCATATTGCTGCTTCGCCAGAACGATCTCCTGAACCGCGCGCAGAAAAGCATGCGCGGGCTGACGGACGATCTGCGCGCCGCGACGCTGGAGTTGCAGGCAAAGAATGTCCGTCTGGAGCATGATGCCTATCACGATGCGCTGACGGGCCTGCCGAACCGGGCGCTGTTCCGGCAGGAACTGATCGAGCGGCTGCGCCGGTCCTTCGGTGGCACCGGTACGACAGCCATATTGTTGCTCGATCTCGACGGATTCAAGGATGTCAACGACACGCTCGGCCACGATGCAGGCGATGCGCTGCTTCAGGCCGTGGCGCAGCGCCTCTCGGCCATCGGCGGCGATTATGACATGGTTTGCCGCCTTGGAGGCGATGAGTTCGCGGTTGTCTCCGACGATCTGAATGAGGACGCCGCGCGCCGTCTTGCCACCAAGCTCATCGATCAGATCAGCCGCACCTATCAGCTGGGTGAGCAGGAGGTCAAAATCGGCACCTGCATCGGCATCGCCATATCGCACGGTGCAGTGGATGCGGATGAATTGTTCAAGCGGGCGGATCTGGCGCTTTACGAGGCGAAAGCCATCGGTCCAGGTCGTGCGAGCGTTTTCAAGGTTCGGATGCAGAAGCAGCTGACCGAGAAGAAATCCTTCGAAGCCGATCTGCAGACGGCACTGCAGAACGACGAGATGGAAGTTTATTACCAGCCGCAGGTGGCGACGCAGACGCGCAAGCTTTGCGGCTTCGAGGCGTTGCTTCGCTGGAAACATCCGGTGCGCGGCGATGTGCCCCCCAGTGTGTTCATTCCCGTCGCGGAAAGAACCGGTCTCATCCATTCGCTCGGAAAGTGGGTGATGGAAACTGCCTGCCGCGAGGCGATGGGCTGGGACGAGGACATGAAGGTGGCCGTCAATCTATCACCCGTTCAGTTCCATAGTACCAACCTTATTCAAAACGTCATGGGCGCGCTTGAAAAAAGCGGACTGGAACCAAGCCGGCTCGAACTTGAGATCACCGAATCGATCCTGCTCAACAAGAGCGACCAGACGATCAACACGCTGTCGCGGCTGAAGGCTGTCGGCATCAAGATCGCCATGGATGATTTCGGCACTGGCTATTCATCGCTCGCCAATCTGCGCGGCGTCCCCTTCGACAAGATCAAGATCGACCGATCCTTTCTGCGCGATATCACCAGCGACCGGGATGCGCTGGCGATCGTGGAATTCGTGGTCGGTGTTGGCCGCAGTTTGCGAATGACGACGATTGCGGAAGGTATCGAGACGGAAGAGCAATATGAATGCGTCAGGCGTCTGGGATGCGACCAGGTTCAGGGATATCTGATCAGCAGGCCGCTGCCGGCCAAGGAACTCGTCGCCTGGAGCTCTGCCTGAGACGCGCCTGTCCTGGCGGCCATTGGAATTTTTACCAAGTGATACCGTCGCTCGCGAAAACCCATACCGGTTACCGCAACGATGCTGTAGAGCATTTTCGGTTGATACGGGACCGTTGCGGCGAGACGACCGGATTTTGCGAAAAGGCTTGAGACATGGAAATACTGGACGTGCATGGAGTTGCCCTGCCTCTTTCTCCCGATGAGGTGTCGCCCGTCATCTGGCAGGCGCTGACCGACGGCAGCTACGAGGCGAAGGAGGCTCGCAGCGTCCTGAAAGCCATCAAGCCCGGTGATCGGGTGCTGGAGCTGGGTTCCGGTATCGGGATCATCACGTCGATCATTGCAGGCATCCAGGATGTTTCCGTATGGGCTTTCGAGGCCAACCCCGCGACTGCGGCGCTGGCCGAGCGGGTGATCAAGGCCAATTGCCGGGGTAACGTCGTGTTTTCGCAGGGGCTTCTTACCGCCGACGAGCCAAGCTCCTATTCTTTTTACGTTCGCAGGGATCTCTGGATGTCGTCCATGGACGAAAATCAGGGTCCCTATGAGAAACGGATCGAAATCTCCTCCGCCAACATCGATGAATTCATCACGAGCCGCGGCATTACAGCGCTCGTCATGGATATCGAGGGTGCGGAACGCGATCTGCTTGGCAGGGCCGACCTGAGCGGCGTGGAGCGGATATTCGTCGAGCTGCACGACCACCTCTACGGTCTTGCCGGCGTCCGCGACATCATGCAGGCACTCACCGCCAAGGGTTATGCCTATGATCCGCGCGGCTCTCGCGGTCCTTGCGTGCTGTTTTCCCGGGATGACAGCCCGAGGGAATACGATCCCGAGGTGGATTGAAAGCCGGGCACCTCAAGCCGAGGGCGACGTTGGAGAGTTTGTTTCAAGCTGCGGGTAGGCGCTAAGCGTTCTGCCCGCAATCATTTACCAACCGCTTGCGCCATCTGGTGCAACCTTTGGAGCTTCATGCCGTTTAGTGCCCGTGCCGCAATTCATCTGGCAGCGGGCAGCTCTATTGTTGCAAAAAATGCAATTCATTCCGAATTGTTATTGTAATTGTTGAAGTCATTTTCCTGCGTCATTATCCCTCCATCAAACCGGCGCACAACAGGATGCACCATTCCAACGCAACCGAAGGAGAAACGATCATGGGCTTTGTTAAGACGACAGACGGAACCGAAATCTTCTACAAGGACTGGGGCCCGAAGGATGCCCAGCCGATCGTTTTCCACCATGGCTGGCCGCTCTCGTCCGATGACTGGGATGCGCAGATGCTGTTCTTCGTCTCCAAGGGTTATCGTGTTGTCGCCCATGACCGCCGTGGTCACGGCCGTTCCGCCCAGGTTGCCGATGGTCACGACATGGACCACTACGCCGCCGACGCCTTTGCCGTCGTTGAAGCGCTCGATCTGAAGAATGCCGTGCATATCGGCCATTCCACCGGCGGCGGCGAAGTTGCCCGTTATGTCGCCAAGCATGGCGAACCCGCCGGCCGTGTCGCCAAGGCGGTTCTCGTTTCCGCCGTACCGCCGATCATGGTCAAGACCGAAGCCAATCCGGAAGGCCTGCCGATGGAGGTTTTTGACGGCTTCCGCTCTGCGCTTGCCGCAAACCGTGCCCAGTTCTTCCGCGATGTCCCGGCCGGTCCGTTCTATGGCTTCAACCGCGATGGCGCGACCGTGCATGAAGGCGTTATCCAGAACTGGTGGCGTCAGGGCATGATGGGCGGTGCAAAGGCCCATTACGACGGCATCAAGGCCTTCTCGGAAACCGACCAGACCGAGGACCTGAAGAATATCAGCGTTTCGACGCTTGTTCTGCACGGTGAAGACGACCAGATCGTTCCGATCGCCGACTCCGCCCTGAAATCGGTGAAGCTGCTGAAAAACGGCACGCTGAAGACCTATCCCGGTTTCTCGCATGGCATGCTCACCGTCAATGCCGATGTGCTGAACGCCGATCTGCTGGCCTTCATCAAGGGCTGATACTTTTGCGACATCACAATGCGGCCGATCATTCGGCCGCATTTTGCGTTTCGCATCAGGCGAGGCGGCCTCGCCAGACATTGCGGTAAGAGGTGAGACCGGGAATGTCGTGCGGCGTGAAATGGCGCTCTCGACCGGCAAGCGGTTTGATGCCGGTAAGCAGGGCCGCGCCCGCGCTGGTGCCGGTAGACCCTTCGACCGCCGTTACGTCCGTCTCTGCAAAGCCGGCCAGCGCCTTCAGATAAAGGGCGTTGCTGGCGAAAGGGCCTTCGACAAGGATGGGACCTTTCCGCCCGATGAGCGAAAGGCTGAATTCCGTCATCAACGCCAGGTAAAGCGATGTCGCCGCGTGTCGCTCTGCAGCGGTGGCGTTTTTATCGCCGAGCCACTGCGCCGTCTTGTCCGGAAACGGGCCGGAGCCGCTGACAACACTCGGCAGCAGCATCATGCCCCTGGCCACAACGCCGCCGAGAGCTGCGTCTATTGCTTCGTCTTTTGCTTCTCCGAATTGCTGTGCCAGCATTTCATATTCCCTGCCGCCCATGAAGCGGGAAGAGGGAACGGGACGGCCGAGAGCATCGACATTCAGGAGTGTGTCGCGGATGGGATCGAGCGCACCCGCCGCGCCGCCAATGGCGAAATTCACCACCCAGGTGCCGGTGGAGACGACCGAAAAATCACCGTCGCGGCGCAGAAGATGCGGCAGGAGCGAGGCGTTGGAATCGTGGATTCCACAATAAACCGGCATATGCGGCGAAAGGCCGGTTTCGATTGCCAGTGATTGGTGGATTGTACCCAGGACATCGAAAGCGGAGCGGACCGGCGCCATTAACGTCTCGATACCGAGACGCTCGACGAGCGAGGAGAAGCTCTTCCGGCGCGGGTTCCAGAGATCGGTATGACAGCCGAGCGAGGTCGTTTCCGTGGCCCGAATGCCGGTCAGACGTCCCGCCCAATATTGTGGATAGGTAACGATGCTGCGCACCCTGGCGAA
Source organism: Agrobacterium sp. RC10-4-1 (assembly GCF_014138475.1). NCBI lineage: Bacteria > Pseudomonadati > Pseudomonadota > Alphaproteobacteria > Hyphomicrobiales > Rhizobiaceae > Agrobacterium > Agrobacterium sp. RC10-4-1. The sequence goes on from NZ_JACJIT010000001.1 coordinate 462,151, forward strand.
ATCGTTCGGAAAGGCCGTCTTCTGGAAATGGATTTGCGCGCCAAGGTTCAGCCCGGCGGGAAGCTGTGGTGAACCGGTCTCGGCAAAATCGGGCCGGATGTTGCGATAGGCTTCCTCAATGGCTGCGGGATAGCTGTGTTCATAATCGAGCACAGGCATGGCGAGGTCGCCGTTCCCATCGAGAAGTGCTGCCGAAGCGCCATGGGTCGTGATGGAAATCGCATCGAAGCCGGGCTTCTGGCCGAAACGCTGAAGCGTGGAGAGAATGAAGCTCCAGAGCATCTCCACATCGTAATGCGGATAAATTCCATCGCGGAGGACCGGGTTCGCCTGTTTTTTGCTGGCAATCTCCTCGCCGCTGCCGGTGTCGATGACGACGACCTTGGCGTTGGTCTTGCCGATATCGATGACCGCGACGCGGTCCGGTCTGGTGCTCTTGCTCATGGCAGATGGAACACCGTCACCAGATCTTTTGCGACCGGCGAATTATCGGGATTGCTCTCCATGATATCGGCCATGTGGGCCCACCACTTTTTCATCACGGGATGCTCTGGCAGAGCCGCCATGCGATGGGTCTTCGGGCGCGTCAGCACGCCGAAAAGGATGTTGGTTTCCGGGTCGAGATGAATGGAATAGTCACTCACCCCTGCCTCGTGCAGCAGTGTCACCAGTTCCGGCCATATCTCGTCATGGCGCTTTTTATATTCGGCCTCTTTTCCCGGAAAGAGTTTCATCTTGAAGGCGTATTTTTCGAGTTCCGTCATGGCTCAGCTTCTCATGGACCGAAGGCGGCGGACAACGATGGGGATGGCTATGGTAACGATGAGCAGCAGGCCAACGAAGATCGACATGACGATGCCGGGCACGTTCAAAAGCCCCAGCCCGAAAGTGACGAGGCCCATGACGAAGGCGGCGATGACGACGCCTGCGATGGTGCCGGAGCCGCCAAGGATCGACACACCGCCCAGCACAACCATCGTCACGACCTCCAGCTCCCAGCCCTGAGCAATCGACGGCCGCGTCGAACCGAGCCGCGAGGTGAGGCAGACGGCGGCAATGCCGCTCATCAGGCCCGTGAGCAGGAAGAGGATGAACTTCACCCGCTCGACGGGGATGCCGGAGAAACGGGCGGCGAACGGGTTGTTGCCGATCACATAGACCTGCCGGCCAAAATTGGTGGCATGCAGCAGAATGGCGAAGAGAATGGCCATGGCGATAAACAGGACGAATTCGAACGAAATCACCCAGAAGACGTAACCCTGACCGAAATAGGCGAAATCGGCGGGGTATTTGCCATAGGCCTGATCACCCAGCACCATGTAGGAAATGCCGCGAAACAGGCTCATGGTACCGATGGTGACGACGATGGACGGCAGTTTCAGCCCGGCGACCAGGAACCCGTTGAAGGCGCCGCACAAAAGCCCGGTGCCGATGCCGATCGCAACAAGGCCCGGTGTGCCGGCGCCCATCTGCACCGCAGCGCCCATGGCGGTGGACGCGAGCGCGATGATGGCGGCGACCGAGAGATCGATCTCACCGGCGATGATCAGCAGCGCCATTGCAAATGCAATGATGGCCTTTTCCGTGAAGTTGAAGGTCGCATCAGACAGGTTCCAGGCATTGAGGAAATAGGGCGAGGCCAGCGAATTGGCGATGAAGATCAGGATCGCTACGCCGAGCAGCAGCACTTCCCAGCTGCCCATGATGCGCCGTAGAGGTGTTCCCAGCTTGTCTGGAATGATGCGCGGGCTTTGTGTTGAATGGGACGGCGTGCTCATGCTGCGGCCTCCTTGGGCTGATCACCTGCGGCGCGGTCCCGCAGGATGATGCGGCCTTTCCTGGCTTCGGCGCGGGCGTTGAAGACGACGGCGAGCACGATGACGACGCCTGATATCGCCATCTGCGCGAAGGGCGAGATGCCAATGACGGGGAGCGCGTTCTTGATGACGCCGAGGAACAGCGCGCCGAGCACGGCACCCGCCACCGAACCGATGCCGCCCGCAATCGAAATGCCGCCGATCACATTTGCCGCCACGCTGTCTAGTTCGAAGCCGGCGGCGATGTCGACATAGGCAACCGCGTAACGCGACACCCAGAGATAGCTGGCGAGACCGGCGAGCGCGCCCGAGAGCACGAAGGCGAAGAAGCGCGTGCGGCCGACATCGATGCCCGCATAAACGGCTGCACTCGGATTACCGCCCGAGGCATAAGCGGAGCGGCCGAAGGAAGTCCGGCCGAGCACCAGCCAGGCGCCGGCGATGATGAGGATCGCCACCCAGGAAAGGACCGGCATGCCGAGAATCATGGTGCGCGGCACGTTGAGGAAAGTGGGGGATAGCTGGTGCGCATTCACCCAGCCGCCGCCCGAAAGCACGAAGGCCATGCCGCGATAGATGGTGAGTGTACCAAGCGTGACGACGATGGGCGGAATGCCGAGCCACCAGACCAGAACGCCGTTGAGCGAGCCGAGAAACGCGCCGATGCCGACAGCCATGACGATAAGCAGCGGCAGCGGAATGCCCGGAAAGGCAGCGTTGGTCATCGCCACCGCCATACCGGTAAAGGCAAGATTGGCTGCGACCGAAAGGTCTATGGATTTTGTAAGGATGACCGCCATCTGGCCCAGCGCCAGAATGATGAGAATGGAGGTATCGTTGAAGATGTTGACGAGATTGCCGGGCCGGCCGAAGCCGGGGGCGCGCATCGCAAAACCGGCGATCATGACGATGATGATACCCGCCAGCAGCCATTCGCGGTTTTTGAGTAGACGTTGCATGTTAGCCCCTCTCAGGCATTGCCGGTGGCGGCGCGCACCAGCTTTTCCGGGGAAAAATCGGCGCGTTCGAACTGGCCCGCCATCAGGCCTTCGCGCATGACGATGGCGCGGTCGGACATGCCGAGGATTTCGGGAAGTTCGGACGAGATCATGATGATCGACAGGCCTTCGGCCGCGAGCTCGCTGATGAAGCCGTGCACCGCTGCCTTGGAGCCGATATCGATGCCCTTTGTCGGCTCATCGAGGATGATGACCTTTGGCTGGGTGGCGAGCCATTTGCCGATCACCACCTTCTGCTGGTTGCCGCCTGAAAGTGTACCGACCGGCACCGAAAGGGCGGCGGCGCGCAGATCGAGCCGCGAGGCATATTTGCGCGCAAGCGCGAATTCGTTGGCGGCGGCCAGGAAGCCCTTGCGCGAGGTGCGAGTAAGTGAAGGCAGCGACATGTTCTGGTAGATCGGCATGTCGAGCGCCAGACCGTGGCGGCCGCGTTCCTCCGGCACGTAGACGATACCGGCGCGGATGGCATCTTCCGGCGAGCGGATTGTGATGGGTTGGCCGTTCAACATCACTTCACCCGATGCCGGGCGGGTGATGCCGAATAGCGACTGGCAAAGCTCCGAACGCCCGGCGCCGATCAGCCCGTAAAGGCCAAGGATTTCGCCCTTGCGTAGCTCGAGAGAGATATCGCGAAACTCGGTCTGATGAGAGTAATCGCGGACTGAAAGAACCGTGGGACCCAGCGTAACAGCCTGCTTTGGAAAGGCGTTCGTTACATCACGGCCAACCATCAGCCGAACGATTTCATCCTGCGGGGTGGTCGTGAGCGTGCCGGCGCCCACCATCCTGCCGTCCCGGAAGACGGCATAGTTTTCTGCAATCTCATAGACCTCATCGAATTTGTGGCTGATGAAGAGAATAGCCTTGCCCTGCCGCTTCAGGTTTTCGACGATGCGGAAGAGATCATCGATTTCCTTGCGCGAAAGGGCGGCGGTCGGTTCGTCCATGATGACGATGCGCGCCTCGACCGACAGGGCGCGGGCAATGGCGACGAGGTGGCGCTGTGCGATCGACAGGTCTTTCAGCCGGATCGTCGGATCGATGGCGCTTTCGAGCTGTTCAAGCAGAATTCTGGCACGCGTATTGATGGTCTTCCAGTCGATCAGGCCGAGACGGCCCTTCGGGGCATGACCGAGAAAGATGTTTTCACCGACGGAAAGCTCATCGAACAGCACGGTTTCCTGATGAATGGCCGTCACGCCGGCATCGATGGCATCCTGTGCGCTGTGAAAATTGACGGGCTGGCCGTCGAGAAGGATGTCGCCCTCGTTCGGGCGGTAAATGCCGGTGAGGATCTTGACGAGCGTGGATTTGCCCGCGCCGTTTTCGCCGATCAGGGCGGTGACCTTGCCGGGGTAAAGCGCAATATCGACGCCATCCAGCGCCTTGACGCCGGGGAATATTTGGCTGATGCCGCGCATTTCGAGAATGGGCGTGGCGCTGGGAGCTTCTGCAGCGTTTAGGATTTGAGGTTCGGCACGCATCATTCGTCTTACCGGTCGGTTTGTGTGAAGCGGCGAGGAGCTACCCCCTCTGCACTGCCGGGCATCTCCCCCTCGAGGGGGAGATCGGCAGGAGGCTCTACCACCACTTCATTCGCAAATGTCGAGATGGGCGAAACTTATCCGCGAGTCGATCTCTCCCTCGAGGGGGAGATGCCCGGCAGTGCAGAGGGGGTAACCCTCCGCCCGCGGTCAGCAACTTCTCAGATCAAAAAATCTTCGAAAACTGATCGATATTCTTCGCGTCATAAACAAACGGATCAGCCATCGCCGCTTCGCTGTTTTCACCAACCTTGATTTTGCCCATACGGCCGGCTTCAATTTCCGAACCCGGCTTGCCGTCGGTTTCGCCCTTCACGAGGCGATAGGCGATCTGGGTGGCGGAATAGCCGAGGTCGATGGGGTTCCAGATGGCGAATTCCTTGGTGGCGCCCGACTTGATGGCGCCGGCCATTTCGGAAGGCAGGCCAAGACCGGTGACATAGACCTGACCGATCTTGCCGGCATCCTTCACGGCCTGCGAAGCGGCGAGAACGCCGACCGTCGTCGGCGCGACGATGACCTTCACATTCGGCTGCGAGGAGAGAAGGCCCTGTGCTTCGCGGTAGCTCTTGTCGGCGAGGTCGTCGCCATAGACCGTCGTGACGAGGTTGAGGCCGGGGAAGTCCTTCAGCTGCTTCTTCATCTCATCGATCCAGATGTTCTGGTTCGTGGAGGTGGTGGTGGCCGAAAGAATGGCGAAATCGCCCTTGCCGCCTTCCAGATGCGATGCTGCGAGCTGCAGGCACATTTTGCCGATCAGCGCGTTGGACGAGGGGTTGAGCTGAAGAATGCGTCCTTCGGGCGCAACGCCGGAATCCCAGGAAATCACCTTGATGCCGCGCTGCGCCGCCTTCTTCAGCGCCGGAACCACGGCGTCGGGATCGTTGGCGGAAATGGCGATGGCGTCGACGCCCTGCGCGATCAGCGAATTGATGACTTCGATCTGGCCTTCCGCCGTTGTGCTGGTCGGGCCGGTATAGATGATCTCGACTCCGCCGAGGTCCTTTGCGGCTTCCTGTGCGCCCTTGTTGGCGGCTTCGAAAAAGCCGTTGCCAAGCGATTTCACCACCAGCGCGATCTTCACGTCGGCGGCCTGTGCAACGCCGCCGAGGCCGGCTACGGAGAGTGCCGCGCCGAGCGCGAGTACGCTCGTTAATGTTCTGCGTGTAAGTTTCATGTCCCTTTTCCTCCCGTTTTTGAACCTTGCAACTTCCCTGCCGGCGCTCCTCAAGCGACCGACGAAGAATTCTCCTCATCCGGCGGACCGGCCGTTTTCGCGTCCGCCACGGCGCCGGCGATCAGCAGCTCTACCCCGGCATCTTCCACCATCCTTGCCGCCTCGTCAGAAATCCCGTCATCGGTGATGATGGTCGACACGTTCTCGAGCGGGCAGAGAATGAGGCTGGACCGTTTCCTGAATTTCGAGGAATCGACCATCACGATCAGCTCTTCCGCCTGCCGCATCAGCTTCTGCTCGCTCTGTATGACCAGCGCGTCGGATTCCATGATGCCGAGCGCACCCACGCCCTGCGCCCCGAGAAAAATCCGCCGTGCATAGAAGTTGCGGATTGCGTCATTCTCGAAGGGTGACAGGATCAGGCTCTGGTCACGATAGATCGCGCCACCCGGCACGCTGACATTGCATTTGGAATGCTTGACCAGATGCTCGGCGATGGCGAAAGAATTGGTCATCACCTGCAGGCGGCGCGCCGCCATGTAATGCACCATCTGGAATGTCGTGGTGCCGCCATTCAGGATGATCGCATCGCCATCATTGCAGAGATCGACCGCCTTGCGCGCAATTGCGCGTTTCTTGTCGATGTTGACTGATTCGGACACGCGGAATGGCCGCGCGGCCAGATTGCCGAGCTGCGGCGGATGCACCGCTTCCGCACCGCCGCGCACGCGCCGCAACTTGCCCTGCACGTGCAGGGACGCAATATCCCGCCGAATGGTCGCTTCCGACGCATCCGTCAATTCCGCAATATCCTGCACCGTCACCACAGGTTTTTCCTGTATGGCGCTCAAGATGATGCGATGGCGTTCGCGTTCGTGCATTTGGTCCTCCTGATCGTGATTATTCGCAATCTCTTTACGTTGTCAATCAACAACGATCAAATTAATCAATATCGCGCTGCAACATGAAAATTTATGATCGTTTTTGATTGACATTGGGCTTTTGGATGCGCGATACCTGCCGTTAAAGGAGGCGGACCGGTGTCGGTTCGCGAATGAAGACCATGTGGGAGGAAGACATGACGGGAACATCCCGCCTTCTCGAAAGCCGTTGGGACGACGCTTATGCCAGGACGCTCGATGAGCCGGGAAAGCTTCTTTACCGCTCCAACCTGCTCGGTGCCGACAAGCGCATCACCAATTACGGAGGCGGGAACACATCAGCAAAGGTGCTTGAAACCGATCCCCTGACGGGCGAGAAGGTCCGCGTCATGTGGGTGAAGGGCTCCGGCGGCGATGTCGGCACCATCAAGCTTGATGGTTTTGCAACGCTTTATCTCGACAAGCTGGAAGCGCTGAAGGGCATTTACAAGGGTGTTCAGGATGAGGACCGCATGGTCGGCTTCCTGCCGCATTGCACCTTCAACCTCAATCCGCGCGCGGCCTCCATAGATACGCCGCTGCACGGTTTCGTGCCTTATGATCATGTCGACCATATGCATCCCGATGCAATCATCGCTATCGCCGCCTCGAAAAACTCGAAGGAATTGACGCAGCAGATTTTCGGCGACGACATCGGTTGGCTGCCCTGGCGTCGCCCCGGTTTCCAGCTGGGCCTCGATCTGGAAGCTTTCGTCAAGGCCAATCCGAAAGCCAAGGGCGTCGTGCTGGAAAGCCACGGCCTCTTCACATGGGATAACGACGCCAAGGCGTGTTACGAACTGACGCTCGCCATCATCAACAAGGCCATCGAATGGTTTGCGGAAGAGACCGAAGGCAAGGCGATCTTCGGCGGGGCAGTGGCCAAAAGCCTGCCGGTTGCCGAACGTCGGGCCATCGCCGCCCGGTTGATGCCGGAAATCCGTGGCCGCATCGGCCGTGAAGAACGCAAGCTCGGCCACTTTGACGATCAGGATGCCGTTCTGGAATTCGTCAATTCGAAGGATTTGAAACCGCTCGGTGCGCTGGGCACATCCTGCCCGGACCATTTCCTGCGCACGAAAATTCGTCCGCTGATCCTTGATCTCGATACCGCAAATCCAGATGTGGATGCGCTGACGGCCAGCCTAGACAAGGCGCTGGAGGACTATCGCGCGGATTACACGCGCTATTATGAAGCTTGCCGCCACGATAATTCGCCAAAAATGCGTGATCCGAACCCGGTGATATTCCTCATCCCCGGCGTCGGCATGCTGTCTTTCGCTAAAGACAAGGCCACGGCCCGCATCGCCGGCGAATTTTATGTCAACGCTATTAATGTCATGCGTGGCGCGTCCACCGTGTCGGAATATCAGGGTCTTCCCGAGCAGGAAGCCTTCGATATCGAATATTGGCTGCTGGAAGAAGCGAAGCTGCAGCGCATGCCGAAGCCGAAGAGCCTTGCGGGCCGCGTGGCCTTCGTTACGGGCGGCGCCGGCGGCATCGGCCGGGCGACGGCGGAGCGGCTGGCGGGCGAGGGTGCCTGTGTGGTGCTGGCCGATATCGATGAAGCGGCACTGGAGGCTGCGAAGGGCGATTTCGTCAAGCGGTATAGCGCGGATGCGGTGCGTACCGTCAAGCTTGACGTGACGCAGGAGAATGCAGTGATTTCCGCCTTCGCGGAAGCGAGTGTGGAATTCGGAGGCGTGGATATCCTCGTTTCCAATGCCGGCATCGCTTCTTCCGCTCCGGTGGAAGATACGACGCTTGCCATGTGGAACAAGAATATCGACATTCTCGCGACAGGCTATTTCCTCGTTTCGCGAGAAGCATTCCGGCTGCTGCGGCGCCAGAATCTCGGCGGCAACGTCGTTTTTGTCGCTTCCAAAAATGGCCTCGCCTCTTCGCCCAATGCCTCGGCCTATTGCACCGCGAAGGCGGCAGAAATTCATCTAGCCCGTTGCCTTGCGCTTGAGGGGGCGGAGGCCGGCATTCGCGTCAACACCGTCAATCCCGATGCCGTGCTGCGCGGTTCGAAGATCTGGAGCGGCGAATGGCGCGAGCAGCGCGCGGCCTCTTCCAAGATCGAAGTGACCGATCTGGAGGAACATTACCGCAAGCGCTCCATGCTAAAACTCAATGTCTTTCCGGAAGATATCGCCGAGGCGATCTACTTCCTGGCGTCCGACGCTTCGGCCAAGTCGACCGGCAACATCATCAATGTTGATGCCGGTAATGCGCAGAGTTTTACGCGGTAGACGTCCGGCAGGTCCCACCTCCGTCATTCCGGCCTTGAACCGGAATCCAGCAGTCGCGTATCTGCGCGGCGGGAGAGTCTTCTCAGCCCAAAGACTTGGGCTGGCTGGATTCCGGCTCAAGGCCGGAATGACGGGGTGGTGGTGTCGCGGGTCGAAGCACCTGTTGTGTTCATCGTTCGGGAGGAAAAAATGACCGAGACGACAATCGCCGCCGATGTGATCGCGGCTGAAAACGAAAAGCGCGCTGCTGCTTTGAATGACGATTATCAGGCGCTTGGCAACCAGCTCGCGCGCCGCAATATCGATATCGAGGCCGTCACAACCAGTGTCTCCGAATTTTTCGTTGCCGTGCCCTCCTGGGGCGTCGGCACCGGCGGAACCCGTTTTGCCCGTTTTCCCGGCGCGGGCGAACCGCGCGGCATTTTCGACAAGCTCGATGACTGCGCCGTCATCAACCAGCTGACGCGGGCGACGCCCAATGTTTCACTGCATATTCCGTGGGACAAGGAAGACCCGAAACGCCTGAAAGCCCATGCGGATGCGCTGGGTCTCGGCTTCGACGCCATGAACTCCAACACGTTTTCGGATGCTCCGGGCCAGAGCCATTCCTACAAATACGGCTCGCTCAGCCACACCGACGCCGCCACACGCCGGCAGGCGGTGGAACACAATCTCGAATGTATCGAAATCGGCAGGGCCATCGGTTCCAAGGCCCTGACGGTGTGGGTGGGTGATGGCTCCAACTTCCCCGGACAGAGCAATTTCACCAGAAGTTTCGAGCGTTATCTCGCCGCAATGGCCGACATCTACAAGGCGCTGCCGGATGACTGGCGCATCTTTTCCGAACACAAGATGTATGAGCCGGCCTTTTATTCCACCGTCGTGCAGGATTGGGGCACCAATTATCTTATCGCCAACGCGCTCGGCGAAAAGGCCTTCTGCCTCGTTGATCTTGGTCACCATGCGCCCAACACCAATATCGAAATGATCGTCGCCCGGCTGATACAGTTCGGCAAGCTCGGCGGTTTCCACTTCAACGACAGCAAATATGGCGATGACGATCTGGATGCCGGCTCAATCGACCCTTACCGCCTGTTCCTCGTTTTCAACGAACTTGTCGACGCCGAACATCGCGGGGTGAAGGGTTTCCATCCCGCCCACATGATAGATCAGTCGCATAATGTGACGGACCCGATCGAAAGCCTGATCTCCAGCGCCAACGAAATCCGTCGCGCCTATGCGCAGGCGCTGCTGGTGGATCGTGTGGCTCTTGACGGCTACCAGCAGGACAATGATGCATTGATGGCTTCAGATGTGCTGAAGCGGGCCTACCGCACCGATGTCGAACCGATTCTCGCTCAGGCGCGGCAACTGGCAGGCGGCGCGATTGATCCGATTGCGGCCTATCGGGCGAGCGGCTATCGCAAGCAGGTTGCGGCGAAGCGCCCGGCTTCGGTTGGCGGCAGCGGCGGGATTGTGTAAATTCGGTGTCGTTGGAACAGGGGGAGCCGAGGCTGACTACACACCTTGCCTCAATCTCGACGTCATCCCCGGCATTGTGCCGAGGATCTGCCTGCTTTGCATAAAATCGATCGGTAATAGATGCTCGGGAGAGGCCCGAGCATGACGAAGGTGAAGGTGTTGGTCACGAAGCGCCCCCGCCCGCTGCGCCTTCACGACTCCCAGAAGGCGGTTGTCGGCGCACCTGAAACGTATGTTCGGGCCCCGGAAACGCCCCTGCGCGAACCTCATCGGCATAGGCCGCCGCCGCTTCGGAGATCGTCGGGCCCAGATCGGCGAAACGCTTGACGAATTTCGGTTTGAAGTCGGTGAAGAGGCCGAGCATGTCGTCGGAAACCAGCACCTGCCCGTCACAGGCTGGCGATGCGCCGATGCCAACGGTGGGCGCGGCAAGTTTTTTCGTCAGCTCGCGGGCCAGCGGCTCGACTGTGCCTTCCACGACGATGGCGAAGGCGCCCGCCTGATCCACCGCAATCGCGTCACGCCAGATCTTTTGCGTTTCCGCATCAGAATGCCCCAGCGAGCGGAAGCCGCCAGCCGTGTGAACAAGCTGCGGCATCAGACCGACATGGCCGAAGACGGGAATGCCGCGGGCTACCAGGAAGGCGATGGTTTCTGCCATTTCCTCGCCTCCCTCCAGCTTCACGCCGTCGCAGCCGGTTTCCTGCATCAGCCGCGCCGCGTTGCGGAAGGCCTGTTCCTTGGATTCCTGATAGGTTCCGAAGGGCAGATCAACGATGACGCAGGCATGTTCGACGCCGCGCATGACGGCGCGGCCATGGGCGATCATCATGTCCAGCGTCACGCCGACTGTGGTATCCATTCCGTAGAGCACCATGCCGAGGGAATCGCCGACCAGCAGCAGGTCGCAATGCGGGTCAAGCAGGCGGGCGATCGGTGTGGTATAGGCGGTCAGGCAAACGATGCGCGCCTCGCCCTTCATCTGCCGGATGGAGGCCGTCGTCAGCCGTTTTTGTTTTCCATGGGCGCTCATTGGGCGGCCTCCCTTTTCTCTGTTCTCTCGCGGCCGATGACGCGGTTGTCGAGAAGCCTTGTGCTGCCGAGGCGCACGAACAGCGCCACCAATATTGGCCCTGCCTGCACGGAAGCAACGGGTGCCAGCGTATCGGGGTCGCGTACCGCGACGACGTCGGGACATGCTAAAGGCTCGGCGGCGATAAATGTTTCGAGAGCCGCTTCGAACGCGGCGGGGTCATCCAATCCCAGGTCATAAAGCCGTTCCGCCTCGTTCAGCGCCCGCGGAACGATCACGGCGGCGGCACGTTCCTCGGCGCTCAGATAGACGTTGCGTGAGGAGCAGGCGAGCCCATCCGGCTCCCGCACGGTTGTGACGGGAACGACCCTGACCGGCTGGGCGAGGTCTTCGACCATGCGGCGGATCAACGTTACCTGCTGATAGTCCTTCTCACCGAAATAGGCCGAATCTGGCTGAACAAGATTAAAAAGCTTCGTCACCACGGTTGCGACACCGGCGAAATGCCCCGGCCGAACCGCGCCTTCCAGCTGGCTGCCGAGTTCCGGCACGTCAACGACGGTTGCCATGGGACGCGGATACATCTCCGAGACTTCGGGCGCGAAAAGAATGTCGACGCCAGCTTCCTCCAGAAGCGCGTTGTCGCGGGCGAGGTCGCGCGGATAGCGGGCCAGATCCTCATTGGCGCCGAATTGCAGCGGATTGACAAAGATGGAAACCACCGTCACGTCGTTTTCCGCCTTCGCCCTGGAAACCAGCGTGAGATGACCGACATGGAGGAAACCCATCGTCGGTACGAAGCCGACGGTTTTGCCGGCGCGGCGAAAGACGGCGATCGCATCGCGCAATTCGGCGACAGTTTTTACAAGGCGCATAAGGTCTCCTCCGGCTTCCCGATCACCCTCCGGCGAAAGGCGCTGGATAGAACGCGATTTGTGAAACGGGGTCAACGCGGTCAAACCCATTATATCGATTAACGGAGTTGGCGATCGACACACCCTGCCTGTCTGGCCTCAGGGCTTGCCGGTCCAGCGCGGGGGACGTTTTTCCGCAAAGGCCAGACGTCCCTCCCGCGCCTCATCACTGCCGCTGACGACGGCGATGATGCGTTCGGCGAAGACGAGCCGTTCCGCCGATGGCATTTCGCGCATGGCGAGCAGCGCCGCCTTTCCGGCCGCGATGGCACCCGGTGCATTGTGCCGCAGTGTTGCAAGAACCTCTTCGATCAGGCCGTCGAGGCTGGCGAGGGGAACGGCGCGGTTTATGAGCCCGAGACGTGTCGCCTCACTGGCGCTGACCGTGTGGCCGAGATAAGCCATTTCCTGAAGCCCGCCCAACGGGATTTTTGCCAGAAGTTTCGCTGCGACCATGGCGGGGAAAAGACCGACCTTCACCTCCGGCAGGCCGAATTCGGCATGATCGGCTGCATAGACGAGATCGCAGGCGGCAACGAGGCCAAGCCCGCCCGCCAGAACCCGGCCGTTGATGCGGGCGATGACGGGCCTGTCGCAGCCTTCTATGGCGCGCATGACGTCGGCTATAGGGTTCGTGCCGTCCCGGGACAGGAACATGCCGCCCGCACTTTCCTTCAGATCTGCACCCGAACAGAAACTGCGTTCTCCCGCTGCCGTTATCACAACGGCGCGCAGGCCATGGTCGCCGGAGGCTGCGCGGATCGCATGGGTGAGCGCATCGGTCATCGCGGCATTCAGGGCATTATGCACCTCCGGTCGGTTGAGAGTCAGCCACAGAACATCCTTGCGTTTCTCGCTCAACACCTCATTTGCCATGGGCGTCACCCTTCTGTTTCGCGGCGAGAAGCGCCTTGCCGGCACGCGCTGCATTGGACCTGCCCAGATGCCTGCTTATCCAGTCACCGGTTGTCGCCACGGCCATCAGGTCGACGCCGGTTTCTATGCCAAGTCCCGAAAGCAGATAAATGACGTCTTCGGTGGCGACGTTGCCGCTCGCGCCCGGCGCGAAGGGGCAACCGCCCAGCCCGGCGACGGAACTGTCGAACGTCGTTATGCCCTGTTGAAGCGAAGCCAGCACGTTGGCGACGCCCTGTCCGTAGGTATCGTGGAAATGCATGGCGAGTTTTTCAAGCGCGATATGTGCCGAGACCCGCTCGATGATGTTGCGGATCTGGCCCGCCGTGCCGATGCCGATCGTATCACCCAGCGAGATTTCATGGCAGCCGAGCGCAATAAGGGCATCGGCCATCGCCGCCACGTCATCGGGCGCAACTGCTCCGTCATAGGGGCAGCCGGCAATGCAGGAAAGGTAACCGCGCATGCGGATATTTCGCACGGCAGCGGCATCCGCGACATCGCGCAGACGGTCTAGGCTTTCGGCGCGCGAACAGCCGATGTTGTGCTGGCTGAAACCTTCGGAGGCGGACACGAAAACCGCGATTTCCGTGACACCGGCTTCAATGGCAGCTTCGAAACCTCTCATGTTGGGAACAAGCGCCGGATAGGCCGTTCCCGCTCGCCTTTCGAGGCCTCTAAACACCTCTTTCGACCCCGCCATCTGCGGCACTTTTTTGGGTGAGACAAAAGCGCCCGCTTCCACCGTTCTCAGTCCTGCTGCAGCCAGCCGCTCGATCAGCTCGATTTTTGTCGCGGTCGGAACCTCGGTGGTCTCGTTCTGCAAGCCGTCACGTGCGCCAACCTCAACGATCCTGACGGTTCGGGGCAAGCTCATCTCATGCTCCTTCCGGCTCGAAATTCACCAGCACCGCGCCGGCCGCGACCATATCGCCTTCATTGCAATTGATGGCGTTGACGATGCCCTTCGCCGGTGCACGGATCGTATGCTCCATCTTCATCGCTTCCATAACCACAAGCGCGTCGCCGGCCTCCACGACAGCACCGTTCCGGCTGAGCACCGCGCGGATCACGCCCGGCATGGGAGCTTCCAGGCCAGCGGCGTGAACGGAAGAATCCGCGATTTCGATGGGATCTGGCTGGCTGATGCGGTAAGGCTCGCCATGCAGGAAAAGCGCATAGGTGCCGGTCTCTGCGAAGAAATAGCCCTGACTTTTCCGGCCGTCCAAGGTTGCAAGGAGCTGGCCGTCACCGGAAAGGCTGCCGTAGGCCCGGATCGTCCGCCCCTCGATTGCGAGCGTGAATTCATCACCCTCATGCGTGACGCCGACGCTTAACGGCTGGTTATCAAACATGAAATTCAGCGTTTCCCGCGCCGGTGCGTTGAGGCGGAATGCGACCTTCGTGTTCCACGGGCTATGGGGATCCGCCTCTGATTGCGACATTCCGTTTGTGCGGCGGGAGAGCAGCAGGCCAAGCGCGGCGAGGGCGATGACACTTCCATCACTCGCGGCTGGAGCAAAGAGCGAAGCCTCGTTGCGGGTGATGAAACCCGTATCGAGGTCGGCTGAGGCGAAAGCTTCCAATCGGGCAAGCCGTGTCAGAAACGCGGCGTTGCTGGTAACGCCGCAGATCGCCAGCTTTTCCAGCGCCAGCGTCAGACGCCGCACGGCTGAGGCTCGGTCCCGATCCCAGACGATAAGCTTGGCGATCATCGGATCGTAATGCACGGTGATGGCGTCGCCGGCGCGGATGCCGCTGTCGATCCTGACGTGAGGGCCCTGATCGGGGAAAACGAGATGGCTGATGGTGCCGACCGACGGCAGGAAATCATGCGCCGGGTCTTCGGCATAGATACGGGCCTCGATGGCATGACCATTTATGCTGAGATCGGCCCAGTCCTGCGGTAACGTTTCACCATCCGCAACACGGATCTGCCATTCGACCAGATCGAGACCGGTAATATACTCGGTCACGGGATGTTCGACCTGAAGCCTCGTATTCATTTCCATGAAATAGAATGCGCCGGAAGGATCGAGCAGGAATTCCACGGTTCCCGCACCGCGATAGTCGATCGCGCGGGCGGCGGCTGTTGCCGCTTCATACATACGTTGCCTGAGCGCATCCGGCAGGCCGGGGGCAGGGGCTTCTTCCAAAACCTTCTGATGCCTGCGCTGGATGGAGCAGTCACGTTCGAAAAGGGAAAAACAATTGCCGTGGCTATCGGCAAAGATCTGAACCTCCACATGGCGCGGCCGTTCGAGATATTTTTCGATCAGCATGCGGTCATCACCGAAGGCGGCCGACGCCTCGCGTTTTGCCCCGGCAAGTTCCGCTGCAAATTCACGTTTTTGCCTGACGATGCGCATGCCCTTGCCGCCGCCGCCGGCCGAAGCCTTGAGCAGGACGGGATAGCCTATGGCTTCCGCCTCATTCCCCAGCCGTTCCTCCGCCTGGTCCTTACCGTGATAACCAGGAACCACGGGCACGCCAGCCTTGGCCATCAGTGCCTTTGCTTCGCTTTTGCCGCCCATGGCGCGAATCGCCGCGGCCGGTGGGCCGATGAACACCAGCCCGGCGGCGGCACAGGCTTCGGCGAAACCGGCATTTTCCGAAAGAAAACCGTAACCCGGATGAATGGCTTCTGCGCCGCTTGTCTTCGCTGCGGCGATGATCTTTTCGCCATCGAGATAGGAGGCACGCGCGGGTGCAGCGCCGATGGCGATCGCTTCGTCGGCAAGCGCCACATGCATGGCGTCACGATCGGCATCGGAATAAACGGCGACGGTACGAATGCCCATTTTGCGGGCGGTATGGATGATGCGGCAGGCGATCTCGCCCCTGTTGGCGATGAGTATTTTCGAAAACATCGTCGCCTCACATCCTGAATATGCCGAAACGGGTGGGTTCAATGGGTGCGTTGAGCGCGGCGGACAGACCGAGGCCGAGGACGAGGCGGGTATCCTTTGGGTCGATGATACCGTCGTCCCAAAGCCGCGCGCTGGCATAATAGGGATGGCCCTCCCGCTCGTATTTTTCGCGGATCGGCTGCTTGAACGCTTCTTCGCCTTCCTTCGACCAGTGCCGGCCATCAGCTTCGATACCGTCGCGGCGAATCTGTGCCAGAACGGAGGCCGCCTGCTCGCCGCCCATCACGGAAATGCGGGCATTCGGCCACATCCACAGGAAGCGTGGCGAATAGGCCCGCCCGCACATGCCGTAATTACCGGCCCCGAAGGAGCCGCCGATGATGACGGTGAATTTCGGCACTTTGGCTGAAGCAACAGCGGTGACGAGCTTTGCGCCATCCTTGGCGATGCCGCCAGCCTCATAGGCCTTGCCGACCATGAAGCCGGTGATGTTCTGCAGGAAAACCAGGGGAATGCCGCGCTGGCAGCAGAGCTCGATGAAATGCGCGCCCTTGAGCGCCGATTCCGAAAACAGGATGCCGTTATTGGCGATGATGCCAACGGGATAGCCATGGATATGGGCGAAACCACAGACCAGCGTCGTGCCATAAAGCGCCTTGAACTCATCAAATTCAGAACCATCCACCAGACGGGCGATGATCTCACGTACCTCGAAGGGTTTGCGCGTATCGGCGGGAACGATGCCGTAAAGCTCGTCTGCCGGATAAAGCGGCTCCAGCGGTTCGCGAATATCGAGCTCCACCTGCTTGCGGCGGTTGAGGGTTGAGACAATCCGCCGGGTCAGCGCCAGTGCGTGGCGGTCGTCCCGGGCATAATGATCGGTGACGCCGGATTGCCGGGAGTGCACATCCGCACCGCCCAGCTCTTCCGCACTCACCACCTCACCTGTTGCCGCCTTCACCAGCGGCGGGCCGCCAAGGAAGATGGTGCCCTGGTTTTTAACGATCACGGATTGGTCGCTCATCGCAGGCACATAGGCCCCGCCCGCCGTGCAGCTGCCCATCACCACGGCGATCTGGGCGATGCCTTTCGCCGACATATTGGCCTGATTGTAGAAGATGCGGCCGAAATGATCGCGGTCCGGAAACACTTCGTCCTGATTGGGCAGGTTCGCGCCGCCGGAATCCACGAGGTAAATACAGGGCAGGCGGTTCTCGGCGGCAATCTCCTGCGCGCGCAGATGTTTCTTCACCGTCAGCGGATAATAGGTGCCGCCCTTCACCGTCGCATCATTGGCGACGATTACACATTCTCGGCCCGAGACCCTGCCGATGCCGGTGACAATGCCGGCGGCCGGAACGGGTTCGTCATAAACCTCGTAAGCTGCAAATTGCGAGAATTCGAGGAATGGACTGCCGGGATCGAGAAGTGTTTCGATCCGGTCGCGCGCCAGCAATTTGCCGCGGGAAAGATGCCGTTCTCGGGCCTTGTCACCGCCGCCTCTGGAGATTTTTTCGACATGTTGGCGCAGGTCATCGACCAGACCCGACATGAAATCGACATTGGCAGAGAAGGTGGTATCGCGGTTCAGGCTGGATGTTAGCTTCATCGCGTGTCCTCACCCGTTGCCCTTGACCAACTCGCGGCCGATCAGCATCCGGCGGATTTCGCTGGTGCCGGCGCCGATTTCGTAAAGCTTGGCATCGCGCAGCAGCCGTCCTGCCGGGCTTTCATTGACATAACCGGAACCACCGAGAAGCTGGATCGCATCCAGCGCCACCTGCGTCGCCCGCTCGGCGGCAAAGAGGATCGCGCCTGCCGCATCCTGCCTCGTGATGCGGCCATTGTCGCAGGCCCGGGCCACGGAATAGACATAAGCGCGCGATGCGTTCATCGCCGAATATATATCCGCGAGCTTACCCTGCACGAGCTGGAATTCACCGATCGGTTTGCCGAATTGCTTGCGCTCGCGGGCATAAGGCAGCACCAGATCGATGGCCGCCTGCATGATACCAACAGGGCCGGCGGCCAGCACGGCGCGCTCGTAATCCAGCCCGCTCATCAGCACCGTCACGCCGTCATTGAGGCGGCCGAGAATGTTCTCTTCCGGCACCTCGCAATCCTCGAACACCAATTCTGATGTGGGTGAGCCGCGCATGCCGAGCTTGTCGAGTTTCTGGGCCGGACGAAACCCTTTGAAGCCTTTTTCAATGAGGAAGGCGGTGATGCCGCGGGGGCCGGCGGACATGTCGGTCTTGGCGTAAACGACCAGCGTATCGGCCTCCTGGCCGTTGGTGATCCACATTTTCGCGCCGTTGAGCACATAGCGGTCGCCCCTGCGTTCCGCCTTCAGCCGCATCGAGACGACATCCGAACCGGCCTCCGTCTCGCTCATGGCAAGCGAACCGACATGCTCGCCAGAGACGAGTTTCGGCAAATATCTGTGCTTCTGCTCTTGCGTGCCCCAGCGGTGGATCTGGTTGATACAGAGGTTGGAATGGGCGCCATAGGAAAGGCCAATGGAGGCGGAAGCCCGGCTTATTTCCTCCATCGCCACGCAATGGGCGAGATAGCCCATGTCGGCACCGCCGAATTCTTCCGAAACGGTGATGCCGTGCAGGCCGAGTTCACCCATCTGCGGCCAGAGCTGACGCGGGAAGCGGTCGTCCCTGTCGATCTCCGCCGCCAGCGGGACGATTTTATCATCTGCGAATGCACTTGCGCTGTCGCGCAATGCTGCGATTTCCGGGCCGAGATCGGCATCGAAAATGGCGGCGAGGTTCAAACTCATCGCGTCTCCTCCTCCGGACGGCAGGCCGTCCCTTTGTCAGCAGCCGGCACCTCCTCCGCGCCGGCAGCCCTTATTTACGGCGTGTCACCCCCGGTGAAGGCGGCGGAACGGCGCACGAATGTCTTGATGGCAAAGTTGGACTGGATGCGCGACACGCCGGGAACGGTGGTTAGGAAATCCAGCAGCTGCTGGTAATGCGGCAGATCCCGCACCATGGCGTGGATCAGATAATCGGAACTGCCGCTCGTCTGGTAACCACCCACCACCTCGGGAATGGAGGCCACATGATGTTCGAATGTCGTCAGCGCTTCCTTGATCTGCCGCTCCAGCGTGACGGAGATGAAGACACCCATATTGCCGAGCAGCCGGTTCTCGTCAAACACGGCGGTATAGCCGCGAATGATGCCTTCCTCTTCCAGCTTGCGCACGCGGCGCAACGTGGGTGTGAAAGAAAGGCCTATCCGAGCCGCAAGATCCCGCCAGCTGACCCGCCCGTCATCGCCGAGAACATGCAGAATCTTCTGGTCGAAACTGTCGAGCTCAATCATGGATCATTTGCTCTATGATATGACTATTTGTTGGATCAAAGATATCGCCAATCAAAAAACTGTCAATCAAAATAGCTTTGAAATGAATTCGAGATAGTGATAGCGTTCACGTCAGTCGCGGTCTGGAGGAGATTTGCGGCGGGCCGGTTCCTCACGTCAGGGCTGGCCAAGGGAGGTGAATTTGGCTGTGCATGACCCTGTCGTGATCGATGGGGCCGCCCGTGCTTTCAAGGGCAGCCCTCGCGACCAATTCCAGCTGGCGACGCGCCTGATACGCTTCTGCTTTTTGGCGGGAGGCGGCGATGATGCTCACTGAATCCCAGCAGCAGATCAGAGATATGGCCCGCGACTTTGCGCGGGAAAGGCTTGCCCCTGGCGCCACTTCGCGTGACCGGGAAAGCCGTTTCCCCAAGGAAGAATTGAAAGCGATGGGCGAGCTCGGCTTCCTCGGCATGCTGGTGTCCGAAGAGTATGGCGGGGCGGAAACCGGTGCTGTCGCTTATGCGCTGGCGCTGGAAGAAATCGCTGCGGGGGACGGTGCCTGTTCCACCATCATGAGCGTCCATAATTCGGTCGGTTGCGTGCCGATCCTAAAATTCGGGACCGAGGACCAGAAGCAGCGTTTTCTGCCGAAGCTTGCCTCCGGCGAATGGATCGGTGGCTTTGCGCTGACCGAACCACAGGCTGGCTCCGATGCCTCAAATCTCAAGACCAGGGCGCGTCGCGATGGCGATCGCTATATTCTTGATGGCGCAAAGCAGTTCATCACCTCGGGTAAGAATGGCGATGTCGTCATTGTTTTTGCCGTTACGGATGCAGCGGCAGGCAAGAAGGGTATCAGCGCCTTCATCGTGCCCACCGATACGCCGGGCTATGAGGTTATCCGGGTCGAAGAAAAGCTCGGCCTTCACTCGTCCGATACCTGCCAAATCGCTTTCAACGACATGGCCATTCCTGCCGATTTACGGCTCGGTGAGGAAGGTCAGGGTTACCGCATTGCGCTCGCCAATCTGGAAGGTGGCCGCATCGGCATCGCGGCGCAGGCGGTGGGCATGGCTCAGGCGGCATTTGAGGCGGCGCGGGATTACGCCCGCGAGCGCAAGGCCTTCGGGCAGGCGATCATCGAACATCAGGCGGTGGCGTTTCGTCTCGCGGATATGGCAACGCGCATTCAGGCGGCGCGGCAGCTGGTGCTGCACGCGGCGGCGCTGAAGGAAGCGGGCGAGCCGTGCCTTTCCGAGGCCTCGATGGCCAAGCTCTTCGCGTCGGAAATGGCCGAACGCGTTTGTTCGGACGCCATCCAGATCCACGGCGGTTATGGCTACATGGCGGATTATCCGGTGGAGCGGATCTATCGCGATGTGCGCATCTGCCAGATTTACGAGGGGACAAGCGATGTCCAGCGGATGGTGATCGCAAGAAACCTTTGAGAGTTGTTTCACGGTCTGGAGGAGACCGCGACGGGAGGAGTAGAATGGACATATCAGAAACGCCACATCTAAGCCTGCATGTTCCGGAACCCGCCGTGCGGCCCGGCGATCAGCCGGATTTCTCCAATGTAAAGATACCCAAGGCCGGTTCCGTGCCTCGCCCGGAAGTGGATGCCGCGCCGGAGAGCATGCGTGATCTCGCCTATTCGATCATTCGCGTCCTTAATCATCAGGGTGAGGCCGTCGGACCTTGGTCCGGGCTGCTTTCGGATGACGACCTGCTGACGGGTCTGAAGAACATGATGAGGCTTCGGGCTTTCGATGCGCGCATGCTGATGGCGCAGCGGCAGGGCAAGACCTCTTTTTATATGCAGCATCTTGGGGAGGAGGCAGTGAGTTGCGCCTTCCGCAAGGCGCTTTCCAAGGGCGACATGAACTTCCCGACCTATCGGCAGGCAGGTCTGCTGATCGCCGACGACTATCCGCTCGTCACCATGATGAACCAGATCTATTCCAACGAACTCGACCCGCTGCACGGGCGGCAACTGCCTGTCCTTTACTCTTCCAAAGAACACGGTTTCTTCACCGTATCCGGCAATCTCGCCACGCAATATGTGCAGGCGGTGGGATGGGCGATGGCGTCGGCCATCAAGGGTGATACAAAGATTGCGGCCGCCTGGATTGGCGATGGCTCGACGGCGGAGTCGGACTTTCATTCGGCGATGGTTTTTGCATCGACCTACAAGGCGCCGGTCGTTCTCAACATCGTCAACAACCAATGGGCCATTTCCACCTTTCAGGGCATTGCACGCGGGGGCTCCGGGACCTTCGCGGCACGCGGGCTGGGTTTCGGTATTCCCGCACTGCGGGTCGACGGTAATGATTATCTGGCCGTTTATGCCGTGGCCCGTTGGGCCGTGGAGCGGGCGCGCCGCAATCTCGGCCCGACGCTCATCGAATACGTCACCTATCGTGTCGGCGCGCATTCCACCTCTGACGATCCGAGCGCCTACCGCCCGAAGACCGAGTCCGAAGCATGGCCTCTGGGCGACCCTGTCCTGAGGTTGAAGAAACACCTCATCCTGCGTGGCGTCTGGTCGGAAGAGCGGCACCGGCAGGCGGAAGCGGAGATCGCCGATGAGGTGCTGGAAGCCCAGCGCGAGGCGGAAAGCCACGGCACGCTGCACGAGGGCAAAAAACCGCCGAAGAAGGATATTTTCGAAGGTGTTTACGCCGAGATGCCGGCGCATCTCGTCCGCCAGCGCCAGAAGGCAGGATGGTAAGACATGGCAAGAATGACGATGATTGAAGCCGTCCGTAGCGCCATGGATGTATCCATGGAACGCAGCGATGATGTCGTGGTTTTTGGTGAGGATGTGGGTTATTTCGGCGGCGTTTTCCGCGCCACACAGGGGCTGCAGCAGAAATACGGTAAAACCCGCTGTTTCGATGCGCCGATCAGCGAATCCGGCATTGTCGGCACCGCCATCGGCATGGCCGCTTATGGATTGCGGCCGTGTGTCGAAATCCAGTTCGCCGATTACATGTATCCCGCCTATGACCAGATCACCCAGGAGGCAGCGCGTATCCGTTATCGCTCAAACGGGGACTTTACCTGCGCGATCGTTCTTCGCATGCCGACCGGCGGCGGCATTTTCGGAGGCCAGACGCATAGCCAGAGCCCGGAGGCGCTTTTCACCCATGTTTGCGGGCTGAAAGTGGTGGTTCCTTCCAATCCTTACGACGCCAAGGGGCTACTGATAGCGTCCATCGAAGACCCCGACCCCGTAATGTTTCTGGAGCCGAAGCGGCTTTATAACGGCCCGTTTGACGGCCACCATGACCGGCCCGTAACGCCATGGTCCAAACACGAGAAGGGGGAGGTGCCGGAAGGGCACTACACCATCCCCATCGGCAAGGCCGAAATCCGCCGCCCCGGAACCGATGTCACGGTCATCGCTTATGGCACCATGGTGCATGTGGCGCTGGCAGCGGCGGAAGAGACGGGAGTGGACGCCGAGATCATCGATCTGCGCAGCCTGCTGCCGCTCGACCTCGATACCGTCGTGAAGTCCGTTTCCAAGACCGGCCGCTGCGTCATGGTGCATGAGGCGACGTTGACCTCCGGCTTCGGGGCAGAAGTCGTGTCGCTGGTGCAGGAACATTGTTTTTATCACCTTGAGGCTCCCGTCGTGCGCGTCGCAGGTTGGGATACGCCTTATCCCCACGCGCAGGAGTGGGACTATTTTCCGGGGCCAGCCCGCGTCGGGCGCGCCCTTGTCGAAGTCATGGAGGCCTGATCATGGCAGAATTTATTCTAACCATGCCCGATGTCGGTGAAGGTGTGGCGGAAGCCGAACTCGTGGAATGGAACGTCAAACCGGGCGATCTTGTCCACGAGGACATGGTGCTGGCCGCGGTGATGACCGACAAGGCGACGGTGGAAATCCCTTCGCCGGTGGCGGGCGTCGTCACCTGGCTCGCGGTAACGGTGGGAAATACGGTGCCGGTGAAAGCACCGCTCCTGCGCATCGAAACCGATGTCGCTGCCGTCGCTGCCAATGGTAGCGCGCCGGAAGGGGAGGCGCCGACCCGCATGACGGAAGAGGAAGCGCCCGCCGACATGACGGACACGCCGCCACCCGTTGAAACCCAGCCGGTGCTGCGCGAAGCCGGGGAGGCCAACACGGCGCCTGCGGTCGAACTGCACCATAAGCCGCTGGCATCTCCGGCCGTTCGCCAGCGTGCTGACGATCTCGATATCGATCTTGCACAGGTCAAGGGAACGGGTCCCGACGGGCATATTACCCATGCCGATCTCGACGCGTTCTTAACCGTGCGGGGGCGGCCGGAACGCACTGAACCGATGGCACCCCACGATAGCGCTGTCGAAGAGGTGAAGGTGACCGGGCTCAGGCGCAAGATTGCCGAGAAGATGGTGCTTTCCGCCTCCCGCATTCCCCACATCACCTATGTCGAAGAAGTCGACGTGACCGATCTGGAAGATCTGCGCGCTACGATGAACGGCAACCGCCGTTCCGGGCAGCCGAAACTGACGGTCCTGCCATTTTTGATGCGCGCGCTTGTCAAAGCCGTTGCCGATCATCCGGGTATGAATGCGCTTTTCGACGATGAAAAAAGTGTCGTCAGCCACTATGAGGCGGTTCATATCGGCATTGCCACGCAGACACCGTCAGGCCTCACCGTTCCGGTTGTGCGCCACGCGGAAGCGCTCGGCCTTTGGGAGTGCGCAGACGAGGTCGCACGCGTTGCCGAAGCCGCTCGCACCGGGACGGCGCATCGGGAAGAACTGATGGGCTCCACCATCACCATCAGCTCGCTTGGGGCGTTGGGTGGTGTCGTTTCGACGCCCATCATCAATTACCCCGAAGTGGCGATCATCGGCGTCAACAAGATCGTGACGCGGCCGGTCTGGGACGGAATTCGCTTTGTGCCGCGCAGGATGATGAACCTGTCTTCGAGCTTCGATCATCGTGTCGTGGACGGCTGGG
Source organism: Agrobacterium sp. RC10-4-1 (assembly GCF_014138475.1). Taxonomy (NCBI): domain Bacteria; kingdom Pseudomonadati; phylum Pseudomonadota; class Alphaproteobacteria; order Hyphomicrobiales; family Rhizobiaceae; genus Agrobacterium; species Agrobacterium sp. RC10-4-1. The sequence continues at coordinate 486,378 of NZ_JACJIT010000001.1, forward strand.
ATGCGGCAGTCTTCATACAGGCCGTCAAGGCGCTTCTGGAAAAGCCGGCGCTGATCTTCATCGATTGAAGGCGATCCGTGCTCCCTCCTCCCTGTGCTCGTCACAGGGACCCAGCCAGCCCAAGTCTTAGGGCTGAAAGGACTCGTCCCGTCGCGCAGACGCGCGTCGGCTGGATTCCTGTGACGAGCACAGGTATGAGGGCGTATGCGTGTCATGACCGCATTTCTTAGCCCGCGTTTTCAGCTTTCACGGAACTGTTTCGCTATCGGTATAGGCTTGCGTTCGTCATCTTCGGGTATAGAAGAGAAGAACGAGAAGCATGTTTTCTCATCACGATCACAGTGGCGGACGAGGGCGCTCCGGTGCCCGGCGGTCCGCTCTCCGCCGGCAACAGAACGAAAAAGGTCCTCCCATGCAAACTCCCAAACCCGTTGTCCTGACTATTCTCGATGGCTGGGGGCTGAGTGAGGATACATCCAGCAACGCGCCTGTTCTGGCGAACACGCCCACCATGGACCGGCTTTTCGCCACCTGCCCGAATGCGAGGCTCACCACGTTTGGTCCTAAGGTGGGGCTGCCTACCGGACAAATGGGCAATTCCGAAGTCGGCCATACCAATATCGGTGCGGGCCGCATCGTCGCCATGGATCTCGGCCAGATCGATCTTGCAATCGAGGATGGCAGCTTTTTCCGCAATGCGGCGATGCTTGATTTCGCCGCCAAGGTGAAGGCCGCAGGCGGTGTGGCGCATCTGATGTGCGTCGTTTCCGATGGCGGCGTTCATGGCCATATCCTCCACGGCCAGGCGGCGGTGAAGCTGATGGTCAGCCACGGCCTGAAGGTCGTGGTGCATGCCATTACCGATGGTCGTGACGTCGCGCCGCAATCCGCTGAAGATTTTGTGGCTGCGCTTGTGGCAAGCCTGCCGGAAGGTGCCAGCATCGGCACCGTGATCGGCCGTTATTATGCGATGGACCGCGACAACCGCTGGGAGCGTGTCGAAAAGGCCTATGACGCGATGGTCCTGGCCAAAGGCGAGCACGCCCGGGATGCGGTGAGCGCCGTTGCACAGAGCTACGCGAATAAAGTCACGGACGAGTTCATCCTGCCGACCGTGATCGACGGTTATGAAGGCTTCAAGGCCGGCGATGGCCTGTTCTGCCTGAACTTCCGTGCTGACCGCGCGCGTGAAATCCTGCTTGCCATCGGTGCCGATGATTTCGACGGTTTTGCGCGCGAAAAGCCAGTGCTCTCGGCGCTGCTTGGCATGGTGGAATATTCTACCCGGCACAATGATTTCATGACCACGGCTTACCCGAAGCGCGATATCGTCAACACGCTTGGCGCCTGGGTGGCGAAGCAGGGACTTACGCAGTTCCGCCTCGCCGAAACGGAAAAATATCCGCATGTGACGTTCTTCCTGAACGGCGGCAAGGAAGAGCCGGAAGTCGGTGAAGATCGCTTCATGCCGAAATCCCCGAAGGTCGCGACTTACGACCTGCAGCCGGAAATGAGCGCGCCCGAGGTAACGGAAAAATTTGTCGAGGCGATCGGCAAGGGTTACGATCTCATCGTCACCAATTACGCCAACCCTGATATGGTCGGCCATACCGGTGATCTGCAGGCCGCAATCAAGGCCTGTGAAGCCGTGGATCGTGGCCTCGGTGCGGTGGTTGCCGCACTCGAAAAAGTGGGAGGCGCAATGCTTGTGATTGCCGACCACGGCAATTGCGAAACCATGGTCGACCCGGTGACCGGCGGCCCGCATACGGCGCACACCACAAATCCGGTTCCGGTGATCCTTTTCGGTGGCCCTGAAGGTGCGAAGCTGCATGACGGTATTCTCGCCGATGTCGCGCCCACCCTGCTGCAACTGATGAATGTGCCCTTGCCGCCGGAAATGACGGGCAAGAGCCTGATCGACCTTTAATCAAGCGTCGTCGCGCGGCAGCATTTCGCCCCCGCGCGACCGTCTGTTTCCGGTTCCGAACGAGCGTTTTGAGCTATGACTGCTTCGGGTAGAGGCGGTCGTGCGCCAGCATGCCGGCAATCATGGCGCAGACGAAAAGAACGACTGGCATCAGCCCAAGGCCGACAGCGGAGAGTGCCGGGCCGGGGCAGAAACCGGCAAGCCCCCAACCGATGCCGAAAATCGCCGAGCCGGTTATCAGCGGCCCGTCGATGCGGGTCTTTGCTGGAAGGCGGAAATCGTCGGCGAGAACGGGCTTGGCGAGACGTCTGCTGAGCAGCACGCCCAGCGCCGCGACCATAACGGCACCGCCAAGAACGAACATCAGGCTCGGGTCCCAATGGCCGCTTGCGATGTCGAGAAAGCCGGAAACACGCGCCGGATCGACCATGCTCGACAGCGAAAGGCCGAATCCGAACAACGCTCCTGCAAGCAATGCAAGTGCAATACGCGCTACGGCCGGATTTTTCATGACAGGGCTCCCGCTATCGTCGCAGTAAAGATGCCGGCGATCAGGAAGGTGGCGGTTGCGGCGATCGAGCGCCGGGAAAACCGCGCCAGCCCCATGATGCCATGGCCGGAGGTGCAGCCGGAGCCCATGCGTGTGCCAAAACCTACCAGCAGACCGGCAATCAGGATGAGGGGCCAAGGGGCAGCGACGGTGATTGCGGGCAGCCGGCCGAATGCTGCGGCATGGATATAAGGTCCCGCCAGCAGGCCGGTGATGAAGGCGAGATCGGCAAGACGCCGCTCCCTGCCAAGAGTTCTGCCGATGATCCCGCTGATGCCGGCAATGCGGCCGTTAAAGACAAACAGGAGAACGCAGGCGAGGCCGAGCAACATGCCGCCGAAAAGAGAAGACCAGTAGGGGCTCACGCGGTCTCCTCCTCCGGCGCGCAGAATATGGTGTAAAGCGCCTCGATCAGCTGCGCCGCTTTCGCTTCGCTAAGCTGGTAGAAAATTTGCTTGGCGTCACGCCGGGTTTCAACCACACCGGCTTCCCGCAGGACGCCCAGCTGCTGGGAGAGTGTAGGCTGGCGAATATCCAGCCTGGCTTCCAGCTCTCCCACGGAGAATTCTCCCTGCGCCAGCGTGCAGGCCAGCATCAGCCGCGCAGGGTGGGCAAGGGTCTTCAAAAGCAGCGCGACTTCCACGGCCCGTTCCTCCATGGCGGGAAGGGGAATGTCAGGAGTATGAAGGGGCTTTCCGGGCGTCTTTCCCTCTACCACGTGCTGCCCTCCAGCACATCAAGAGGGAATTTCAGGTAACGCCTGCCATTTGCCTCCGGCTCCGGCAGGCGCCCGCCGCGAATATTGACCTGCAGGGCATGGAGGATGAGCTTTGGCATCGGCAAGGTCCGATCCCGCGTTTCTCTGAGGTCGATGAAGCTTTCCTCCGTCATGCCGACCAGATGTGGATTGCTGCGTTTCTGTTCGCCCACCGTACTTTCCCATTTCGGCGCGCGGCCGCCGGGCTGATAATCATGGCCGGTGAACAGCCGTGTTTCGTCCGGAAGGGCGAGAATGTCCTGAATGGACGCCCAGAGTTCTCTGGCGCTGCCACCGGGAAAATCAGCCCGCGCTGTGCCTGAATCCGGCATGAAAAGCGTATCGTGCACGAAGGCGGCATCTCCCACCACATAGGTTACGGAGGCGAGCGTATGGCCGGGCGAAAACAGCACGCGCGCTTCAAGCGAACCGATATTGAACCTGTCGCCCGCCTCGAACAGCCTGTCCCACTGCGAACCATCGGTTTCAAGGTCCGGCCAATTGTATTTTTCCTGCCAGAGCCGCTGTACGCCGGTGATCTTCGCGCTGATCGCTGTCTGCGCACCGGTCTTCTGCTTCAGGTAATGGGCGGCGGAGAAATGGTCGGCATGCGGATGGGTATCGAGAATCCATTCCACCGACAGGCCTTCGCTTTCCACATGGTTCAGAATGGCGTCGGCATTCATCGTTCCGGTTGCGCCGGATTTCTCATCAAAATCATAGACCGGATCGATAATGGCGCAGCGTTTGGTCACTGGATCGGAAACGACATATTGCACGCTCCAGGTGCGCGGATCAAAGAATGCCTTGACGTGCGGAACCGCTGCCGCGCGTCGCTCCAGCCAGCGGGTGGCGCCGGAAAGATCAAAGCCATGCGCCTTGCCAAAAGCCTCGATGTCGCCGCGTTCCATGCGTCCGTCGAGCGCTTCCCCAAGCACATGAAGCGTGAGCGCACGGGTGCCACCCTTGCAATGGGCAAAAACGGGGCCTGCTGCTTCCGCCATTTTCTGTTGAAAGGCGCGGATATCGGCCTCAGTGATGGCAGGGCCGCTGACCGGGATGAAGCCATAGTCCATGCCTGCCGCCCCGGCGGCGCTTCTTTCCTGCTCATTGCCCGGTTGGCCCGGCTCTTCGCCATCCGGCCGGGCATTGATGACGCTTTTATAACCCTGCGCGGAGAGCGACTGGAAATCGGCGGTCATCGGCTGCCCCGCAACGGTCAAGCGCTCGTTGATCTTAACGACTTTCATCGACATCTCCCGTGGCAACAAATCAATATATATTATTGTATAATGTATATTGATCGCTGGCAAGAGTGCGAGGTACCTTCTCAGCTGTCTACGGCTTGTGGCGTGTTAGCGGAACATCCCCTGCGCCCGGGTGGCAGGGCGCAAGGCATGTTTGCGGCATCGATTAGGATTCACACTGGCCTCAGACGGCAAGCCTGCGGCGCGTCGCCTTCCAGCCGAGACAGATGGCTCCAACAAGCAGGACCGTCTGGGCGATCAGGAAGGGTGGTTCATTGCCGTTCGGCGCCAGCTTGTTGAGCGTTTCGACCTTGAGAAAGGCCTGTACGATCAGGACGAACATGTTGAGATAGAGGCTCATCGTGGCGGTGATCGTATAAATGATGCGCGCCCTGCCATTCAGACCGTATCCGTAAAGCGCGACAAGTGCGATTGCCAGAACGAGGGTCGATATGACGCCGACACCGAGTGCCGGCGTGAAATTTCCGATTGGGAACAGGAAGCCGGTGAGCGTGGTGGCAAGCGTGGTGACGAGGAATAGCGCCATCATGCGGGGCATCCATCGCCCTGCCGCATAAGCGGGCAGGGCGATCAGTCCGGTAGCAATGCCGATGAAGCTCAAGCCCACATGCAGTGCAGTGAATTGGGGAATGGTCAGTCCGAGGATCATGATACGTATCCCTCTATTCGGGTTTGGCTGCACGATACCGGCTGGCGGCAAGTGCATGGGAGAGATTGGGCCGCAGGGCTGCACGCGCGGCAAGGAAATTTTCAAGATCGGCAGTGTCCGGCAGGGAGGGAATGGTCAGCGCTTCGCCAAGGTCGAGACCGGCAAGGGCAGCATCCACCATGTCATGGACATCCATGACCATCGCGGCCGGAATGGTATCGAGCCGTTCTTCCTCCCAGATGGCCGTGCGGGTTATACCTGGAAGAACGGCCTGAACCCGCACGCCGGAGGGTGAAAGCTGTGCCTGCAGCGCCTCCGTAAAAGCGAGCACGAAAGCCTTGGTGGCCGGGTAGACGGCGGTGAATGCCGCCGGCATCAGTGCTGTAACTGATGTAATGTTGATGATCGTACCCTTTCCGTCGGCGGCAAGGCGCGGCGCGATGGCTGCCGCAAGCCGCGTGACGGCGAGAATGTTGAGGTTGATCATCGTCGTCACATAGGCTGGGTCCAGCGCCGTGATCGCGCCTTCGCCAGCGATACCGGCATTGTTGACGAGGCCGGTAATCCGCCGGTCCTCACGCAGCCGCGCCTCTACCTTTTCGAGATCTTCCGCCCAGGAAAGATCGGCGGAGAGAACCTCGACGGCGATGTGATGATCCTTTTCCAGCTGCGCGGCCAATGCCTTCAGCTTCTCGGCGCGTCGCGCCACCAGAATGAGATCGTGGCCGCGTTTTGCCAGACGTTCGGCATAAACCGCGCCGATGCCGTCGGATGCGCCGGTGATGAGAAATGTATTCTGTGTCATGTCCGTGTCTCCTGTATCCGGTGGTTTCAGCCGTTGATGAAGGCGAGCAGGTCGGCGTTGAACCGGTCCTGATGGGTCTGTGTCAGGCCATGATCGGCTCCCTGATAGATTTTGAGCACCGCATGTTTGACGATCTTGACCGTGGAAAGCGCGGAAGCGCCGACCGGCACGATCTGGTCGTCATCGCCGTGCAGAACCAGCGTCGGCTTGTCGAAAGCTTTCAGGTCCTGATGGAAATCGCTTTCCGAAAAGGCGCGGATACTGTCGAGCTGACCTTTCAGGCCGCCCATCATGCCCTGCCGCCAGAACTCATCACGGATACCTTCGGATATGACGGCGCCCTCGCGGTTGTAGCCGTAGAAGGGAATGGTCAGATCCTTGAAGAACTGGCTGCGATTGTCATAGGTGCCCTTACGGATGCCGTCGAAAACATCGATTGGCAGACCGATGGCGTTGCTTTCCGTCTTCAGCATCAGCGGCGGCACCGCGCCGATGAGAGCGATCTTGGCAACGCGGGCGGTGCCGTGGCGGCCGATATAACGTGTCACCTCGCCGCCGCCGGTGGAATGGCCAACCAGAATGATGTCGTGAAGATCGAGTTGTTCGATCAACTGGGCCAGATCGTCGGCATATTGATCCATGGTGTTGTCATGCCAGACCTGATCGGAGCGGCCGTGGCTGCGGCGGTCATGGGCGATGGTGCGGAAACCGTTATTGGCGAAGAACACCATCTGCGCGTCCCAGGCGTCGGCGCTGAGCGGCCAGCCGTGGGAGAAGATGATGGGCTGGCCGTCTTTCGGGCCCCAGTCCTTGTAGAAGATGTGCGTTCCGTCTCTGGTGGTGATCGTTGTCATGGCTCTCTCTCCTGTTGCAGGGAGCTTGCTTGCGTCCCGTGGGAATAGAGATACTCTTGACGCAGCCGGGAATGGATTGGCGCTTCAGACAGAAAGCGAGCCGAAACTGACAAAACGGGGGTTGGGCATGGCGGGTGTAACGGGAAGCGCGCTGGAAGTGGGGCTGGTCCTCTATCGGGACTGCCAGATCGCCATGGTGCATGGCATCACCGATCTTTTCGCCATCGCGTCGGTATTTTCACAGGATCGCGGCGGGCCTAAATTGCGGGTCAGCCATTGGAGCATGGGCGAAGGCGGTGAGTTTTCCCGCTCCTATGACACGGAACCCGGCGGGCCGGGGCATCCCGATATCTTCGTTGTGCCCGGCCGGTTGACCGGGCCGGCTGAAATCGAGGAAGCCGAGCCTTACGCCCGCTGGCTGCTGAACCGGCACGCCCAGGGCGCGACGCTGGCTGCCAGTTGCGGCGGGTCGTTCATGCTCGCGGCCACCGGGCTTCTGGCTGGCCGCCCGGCGACGACCCACTGGTTGTTTGCGGAGCGTTTTCGGGACCGATTTCCCGATGTCCGGCTGGAGATAGACAAGATCGTCATCGAGGACGGCGATATCATCACAGCCGGCGGGTTGATGGCGTGGACCGATCTTGGTCTGCGCATCGTCGACCGGCTGCTCGGCCCTTCCGTGATGATCGAGACCGGCAAGTTTCTGCTGATCGACCCGTCAGGACGGGAACAGCGTCATTATAGTAGTTTCGCCCCAAGGCTGACGCATGGCGATGAGCCGATCCTGAAGGTGCAGCACTGGTTGCAGGCCCGTGCCGGGCGGGCGACAAGCGTTACTGACATGGCCGGCCATGCCGGGCTGGAGGAGCGAACCTTCCTGCGCCGCTTCAAGGTGGCGACCGGCATGAAGCCCATCGAATATGTCCAGCACCTGCGGGTCGGCAAGGCGCGTGAATTGCTGGAATTCACCCGCCGTTCGGTCGATCAGATCGCTTGGTCGGTGGGTTATGAGGATGCTGCCGCCTTTCGTCGGGTGTTTCACCGCATTCTCGGCCTCTCACCGGGAGAGTATAGAAGCCGCTTTTCCAGCGGTTCTGCCATGGTTGCTGCCTGAGGTTGATCCGATGGGGGTGGTGGTACCCGGCACTTGCAATGTGGCCGGTGTTTGCTAACATGCCAGACAAGTTTAAAACAGGTGGGCCGAAATGGACGTCGAGAGCAGCACCAAGCAAGTATCGCTTGCGGCGAAAATCAGTTCGGCCTTGCGACGGGACCTGGCGGAGGGGGTGTTCCGCCCGGGTGACCGGCTTCCGAGCGAAAGCGAATTGACGCGGGAATATTCCGTCAGCCGAACGGTTGTGCGCGAGGCCATCGCCATTCTTCGTGCCGATGGCCTCGTTGAAGCACGCAAGGGCGCAGGGGTCTTTGCTGTCGAAGCCAAGCCGGCAAAGGAACTGCCTTTTAACGATCTCGCCGTGGGTCGCATTTCCTCGGTCATCGAACTCCTGGAACTGCGGACCGTGTTCGAAGTGGAATCCGCCGGGCTGGCGGCCTCGCGCCGTTCCGCCGTGCAGGTGGAATCGATCGTGGATGCGCATCGGCGTGTCGGTGACTGTCTCGCCGCCGGGCTACCAACGCGGGACGCCGATTTCGAATTCCATCTCGCCATCGCGCAGGCCACGCAGAACAGGCGGTTTCCGGAGTTTCTCCAACTCATTCGGTCCGGTATCATTCCCCGCGGCGAATTACAGGGCGCCGCGCCGGGGTCGCGCCCCAAGGATTACAACCTTCACCTGCAAGAGGAGCACGGCAAGATCGTCGATGCCATTATCGAGGGAGACGCCGATGCCGCGCGCCAATATATGGCCTCGCATCTGCGCGGCAGTCTCGAGCGTTACAAGGTGCTCCTGCGGTCCCGCACCGTGGCTGAGTAAGGCGGAAATAGCTGATATGGCAATGAATTATGCGTTGGCCCGTCGGTAAAAGGCCAGGGAAGCAGCAAGTGTCAACAGCGCGCCGCCGCAGATGCGCTCGAGCCATAATGCTCCGGACTTGCGCAATATCCTGACCGCCTGCGCGCCGAACAGGGCGTATGCGAACATCACGATGAAGTCGATGCCGGCGAAGATCAGCGCAAGTACGGTATATTGCTGAATCTGCGGCGCGGCGACATCGATGAATTGCGGCAGGAAGGCCGAAAAAAACAGGTATCCCTTGGGATTGGTCACGGCGACGAGAAAGCTCTTCAGGAAGATCGAACGCGCCGATGCGGCCATGTTTGCCTCTGCAGAGCCGAGAGCGCCGTCAAGCGTCCCTCTTGAACGCAAAAGCATGATGCCAAGGTAAACAAGGTAGCAGACCCCCGCCCATTTGACGACACCGAACCAGAACTCCGAGGCGGCCATAAGAGCCCCCAGTCCCAGTGCAACCGCGCCGATCAGGACGAAATCCGAAAGGACGGCACCAGCCATGCCGATCATCGCGCGACGCACGCCGAATTTCGAGCCATTGGCAAGCGCCAGCAAGACGGTGGGGCCGGGTGTTGCAATACCGATAAAGGCGACCATGGCAAAGGCCAGAAGCGTCACGTCGATCATATTTTCCTCCCCCGAGGCGGCAGACACGAGCGGTCAAATCGCCACGAATTTCCATGTCAGCCTTCTGTGGGCAGGGAGAATACAGCGTTTTGCGGTTGTGGCAATGTGGGCTTCTTTAGGGAAAGAAGAACGCCGCAACCGCCGCCTGGGCAACGCTGTCCCTATATACCACCGCGCTTGCTGATATCGATTTTGGCGTCGGATGCTTGACAGCCCGCAACACCTGTGACAACTTTACCGTAGTTGTCAGACAGGATGTGCTCCTTGCACGTTCGATGACTGGCAAGGGAGGAATCATGTCAAAAAGACGCCTTTCGCTTTATGGCTTGTCCGGCCAGATCGGAAGTATTGCGGTCACGCTGCTTGGATTGCTGCTGCTGACCTTTTTCATTGGCCGCCTGATGCCCGCCGACCCAGTGCGGGCCATTGTCGGTGAGGATGCGACCCGCGAAACCTATGAACAGGTCTATCACGCGCTCGGCTTTGACCGCCCGCTGTGGCAGCAGTTCGTCTATTATCTCGGAGATGTCTTCACCGGCAATTTCGGAACGTCGATCCGCACGGGCCGCCCCGTCATCGAGGACATCATAAGCGTGATGCCGGCGACGATCGAGCTTGCGACCTTCGCCATCCTGATCGGTGCCGGTCTCGGCATCCCCATGGGCGTTTACGCCGCCGTGAAGAAAGACCGCTGGCAGGATCATCTTGTGCGCGTTCTCAGCCTGTTCGGCCATTCCATGCCGATCTTCTGGACCGGCATGATCGCGCTGATCGTTTTTTACGCCCATCTCGGCCTCGTTGGCGGCGGTGGCCGCATGGACCAGTTCTATATCGGTCTGGTGGAGGAGCGGACGGGCTTTCTGCTGATCGACAGCCTGCTTGCGGGTGACATGGAGGTCTTCCGGTCGGCCATCAACCACCTCATCCTGCCAGCTGCCCTGCTGGGCTATTCCTCCTCTGCCTATATCACCCGCATGACGCGCAGCTTCATGCTGGATCAGCTGGGGCAGGAATATGTGACGACCGCGCGTGTCAAAGGCCTGTCGCAGCGGCAGACGGTGTGGCTGCATGCTTTTGGCAATATTCGCGTGCAGCTGGTCACCATCATCGCGCTGGCTTACGGTTCGCTGCTGGAAGGAGCGGTCCTCATTGAGACCGTCTTCGCCTGGCCGGGTTTCGGGCAATATCTCACCAGCAATCTTATCATCGGCGACATGAATGCCGTGATGACCTGTGTACTGATCGTCGGCGTCATCTTTATCGGGCTCAATCTCCTGTCCGACATTCTCTACCGCTTTTTCGATCCGAGGACCCGCTGATGACGGCCCGTGCTGAAACTTCCTTCCGTCTTCCGGTGCCGCTGAACGCGCTGAAGAACATTATCGTCTTCCTGCTCAAGAGCCCGACATCGGCTTTCGGCCTGCTTATCTTGCTGCTGCTCGTCATCTCGGCGATTTTTGCGCCCTGGCTCGCGACGCATGATCCTTACGCACAGAATCTCGCCAACACGCTGCAGCCCCCGGGCAACGGCCATGTCTTCGGGACGGATGAGCTGGGGCGCGATATCTATAGCCGTCTTCTCTGGGGCGCTCGCATCACGCTCACCATCATCACGCTGGTATCGATCATCGTCGGTCCCGTCGGCCTTCTGGTCGGTACGGCATCCGGTTATCTCGGCGGCAAGTTCGATACGGTGATGATGCGCATCACGGATATCTTCCTGTCTTTCCCTAGCCTCATCCTGTCGCTCGCCTTCGTCGCAGCACTGGGTCCGAGCCTTAATAACGCGATCATTGCAATTGCGCTCACCTCATGGCCGCCGATTGCGCGTCTTGCCCGCGCTGAAGCCATGACCTTTCGCAAGGCGGATTACATTGCCGCTGCAAGGCTTCAGGGCGCGTCGCCGCTGCGCATCATCGTCAAGTCGATCATGCCCATGTGTCTCCCCTCGGTTCTCATCAGACTGACGCTGAACATGGCGACCGTCATTCTGACCGCCGCAGGTCTTGGCTTTCTTGGCCTCGGCGCGCAGCCGCCGCTGCCGGAATGGGGAGCGATGATCGCCACCGGCCGGCGTTACATGCTGGATAGCTGGTGGCTGGTGACCTTTCCCGGCATTGCGATCCTGTCTGTCAGTCTCGCTTTCAACCTCCTCGGTGACGGGCTGCGGGATGCGCTCGATCCGAAGCAGATGAACCGGAGATAGGAACATGGAAAAACCAATCCTTGATGTTGAAAATCTCCGTATCCGTTATGGTGGCTCACCCACCGAGGCGGTGCGCGGCATCTCCTTCACGCTCGGTCGGGAGCGGCTCGGCATTGTCGGTGAAAGCGGTTCGGGAAAATCCACAGTCGGACGCGCTCTGTTGCGCCTTCTGCCTTCGGCAACGATCACCGCTGACAAGCTGGCTTTCGACGGGCTCGATCTTCTCTCCCTCGATGAGAAGGAGATGCTGAAGGTTCGTGGCCGGCGCATGTCGATGATCCTTCAGGATCCGAAATTCTCCCTCAACCCCATCCGTCGGGTCGGCGATCAGGTGACGGAGACCTATCTGCGCCACTTCAGGGCATCAAAAGCCGAGGCACGGGAAAAGGCGCTGGCGATGCTGGATGCGGTGAAGATCCGCGATGCCTCACGTGTCTACGAGCAATACCCGCACGAAATCTCCGGTGGCATGGGTCAGCGCGTGATGATCGCCATGATGCTGCTTGCCGATCCCGATCTCGTTATCGCTGACGAACCAACTTCGGCGCTTGATGTGACGGTGCGGTTGCAGGTGCTGAACATTCTCGACGGTCTGGTGCGCGATCGCGGCATCGGCCTCATCATGATCAGCCACGATCTCAACCTTGTGCGCAATTTCTGCGACCGGGTGCTGATCATGTATTCAGGCCGCGTGGTGGAAACGCTGGCCGCCCGCGATCTCGATCAGGCGCAGCATCCCTATACGCGCGGCCTTCTGGCGGCACAGCCGCGTATCGGCGGTGCGCGCGCACCGCTTGCGGTGCTGGACCGCCGCCCTGAATGGCTGGAGGAGAATGCATAATGGCCGTTTCTGTCGAAACCCGCGATCTTTCCATCACTTTCGGCAGCGGCAGCACCGCAATGAAAGTGCTGCCTTCGGTGTCGTTCCGTGTCGAGCCCGGCGAATGTTTCGGGCTGGTCGGTGAAAGCGGTTCGGGCAAGTCCACCGTGTTGCGCTGCGTCTCAATGCTCAACGATTTCTGGACAGGCGATATCCTCATCGACGGCAGATCGGTGCGAGACGTGCCGCTGATCGAGCGCTGCCGTATGCTGCAGATGGTGTTTCAGGACCCCTATGGCTCTCTGCATCCCCGCCAGTCGGTGCGCACCGTGCTTGGTGAATCGCTTGCGATCCACAAGCTCGGCGACCGCGAGGAGCGCATGCGCAAGGTCATCACTGATGTCGGCCTGCCGGTGTCTTTCCTCGACCGTTTCCCGCACCAACTCTCCGGCGGCCAACGGCAGCGCGTGGCGATTGCGAGGGCGCTGATCCTGGAACCGTCGCTGCTGCTGCTCGATGAGCCGACCTCGGCGCTCGATGTCTCGGTCCAGGCGGAAATCCTCAACCTCTTGCAGCGGCTGCGGGAAGAGCGCGGTTTCACCTATATCATGGTGACCCATGATCTCGCCGTGGTCGATCACATGTGCGATCGCTTCGCCGTGATGCTGCGTGGCGAAATAACCGAAATCCTGCCGCGCGAGGCCATTGCTGGCAACGATGCAACGCATCCTTATGCGCGCGAACTGATCGGCGCTTCACTGGAATATGAAGGCGCGTGACGGCTCCAAGAACGTGACCGTCCTCCTCCGGGGCGCCACGGATAATAACAGCCTCCTTCCTTGCCCGGCCTCCCCGCCGGGCATTTTTTTTGGGGAGGCAGGCCGAAGATAGAAAAGACCGGTGGTAATCGGGCCTTGGGCTGCTGACAAACGGAGCCTCTCCGCCGTCATGCCGGACTAGATCCGGCATCCAGCCACGGCATGTCTGCGCCGTAAGAGGAGTCTTACGCGATCAAGGACTTGATCGCGCTGGACCCGGATCTAGTCCGGGGTGACGGAGTGCGGAATATTTCGGCTTTGTAAGGCCTCGTCGGCAGCAAAAAAAGCGCGGGGTTAGCCGCGCCTTTTCTTGCTCGCAGATATGGCGCCGATTATCGCTCCTTGCTCACCACTTCAAACCTCGAGAGCCAGGGGCTGACGATCATGCCCTTGACGTCGCTGCGGAAGGCTGCGGTGTCGACCACTTCGGAGAATGGCTGAATGGACATGACGATTTCATCCATATAACCCTGCAGGTCTTCATAAAGCTTCGTCTGTTTTGCCGCATCGCGCTCGACAAGCGCTTCCTCGATCATCTTGTTCAGCTTTTCGTCGAAGAAGCTGGTGCGCCAGCTCTGGTAATTCGTGAGCTTGGCGTCATCGGCATTATTGGGATTGTAGGCAATCGAGCGCAGGTTGTTGTCCGGGTGCGGCTGCTGGCCGCCGCCACCGCGGCCGAGCAGCAATTCGAAGTTGCGCTCGCGCATCGCACCATAGATCTGGTCGCCGGAGCCGCTGATCAGCTCGGCCTGAATGCCTGCCTGGGCGAGCGTGTTCTGGATCGCCGTTGCGGCTTTCATGAACGGGTCTTCCGAAAGCACGCGCAGCGTTGTCTTGAACCCATCAGGATAACCGGCCTCGGCCAGAAGCGCCTTGGCTTTTTCAATATCGAGCTTGTAGCCCTGGTCCGGCAGCGCACCCATGACGCCGGTGCTGAGGGAGCGCTGATGCAGCTTGCCGTAATAGGGCATGACCGCCTTGTCGAGACCATCGTAATCAATCAGGTAACGCAGGGCCTCCCGCACCTTCTTGTTCGCGAATTTCTCGTCCTTCATCGAAACGCTGAGGTAATAGAAACCGGAGCCCGGCGTGGATTCGATGGTGACGGCCTTGTCGGCCTCAAGTGATTTCAGATCCGGAGCCTGCAGGGAATAGGCAACGTCGATATCGCCCTTTTCCAGCATGAGCCGCTGCGACTGCGATTCCGGCAGATGGCGCATCAGGATACGCTTCATCTTGGCCTTTTCACCCCAGTAATCGTCGTTGCGGGTGAGGATGATATATTCGTTGGATTTCCACTGGGTCAGCTTGAAGGGGCCGGAGCCGGCGGAATTCAGCGTCAGCCATGCGCCGCCGAGATCGCCATCCTTCTCATTCTCAAGCGCGGTCTGGCTGTCGATGATCGAGCCGGGACCGTTCTGGGCAAGGATCATCAGGAGAAGGTTGGGATCGTCGGGCTTGGGGATATTCAGCACGAAGATCTGATCGCTTTCGGCAACGAAAAGCTTGTCGGCCTCTTCGAGCTTGAAACCGCGGGTTTTCAGAAAGGATGATTGCGCCAGATTGCGGGCGAGCAGCCGTTTGAGGCTCCATGCCACATCCTTTGCCGTCACGGCATTGCCGGAAGCGAACTTGGCATCGGCACGCAGATGGAAACGGATCGACTTCCGGTCTTCGGCTATTTCCCAGCGTTCGGCAAGGCGCGGCTGGACGCTGCGGTCCTCAGGCGAAAGCACGATCAGGGTGTCATAGATATTGTTCAGAACCTGCACGGTCTCGCGGCCGGTGATGGCGGCGGGGTCGAGTGTGAGGATATTGCTCATGGTCGTGGCGACAATAAGCTGGTCCTTTGGCGTCTCGGCAAAAGTGCTGAGCGGCATGGCGCCGATCAGCAGGGCGCCAAGTGCTGCTGTTGCAAGAAAATGTTTCATCTTTCCTCCCAATACGGCCGCTTCATACGGCCTTCCACGTTTCGATCCACGTGCCCGGTTCCTCCTCGGGCGGCGTGTGATCAACCAAGAATATCTTTGACTGGCGTGGCCAGGGCCCGGCCGATCGCCGCTGTCGCCGGCGCGTCCAGATGCACGCCGTCCACCGGCGAAGCACTGGCGACCGAACCGGCGTCGAAGAAGTGATGTCCGAGTTCGGTAGCGAGTTTTTGGTAAAGCGGTGCAAGCCTGAGCGATTGCCCGACGTCCCGCCCTCCCGCCGGTTCTCCACCGGGGCCTGCAACGCAGGGCGGTGGGGCAACGATCAGCAGTTTCGGTACCGCTTCTCGCGGCTTGTAGATGAAGGTCTCGACGATCTGCGCTAACCGGCGCATGCCGGAAACGGCGGCTTCCGCGCGTCCGCCATGCACCGGTTTGATGTCGTTGGTGCCGAGCATGATTATGACGAGGTCAAGCGGCATATGGCACGAGAGCGCTATTTCCAGCGCCCGCGCGCCGTTGCGGCAGGCCGGACCGGCGTGGTCGTCGTAGCAGGTGGTTCGTCCGCCAAGACCTTCGGGGTAAACTTTCGCCATGCCGGCAAGCTCGGTTTCCAGAACCTCCGGCCAGCGATATGCGGCGGGGTGCCTGAGGCCCGTTGCCGGGTCCGCGCCCCAGGTGAGGCTGTCTCCAAAGGCGAGCACCGTTTTCATCGCCCGTTACCTCACCCGGTTGTTGTCGATGAAGGTAAAATCGATGTCCTCGCCAAGGCCCGGCCGGTCGGGAACGTGGACAAAGCCATCCCGGTCCATCGGATCGGACAGAGACTTCAGATAGTCGTGGCCGTCATCATATTCGAGGAAGGGATGTAGCAGGCCACGCTCATACCAGCGGCAGTTCTTGGTGGCGGCAACCACATGCAGGTTCATGGCGGTATTTCCATGCACTTCGCACTCCATACCGAAGGCTTCGGCCAGATGCATCGTCTTCAGCGCCGGTGTGATGCCCCCGACATCGTTGACGCCGGTTCGCAGAATGTCGCAGGCGCCGGCCTTGATCCATTCGGCACGGTGCCAGTGTTTGCCGGCCGCACTTTCCGGGCCGACGACCGGAATATCGAGATTGTCGGAAAGCCACCTGTAGGAGGACAGCGACTGTTCATCCATCGGCTCCTCGATCCAGTCGAAACCGAGTTTTTCGAGGCCGCGGCCCAGCGCCAGCGCATCGGTGCGGGAGTACCAGTGGAAGGCGTCAATCATCAGGCGGATATCGGGGCCGACCGCCTCGCGCACGGCCGCGCAGGCCTTGAGGTCCATCTTCACATCCGGCGCCCAGCTGACGGGCGGCATCCACGTGTGCAGCTTGATGCCCTTGTAGCCGCGCTTCACCAGTGTCTCGGCAAAGCGGCCGTAGTCGTCCGGTGTCGCCAGCCCGCCTTCCAGTTCGTCACCGCACATGATGGAGCCATAGGCGAGCACCTTGTCGCGATAACCGCCGATCAACTTGTATACAGGTTGATTG
Organism: Agrobacterium sp. RC10-4-1; assembly: GCF_014138475.1. Lineage (NCBI taxonomy): Bacteria > Pseudomonadati > Pseudomonadota > Alphaproteobacteria > Hyphomicrobiales > Rhizobiaceae > Agrobacterium > Agrobacterium sp. RC10-4-1. The sequence continues at coordinate 503,081 of NZ_JACJIT010000001.1, forward strand.
AGGGAGCGGCCGGCAAGGTCCCATAGCGCGCAGTCAACCACCGCCAGCGTGCGGTCAGTCAGTTGGGCGGCCGAACCGCGCTGCCAGTGGGCAAGGTCCTGCCACAGCCGTTCGCGGTCTCGATGGTCCTCACCGACCAAGACTTTCTTGACGAATTTTTCGATGACATGCGGGCGAACGATCTCTGGCGCGGTAAAAGAATGGCCCTCGTGGCCGTCCTCTGTCCGGATCGTCAGCATGGCCTGTTCCACCTGATGCGCCGGACCCGGATGCGCGTGGCCGGCACTGTCCGAGTGCCGACGGGTCGTCGTGCGGAAAACACGGACCTCGACGTCGGTAATGATCATAATTCCTCCCTCATGCAGGTGTCTCGGCGTTGTTGGTCGCCGCAATGTCATACATGTGTGCAATATTTGTCAACATGTATGATAATCTGTATTACATGTTGGAGGGGGAAATCAAGGTCATTTGTGCTCGACGCTGCGCAGGTCGACGGTGAGGAACAGCCTCTGGCGGATTTGCCTCATTCCAAAAAAAGACCCGAGGAAGCGTGAGGGCGGGCTGTGTGGAGGGATAGTCGACAATTTTAGTGTATTATTGAATCGCGCAATGATCTTTCAACAATGGCCGGGACTATAAACGAACATGCCGCGCCAGTTGCCGCCGTCATCATGCATGCTGTGTGAGCATGCGTCGCATCGGGCGGTCGTTCCAAACCAGGAGGGCTGCATTTGCGTCGCTGAGTTTCAACTCGTTTCCGGATGCGCGCCCATGCCCCTTTCCCACATCTCCCATTTCGCCTTTCTTGTCCCGGGCAACTATCATGACGATGATCCGGGACAGGGGCTGGAAGAAACCCTGCAGCTTTTCGAAGCAGGAGAGGCGCTGGGTTATCATAGCGCCTGGGTCCGCCAGCGCCATCTGGAGCGGGGTGTTTCCTCTGCGGCGACTTTCCTCGCTGCGGCTTCGCAACGAACCAGACGGATCGGATTAGGCACCGCCGTTATTCAACTCGGTTACGAGAACCCGTTCAGGCTGGCGGAGGATCTGGCCACCGTGGATGTCCTGTCGCGCGGACGGCTGAATGTGGGGGTTTCGGTGGGCGCACCGCCCTTCGCCCATCTTATTTCCGACTATGTTGATACGGTTATCGAAGCGGACTACAGCCACGCGCGCGCTGAGAAGCTGGCGAGGGCGCTGCGATCGGAGCCGCTGTCGAACGAGACGGAGGCGGGCAATGCGGCCGGTGCGCAGGTGCCGCGGCTTCGGCCAGTCGCTAAGGGGCTGACGGACCGGTTATGGTATGGCGGTGGATCGCAGAACTCTGCGCGCTGGGCTGGCAGGGCAGGGTTCAATCTTCTGACGGGCAATATTGTCAGCGGCGAGAATACCGATGATTTTCTGACCGCTCAGGCGGCTCTCGTTGCTCGCTTCCGGCAGGAATGGGCGCATGAGCGCGAACCGCGTGTCGCTCTTGGCCGCGTCATCCTGCCAACCGATAGCGCAAGCCCCGCCACGCGCCGCCGTTACCAGGAATTCGTTGCCGAGCGGGACAAGCGCACGACCTCGCCGCATGGGGCGCGCCGCACGCTTTTCCTGCCGGATATCGTCGGGACGACGCATGAGATTCTGGAAAGATTGTCGAGCGACCCCGTTCTGCCGTTTGTCTCGGAATTCCGCCTCGAACTTCCCTATGAATTCCAGCCGGACGATTATCGCCAGATCGTGACGGATTTCGCCTCTGTCCTGCCGCAGCTTTCCGGCGAAAGGCCGGTTTTGAAAGTGGCGACGGGGCAATAACATCGCCACCTCCCGCCATTCGACTTTCAATGGAAGCCGGCGGGAGGTCGACTGAGCGACATTGCCGCATCCGTCCTTCAATCGGGGTATGGCAGGCCATAGCGGTCGCGGATCGTCGCGGCTTCATATTCGCGCGGGTAAACCCCACGATCCTGCAGTACCGGAACAACTTGTTCGACGAATTCAGCGATATCATCGGGCGCCCGTGGCGGCTGTAATGTGTAGCCGTCCACTGTGCCATCCTGCCAGAGCTCGATAATGCCGTCCGCTACCTCTTCCGCCGTGCCGAGCAGCAGCCGGTGATGTCCTTCCGAGCGGCGTACGGCCTCGCGGGCAGTCAGTTTTTCATGGGTCAGAAGATCGGAAAGGCCAAGGCCCATGCCTACCGCCCATTGCCGGTTCTGGTCGGGGATGAAACGCTCGGCATCGAGTTTTGCGTCGGGGTCGAAATCGCGAGGCTCTATGCCGTTTTCTCTGGCGAAACGTGCCAGGAGACCGTCTTCCGAACCGGCGCCGCTGTAGAGTTCATGTTTACGCAGGGCTTCCTGCCGGGTTTCGCCGAGAATGACGACGAGGCCGGGAACGATGCGGATGCCAGAGGGATCGCGCCCGAGGGAGACAGCGCGGTCGCGGACCTTCTTGCCAAAGGCCTGCCCTGCGGGACGTGACAGAATATTGCAATAGATGATCTCGCCATGGCGTGCCGCGAGATCAATGCCGCCTTCGGAGGCGCCGGCCTGCGCGATAACGGGATGCCCCTGCGGCCCGCGCGGAACGTTGAGGGGGCCTTTGACATGGAAATATTGCCCCTCATGATCGATGGTTTCGGCTGTCGCCGCATCCCAGAAGCGGTTCTCCGGCACGTCGCTCTCGCGGCGGGGGTCCCAGCTAGACCAGAGCTTTTTTGCGACATCCAGGAATTCGGTAGCCTTGGCATAACGTTCGCTGCGCGGCGGCAGCGGATCGTTGCCAAAATTGGCGGCAACATTGGGATTAAAGGAAGAAACGATATTGACGATCAGCCGGCCGCCGGTGACGAGATCGATGGATTGAGTTCGTCTGGCGAAATTATAGGGCGAATTGTAGGTGGAGGACACGGTTGCCACGAAGCCGATATCCGGCACCTGTGCGGCAAGCGATGTCGAGAGGATGAGCGGATCAATGGTGTGGAACGGCCGGCTTGCCGGGTCGGTCAGCAGTGCCGGGTGGTCGGAAAGGAAAACGGCGTCGAACCGGCCCTCATGCGCCAGTTCCGTCAGTCGTCGGTAATATCCGATATCGTTTATATCGTGCCGGTCTCCGCTCCGGTATTTCCAGGCACTGGCGAGATATCCTGTCGTGTTGATGCCGACGTTGAGATTGAGCCGGCGTTTGGTCTTGCTCATGCTGCCACTTTTTCTTTCGGGTCTGTTGGATTATCGGCCTGTATGGCCGCGCAATTGCGGGAAGCGTAACAGCCGGGGGGCCGGTCGCGAGTTAAAAATCCTTGCTGTGCGGAGAAGAAAAACTTTCGTCTCCAGTTTCACCCGCGCGTGGTCGATCTGATCGATGCCCGACAAAAATCCCAGCGAAATCCTGCTTTTATCGAAAGGATATTCCGCCATGCGGCGCATGAGCTGGTAAGATGGAAACGAATTTCCTCAATCGCGTTTGAAATAGTACACTTTATCTATAGAAAATGTTTTATGGCGTGTAGCGTGCCGTCCAGATCGCAATTTCGAGGACGAACGCCATGGCCAACGCCGCCCTTCGCCAGGGAACCCAACCCGTAACGGTGTGGTATACACGCTGCCCGGCGCCCACGCCGCTTTCCATCGCAACGCAACTGGGCTGGATTGAGCAGAGTTTTGCCAACCACGGCATCTCCGTTTCGTCCATTCGCGATGCGGCCGATCCAGCCATTCGCCAGAGTCATTTTGATCATCGGCTGGACTGGTCGTTCCGTCAGGGCGGCAACATCCCACCGATCTGGGCGAAATCCGGTGGCCGGAAAACACGGCTGGTGGGGCTGACAAGGACCGACGAGTTCCAGGCCGTCATTGCCTTGCCCGCAAGTGGCATAAGCAAGGGAAGCGATCTGAAGGGGCGGCGCATCGGTCTGCCGAAGCGCCCGGACGAGATCATCGATTTCCAGCGCGCCACCTCGCTCAAGGGCATCGTGTCGGCATTGACGGTCTCGGGGCTTTCCATCGCAGATGTCGAGCTTATCGAGCTTGCCGCCAAAGAACCCGTGCTGCTCGGCCCGACGGAGGAACGGTTCCACGGTCTGCGCCGGCGGCTTCCTTATGGCGAGGAAATCGCAGCATTACACCGGGGCCAAATCGATGCATTTTTCGTCAAGGGCGCGGAAGGCGTCACTGTCGCCAATCTCATCGCCGCGCAGGTCGTGGTATCGACGGGTTTTCACCCTGATCCGAAGATCCGCATCAATAACGGTACGCCGCGTCCCCTGACCGTGGACGCCACTTTTGCCGATGAGCGTCCGGATCTGGTAGCGGAACTGGTGGCCACGGTTCAGCGCGTTGCGGATTGGGCAAATGACAATCCGGGGGAGGCCGTGCGTTTCATCGCTCGCGAGATCGGCGTCAGCGAGGAGGCGGTTCTCGCTGCGAATGGCCCGGACGTATATCGCAATCTGAGACTCGATCTCGATCCGGCTGAGCTGGATGCGCTCAGTCACTTCAAGGATTTCCTGCTGCAATGGAAATTCATTCCCGAAGATTTCGATGTCCAGGACTGGGCCGATCCACGCGCCCTTTCTGCACCGCAGGATACCGCGCACCATATTGTTGGGAGATGATAACATCATGGCAGCCATCATTCTTGTAACGGGTGCAACGGGCAAGCTCGGGCAAAGGGTCGTCAGCCGTCTTTTGCAACGTCAGGCGGAGGTTCGGGTATTGACCCGCCGGCGCGAAGACGCGCTGAAGCTGTGGGGCGACAGGGTCGAGATTGCGGAGGGTAATTTTTCCGATCGGGCCAGCCTGAAGGCGGCGGCGCGGGGGACCAACAGGGTGCTTCTGCTTTCGCCCATCGGAGAGACGCTGGCGGCAGACCAGAAGACGGTCATCGATGCCGCCCTCTCCGCCGGTATATCGCGGATCGTGAAAATATCCGGTTCCGACTGGACTATTGGAAATGCTGCACGCTCGATTTCGGGAGCGGCGCATGGCGAGGTGGAACAATATCTGGCGGCAAGCGGCATCGCGCATACGGTGTTGCGGCCGAACGCCTGGATGCAGGTTGCGCTGGAGCCTGCTGTCGCCGCGCTTCGCAAAGGCGAGGACGTGCCGGCCCGTTTCGGCGATGCGGCGGTCTCCTTCATCGATGCCGACGATATTGCCGATGTCGCTGTACAGGCTCTGGCTTCAAGCGCACCGCTCGTCGGCCCATTGGTGCTGACCGGACGCGAAGCGCTGACGGCGCTGGAAATTGCCCGCATTGCGGCCCGTATCCTGCATCGGCCCGTTGGCGTTTCGCACCATGCTGCCCCCGTCTTCCCGCCGCATATCGGCGCTTTCGAACAGACGGCGATCGGTGAATTCGGAGAACTCATCCGCGAAGGTTTCGCCGCATCCATCACCGACGCCATCTACCATATCACCGGCCGCCAGCCCCGCAGTGTCGAAGATTATCTGCGCGCGCGGCTGGCGACTGCCCCACAGGGCGATCATTCCGAGGGAGAAAAGACATGGCGCTGACTGTTCCATTACCCGAAGATTCTGAGCTCAAAGGTCTTGAGCTGAAAGGCCCGGCTGATTTCGACGACAGCCCGCTCAGTCGCGCCATAAAGCAGCCCCTGATGCTCGGTCTGTTCCTCAATCTGCAGGATATCAATTTCTCCAGCTTGCCGACCAGCAACAGCTGGACCTTCGATTACAATGTCGAACTGGTGAAGCGTGCCGAAGAGCTCGGTTTCGAAATCGCCTTCAGTCGCACGCAATGGCTGCCGAAGGGTGGTTATGACGGTGAATCCTCGCTTGACAGTTTCATTGCGCTTGGCGCGATGGCGGCGGTGACGAAGAGCATATTGCTGATCTCCACCATCCACGTTCTTTACGGGCCCCTGCATCCGCTGCATCTCGCCAAATATGGCGCGACGCTGGATCATATCGCCAAAGGGCGCTGGGGCATCAACATCGTCACCGGCCACCGTGCCATCGAACATGAAATGTTCGGCTGGCAGCGGATCGATCATGACAAGCGTTATGACATGGCGGGGGAATTGTTCGATGTGCTCCACCGCCTTTGGGGAGAAACCGAAAACTTCTCTTATGAAGGCAAGCTCAACCCGTGGGCGATCAACAATGGCTGGATCACGCCAAAGCCCGCCTTCGGCCGCCCGCCGCTGGTCACAGCGACGGGTTCTCCCGCCGGTATCGATTTCGCCGCCCGTCATTCCGATCTGGTTTTCGTCACTTCGCCAGGCGGTGCGCATATAGACAGTGCGCTCGAAACGCTTCCCGATCATGTCGCCACCATCAAGAACCGCGCCAAAGCCTATGGCCGGCAGGTGAAGACGATCATCAATCCGATCATTGTCAGTCGCGATACGGAGAAGGAGGCGATCGCCTATGCCGATGCCATCGAGGCCGGAAAGCCGCAGCCCGGCACGCGTGCTTTCGCCACCAACAATTACGACAGCGACGCCCATGCCTGGCGCGGACGCGGTGATGCACGCCACAAGCAGGGCCGCAATCTCGGTGGCAATATCGAAATCATCGGCTCGCCGGAACAGGTGGTCGAGCAGCTTGTCGGCCTGAAGAAGGCGGGGATCGATGGCGTTCAGCTGAATTTCTACGATTTCCGCGAAGACCTCGATTATTTCGCCGAGCGTATTCTGCCCTTGATGAAGGAGGCGGGCCTGAGGCTCTGACGCCTTTCCAGCCCTGATTTTCCTATCCGAAGCCAATCCTTCGCAATCGTCCGATTGCGAAAACGATATTTTTTGTCCTGAGGAGATACCGTGAATATCGCCGTCGATCCCGTTAAAACTCCCGCCCCTAAAATCATCGACCGGATCGGGACGTTTGTTCCCGAGCTCGTCTCCATCCGCCACGACCTGCACCAGCATCCAGAAATCGGCTTCGAGGAGGTGCGCACGTCAGGCATCGTCGCTGAAAAGCTTGCTTCCTGGGGCATCGAGGTTCATCGCGGTTATGGCAAGACCGGCGTGGTTGGCGTGCTGCGCGGCCGTCATTCGGGCAATCGCTCCATCGGGCTCCGGGCCGATATGGATGCCCTGCCGATGCCCGAGGAAACCGGTCTGCCCTATGCGTCCGTCTACCCCGGAAAGTTCCATGGCTGCGGGCATGATGTGCACACCACCATCCTGCTCGGCACCGCCCGTTATCTGGCGGAAACCCGCGATTTCGCCGGCACGGTGGTGTTCATTTTCCAGCCTGCCGAAGAGGGGCTGGGCGGCGCGCGCGCCATGATTGCCGATGGGCTGTTCAAGGATTTTCCGGTCGACGAGATTTACGGGCTCCACAATTCCACCCATGCCGCGCCCAATCACCTCAAGGTTTCGCCGGGCACCATTCTGGCTGGTGCGGATTTCTTTGACATCCGGCTCAAGGGCCGGGGTGCTCACGCCGCGCATCCCGATGTCTCCCGCGACCCGGTGCCGGCAACGGGTGAGCTGATCCAGGCGCTGCAGACCATCGTCAGCCGCAACGTATCGCCCACCGATCCCGCCGTGCTGTCGATCACGCGGATCGAAGCTGGATCAGCCTATAATGTCATTCCCGAAACGGCCGCGATTGCCGGAACAGTGCGAGCCTTCTCCGACAGCGTGCGCGAAACCATAAGGGGCCGCATCCGCACCATCTCGGATCACATCGCTGCTGCCTACGGCCTGACTGCTGAGGTGGATATTCGCGACATCTTCTCGGTCCTTACCAATGATGACGTGTCAGTGGAAATCGTTGCCGGCGTGGCGCGCGAGGTTCTGGGAGATGAACGCGTTTCTACCGAGCCCGGCCGCTTCATGGGCAGCGAGGATTTTGCCGATCTTTTGAAACACGCACCAGGTGCGTTTTTCACCCTTGGCCATTCCGGCACGGTACCTGCCCACAATCCCGGTTTCATCGTTGACGACGACATCCTGCCCGTCGGTGCGACCCTGTTCGCGCGGCTGGTGGAAACTCGGCTGAAACCTGCCTGAAATTTAAAAACAAGTCTGTAAGAGGAAACATCCATGGATATTACAAGACGTAAGACATTGCTTCTGAGTGCCGCCCTGGCCGGAGCCACATTGCTGCCATCCCTGCCGACGCTGGCGGCGGAAACGCCGAAAAAGGGCGGGATCGTCACTTTTGCAGGTCTCGGCGAGCCAACGACGCTGGTGCCGCTTTCCGATTCCAATACGCGCACCCGCGCCATTTCCACGAAAATCCTCGAGGGTCTGGTGCGGTTCGACAGCGAGTTCAAACCGCATCCGGTTCTGGCCGAAAGCTGGGAAACATCAGCCGACGGACTGCGCTACACTTTCAAGCTGCGCAAGGGTGTCAAATGGCATGATGGCAAGGATTTCACATCGCAGGACGTCAAATTTTCGTTGCTTGCCTTCAAGAAGGTCGGGCCACGGGGGCGCATCACCTTCGCCAATGTTGCCGATATCGAAACGCCTGATCCGCTGACGGCCGTGGTGGTGCTTTCCAAACCCGCACCTTATCTACTGCGCGCGCTGACGGGCGGAGAAACGCCCATATTGCCGGCCCATGCCTATGCTTCGGAAAACTACAATGAAAGCCCGAACGGCAATGCGCCAATCGGCACAGGCCCCTTCGTGTTCGAGGAATGGAAACGCGGAAGCTATGTGAAGCTGAAGAAGAACCCGGATTACTGGCAGGCCGATCTGCCCTACCTTGATGGTTTCGTGGCACGGTTCGTCGCCGATGCGGCTTCCACCACCATTTCCGTCGAGACGGGTGAGGCGGATTACACCGCCGATGTCTCCTACAGCGATCTTGAGCGCCTGCGGCAAAATCCGAAACTGGCTGTGGAGGTCTATACCGACGCTTATCTCAACAATGCGGCCGTGTTCGAGTTCAATCTGGAGAACCCAATTCTGGCGAAGAAGGAGGTGCGTCACGCGCTGGCCCACGCCATCGACCGCGATTTCATCAATGACGCCATCTTCTTCGGGACGGCGAAACCTGCCGGTTCCAACATCCCGGCAGTCTTCACCGCCTATAACGACGAAAAGCCTTTCACCTATCCCTTCGATCTCGCCAAGGCGAATGAGTTGCTGGACAAGGCCGGCTACCCGAAGGGCGCGGATGGCACCCGCTTTTCGCTGCGGCTCGCCTTTCTGCCGTCCGACGTCTTCCGTAAAACGTCCGAATATCTCCGCTCATCCTTCGGCAAACTCGGCGTGAAGGTGGATATCGTCGAAGGCGATCTCGCCACCTTCATCAAGCGCGTTTATACCGAGCGCGGTTTCGACCTGACGGTGAATGGCATCAGCCGGTTGTTCGATCCGACGGCGGGCGTGCAGCGTCTTTACTGGTCCGATGGTATCAAGAACCCCGCGCCTTATGTCAACGCCGCCCACTATAACAATCCTACGGTGGACAATCTTTTCCGGGCGGCCGCCATCGAGGTTGATGACACGAAGCGGGCCGGGCAGTTCCATGAGATCCAGAAAGTCGTCGGCGATGACCTGCCGAATTTCTCGATCGTTGCTTTGCCGACCGTCATTCTACGCAACACCAGCCTGAAATCCCTCGTGACGACCATCGACATTGCCTATGGCGATCTGGCGACGGCATGGAAAAGCGAGTGAGGACAGAAATCCGGTGACCCTGCGGCGCCAGAGTTATGACGAACTTTTCTCCGCATTCAACGTCATCCTCGATCTTGTACCGAGGATCTGCCAAGGCATCCTACGCCTTGTAGATCGCAGATGCTTGGGAAAGGCCGGAGCATGACGAAGGAGAGGTTTTACGCCAACAGCATCTCACCAGAACCCGGCAATTCTGCCGGGTTTTTTATTGCCAAAACCCACCCTCCATCCTGTTTGCACCTTCGCGCGGCAAGCCTGTTTCAGGGAAAAACTTTGCGCATGAGACAGATCGGGTGAAACAGCGATGCCATCCACGAAAATTTCCAAAAAACCAATTTCATCAATAATTTAGCGCAAAGCTTTTCTTCGTTTCCAAGCAAGAATTGCTTTCTGGACCCGCGCTATGGCCGCCTGCACTGTGAGCTGGAAATCTCACCCTCACATGATGGATGCCATGGCCAAGGATACGCTTTTTTTGATCGCTCCCGGTTTCGAGGACCCCAAGCACCCCGGTGTCCGGTTCGTCTGCCCGCATTGTAACCAGATCGAGGGTCTGCTTGCCGCGTTTCCTGACCTTGCCGCCGGGATCGATATCCACCGCGTTGGGTTCCAGCGCCCGCGTGAGGCGGTTATCGCCGCGGTGGGGGAGGAAAATCAGTCGCTGCCGCTGTTGATCTTCGCCGGCGACGCGCCTGCCGACGTCGCGGTCGAGGGCGAGACGCATTTCATTCAGGACACCAAACGCATTTTGCAAATCCTCGCCGAGCGCCACGGGTTCCCGCAGCTGCACTGAGTTGCCGCACCCCGCATATCGGATTTTTCGGAGACAGATATGACCATTTCCAGACGCCAGTTTCATAAGATCGCACTTGCTGCCGGCGCATTCGTGGCGCTCCCGGGCGGTTCTTTCGCCGCGGCCGAAGAGCCGGTTTCGGGCGGCACGCTCAAGATCGTTTATTTTCCTGAGCCGACTCAGCTCGTGGCCATCAATACAAGCGCGGGCGGACCGCAGTTCATCGGCTCGAAGATTTATGATGGGCTTCTGACCTATGACTATGAGCTTTCGCCGAAGCCGAGCCTCGCCAGGGAATGGAGCGTATCGGCGGACGGACTGGAATATGTTTTCCACCTCCAGCCGAAGGCCAAATTCCATGACGGCAAACCGGTAACATCGGCGGATGTGGAATTTTCCATCCTGCGGCTGAAAGAGGCCCATCCGCGCGGTCGGGCGACGTTCGCGAATGTCGAACGCGTCGATACTTCCGATCCGCTGGTCGCGAAGGTGAAGCTCTCCAAGCCGGCGCCGGGCCTGATCACCGCGCTCGCGTCGTCTGAATCGCCAATCGTGCCGAAGCACATCTTTGAAACCTTCAAACCGACCGACAATCCCAAGCCTGCGCAGATCATCGGCAGCGGCCCTTTCGTGCTGAAGGAATGGGTGCCAGGCAGCCATATCCTGCTGGAGAAAAATGCCGACTACTGGGATGCGCCGCGCCCTTATCTGGAGCGCGTCATCATCCGCCTCATCAACGATGCGGGCGCCCGCGCGGCGGCGCTGGAAACCGGGGAAGGGGATATTGGCCCCAACCCTGTGGCGCTCGCCGATCTGGAGCGGCTGAAAGCGATCCCGACGTTGAAGGTGGATGACCGCATCTATGCCTATGCCGGCCAGCAGAACCAGCTGGTCATCAATCTTGAGAACGAATATCTGAAGGAACTGAAGGTCAGGCAGGCCATTGCCCACGCCATCGATGTTCCGGCGCTCATCGATACCGTGCTTTACGGTTACGCCGTGCCATCGCCGACACCGATCAGCCCCGGTCTTGCGAAGTTCCACAATCCCGATATCGGTTTTGCCAGGTTCGACGTCGCGCAGGCGGAAAAATTGCTGGACGAGGCGGGTTTCCCGCGCAAGGACGGCGGCAAGCGTTTCAAGCTCCGCGTCACCACCAACCCATTCAATCCGCAGACCTATTCGGATTTCATCGCGCAGGCGCTGTCGAAGATCGGGATTGAGGCCGATATCCAGAAATTCGATTTCGGCACCTATGTGAAGGTGGTCTACACTGACCGCGCCTGGGACCTTTCGGTGGAATCCCTGTCCAACACTTTCGATCCAACGGCCGGCGTCCAGCGCGTCTACTGGAGCAAGAACTTCAAGATAGGCCTGCCATTCTCAAATGCCAGCCACTACGCCAATCCGGAGGTGGACCGGCTGCTGGAAGCGGCGGCGGTGGAGCCTGACATCGAGAAACGCGCTGCCTTCTTCAAGGAATTCCAAGCCGTTGTCGCGAAAGATCTTCCCGTCATCAATCTCGTCGCACCCATCCAGCCGGTCGTCGGCAGCGTGCGCATCAAGGATTATGCGACGGGGGCCGAAGGTCTCGGCGGTAATCTGGCCAGGGCATGGCTGACGAAGGAGGCGTGAGCCGCCGCAGTTGGTCCTTAGAGCAGTGAGGTCATTTCATGAGCAGAAAATCCGAAAAGCTGGTTCTCAACGCCTTCATCTATCCGGGCGGACATCACGAAGCGGCCTGGCGGCACCCGGATTCAGAGCCGCACCGCGTCACCGATATCAGGCTTTATCAGGATATCGCCCGCAAGGCCGAGGCGGCGAAGCTGGATGCGATCTTCTTTGCGGATGCGCCGGTACTGGATGCCAACATCCGCTACGCCGCCCGCCACCGGCTGGAGCCGATCACCATGCTGGCGGCTCTCGCTGCCGTCACCGAAAAGATCGGCTTCATCGCCACGGCGTCGACCACCTATTATGAGCCCTATAATCTCGCCCGGCTGTTTGCCTCTGTTGATCATATCAGCGGCGGCCGCGTAGGCTGGAACATCGTCACGACCTCGGCGGATGCAGCGGCCGGCAACTTCAACCTCCAGAAGCACCCGCCGCATGCCGATCGTTATCGTCAGGCCATCGAGTTCGTCGATGTGGTGACGAAGCTCTGGGACAGCTGGGAGGATGATGCCATCGTCGCTGACAAGGAAAGCGGTCTATTTGCCGAAACAGATCGCATCCATCCCGCCAATCACGATGGCGAATTTTATCGGGTGCGGGGCGCATTGAATGTGCCTCGTTCACCACAGGGACGGCCAGTCTATGTTCAGGCAGGCTCCTCGGAGGAAGGCCGCGGTTTTGCCGCCCATTATGCTGAGGCAATCTTTACCGCGCATCAGACTCTGGAGAGTGCGCGGTCTTTTTATTCCGACATCAAGCGGCGTGTCGCGGCCACGGGGCGCAATCCCGCCCATGTGAAAATCTTACCCGGCATCAGCCCCTTCATCGCATCAACCGAAGAGGAGGCACGAAACCTTGAGGCCTCCTTCAACGATCTCATCCAGCCGGCATTTTCGCTTGGGCAATTGCAGCGCATCACCGGCATAGACCTGTCATCGGCCGATCTCGACCGGCCGCTGCCGCAGGAAGCCGTGGAAGCGACGCGCGCGCAGGCGAACAGCAGCCGCCATCAGCTGGTTCTCGACATCATCGACCGGGAAAACCCGACGATCCGGCAATTGCTTCACCGGCTTGCCGGCGGGCGAGGTCACAAGGTCATATCAGGCACACCGGAACAGGTAGCGGACTGGATAGAGACCTGGTTTCGCGAGGGTGCTGCCGACGGATTCAATATCATGCCGCCATGGCTGAATGGCGGGTTTGATCTCTTCGTGGACGAGGTGGTGCCGATCCTCAAACAACGAGGCCTCTTCCGTGAGGATTATGAGGGCGACACGTTGCGTGATCACTACGGCCTGCCACGACCTGACAATATTTACGTGGCGAGAGAGCCGCAAAAGGAACGCGCCTGAGGTGGGACGGGCGTGTTCAGGCGGCGGCCTCAAGAGCGCGCATATCCTCGCGCAACAGAGCGAGTAGAGATGCGACCTCCGGCAGCCGCCGCCTGTCAGGACTGGTCAGGAGGTGATAGCGGCTGGCGGTCGGCTGCGGCGAGCCAAAAGGAGCGATCAGGCGGCCGCTTTTCAGTTCTTCCGAAATCAGCGAATGACGCACCAGGCCTATGCCGTGCCCTGATGAGATCGCTTCTATCAGCGCGGTCTGGCGTGAAAAACGCGGACCCGTTGCGGAAAGCCTGAGCGGAATGCGGCAGGCGCGAAGCCAGTTCGCCCACTCAAATGCCGGGTCAAGGCCATTACCACGCAGCAGCGCAAAGCCGATATCACGCAACCGCTCCGGTTCGCCTGCAAGGCCATGGCGGGCCGCAAATTCCGGGGTGCAGACGGCGCTGACGGTATCGGGAAATAGCGGTTCATGAATGAAGCCGGGAATTTGGGCGGCGGTGGCGACGATGGCGCAATCGGCATCAAAATGGGTGAGATCGACGGTATCGCCCTCGATGGATTCGATCGAAAGCTCGACGTCTCCGAGTGCCGGAACGATGCTGCCCAGCCGCGGCGCCAGCCAGCGGGCGGCAAAGCAACCTTCCGCCAGAACTTTCAACTGCGGCCGTGCATTCGAAACCATCAGGTCGGAAAGACTGCCGATCATGGTCTCGAAAGCGTCCGCCAGACCGGGATAAAGTGCGCTGCCGGCATCGGTCAGCACCAATTCACCGCGCTGGCGGCTGAAAAGCGGCTGGCCGAGGTGGGTTTCGAGAATTCGGACCTGCTGGCCGATGGCAGCGGTCGAAACATGCAGCTCCTCCGCCGCGCGTGAGAAGCTGGCGTGGCGCGCAGCCACGACAAAGGCGCGCAGGGCCGTCAGCGGCGGCAGGCGGGAAAGCGTGGGCAGGCGAAAAGCTGTCCGGCCGCCGGCGGGAGCGACAAACTCCGTTCTCATTGCTGCTTCTCCTTTGGCGGCTTCCGCACAGTCAGAACACCCGGCCTTCCCTGAGATGTGTCGTGGTGCCGTTGAGATAATAATCACCGATCACCCGCGCTTTGTGGGCAAGCGGATTGTGATTGTAGACGGTGCGGATATTGCGCCAGTGACGGTCGAAATTCCGGTCGCTCGATGTCGCCGAGCCGCCCCCCAGTTCATAAAGGTTGGTGGCAACGGTCAGCGACAGCTGCGAGGCAATGATCTGGGTGCGGGCGGTGGCGAGCGAGCCTTCCAGCAACGCCGCCTCGATCGCCTCTTCATTGCCGGTGGCGAAGGCGGCCGCGGTACGGTCGAGTGTTCGGGCTGCTTCGCGGATAAGGGTTTTCACCGCGAAGGCGCCGGCGCTGATTTCGCCGAGCATCTTCTGCACGAAGGGGTCCTGATTGGCGGTTTCGGCACTGCTGTGAAGCGTGGTGCGCGCCTGGCGCAAAACATACTCGACACCGTCATTAAGCGCGCCCTGAACGGCGCCGGCGGCCGAGGCGGCAAGGTGCAGCTGCCGCATAGCCGAACTGTGCCGGCCAATCTGGCTGCCGAGCTTACGGGTCGTCAATTCATGCGGCAGCACCTCGACATTCTCGAGCAGAACACCGCCGCTCGCTGTCATGCGCTGGCCCATGCTGTCCCAGTCGTCGAGAATGGTGATGCCCTGGCGATCAAGCGGAATGAGCACGCCGATCGGTTGCTCGTCATCGCCGATGGCGCTGAAGGTGCCGAAATCCGCAAAGGCGGTGCCGGTCGCATACCATTTACGGCCGTTCAGCCGGTAACGGTCGCCATCGGCGCTGAGCCGTGTGGTGATTTCGCCGGGGCGCTTGGTGCCCTGTTCGGTGCTGGCACCGGCGAAAAGCTTGCCGGTGAGCACATGTTCGAGATGGCGCCGGTCTTCCAGCTCGATGGGGGCGAGAGCGAGGTTTTCGGTAAAATTGAAATGGCTGCGAAGCGCGTGCGGAATATTACTGTCGGCTTCGCCGAGGATCATCAGCACCTCGATATAGTCCGCAATCGAGCCGCCCGGTCCGCCCTTGGCTTCGGGAATACGCAATGTACCGATCTTCGCCTCCTTGATGAGGGCGAAGATATCGTAAGGAAGTTCCCGCTGGCGTTCGCGGCGGGCGGCATCCTTTGCTGCGATAGCCGCAATGTCCTTTGCCCGGGCCAGAATCTCGTCACGGCTCGGTACGCCGGAATTGTCGGTGGTGGTTGTTTGCAGTTTCGGAGTGGACATTGCGGTTTTCCCTGAGCGGATGTGAGGGCCTGCGGCACAGCGCGCCGCAGGCATGGTCTTCTGGACGATCAGGCGACCGCGCGCGGCTTGAGCGCCGGGCGGTGCGCCGCTTCAAGATTGCGCGGCACACGGCCTTCGACGGGGTGGCTCGGATCGTTGAAACCGGGTGTGGAGGGATGGCCGGTGGTAACGAGGCTGTCGACCAGCGCTTCATCTTCCGCATCGATCTTCACATCGAGTGCGCGAATATATCCGTCCCAATGCTCTTCGGTGCGCGGGCCAGTGATGGCGGCGGTGACGAACTTGTTGTTCAGCACCCAGGCGAGCGCAAAATCCGCCGCTGAAACACCTTTCGAAGCGGCATGGGCCGCGACCTTTTGGGCGATCTCGACCGATTCCGGACGCCATTCCGTTTCCAAAACGCGCTTGTCGCCACGGCCAACGCGGGTATCGGCGCCGGGCTGTTCGCCAGGCTGGTATTTGCCGGTCAGCACGCCGCGGGCGAGCGGCGAATAGGACACCACGCCAAGGCCGTAATGATTGGCCGCCGGCAACTGCTCGGCTTCGGCCGTACGGTTGACGATGTTGTAGAGCGGCTGGCTGGCAACCGGCCGGTCGATGCCGAGCTGGTCGGCCAGATGCGAAATTTCGGCTATGCGCCAGCCGCGGAAATTCGACACGCCGAAATAGCGCAGCTTGCCGGCGCGGATGAGGTCGGCAATGGCGCGCACCGGCTCTTCCAGCGGCGCATCGAACACGGCGCGGTGGAAATAGAGGATGTCAATGTAATCGGTGTTGAGGCGGCGCAGCGAATTTTCGACCGTTTCGATCACCCATTTGCGCGAATGGCCGCCAAGGTTCGGGCCCTTGGTATGGGAGTTGACGAATTTCGTGGCCAGAACCCAGTGATCGCGCGTGGCCTTGATGCCGCGGCCCACGACCTCTTCCGACTTGCCGTCGTGATAGACATCGGCGGTGTCGATGAAATTGATGCCCTGTTCGCGAGCCTTGTCGATGATGCGGAAGGCCACGTCATCCGGCGTCGGGCCTCCGAACATCATCGTGCCGAGGCTCAGCGGTGAAACTTTCAGCGCGCTGCGTCCGAGATAGCGATAGTCGACCATTATGGTTGCTCCTTCAGTTTATTGGGCATGGTGGCAGGCCACGGCGTGGTTCTTGCCGAAAAGGGTATAGTCAGGTGCTTTTTCGCGACAGAGATCGGTGGCGAGCGAGCAGCGTGTATGGAACCGGCAGCCGGATGGCGGATTGTGCGGGCTCGGCAGATCGCCCGAAATGGGGGCCGCCTGCTTGCGGCGGGCGGGATCCGGAACGGCGGCGAGAAGCGCGCGGGTATAGGGGTGTTTCGGGGATGCCCAGAGTTCCGATGTGGGCGCGCTTTCGACGATCTTGCCGAGATACATGACCAGCACGCGATCGGAAAAATAACGCACCACGGAAAGGTCGTGCGAGACGAAGAGATAGGACAGCGAAAGCCGCTTCTTCATCTCCACCAGAAGATTGAGAATCTGCGCCTGTATCGACAGATCGAGCGCCGAGACCGGCTCGTCACAGACGACCAGTTCCGGTTCCAGAACAAGTGCGCGGGCAATGCCGATACGCTGGCGCTGGCCGCCCGAGAATTCATGCGGATAACGGTCGAGTGAATCCGCCGGCAGGCCCACCTGCGCGACGATGGCTTCAACGATCTCCCGCTGGCGCGCCCGGTCTCCTATGCCGTGCACCTTCAACGGCCCGGTAAGGATGGTGCGCACCGTCTGGCGGGGATTGAGCGAGGCAAAGGGATCCTGAAAGATCATCTGGATGCGGCGGCGAATGCCGCGCAGTTCGGACGATGTCATTGCGGTCACATCCGCACCCTTGAAGGTGATCCTGCCGGAAGACGGTTCGACCAGTCGCATCAGGGACTTGCCGAGCGAAGACTTGCCGCAACCGGATTCGCCCACCAGGGCAACGGTTTCACCCGCCTCGATATCGAGCGACACGTCATCGACGGCGCGCACCGTGCCGCGTCCGCCCGTATAATGGGTGGAAAGACTATGCACCGACAAGAGCGCCATTGGGTATCTCCTGAGATGTTGGAGCAACGAAGGGGCAGGCGGCGTAACGGCCGTCTGAAATCTGCCTCAGCGGTGGTACATACTGCCCGCAGAAGCCGCGGGCGCTCGGACAGCGCGGCCGGAAGGCGCAACCGCGTTCCCCCGTGGCGGAAACGATGGAGCCGGGAATCTCAATGAGCGGCCCGTCGCGATAGTGCTGGCCGTCTTCGGCGCGCGGCGAGGCGGCAAGCAGGCCGCGCGTATAGGGGTGGTAGGGAGTGGAGAAAACCGGTTCCGGCAAGCCTTCCTCCACCTTGCGTCCGGCATACATGACCATCACCCGGTCCGCCCATTGCGCCACGATGCCGAGATCGTGGGTGATGAGGATGACGGCCATGTTGAGATCACGGCGCAGATTGTCGAGCAGCTGGAGTATCTGCGCCTGTATCGTCACGTCGAGCGCGGTTGTCGCCTCGTCGGCAATCAGCAGTTTCGGATTGCAGGCAACGCCGATGGCGATCATCACGCGCTGACGCATGCCGCCGGACAGCTGGTGCGGATAATCATCCACTCTACGGCTGGCATCGGGAATATTGACGAGGTCGAGGAGCTCAATGGCCCGTTTGCGGGCCTGATGTCGGTCGATCTTCTCATGGATGCGCAGCACCTCGATGATCTGTTCGCCAACGGTCAGAACCGGGTTCAGCGAGGTCATAGGCTCCTGAAAGATCATGCCGATATCGCGACCGCGAATGCCGCGCCATTGTTTTTCCGAAAGCGGCAGCAGATCGCGCCCTTCGAGCAGAACCCGCCCGCCCGTCTTGGCGTGGGAGGGCAGGAGGCCGATCAGGCCGAGCGCCGTCAGGGATTTGCCCGAGCCGCTCTCGCCGACGATTGCGAGCATTTCACCGGGGCTGACATCGAAACTGACGCCTTTGACGGGCTGGGCAGAGCCGAAGCTGACGGAGAGATCATGGACTTCAATCAGTTTGCTCATCGGCGTTCCTCCGAAAAACGGGGGTTGAGCGCATCGTTGAGGCCATCGCTGATGAGGTTCAGCGAAATGACGGTGAAGACGATGGCAAGGCCGGGAAGGGCGGTCAGATACCAGGCCGTGCGGATGACATCGCGGCCGGATCCGATCATCGAACCCCAGGAAACGCGGTTGGGGTCACCAAGGCCCATGAAGGAAAGTGCTGCTTCCATGAGGATTGCGCCCGCCACCATGACCGAGGAGGTGACGATGATCGGCGGCAGCGCGTTGGGCAGGATTTCCTGAAACACGATGCGCGCATGGCCGTAACCGAGGCTGCGCGCGGCAAGCACGTAGTCCTTCTCGCGGATGGCGCGGAATTCCGCGCGGGTGAGGCGTGCCACCAGTGGCCAGGTGATGATGCCGATCGCCGAGGTGACCGTGGTGACAGAAGGCTGGGCGATGGCGACAAGCACGACCAGCAGCACGAAATTCGGCAAGGTCTGGAAGATTTCGATCAGCTTGACGAGGATATCGTCAATGATGCCGCCGAAATAACCGGCGAAAGCGCCGACCGCGATGCCGATGGTGAGCCCGATCAGTGTCGCCACGACACCGACGGTGAGCGAGATGCGCGCACCATGCACGATGCCTGCCAGAACATCCCGGCCCATGGAATCTGTGCCAAGCGGATAGGCCGCGTTCTGGCCGGGCCACAGGAACGGGCGGGCTACCATTTCCAGGGGATCGCCGGGATAGATCAAGGGGGCGATCAGCGCGGTAACGATGACGGTCGCGAGAAACAGCAGGCCAACGATGGCGTTGGGATTGGTGAGGAAGATTTTCAGTTCTCGCCGCAGGCCGCGCCGGGGCACGGAAACGGAGCGGGCCGAGAGCGCATCCGGCGCATGGATATAGGGCCAGGTCTTTTCTTCGGGCTTCTTCGGTTTGGGGCTGGTTTCTTCAGCGCCGAGTTCGGCCGTGTCGAGAACCGCTGATGTATGGGAGGAATTCATCGGCTTTCTCCAATGCGGGGGTCAAGCCATGCCTGCAACAGGTCCACGGCTGCATTGACGATGATAACGACGAGGGAAGAGAGAAGCAGAATGCCGAGCAGAACGCTGAAATCCCGCGCCATGACGGCTTCGAAAGCAAGGCGGCCAAGGCCGGGCCAGCTGAATACGGTTTCGACCACGACAGCACCACCAAGCAGGCCGCCAATATGCATGCCGGCCATGGTTGTGATGGGGATCAGCGCATTGCGCAGAATGTGGCGTGTGGTCAGCCTGATCGGTGAAACGCCCTTGGCACGAGCGGTGCGCACATAGTCCTGCGACTTCACCTCCAGCATCGCCGCGCGAGTGAGGCGGGCGTAGATCGCCAGAAAATAAAGTGCCAGGGACAGGGCGGGCAGGACAATATAGCGCAGCCGGTCCAGCAGGGCGGAAAACCCGGTGAGGCTGCTGCCAATGGTGCTGTCGCCGCCCGAGGGAAGCCAGCCGAGCTTCACCGAAAAGGTAAGGATCAGCATCAACCCGATCCAGAAACCGGGCACGGAATAAAAGATCAGCGAGCCGATGGAAATGATCCGATCCGGCAGCTTGCCGGAGAAAAGGGCCATGATCGAGCCGAGAAACACGCCGACGAAAATCGCAATGCCGAGCGCCGCGCCCATCAACGCAAGCGTGCCCGGCAGGCGCTGGCCGATGAGATCAGCCACCGGCATGCCGTAGCGCGGCGAAAATCCGAGGCTGAACTGGGCGAGATTGCCGAGATAATTCATCAGCTGGTGCAGGACCGGCAGGTCCAGCCCGAAACGATTGCGGATTTCCGCCATGGTTTCGACGGTCGCCGAACCCGCTTCCGCAGCCAGCACATCTGCGGCATCGCCCGGCGCTAACTGCAGCAGGAAGAAGTTCAGAATGACGATACCGAGAACCGTCGGGACGGCTTGAATGGCCACCCGTTTCGCCTGCGATAAAATCCTTTTCGAATTTGACATCGGCTCCAGTCCGCAATCGTTAAAACATAAATCCGCCGGTGAAGGCACGGACATTAGTTGACTAATTTTATGGAATTTGTCAAAGAGTAATAGAATTATTTTCTGAAATTTACGGAAAATCGCGCCTTAAAGAAAAGATAATTCCTATTTGTGAGAATGGTTGGTTCACTATCCCAATCTCGTTCTTGTCCGAGGAACAAACTTCTTCCCAAGCGCAAGAGTTCAGTTTCGCCGGTCTTTCGCCGGTTCAATCAAGGAGAGGGTATCGCATGACTGTTTTCAACCAGACGACGCGGCGGGGATTTCTGCTGGCGTCGGTCGCCCTTGGCGTGGTGTCTTTGCCTGGGCTGAAGCTTCGCGCGGCAGAGCCTGCCAGTGGCGGAACAGCCACGTTGCTTATCTCGTCGGAACCGCCGGTGCTGACGACGATTGCGCACACGGCCTATAATTCCGTCTATATATCACCGAAGGTCACCGAGGGTCTGCTGACCTATGATTTCGATCTCAATCCCAAGCCGCTGCTGGCAAAATCATGGGATGTGAGCGCGGATGGCCTGCGTTACACCTTCAAGCTGAGACCCGGCGTTAAATGGCATGACGGCAAGCCCTTCACATCCGCCGATGTGGCGTTCTCCATCAACACCATCAAGGAAGTGCATCCGCGCGGCCGCAACACATTCCTCAATCTGACTGCCGTCGAGACGCCGGACGAGCTGACGGCGGTGCTGGTGCTTTCCAAGCCCGCGCCCTACCTCATTACGGCGCTCGCCGCCGCCGAAACGCCGATCGTGCCGAAACACCTCTATGAAGGGACGAAAGTGACCGAAAACCCGGTCAATCTCGCACCCGTTGGCACCGGCCCGTTCAAGTTCAAGGAATGGGTACGCGGCAGCCATATCGTTTTCGAGCGCAATGCCGATTATTGGGATGCGCCGCGCCCCTATCTCGACAAGCTCATCGTTCGCTTCATTCCTGATGCTTCCGCCCGCGCGATTGCCATTGAAACCGGCGAAATCGATCTCGCGCCCAGCACGCCGGTTGCCTATAGCGATCTCGATCGTTTGAAGGAGCTTCCGAGCCTCGGCTTCGAGACCAATGGCTATCAATATACCAACTCGATCAGCCGCGTGGAGTTCAACCTTGAAAAGGATGTCTTTAAGGATGTCCGTGTCCGCCGCGCCTTCGCGCATGTCATCGACCGCAACGTCATCTTCAACACCGTCAACTATGGTTACGGCGCGACGATCACCGGGCCAATCAATCCGAAGCTCACGAAATGGTTCGTGGATGATCTGAAGACCTATCCGATCGATCTGAAGGCCGCCGAAGCGCTGCTCGATGAGGCCGGATACAAGCGCGGTGCCGATGGCATCCGTTTCAAGCTCAATCTGGATTACGTGCCGAGCACCGAGGCCTATCCCCGCGGCGCAGATTATATTCGCCAAGCGCTGGCGAAAGTCGGCGTTGATGTGACGGTGCGCACGCAGGACTTCGCCACCTACACCAAGCGTATCTACACGGATCGCGACTTCGATTTTGCCTATGAGGGCATGAGCAATCTCTTTGATCCGACCGTGGGTGTGCAGCGGCTTTATTGGTCGAAGAACTTCAAGAAGGGTGTGCCTTTCTCCAATGGCGCGGCTTACAGCAATCCCAAGGTGGATGCACTTCTTGAAGCGGCCGCCATCGAGATCGATCCCGACAAGCGCGTCGCGCAATGGAAGGAGATCCAGCAGATCCTCGTCGAGGACGTGCCGGCCATCGACATCGTCGCAGCACCTGAAATCACCATCTACAACAAACGTATCGCCGATCACACCATCGGTGCCGAAGGTGTGGCGGGAAGCCTCGCCTTCGCGCATATCGCCGCATCCTGATCGTCTCACCAGACCCGGCTCGCCCTTGCGGCGGGCCGGGATGTCTCCCTTCAGCCGACGGGCGCCGCAGCTTCGCTTTCCGGTGCCATCGTTTCATTGAGGCCATTCCATGAGCACGTCACTTTCTGAAATCTGGTACACACGCTGCCCGGTGCCCACGCCAGTGGGGCTCGCGGCGCAGCTGGGTTATCTCGAGCAGACCTTCAAAGAGGCCGGCATAGCGCTGAAATCCATCATCGACTCACCTGACCGCTCCGTTCGCCAGAGCCATTTCAACCACACGCTGGAATGGTCGTTCCGCCATGGCGGCAATGTGCCGCCTATCCGTGCCCGCTCGGAAGGGCGCAATACGCGTCTCGTCGGGGTGACGTGGACGGATGAGTTTCAGGCGATCATTACCCTGCCGGAAACCGGTATCCGTTCGCTTGCCGATCTCGTCGGTCGCCGTTTCGGCGTGCCGCGCCGGCCGGAGGGCATCGTCGATTTCATGCGGGCGACGGCGCTGAAGGGCATCGTTTCGGCGCTCTCGCTGGAAGGGCTGAAGGTCGGGGATATCGAACTCACAGATATTGTCATCAAGGATTCGGTGCTCGCCTCGCAGGAAGGGCCGTCGCTGTTCGGCCTGAAGCGCCGGCAATCCTTCGGCGAGGAGATCATCGCGCTCCTGCGCGGTGAGGTCGACGCGATTTTTGTCAAGGGAACGGCTGGCATTGCCGCCGCGAACCTGATCGGCGCCGTGCAGGTGGCGGAGTTCGGTTTTCACCCCGATCCGAAGATACGCATCAATTCCGGTTCACCCCGGGTGTTGACGGTGGATGGGCGGCTTGCCGATGAGCGTCCCGATCTGGTCGAGCGGCTGGTTGCCGCCATCGGCAAAGCCTCGCTCTGGGCGGAACAGCACCCCGAGGAGACGCGCCGTTTCATCGCGCGTGAGGCTGGCGCGACCGAAGAGCAGGTTCTGGCCGCCAACGGCGCGGAGGTTCACCGCCATCTTGGCCTTGGCCTCGATGCCGACCTTGTCGGTGCCGTCGGCCATTACAAGGACTTCCTGCACCAGTGGGGCTTCCTTGAAAACGACTTCAATCTTGGCGCCTGGATCGATGATCGTTTCGTTACGGCGAATGAAAGGGCGGTGGCATGAGCGTCGCACTTTCCGCCGTTCCGAACGCGTCGGCGCAGCCCGCCGATCCGGTCGCCGTGGCAACCGCGCTGGCCGAAGATTTCAGCCTGACGGCTGCGGACCATGACAAAAGCGGTGAATTCGCTGCGGGTAATTTCGAGGCGCTTTTCAAATCAGGACTGCTCGGTCTTGTCACGGCTGAGAAGGATGGCGGCTGGGGCGAGGGCATGGAAACGACCCATGCCGTCATCACAGCCATCGCCAAGGGCGATCCATCGACCGCTCTCATCCTCGCCATGCATTATAGCGTCCATGCCGCGATCCGGCGCGGCAAGTGGCCGGCGGCACTGGCCGCAAGGGTGCTGGCCGCCAATGGCCGGGAATTGGCACTCCTCAACAACGCGCAGGCAGAGCCGGGTGTCGGTTCGCCGGCCCATGGCGGCCTGCCGGAAACAACGGGGCGAATTGAGGGCGATGTCTGGGTCGTCAACGGCCGCAAGAGCTTCGTGACTGGCCTGCCGGGCCTGAAATGGGCGATCGTACTCGCCGTGACGACGGAAGAGACGCCGCGCCTCATCCAGCTCCTGGTTCCTCTCGACGCGACTGGGATCACCCAGGAAAAGGCATGGGAAGCGACCGGCATGTACGCCACCGCCAGTCATGATCTGGTGTTGGAGGACGTCAGGGTGCCACTTGCCGATATCGTGGCCGAGCAACCGGCGGATGAGCCGCTGCGGCGCGATGAAGTGGACGGTTACAATTTCTTCGTGCTGCTGGCTTCCGTCTATCACGGCGTCGCGCTCTCGGCGCGGGACGATCTGCTGCGCCATCTTAATGGCCATGTTCCGGCAAGTCTCGGCGCACCGCTGTCCTCCATCCCCCGCATTCAGGAAGGTCTCGGTCAGATCGAAGTATTGCTGGCGGCGAACAGACGCCTGCTTGCCTCCGTCGCCCGGGATATCGATGCGGGGGAGAGAGTGGGAACCGATGCACTGGCCGTTCGCCATGTCGTGATTGACAATGCGGTGGCGGTGACGGATCTGGCTCTGGAACTGGGCGGCAATCGCGGCCTGCGCCGGGACTACAATCTTGAGCGCCATCACCGCGATGCCATCACGGCACGGGCGCATGCGCCGCAGAGCCATATGATCCGTACGATGCTTGGCCGCCAGAGCATCAAGGCAGCCGGCGGCTGACCGGAGAAGGCATTGGGCGGCCCTGTTCCAGCAGGGTCGCCCGGCAGCGTCACCGCATCAATCCCGCAGCAGCGGCAGCAGCCTGTCGCCCTGCCGCTCAATTTCTTTCAGATAGGGCGTATCGGACAGCACGAAATGGGTGACCCCCAACGCACGATACTTCTTGAGCGACGTTGCGACATCTTCCGCTGATCCTACAAGCCAGGTCGTCCCGGCGCCGCCGCCACCGAATTTGCCCGGAGCGGTGTAAAGATTGTCGTCCAGCACGTCGCTCTGCCGGTGCAAGTCCAGAAGGCGGCGCTGGCCGACTGCGACTGCCTGAAGATGGTCGTTCCAGCGCACGCCATTGTTTGCGGCCATCTCGGCAACCTTTGCTTCCGCATCGCGCCACGCCTCGGCGGTCGTTTCGCGCACCAGCGTGGTGATCCGCAGGCCGAATTGCAGCGGCGGCAGATCGCGGCCGAGCGTTTCACTGAGGTACCTGAGCCGTTCTATCCGCTCACGCACACCGGCGAGCGGCTCTCCCCAGAAAAGCTGCACGTCGGCCTCGGTTGCGGCAACCTGCTCGGCTGCTTCGGAAGCGCCGCCGAAATAGAGTTTGGGATGCGGCCTGCCTTCGCGCGGCGCGATGCGCGGCAGGACAGTGGAGTTCTTCACCCGGAAATGCTCACCTTCGAACGAGACGTTTTCCTCCGTCCAGAGCCGCCGCACCAGCCGCATGAATTCTTTCGTGCGGGCATAACGCTGCGCCTGATCGCCTTCTTCGTCGCCATAGGCCGCAAGCTCATCCCTGCCGGAGACGATGTTGATCCTGACCCTGCCACCCGAAAGCTGGTCGAGGGTGGCGGCTGCCGATGCGAGGTTGGCCGGTTTCCAGTAGCCGGGGCGGATGGCGATCAGCGGTTCGAATGTGGTGGTGCGCGCAGTAAGCGCCGCCGCCACCGTGAACGTGTCGGGTCTTCCCCAACCCGTGCCGACCAGCGCGCCTTTCCAGCCATGGGTTTCAAGCGCCCTGGCATGGCCCGTCAACGTGTCGAGACTGTTGTGATTATCGCTGACGGCATCGCCACGGTGACCGGGTTTGACGTCATTGGGGATGTACCAGAGAAATTCGCTCGTGCTGCTCACATTATCCGCCTGAATTTTCGTTTGTGGTGCGGCGGAGCGGCTCTGCCAAAGCCCGGCCTCTGCCACTTGGGCTACGGGAAGCGCAAGCCTACCCACGTGCGAGAATGGCAAAGCGGCGACGGCCCGGCGAAGCAGCGACGTTTCTTTTGTTGTCCGGCAGAGGAAAAGCTTTCCGTCCGGAAAGCCTAAATTGCACATATTTTCTATATAAAAAATTTGAGGAAATGATTTCCTCTGACGGACATTATCTTGGGGACCGAGAACGTATTTTCTGAACTATGGGATTTGTCTGGATCGTTTTTCCTCGTGCGTCCAAAAGGTGAGCAAGGCGATAGTCGACTGGAATCATAAAATTCACCATGCTTGGTGCACTCGCACACAACCTACGGAGCAGGCATGTGTACCACCTTGATTGTTCCTGGCCTGAATGGTTCGGATGAAGGGCACTGGCAGCGACATTGGTTGCTGGATGATCCCGATGCCCAACTGGTTGATCAGGACAATTGGCAATGCCCGGTTCTCGACGACTGGCTTGACCGTCTGGAGGCAGCGCTGGCGACCGTCGAAAGTGCTTATGTCGTCGCCCACAGCCTCGGTTGCCTGCTGGTGGCGAATATGGCTTCTCGACCCTCCGCCGCCAAGATCAGGGGCGCGCTTCTGGTTGCACCCGCTCATCTCGACCGCGTGGAGGCGATGCACCCCTGTATTGTGCGGTTCGGCGCATTTCCGCAGCAGCCGCTTGCTTTTCCGAGCCTCGTCGTGGGCAGTATGAACGATCCCTACATGGATGCCGAAGAGCTCTCGCGCAGTGCCAGCCTGTGGGGGAGCGATCTCATCAATCTCGGCGCCGTCGGGCATATCAATATTGCCAGCGGCTACGGACGATGGCCCGAGGGTTATGCTCTGCTCGAACGGCTGAAGATGGGTAACGCACCCGCAAAGGCGGGGACCCGATCGAGGTCCAACACACTGAGTGCGCTCAGTGATGCGTATTTTTGAAGAGAAGAGTGGCCGTTTGCGGTCCATGTACTGCCATTGGCCGTCGGAAACGGATTTTTTCCGTCACGCCGCAAGCTTGGTCCACATTTGCCGATGATCCTCTAATTATAGAATAGTAATTTTATCGAAAATATTGACGATTTTGTATGATCGCCTGAGGATTGAGCGAGTAGAGCAAAGGAGGCGCACATGCCACAGGGACTTCATGCGTTTACTTTCGATCTGTTCGGTTTGACCCGGCGTCAGCCGCGTGACGAGGAACAGGTCAGCCTTCATCCCTTGGACCATTCCGGACGTATCAGGCGAGAAAAAAGCGATCTCGAACTCGAGCGGGAAGAAATCTGCGAAATGAATTTTGCAATGCTCGGCCTTTACCCGGTCTTCTGACGGCTATTGGCGAAGGCTTCGTTTCGCTTCGCAGGGCGGGTTATCCGGGAGAGAAACTCTCCATGCCGAATGGAAATTGGAACAAAATTTCTTAAACGCGCCGGGGAATTGGCTACCCTTTATCATCAGAACGCATTGCCCGAAGGGCGGATTGCAAAGGACCAGCCGATGAGCACAGCCGACAAACCCCTCGATTTTCTTTGGTTCATTCCCTCGTCGGGCGACGGTAGTTATCTGGGCTCCGACGATCTCGCGCGTCCTGCCGATCCCGGCTATTTTCGCGAAATCGCGCAGGCTGCCGATCGGCTGGGTTATTCCGGCGTGCTCATTCCAACCGGCGTCGCCTGCGAGGAATCCTTTATTCTCGCGGCCAATCTTGCGGCTTATACCGAGAAGCTGAAATTCCTCGTTGCCATCCGTCCGGGCGTTGCGTCACCCGCCTATTATGCCCGGCTGGCCTCCACGCTTGATCGTGTTTCCCATGGACGGCTGCTTCTCAACATCGTGGTTGGCGGCAGTGCGCAGGAACTGGGCGGCGACGGCATTTTCCTGCCGCATGACGAACGTTACGACCATGCCGACGAGTTCTTCCAGGTTTTCAATTCACTGATCGAAACCGGCAAGGGGAGCCTGGATGGCAAATATATCAAGGCGGTGGACGCAAGGCTCGGCCTGCCGCCGGTACAGGAGCCGCGCCCGCCGCTTTATTTCGGCGGCTCTTCCGATGCCGGCATCGAGTTTTCGGCTGGTATCACCGACAAATATCTCACCTGGGGCGAGCCGCCGGCACAGGTCGCTGAAAAAATCGCCAAGGTACGTGCGGCCGCTGCCCAAAAGGGCCGCGAGGTAACCTTCGGCATTCGCCTGCATTTCATCGTGCGTGAAACCGACGAGGAGGCCTGGGCCGATGCCGACAGGCTGATTTCGAAGCTCTCCGACGAGACCATTGCGTCTGCTCAGGAAGTATTCTCCAAAGCGTCGGATTCCGTCGGGCAAGCGCGGATGCAGGCGTTGCACAATGGCCGACGCGACAGGCTCGAGGTTTCCCCGAACCTGTGGGCGGGCATCGGGCTCGTCCGTTCGGGCGCCGGCACGGCGCTGGTCGGTTCGCCTAAGACGGTTGCGGCGAGACTGCGGGAATATCAGGCGCTCGGCATCGATACCGTCATTGCGTCCGGTTATCCTCATCTCGAGGAAGCCTATCGCGTTTCCGAACTGTTGTTCCCGGAAATCGGGCTCGGCGGACCGCGCGATCAGATCCGCTCGTCATTCGGAACGAAGCAGGTCTTTGGCGGCGGTGGCCATGGCGGAAACGTCAAGCTTGTATCCGGGTCCTGAATGGCCTGCGAAAGGCAGGCCATTCTTCTTCCGCCTCGTATCCTGCGGCAGCTGCAACGGCGCAGAAGCATATAAAACATTATTTCTATAGAATTTTGTCATTATGGAAAAAGGTGCCTGTTTCCCACCCCATCGCCGCTGTTAGCTATTGAACAAATCAGCTTTTTCAGGAGCCACCGATGACATTGCAATATGCGGCCAAGGATCAACAATTCATCAATCTCCGTGACCCCGTTGCCGGCAAGGCTCCGGATGCCGACAGCCTCAAGGCGGCGCTGAGAACACTGGGCGGCGGCGTCAGCGTGATCACGGCGGGGGAAGGGGAGGCCCGTACGGGTGCGACCGTAACCTCGGCCACGGCGCTGTCGGTCGATCCCCCCAGAATTCTTGTCGCGCTCAATCGCTCCTCGTCCACATGGCCGGTCGTGCAGCGTTTCGGCCATCTCGCCGTGAACATTATCGGCCCCAACCATCAGTTCATCGCCAACCAGTTCGCCGGCATCGGCGGCCTGAAGGGTGCGGATCGTTATCGCGGTGCTGAATGGACCCGGCTGGCGAGCGGCGCGCCCATTCTCGAGGATGCTGTCGCGGCGATCGACTGCACCATTGAGGAAGCGATCGAACGGCATAGCCATGTCATCGTGATCGGCAAGGTGGAGGCGATCCGCGTCGGCTCCGGCTACTCGCTGGTCTATCAGAACGGGCGTTATCATTCGCTGGGTTAAGCGTCGGCCGCCGGCGCGTCACTTTGTCATTGTTTGAGGGAGTTGAGCATGGGATCCGTCACGCCTCTCGGCGAAAGACTTCGTTTCGTTCCTCCACGCCTTGGCGCGGATATCGATGTGCTGACCGTCGCACGGGCAATCGCCGCGAACTGCGGGGTTGAAAGTCCAGGACACATCCACGCTCGGATTGCCCGTTCCGGCCTTCTCGCTCTTTCCGTTCCAACGGAGCTCGGTGGAGCGGATATCACCAATGACATTCTGTCACAGGCGCTTGCCATTATTTCAGCAGCCGATGCCGAGGCGGCGCAGGGCCTCGTTGAACATTTCACTGCCCTTGAGTTCATCAGGAATGCGGGCAGCGAAGAGCAGCGCAGGGCGCTTTTCGCCCGTCTCGATCTTGGCGAGACATTCGGACTGGCAACGTCTGCCGCGAATCTGGACCAAGCGGTTACGGTGACGGAAGACGACTACGCCCTGCGGCTTCCCGACGACGTTGTTGGGTCGGTGAGGGGCGACGCGGACTGGATCGTCGTGCCAGCGGTCAATACGTCCGGGCAGCCCTTGCTTATCGTCTTGCGCAATCGCCCCAATACGTCGTGGGAGGGTCTGTTGCGTGCCGATCAGGTTGTGTTCCTGGCTCAGGGCGCCGGAAATCTGGCCACTTCCGTTTCAACTCTTTTGAGGGCCGCAGTGGCGTTGGGACAAAAGCAGGGTGAGCTTTCGTCCCTGCTGATCGACAGGCTGGCGTATAAGGGTGCGGCACGACCCGTCATAGGGGAAGTATTTCTCGCCATCGAACTCCTGAGGGCGCAGATAGCAAGCCTTGCGGCCAATATCGATGCGGCACAGGTTGGTGCAGAAAACGTCACCTTTCGCTCGGTTCGCAACAATGCCATCACGCTTGAAATCCTGATGGCGCGCCTCGGTCTTGTCGAAGGCGTCAGCGAAGACGGATTGATCGCTTCGCTGGAGGACGATCTGCGCAGGCAATGAGTAGATCGCGAATGACCGACCGTTCGAAATCTATTGACCGGCCGGAATGGCGTGGGCGTCCTGCCCGTCCTTCTCCACGAATTGCGCAAGCGTCATATTGTCCAGAATCGTTGCGATGGCGTCACGCACGTCCGTCATCGAAAGTCTGACCTGACAGGTCTCCGGATCATCGCAGTCGTCACAGGCTTCAAAGGCTGTGCGACTTGCGCAGCGGATGGGCGCCAGAGGACCGTCCAGCGTGCGGATAACCTGGCCGATCATGATTTCCGACGGCATTTTCGACAGTGAATAACCGCCATTGGGCCCCTTCTTGGAGCGCAGGATTCCGCTATTGCGCAGTTCCAGAAGAATGGTGTCGAGAAATTTTTTCGGGATGTTGTTACGGCTCGCAATCTCTGTCACGAAGGCGGTTTCGCCCTGGGGCAACCGCGCCAGATCGACAAGTGCCTTTAGTCCGTATTTGCCTTTTTTGGTCAACATCACATGATCCGAAAGAGAGACGGCACATTTTACAGCGCCTCGCCATATTATTCCTGAGTTACTAAGTAGTTTTTACCGAATTTCGGCGCAAGCCCGTTTCGCCTTCGTTTGGTGCTGAAAGCGGCCAATTGCCACGTTATTTTGAGGTGACCTCCGCGTTGCGGATGCCTCCCGCCTGCGCCGGCTTTCCGAGACACCACTGAAAACAATATTTTCTCTCATCGCGCCGCAACGTGGAACGATCATCCTTTATTAGTATATAAAATCCGTAGACAAAGTATGCATCTAAGACACGCGAGGTGATGATGTATACGCTCAGTTTGCTGGACAAGAGCCCTGTTCCAACGGGTGAGGACGCGGCGAGTGCATTCCGCGACACGATCAATCTCGCCAGACGTGCCGAAGAGCTGGGCTACCGCCGTTTCTGGGTGGCCGAGCATCACAATTCGCCGGAACTAGCCGGGTCCGCGCCGGAAGCGCTGGTTGCGTGGATATTGGCGAAGACCTCCCACATCCGCGTCGGCTCAGGCGGTGTCATGCTGCAGCACTACAGCCCTTACAAGGTTGCCGAGGTTTTCAACGTTCTGTCGTCGCTCGCGCCTGGCCGGGTCGATCTCGGCATCGGTAAGACACCGGGCGGGCTGCCGCTCGCGACGTCAGCCTTGCAGCAGGCCTATGATACTGCCCGCAAACCGGATTTTGAAGCGGCCTTCGGCGAGCTTACCACATTCCTGTCCGGCGCGGCGCCGCACGAACACGCGCAGGCCGGATTGCGGGCAACTCCCGTACCGCCGGTCGCTGCGGAACGATTCCTGCTCGGCGCCAGCCCGGAAAGCGCAAGGCTTGCCGCTTCACGCGGGTGGAATTTCGTTTTTGCCGGCCATCTCAATGGCGACGTGGAGGTTCTCCGCCGCAGCCTTTCGGCTTTCCGTGAAGAAAGCGGCGGAGTTGCCCCGGTCCTTGCACTGTCAGCGTTTGCTGCCAGCGACCCCGCCCATGCCGCGCGGCAGGTCGAAGGTCAGCGCATTTACCGGGTGTTCCTCAGTGATGGCAGGGCCTTCAATCTGGGCCGGCGTGAACAGGCGGAGGAATTTGCCCGCCAGTCCGGCGATGCCGATTACCGCATCGAGGAGCGCAAGCCCAATGTCCTGCATGGCGGGCCGGAGGATATTCACAAGGCGCTTCGCGCGCTTTCCGAAGAGCACGGCATCGAAGAATTCATCATCGAGCCGCCGCATGTCGGGGCCGATCAGCGGCTTGCCTCGATCGAACTCTTGGCCACGCACCGCCTTTCCCGGGCGGCGTGATTTAGTCCTCAGGAGGAAATGACATGACGAGAAAGAAAATCCGTTTCGGCATCATGCTTCAGGGTCCCGGCGGGCATATGAACGCCTGGCGGCATCCCAAAAGCCCAGTTGACGCCAGCGTCAATTTCGAGTTTTTCAGGAAGAATGCGTTGAAGGCGGAGGCGGCCGGTATCGCCTTCGCTTTCGTGGCGGACGGGCTTTACATCAACGAAAAGTCGATCCCTCATTTCCTCAACCGGTTCGAGCCGCTGACGATCCTTTCGGCGCTGGCCGCGGTGACCTCGAAGATCGGTCTCGCCGGAACCGTTTCGACCTCCTATAGCGACCCCTTCACCATCGCCCGCCAGTTTGCTTCGCTCGATCTCCTGAGCGGTGGCCGCGCCGGATGGAATGCGGTGACGACACCTCTCGAAGGCACGGCGAAGAACTACAGCCGCAATCATCCTGAACATGCGCTGCGTTATGAGATTGCCGACGAATATCTCGAAGTCATCAAGGGTCTGTGGGACAGCTGGGACGATGATGCCTTTGTGCGCAACCGTGAGACGGGACAATTTTTCGACCGCACCAAACTTCACACCCTCGGCCATAAGGGCCGCTTTTTCCAGGTGGAAGGCCCCTTGAACATCCAGCGTTCGCCGCAGGGGCAGCCGGTAGTGTTTCAGGCCGGCTCATCCGATGCCGGCATCGGTCTTGCGGGCAAGCACGCTGATGCGGTCTTCACCAATTCCGCTTCACTTGAGGAAAACCAGACCTTCCTGAAGCGAGTCAAGCAGAGTGCCGTCGCGCAGGGCAGGTCCGCTGCCGATGTGAAGATCTTCCCAGGCATCGGACCGATTGTCGGCGAGACCCAGGAAGAAGCGGAGGCGAAATACGACGTTATCCGCAACCTCATCACAATCGAGGAGGCGCTCGCCTATCTCGGCCGCTTCTTCGATCATCATGATTTCAGCGTCTATCCGCTGGATGATCCTTTCCCTGACCTGGGCGATATCGGCAAGAACAGTTTCCGTTCAACGACCGACCGCATCAAGCGTCGCGCCAAGGAAAAGAACCAGACGCTGCGCGAGGCTGCACTGGAGGCGGCGACCCCGCGTGAGGGCTTCATCGGCACACCGGACAAGGTGGCTGACGAAATCATCCGCTGGGTGGAGCACGACGCTGCGGACGGCTTCATTCTCGGTTTTCCCGTGATCGCCGAAGGGCTGGATGATTTCATCCGCCTTGTCATTCCTGTGCTGCAGCGGCGGGGTTATTTCGATCCGCATCTGGACGGGGCGACGCTGCGCGACCATCTCGGGCTGCCTTTCCGGGAAAGCGTCTACGCCCGCGGCGATAGCGGTTCGGACAAGGCCATCGCATAAGATCGCGGCCGGAGGGCGATCCGGCCGGCGCAGACTTTCAGGACGCGGCGCGTAAAGGGTCGTGCAGGAGATAGAACCATGAACATCCACATTGACGGCGCGCGTCCGCAGGACGACGCCGAACGGGGAATCCTTGCCTTCATCGAGGAGAGCATCGCCATCCGGCGCGATCTCCACCGGCATCCGGAGCTCTCGCTGAAGGAGAAACGCACGGCCGCTCTCATCGCCCGTTATCTTCTGTCCTTCGGATATGAGGTGACGGAGGGCGTCGGCGGACATGGCGTCGTGGCGACCCTCAAGCGCGGCCACGGCGAAAAACGCCTCGGTATTCGCGCCGATATCGACGCGCTGCCCATTGCCGAGGAAACCGGCCTTGCCTATGCCAGCGACACGCCGGGCGTCATGCATGCCTGCGGTCACGACGGCCATACGACCATCCTACTCGCAGCAGCCCGTTATCTTGCCGAGACCTCGAGTTTTTCCGGCACGTTGACACTGATCTTCCAGCCCGCCGAGGAAATCGGCGCCGGCGCGAGGGCGATGATAAAGGACCGGCTGTTCGAACGCTTTCCGGTCGACGCCGTCTTTGGCCTGCATAACTGGCCGGGTGTCGAGGCGGGCCAGTTCGGTTTCGTCGAAGGTCCTGCCATGGCCTCCGTCGACAAGGCGAAGGTGCGGATTGTCGGCAGGGGCGGACACGGGGCAGCGCCGCACGAAACGGTCGACCCGGTTCTCGCCTCAGCAAGCTTCGTCACCGCGCTGCAAAGCATCGTTTCACGCAATGTCGATCCGCGCGAGATGGCGGTGCTGACGGTTGGCTCCATTCATGGCGGGACGGCTTCGAATGTCATTCCCGAGAGCGTCGAACTGCAGATCACTGCACGCGCCTTCTCGCCGGTCGTGCGCGACAGGCTGGAAGAGCGGCTTCCGGCGCTGGCAAAGGCGCAGGCGGAAAGCTTTGGCGCAAAGGCCGAGGTTGCTTATGCACGGGGTTTTCCGCCCGTCATCAATCATGCCGTGCAGACGGCTTTCGCCCAAGATGTCGCCAGACGGCACTTCCCGCCAGGACGGATCGCCGAGAGCTTTCAGCCGAGAACGGCGAGCGAGGATTTCGCCTACATGCTGCAGGAGCGGCCTGGTTCCTATCTCTTCGTCGGCAATGGCGACAGCGCGCCGCTGCACAGCCCTCACTACGATTTCAACGATACGATCATCGCGCCTGCGGCGCGCTTCTGGGTGCGTCTGGCGGAAGACTACCTCTCCTGACGCAAAATTTGGGACAAGGACATGAGCGACAGTTTTTTCTACACATCGGTCAAGGATCCGCTCGCGACGCCGCTTCTTGAGGAGTTGCTGTTCGAATATGACAGCCGCTACGGCACATTTTTCAATGCGGAAGGGGCCAAGGCGGAGCTCAACAAATATCCGCCTGAGGCCTTCAGCCCGCCATCTGGCAACTTCCTGCTGCTCCTGCGTGACGGCAAGGCGATCGCCGGTGGGGCTTTCATGCGCTATGACGACGAGACGGCAGAATTCAAGCGCGTCTGGACACACTCCGCCCATCGCAGGCAGGGGCTCGCGAAACTTGTGCTGCGGGAACTGGAGCTGCAGGCGATCCGTCAGGGCTACGCCCGCGTTTATCTGACCACCGGCTTCCGTCAGCCAGAAGCGGTCGGTCTTTATCTGACCAACGGCTACCGCGCCCTGTTCGACACCGCGGCCGATCCCGAGACGATCAAGTCCCTGCCTTTTGAAAAATGGCTGTCTGAAGCTTCTGCGCCCATCAGGGATGGCGCATCGCTTTCGGCCGCGCGGCCGCAACTCTCTCCAGTTCATCCGTGAAAGGCCTTTTCCGATGACGATAGCTTCCGATTTTCCGAATGTCTCGGTGAGTGAACACAAGGGCGAGCCGGTCAGGGACGGTTACGCGCATTTCCGCGTCGTTCCTGCCCGCTATCCGCTGCGTACGGCGGGCACCGTTCTTGCGGTTCTCATCATCGCGGCCGTCCTGCATTCCGTCTTCGGTAACCCACGCTGGGGCTGGAATGTATTTGCGGAATGGTTTTTCGCCGAACCGGTGCTTGTGGGGCTAGGCCGGACGCTGCTGCTGACGGCGCTTGGGGCTTTTCTGGGTTTCGTGCTCGGCACCGTTCTCGCCCTTGCCCGCGTTTCGGGGTCTCCCCTGCTTGTCGCGATCTCCTGGACCTATATCTGGATATTCCGTTCCATTCCGCTGATTGTGCTGCTGCTGATCCTCAATAATCTCGGTTATCTCTACGAGACCGTCACGATCGGCGTTCCCTATACCGGTATCAACTTCTTCAGCTGGAACACGACGCAGCTCATGACGCCCTTTGCGGCTGCGGTGCTCGGACTGACGCTACATGCTGCGGCTTTCTCATCGGAGATCGTGCGCGGCGGCATCCTATCGGTCGAACAAGGTCAGCTCGAGGCGGCGGCCTCGCTTGGCCTGCCGCGCCGCCGGCAGTTTTCGCGCATCGTGCTACCGCAGGCGATGAGAACCATTCTGCCCAATGGTTTCAACGAGATCATTCTCCTCGCAAAGGGAACGTCGCAGGTCTATATCCTCGCGCTGCCCGAGCTATTCTATACGATCCAGATCATCTATCGCCGCAATCTGGAAGTGATCCCGCTGCTGATGGTTGCAACCGTCTGGTATCTGGTGATCCTGACCGCGCTTTCCATCGTCCAGCATCACATTGAGCGGCACTTTTCGCGTGGCGCGCTGCGCAACCCTCCGCCCTCACTATTTGCAACCCTCTACCGCACAATCCGGCCGCGCAGGCCCTTGCCTGAAGCGGTGGAGGCACCAGCGCCTGCGGACGCTAGAGCCGAACGGCCGGCCGCCGTCAGGACCGGTAGTTTCCAGCTCGGAAATCGCGGTGGGTCGGTCAATATTCACGGTGTTTCGAAGTCTTTCGGCTCGCTGAAAGTCCTTGATGATGTCACCGTTTCCATTCCGGCGGGCAGTGTCACCACCATTCTCGGCCAGTCCGGATCCGGCAAGTCCACCCTGCTGCGCTCCATCAATCACCTGGAACGCGTGGATGATGGCTTCATTGCCATCGACGGCGAACTGGTCGGATATCGCCAGCAAGGCGACACGCTCTACGAGCTGAAGGAGCGGGAGATCCTCAAGCGGCGCGTTGAAGTGGGTATGGTTTTTCAGAGCTTCAACCTCTTCCCCCATCTTACCGCACTGGAAAATATAGCCGAAGCGCCGGTCGTGGTTCGCGGCATCAAGAAGGAGCAGGCCGAGGCGGAGGCGAGGGATCTTCTGGCTCGCGTCGGTCTTGCCGAAAAGTCCGGAGCCTATCCGCGTCAGCTTTCGGGCGGCCAGCAGCAGCGCGTGGCGATTGCGCGGGCGCTTGCCCTGCGGCCAAAGGTGCTGCTGTTCGATGAGCCGACCTCGGCGCTCGATCCCGAACTCGTCAACGAGGTGCTTGACGTCATCAAGGAACTGTCCCGGTCCGGCGTCACCCTCATCATCGTCACGCACGAGATCGGTTTTGCCCGCGAAGTTTCCGACAGGGTGATCTTCATGGAGCAGGGGCGAATTCTCGAAACGGGCACGCCTGACAAGGTGTTCAATAATCCCGAGCATCCGCGCACAGCCGAATTCCTCGCCAAAGTTCTCTAATCAACAAAAAGGAAACACTCACATGGCTTTTTCATCGAAATTATTATCCCTGCTCGCTGGTGGTCTTTTCACGGCCAGTGCCGCGCTCATCCCGGCAGCGCATGCGCAGGAGGTTGACCTGTCGCCGGAGCAGAAGGGTCGCGTTCGCGCAGAAAAGGTGGAGGAGGCGATCAAGCTTCTGCCTGCCGGCCACAAGTTCGTCGCCGATGGAAAGCTGACGGTTGCGACCGTACCTTTCCGGTTGCCGCTTGTGGATTATGCGAGCGACACGAAGACGCCGATTGGCGTGGAGCCGGATATTGCCCAGCTCGTCGCCGACAGCCTTGGACTTGAACTTCAGCTTGTCCCCATCGCCTGGGCTGACTGGCCGCTCGGTCTCACATCAGGCAAATATGACGCCGTGACGTCTAATATAACGGTGACGGAGGCCCGCAAGGAAAAGTTCGATTTCTCCAGCTATCGCAATGACCTGCTGGGCTTTTACGTGGGCAACAACAGCAAGGTCACGTCAATCGGCAAGCCCGAGGATGTTGCCGGGCTGAAGGTGATTGTCGGCGCGGCCACCAATCAGGAGCAGATACTCTTGAAGTGGATCAAGGACAACAAAGCCAAGGGTCTGGCCGACACCGAGGTACAATATTACGACGACCAGGCGGTGCTTGATGTCGCCCTGCAATCCGGCCGCGCGGATGCCTATCTTGGCCCCAATGCCACCTCTGCCTTCCAGGCGGCAAGCCAGAAGAAGACGAAGCTCGTCGGCACCTTCTCCGGCGGCTGGCCCGAAGCGGCGGAAATCGCCGTCGCTTCGAAAAAGGACGCCGGTATTGCCGAAGCCATCACTGCCGCACTGAATGCCCAGATCAAGAACGGCAACTACGGCAAGGTGCTCGCCCGCTGGAATCTGGGCTCGGAGGCCATCACCGAATCCCGCACAAACCCGCCCGGTCTGCCCAAGAGTTGAGAAGGCATATCGCTGACAGCCAAGTTGCCGAAAAAGCTGAGTTGAAGGTGGGACATCACTCAGCCGGTAGCGCGGGCCTCCTCCCGCCCGCGCTACCCCCGTCCCGCGATCAATATCGGGAAACACCAATGACTTTCACCTTTCGCCTGACCTCTGTCACGCTCGGCGCCTTTCTTTCCTTTGCCGGCTTCGTGTCTGCTTTCGCAGATGATGTCTTTGATCTGTCGCCGGATCAGCCTGGGCGTGTCAGGGTCGAGAAGGATGCCGGCGCCATTGCCGTCATCCCGAAGGATTTCCGGTTCGTCTCACCAGGCAAATTCACCGTGGCCGTTTCACCGGGCGGCCCGCCGCTGGCCACTTACGCAACCGACGCGAAGACTGTCGTAGGGGCCGATCCCGATTATGCGCTCGCCGTTGCCGACAGTCTCGGGCTTGAGCTGGAACTGGTGGCGGTCGCCTGGGCGGACTGGCCGCTGGGGCTCGCGTCGGGCAAATACGATGCGGTGATCTCGAATGTAGGTGTCACGGAGCAGCGCAAGGAAAAGTTCGACTTCTCCACCTACCGGCAGGGTCTCCACGGCTTCTTCGTCAAGTCCGACAGTGGCATAAGCGCTATCAGGGAGCCGAAGGATGCGGCGGGGCTGCGTATCATCGTCGGCGCCGGCACCAATCAGGAGCGTATTCTGCTGAAATGGAGCGACGAGAACGTTGCCGCCGGTTTGAAGCCGATCGAGCTGCAATATTACGACGATGAAGCAACGCGGCTTGTAGCCCTTTCGGCAGGGCGGGCGGATGTAATCGTTCAGCCGCATGCCCAGCTGGTTTTCATCGCAGCGCGAGACAAGACCATCAAGCGTGTCGGAACCCTTTCCGCCGGATGGCCGGAACGTTCCGACGTTGCAATCACCACCCGCAAGGGTTCGGGACTGGCCGATGCATTGACACTTGCCACCAACGATCTGATCAAGAGTGGTGCCTATGCAAAAATTCTCGACCGCTGGCAGCTTTCCGAAGAGGCGCTGCCGGAATCGCGGACCAATCCTCCCGGACTGCCGAAAAGCTGACCTGCAGATGAGATGCGGCGGACTGCAATACCCGCTGGGTCAGCCCCGCGGGTATTTGTCCGTCAGAAATCCGCGACCTTGCCCCAGGCCGAGCTGTTAAAACGGCTGGGATGATAAGGCGCGGGATCGACGCTCGGGCTGGCGCCAGTGACGATATCGGCAATGAGGTGGCCCGCTCCCGGACCTATGCCGAAACCATGGCCGCTGAAGCCCGCGGCGAGGATGAAGCCGGGCAATTCGCTGGTTTCACCAATGGCAGGTACGCCATCCGGCGTGCTGTCGATAAAGCCGGCCCATGTGGTCGAAACCTGCGTTTTGCGCAGAGCAGGCAGGAGCTGCAAAGCTCTTTCATGGGTTTCGCGTATCGCTGCCGCATTCGGTTTCGGATCCAGAATGCGAACCCGTTCCATGGGGGTCGGCGCATCGAGGCGCCAGTTTTTCAGCGACTCGTGGCCGCCGCGAACGCCTTCCAGGCCGCCCGGCCTGAGACTGCGCCAGCGCTTTAGGAACATCGGCACGAACTCACGCGCAAACCGCGCCTGCTGCGCCGTCGGGTCAATGCGTCCA
Source organism: Agrobacterium sp. RC10-4-1 (assembly GCF_014138475.1). Taxonomy (NCBI): domain Bacteria; kingdom Pseudomonadati; phylum Pseudomonadota; class Alphaproteobacteria; order Hyphomicrobiales; family Rhizobiaceae; genus Agrobacterium; species Agrobacterium sp. RC10-4-1. The sequence goes on from NZ_JACJIT010000001.1 coordinate 542,946, forward strand.
AGCCCGCTGATGGCGAGCGTATAGCCCCCATTATTCCGCTTCGTTACCGAGACGGCGGCAGTGTGCAGCGCATCCGGCAGACCTTCCGCGCCGGGCGTAACGGCGAGAATAGAGGACCGAACCGAAGCCTGCGGAAAACGGATGCCCAGCTGGCGGCAGAATGAAGAGGCCCAGGCGCCGCCGGACATGATCGCCGTTTTCGTGCGGATGGTTCCTTTTTCGGTAACGACGGCGCTGACGCGACCATTTTCCGTCTCGAGGCCCCGCGCGGCGCAGTTCTGATGCACCGTGCCGCCCAGCTTCATGATGGCACGCGCTACGGCGGGGGCCGCCATGGAAGGATCGGCTGTTCCGTCGGTCGGTGAAAAAACGCCCCCCCTCCAGCGTTTTCCGGTCGCATGCCCACGCTCGCTCGCCTCATCTGCGCTCAACATATGGGTCGTCACGCCGGCAGTAAGGGCAAAGTCGCGCCAGCGCGCCCATCCAGCAAGCTCGGCCTCGTTGTCGCTCAGGTAAAGCAGCCCGCAGCGGCGAAAGCCGGTGTTCTCGCCGCCTTCGGCCGCAAATCGTTCCCAGAGCGTAAGGCTCTGCGTCGAAATCGGCAATTCCCTTGCGTCGCGGTTCTGCTGCCGGCACCAGCCCCAGTTCCGGCTGGATTGCTCCGCGCCGATAAGACCTTTTTCGACAAGGGCGACTTTCAGGCCGCGCTGCGCGAGGTAATAAGCAGCGAATACGCCGACGATGCCGCCGCCGATGATGACGGCGTCAGCCGCTTTCGGCAGGTCCGGCGATGTCGTTATCTGTTGCAGCGGGGCGGGCATGGTCTGGCTCCTTATAGTCGTCCTAATTTACCTTGGCCGGCGCGCAAACGTTGCCAGACTGGGCTCTCTGCCGGAATTTCCTGCTGTTCACAGACCTCTCTGCAACTCTTTCTGCTGAATGAAAAAAACATCGTTGCGTCGACAGCGCGCGTCCATGTGGTAAGATTTCAATTGCCGCGCCAGAATTTTATGCCGCGTGTCTGAAAAAACAAAAGGGGTTCCGCACGTGATGAAACTTGACCGGATCGATATCAAGATTCTCTATGAACTTCAGAAAAACGGTCGCATCACCAATGTCGAGCTGGCGGAACTTGTCAATCTTTCGCCAAGCCCCTGCCTGATGCGGGTGAAGAAGCTCCAGTCGGAAGGTTATATCGAGGGGTATTCGGCGCAGATCAACATCAACAAACTCGGCCAGACGCTGACGGTCTTTACCGAGATCACACTCAAGAATCATCGCCAGATCGATTTCGCCCGCTTCCTCGGGGTCGTCGAAAAAATCGACCAGGTGGTGGAATGCCATCTCGTTTCCGGCGGTTACGACTACCTCCTGAAATTCGTCACGTCGGGCATTGTCGAATATCAGTCGATCATGGAAAGGCTGACCGATATGGACGTGGGCATCGACAAATATTTCAGCTTCGTGGTGCTGAAATCGCCGATTATCAAATCGCATATGCCGCTGACCAGCCTGTTTCCGCTTTGAAGTGAGAGGGAGTGCATCTGACGTCCGCAGAACCGATGGGTTTGACAGGGGGTTGCACTTACACTCCGTCACCCCGGACTTGATCCGGGGTCCAGCGCGATCAAGTCCCTGATCGCAAAAGACTCTTCTCACGGGGCAGACGCGCCGTGGCTGGATGCCGGATCAAGTTCGGCATGACGGAGGACAGCGTCTCAATCCTCTTTGGTAATCACCCAGGTTTTTGCAACGCCTTACTGTTTTTCAGCGGCTCACCGCTTGGAAAACGCCCGCACCAGCTCCGCATCCTGCTGAAGATTGTCGAGCCATGTCGGGTCGAGTTTGGGTACCGAAGAGAAGAGCAGCTTTGAATAGGGATGCGTCGGCGATTTGATGGCTTCCGTCTCCAGATGCTCCACCTTCTTGCCGGCGTACATCACCACGATTTCGTCGCAGATGGTCTCCACCACCGAGAGATCGTGGCTGATGAAGATGTAAGAGAGGTTCAGCTCCCGCTGCAATTCGCCGAGAAGATCGATGATGGCGGCGGCAACCACGGTGTCCAGCGCCGAGGTGATTTCGTCGCAGATGATGAGTGATGGTTCGGCGGCCAGCGCCCGGGCGAAATTGACGCGCTGCTTCTGCCCGCCTGACAGGCCTGAGGGATGACGGTGGCGCACCGAGCGCGGCAGCTTCACCATGTCGAGAAGCTGATCGACCCGCGCATCCCGGGCCTTGCCCTTCATGCCGTGATAAAAGGTCAACGGCCGGCCGAGAATATCCTCGATCGGTTTCGAAGGGTTGAGCGCGGTATCGGCATATTGGAAAACGATCTGCATGCGGCGCAGCTGGTCGCTTGTCCGATGGCGGGCATCGGCATCCAGCTCCTTGCCTTCGAAAATGACATGGCCGCCTGCCGCCGGAAGAATGCCGGCAATGGCGCGTGCCAGTGTCGATTTTCCGCAGCCGGATTCGCCGATGATACCGAGATTGCGACCGGGATAGACCGAAAGGCTGACGGAATCCACGGCGCGCACGAGCGGCATCCTGTCGTCGCCCTTGGTGCCATATCCAGCGATCAGATTTTCAATATCCAGCAACGGTGCTGCCCGCTCCTGCGTTGGCGGGGCGACCGCGCGGGCCTTGTCATGAAATGCCGTCAGCAATTCCTTTGTGTAGGGATGCTGCGCATTTTCGAGAATATCCCTGGTGGTGCCGGTTTCCTGTACCTCGCCGCCTTTCAGCACCACGATCCGGTCGGCGATCTGGGCAACGACGGCGAGATCGTGTGACACATAGACACCTCCGATGCCGCCCTTGCGCATTGCCGATTTGAAGGCGCGCAGAACCTCGATCTGGGTCGTGACGTCGAGTGCGGTGGTCGGTTCGTCGAAGATCACCAGCTTCGGATTGCCGATCAGCGCCATGGCCGCGGAGAGGCGCTGAAGCTGACCGCCGGAGACCTGATGCGGATAACGGTCACCGATGGTTTCCGGGTTGGGCAATGAGAGCGCCTTGAAGAGCTCAACCGCGCGTGCACGGGCTTCCTGCGGCGGCATCAGGTGATGGATGCGGGTGACTTCGATGACCTGCTCTATGATCTTCTGTGCCGGGTTGAAGGCGGCAGCAGCGCTTTGCGGGACATAGGTGACTTGTGTGCCGCGAACCCTTTCGCGCTCTGTTTCGGAAAGCTGCACCATATCCTGACCCGCCACCTTGACGCTGCCGCCGGAAATGCGGCAACCGGGGCGGGCGTAACCCATCAGCGTCAGGGCGATGGTGGTCTTGCCGGAGCCGCTTTCGCCGATCAGTGCGACGATTTCGCCATCGGCGATATCGATGTCGACGCCCTTGATGATATCGATGCGACGGCCTGAATCGGTGGTTGCCTCGACCTTCAATCCGCGGATTTCAACGAGATTGTTCATGCTTCGCTCCTGTCGCGAATTTTCTGCGGCAGATTGTCGATCAGCAGGTTCACGCTGATCGTCAGGCTTGCAATGGCCAGTGACGGAAAAATGACCGCGGGAGCCGCGAAAGGCAGGCCGCCGATGTTTTCGCGCACCAGCGCACCCCAGTCGGCATTGGGTGGCTGCAGGCCGAGGCCAAGGAAGGAAAGGCCAGAAAGAAGCAGGACGATAAACACGAACCGCACGCCGAGATCGGCAAGCACGGGCCGGATGATGTTCGGCAGAATTTCGGAGCCGATGAGATAAAAGAGGCTCTCACCGCGAACACGCGCCACTGTGACGAAATCCATTGTGTTGACATTGACTGCAAGCGCGCGCGCAAAACGATAGGCGCCGGGCGTGTAGATGACCGAGAGCGTGACGATCAATACCGGAATGGACGAACCGACAGCGGCGACGACCACGAGGCCGAAAAGCTTGCTTGGAATGGAATTCACCGCATCGAGAAACCGGCTGAGCGCGGCGTCGAACCAGCCGCCGATGACGGCGGCGCACATGCCGAGCACAACGCCGCAGGTGCAGGCGATGGCGACCGCTGCCAGCGAAATGCCGACCGTGAAACGTGCGCCCATGAGAATACGGGAAAGCACGTCACGACCGAGATAGTCCGAACCGAGCCAGAGCTCCGATGTCATCGGCCCGAAATAATCGAAATCGACGATTTCACCGACCGGATGCGGAATGAGATATGGCGCGAAGATCGCAACCATGGCCCAGAGAAAGATGACGAGAAAGCCGAAAACGCCGACTGCGTTGATCTTGTAACCCAAACGCGAGGTCCCCGAAGTTGTTTTGACATGATCGGCCATCAGCGCAGCCTCGGATTGGACATGATGGCGATGATGTCTGCGGTCGTGATGAGGAGGAGATAACCGACGCAGAAGATCATTGCGCAGGTCTGGATCAGCGGCAGGTCGCGGGTGGCGACGCCATCGACCATCAGCTTGGCGATGCCGGGATAATTGAAGATCGTCTCGACGATGATAACACCGCCGACAAGATAGGAGAGCGAGAGCGCCACCGCGTTGACAATGGGGCCGAGCGCGTTTGGCAGCGCGTGGCGCAGCACGATGCGCATGCGCGGCGCACCTTTCAGCAGCGCCATTTCGACATAGGGCGTGTCGAGTGTCTCGATAACGGCGGCGCGGCTCATGCGGATCATTTGGGCGGAGACAACGAAGGTCAGGGTGATGACGGGCATGGCGTAAACACGCAGCACATCGAAAAGCGTGTGCACTTCGCTGACGAGCGATAGCGCCGGCAGCCATTTCAGGTAAACGGCAAAAAGCAGCACCGCGAGCGTCGCGATCATGAATTCCGGCACCGAAATGACGCCGATGGTCAGCACGGTGACGGCCCGGTCATAAAGCGTTCCGCGCAGCATTGCGGAACTGATGCCGAGCGTCAGCGCCAGCGGCACGGCGATGATGGTCGTGATGCCGGCCAGCTTCATGGAGTTGATGAAACGCGGGCCGATGAGATCGGCAATCGCCATGTTATTGGCATAGGACGTGCCGAGATCACCCTGCACCAGGCCGAAAAGCCAACGGATGAAACGCAGCAGGGCGGGATCGTCGAGATGCATGGCGGTACGCAGGCCGGCAACGGCTTCAGGCGTCGCCGCCTGGCCGAGGAGGATCGTCGCGGTGTCGCCGGGTAACAGGCTGGTGGCTGAAAAGACGATAAATGAGACGATAAGCAGCGTCGTCAGCATGACGACCAGCCGCCTGGCGACAAGGGATAATATCCGGCTGTTCATTCACATGCTCCTGCAACCTGCCTGATGGTGGAGGCTTCCCGCATCTTGGGGAAAGCTTGCCGGGCGCTGTTTCACGCCCGGCACCATGGTTTATCAGGCTTCGAGCCAGACGTATTCCGCGAAGGCGTAACCCATCATGCCGCCGAGTGGATTGGCTTCCAGCCCCTTCAGCCTGGAGGAGATTGCGTCCACATTGGTGAGATAGGCGGGAATGATGGTGCCTGCTTCGTCGGCGATCATCGTCTGCATCTCGAAGTAGATCTGCTTGCGCTTCTCCATGTCGAGCAGGCCGCGCGCCTCCACCATCAACTTGTCGAATTTTTCCGACTTGTACTGGCTTTCGTTCCACGGCGCGTCCGATGCATAAAGCAGCGAGAACAGGATGTCGGGCGTCGGACGCGGGTTGATGTTGCCGAAATGGATCGGGGCCTTCAGCCAGTAATTGCTCCAGTAGCCGTCGGCGGGAACGCGCTGCACGTCCAGCTTGACGCCGATTTCCGCAGCCGAAGCCTGGATGATCATCGCCATGTCGATGGCCGAGTTCGCCGCGTCGGAGGTAATGACCGGGATGGACTGGCCAATGACGCCGGCTTTTTCGAAGTGGAACTTCGCCTTTTCGGGATCGAAGGCTTTCGGCTTCAGATCCGGATTGTGATAGGGGCTCATGGGCGGCACCGGCTGGTCGTTCCCCACTTCCCCAAGTCCGCGCAGGGCCGCCTTGACGATCTGCTCGCGATTGACGATCGACTTCATGCCGGCAATGAAATCGGCCTTGTTACCGGGTGCCTGATCAAGACGGATGTTGAGATTGGTGTAGTTGCCGGACGTTCCCTTCGACAGGACAACGCCCTCCTGCTTGTCGAGCAGACGGAGCGCGCGCGGGTTGATGGCGGCGGCGAGCTGGATATCACCGGAGAGAAGCGCGTTGACACGGGCGTTGTCGTCCGAGATCGCGAAGAACTCGAAGCTGTCGACGTGCGGTCCGCCGGATTTCCAGTAATTGGTATTCTTCGCCATGATCGAGCGTACCCCCGGCTCGAATTTTTCGAGCTTGAAGGCACCGGTGCCATTGCCCTTGGAGAAATCGGTGGTGCCGTCCGCCACGATCATGAAGTGGTGCATGGCAAGGATCGTCGGCAGGTCGGCATTGGCGCTGGCCAGCGTAATCTCGACGGTGCTTTTGTCGACGGCCTTGAAGCCGGTCATCTGTGCCGCGATCTTGGCAACCTTGGAGCCGACGGCTGGATCGAGATGGCGCTTCAGCGAATAGACCACGTCGTCGGCGGTCAGCGCCTTGCCGTCGTGGAAGGTCACTCCTGAGCGGAGTTTCACGGTCCAGGTCTTGGCGTCCTTGGATTCGATCGATTCGGCCAGCTCCATCTGCGGCGTGCCGGAAATGTCGAGAAAGCTCAGGCGGTTGTAGAGCGCGCAGCAGCGGACATAATCCGTCGAGAGCGAGGCTTTGGCCGGATCCAGCGTATCGGCAGTGGAGGCCGACCAGCCCGCCGCCTTCAGCGTGCCGCCGGAAACCGGGGTAGCCGCCACGGCCTGCGAGGCGCGGCCGAGGATTGCCGAACCGGCGGAAAGGGCCACGCCGCCCGCCAGCATCATGTGAAGCAGTTCGCGCCGTGTGGCGCCGCGGCGGATCGCCTGTTCAACGGCAGCATCGTCGGAGCGGGTCCAGTTTGAAATCCTGTCACTCATGGTCTTCCCCTTTTGTATGATTTCTTGAAATGCGTCTGTAGAAATTATCTGCGGCTGGGGCACCGGTGTGCGCCACGCCGACAGCAGGGGCGGCTCAGCCGCCCGTTTGTCTGGCGGCTTCGGCAAGGCCGGCCATGGACGTGAAGTGATAATCCGGTGCGGTAAAGTTTTCCGGCTCGATCGTGCCGCCATATCCCTTCTGGGCATGGCGACGCTCTATCCAGCAATTGGTCATGCCGAGTTTTCGGGAAATGCCGATATCGTGGTACTGGCTCTGCGCCACGTGCAGAATGTCCTCCTTCGACGCTCCTTCGCTTTCCACGAAGGAGAAGACCTTCTCGAAGAAGGCAGGGTCGGGCTTTTCAGTGCCGGTGTCATCGGCGGTGAAAGCGGCGTGGAAGGGGTTGCCGAGTTCCGTCGAGAAATAGTCGAAGGCCCAGCGTCGGGCGTTGGTCATGGCGATCAGGCGGTGGGTCCTTGAAAGTTCGGCCATCGCGGCGCGGCTGTCGGCAAAGCCTTTCCAGTCCTTTGCCGCGTCGCGCAGACGCTCACCATAGGCGCGCTCCACCGGCAGGCCGAGCTCAGGGGCAATGATGAGGTAGACGCGCACGAGATCATCGGGAAAAAGGTCGGTTGCGTCGGAGTAGCGGGCCGCACGGTAGAGCGCGAGCGCCTTTTCACCATCGACCTCAACACCGTTTTCCGCACCGATTGCGGCCAGCGTCGATGTCAGACCCCGTTCGAAATCGATGAGGGTTCCCACCACGTCGAAGCTCATATATTTGAAGTCGCTCAGTTTTTTGGGCAATGTCGGTCTCCGCTCTGCCGCCACGTCCTTTTTAGGGGAAGGTTGCGGCATTTTATTTCGTTCCCGGACGGGATCCTTGTCCCGTTCCCATTTTTGAAAACGCCTGTTTTAGTGGCGTTTTGTGCTTTTTCTTAGGGATAGTTTGGCAGTTCCGGCGCGCCGGATTCTCCGAAATGGATCGGCTCTTCGGCAGAATATTGCGAATATGCGCTGTGTGGCGACATTTCGCGAAGGTGCCGGGAAAGAGCCGGTCGCCGCTTCAGGCCATTGCCGCCCGCACGGTCGGGTCCTCTAACGTCTGATCGAGGGTTTTAAGCGTCCGTTCGATTATCGCATCGATCTCGCCATCCGTACAGCAGAGCGGCGGCGCGTAGCCGAGGATGCCGTTCGCGAAGGCGCGTACGATGAGGCCGTTCTCCCAGGCACGATCAAAAACCCTGCGGGCTGGTGCAGCCGCTGCCGGAAGCGGGGTTTTCTTCTCCTTGTCGGTCACAAGCTCGACGGCGGCAAGCATGCCGCGGCCGCGCACATCGCCGACCAGCGGATGGCTTCTCAGCCCTTCCAGCCCCGCCATGAGGCGCGCGCCGGCGCGGCGGCCATTCTCCAGCAGCCCGCCTTCGTAGAGCTTCAGCACTTCCAGACCCACGGCTGCGCTGACCGGATGAGCGGAATAGGTATAGCCATGGCCGACCGCCGCTTCGCCTGCGAAATCGGCAATCGTGTCGTAGACATGATCAGCCATGAATACCGCGCCCATCGGCACGTAGCCGGACGTGAGGCCCTTCGCCGCGGTGATGAAGTCGGGCACGATATCTTCGTCGGCGCAGGCAAAAAGCGGGCCGGTACGCCCGAAGCCGGTGATGACTTCGTCGGCGACGAAAAGGATGCCGTATGACTTGCAGAGGTCCCGCATGGCCTTGATCCAGCCGGGCGGCGGTACGAGCACCCCGCCGGAACCCTGAATGGGCTCCGCATAAAAGGCGGCGACGCGCTCCGGACCGATCGTCTCGATCTTGTCCTTCAGAATTTGCAGGGAGGAGGCGATGATGGCGGCGGGATCGCTTCCGGCCGGGTTGCGATAGGCGTAATGCGACGGGATTTTGTGCTGCCAGTCGTAAGGCACGCCGAAACCAGCATGAAACGCGGGCAGGGCGGTGAGGCCCGAGCCGGCGGTGGTGGAGCCGTGATAACCCTGTTCGATGGAGATGAACTGGTCACGCTGCGGCTCACCCCTGGCGTGCCAGTAATAGCGGATGAAACGGATGGTGCTGTCCACGGCATCGGAGCCGCCGAGCGTGAAATAAACATGGTTCAGGTCGCCGGGCGCTCGGTCGGCGAGCTCCGACGCAAGCCGGATGGCCGGCTCACTGCCAATGTCGAAATAGGCTGTGGCATAGGGCAATTCCCGCATCTGTCTGGCCGCGGCCTCAACGATGCTGTCATGACCATAACCGGCATTCACGCACCACAGACCGGCAAAGCCATCGATGAGCTGGTGGCCGGTGATGTCGGTGACGGTGGCGCCGCTTGCCGATTTCAGCACCCGCACGCCCAGCTTCTCATGGCCGCGGAAGGAGGAGACGGGGTGCACCAGATGGGCGCGGTCCAGTTCGATCAGGGAATTGCTTAACATGGGTCTCTCTCCGGATTCAGCCGAGTGCCTGGCTGGTCAATGCAAATGTTTTGAATTTTCTGCCGGGGGCGATGTCGGTCTTCGGTCGGCGCATGGCGATGCCGCCGCCGACATGGGCAAGACCATTTTCGACGAGCCATGGGGCGAGACCCGTATCGGCGGTGGTGTCCACCCGCAGGAACATGCCGGGGCGCTCGGCAATGACGAAAGCGATGAGGGCCTTTGCAGTTTCAGCATTTTCTGCCACGACCGGGCCTATGACCTCACCGCGCCCGAAGGCACGCAGGGCTGCAAAGCCCTTGAGGACGCCCTCCTGCCGGACTTCGGCAAAACGCGCTCTCGCGACAAGCGCTGCAAATAGTGCGGTGCGGTCCGCGCCGAACGCCTGCGCATCGAGCACCGCAAGCTCCCCTGGAACGACGGTCTCGAGCCAGGCGACACCCGCCGGCTTTTCGCCAGGAACAGGAACACCCTGATGCTGGAGCACTTCCCCCGAGGCGACGAAGCCCATTTTTTCATAGAGGGGAAGGCCATCGGCCGTGGCGACCAGGCGGCATTCGCGCTCCTCGGCGGCGCCGATCGCCGCATCCATCAGACGGCGGCCAAGACCGCGGCCGCGCATTGCCTCATCCACGATCACCATATTGACGGTGGCGCAGCCATCTCCCAGCAACGTCGCCATTGCGGATCCGACGACACGGCCGTTTTCGAGCGCGACGAAGCCATTGCTGATTGAAAGGACAAGCGCCCAGTCTTCCTTGCGATGCGGCCAACCGGCCTGGCGCGAGAGTTCGACGGCGGCGTCAAGATGGTCAGGTTGAAAGGACTGGATGTCGATGGGGCTGGCGTGCATGCCGAAACTCCGTTTGCTCTGCTGGTTCATTGATAGACTGAGGTTTGAAGAAGATTGTCCCGACAAATGGGAAGGTTCGATATGTTTCGCTGTTGCTTTTATCCGTTGCCGCATCTTATGCCGCCTGTCGTGCGCGCCTGGCGGCAAACCGGGCCGGGCGAGGGCATCCGGGTTTCTCCGCGCGCAACTCTCTGCCAAACTGGCAGCTACATACGCAACAATCTGCTTTCGCGACGGGCAATTGCGGTGCGCCGACGGGACAAAGGCTTTCTATGATCTCATTATTCCGGCCACACTCGATCCCCAATCAAGGATGACGACGACATGACCATCTTCCGCCCGAAATACATCACTTTCGATTGCTACGGTACGTTGATTAACTTTCAGATGGCCGAGGCCGCCCGCGATCTTTACGGCGACCGCCTGGATGAAGCGCAGATGCAGGAATTCATCAAGAATTTCTCCGCTTATCGTCTGGACGAGGTCATGCATGACTGGAAGCCTTACGCTGAAGTCGTTCACAACGCGCTGTCACGGACATGCAGGCGCAACGGCGTATCCTTCAAGGACGAGGATGCCATCATGACCTATGAGCGCGTTCCGACCTGGGGTCCGCACGCGGATGTCCCCGCTGGTCTGGCGAAGGTCGCCAACGAAATTCCGCTCGTCATCCTGTCCAACGCCATGAATTCGCAGATCATGTCGAATGTCGCAAAGCTCGGTGCGCCGTTCCATGCCGTCTATACGGCCGAGCAGGCGCAGGCCTACAAACCGCATTTCAAGGCTTTCGAGTATTTGTTCGACATGCTCGGCTGTGGTCCGGAAGACATTCTCCACGTCTCGTCCTCATTCCGTTACGACCTGATGTCGGCCCATGATCTCGGCATCAAGAACAAGGTCTGGGTCAATCGCGGCCACGAACCGGCAAACCCTTATTATGGTTATGTCGAGATCGCCGATATTTCCGGTCTCGCGGGTGTTGTCGGACTGTAAGGAAAGGACCAGGCCATGAAGCTCGTCTCCTACTGGCACGATACTGCCCCCTCTTTCGCGGGGGCGGCGGAAGGTCCTGTAGAGGGTCACTATGATGTAGCCGTCATCGGCGGCGGCTTTACCGGTCTTGGTGCTGCGCGCCAGCTCGCAAAAGCGGGCGCGCGCGTCGTTGTTCTGGAAGGGCAGCGGGTCGGCTGGGGTGCTTCCGGCCGCAATGGCGGGCACCTCAATAACGGCCTTGCCCATTCCTATCTTTCCGCCAAGGCGGAGCTTGGCAAGGAACGAGCCATTGCGCTCTACAAAGCACTGGACGCGTCAATTGACACGCTGGAGAGCCTGATCGCCGAGGAAGGTATCGACTGTAATTTCCGCCGGGCGGGCAAACTGAAGATGGCCTCGAAGCCGCAGCATTTCGAAGGGCTGGCGAGGAATTTCGACGCTGTCCACGCCGAGGTCGATCCCGATACGGAGCTTCTGTCCGCCGCCGATCTGACGGCGGAAATAGGATCGCCCTTTCATGGCGCCATGCTCTCGAAGAAGAGCGCCATGATGCATATGGGCCGTTATGTGGCAGGGCTCGCCGAAGCTGCCAGCCGTCATGGGGCGGTGATCTTCGAAAATGCGTCGGTGACGAAACACATCCAGAACGGCGGGCTTCACGAACTTGAAACCGCGCGCGGCAAGGTGACCGCGGACAATGTTCTCGTTGCGACTGGCGCTTACACGCCCTCCGGTTTCGGTTATTTTCGCCGGCGCATCATCGCCGTCGGCAGTTTCATCATCGCCACGCGGCCGCTGACGGATGCAGAAGTGAAGGCGTCGGTTCCGGGCAACCGCACCTATGTCAATTCCATGAACATCGGCAACTACTTCCGGCTGGCTCCGGATAACCGGCTGATCTTTGGCGGCCGTGCACGCTTCTCCGCCACGTCGGACCAGCGTTCTGACGCCAAGAGCGGAGCGATCCTGACGGAAAGCCTCCATCGCATTTTTCCCCAGCTTTCGCATGTGCCGATAGACTATTGCTGGGGCGGACTGGTGGACATGACCAAGGACCGCTATCCGCGGGCCGGCTATCACGATGGCGTCTGGTATGCCATGGGCTATTCCGGTCACGGGGCGCAGCTTTCCACACATCTCGGTATGGTGGTTGCGGACGCCATTCTGGGGCGGCCGGACAACAACCCGCTAAAGGGGCTTGAGTGGCCGGCGGTGCCAGGTCATTTCGGCAAGCCCTGGTTCCTGCCGCTCGTGGGTTTATATTACAAGATGCTGGACAAGATACAGTAGCCGGCCGCAATTTGTGGCCGCGCCAGCCAGGCGCGGCCTCTCCTCGGATGCCCCGGATGAACGGTCAACCCCCGCGCTTCAGTTGAAGGTGGGATACACCCGCTGCAACATTCACGCCGGTTCCCACTTCGGCGCTGATCGGCTGCAGGGCAAAGTTTTTGGCATTGCCGCCGATCAGCGCATTGGCGCCGAGGCCGACCCCGACCGACGCTCCTGCGGAAGCGCCGACATAATCGCCGCTCAGCGCGCCGTCACCCACACGGCTTGCCGCCGTGTTCAGCACGATCCAGCTCATATAGGTCTTGCCGGTCACGCCGATGTCGAGACCGAGCTTGCCGATCTTGCCCGTGTAGCGCTCAGTCTTTCCTGAGCGCTGGCGGAATTCGCAGTTCACCGCCTTGCTGGATCCGACGACGAGGCCGACGCCGCCGGCGATTTCACACGACAGCGTGCCGACACGCTCCTTCTGCGCGGTTTCCGTAGCGCGCTTGCCGTTGTGCTTCGTCTCGGCGGAAGCGAGTGGGGCAATGGCCAGCGTTGCAATTGCAGTTGCGAGAACGAGTTTTTTCATTGTCTGTCACTCCTGTTATCATTCACGAGGCGGATGCGTGGGGAAGAGGCATCCAGATAGGGAAAGGGCGGCTGCCGGATCGCCAGATCCGCAATGATCGGCCGCGATGCGAAACATTCCGCGATGATCACCGCACGTTCGAAGGCAGAGAGCGTTTCAACCTCGCCCGAGAGCACAATACGGCCCTCGACCGACGTGACGGAGATTGAGCTTTTCTCCTGTCCGTCAGCATAGGCGATTACGGCCTGCAAGGCGGCGCAGAGGCTGACCTCCTGCGGAAGGCAGCTTGCCGCCGGGGTTGCTTCGCACGCAAGCATCATGGTGAAACCTCCTGCCTTGAACATTGACGGTTCACTTGAATGCTTTTTTGACGGTATCCTTCGTCTGGCCCAGCTTTTCCTGCGCCTGGCCGGCCAGTTTTTCGGCCTTGCCTTCAGCCTGAAGCTTGTCATTGCCGGTGATCTTGCCGGCTGCTTCCTTGATCGTGCCCTTTGCCTGACGGGCGATACCTTCGATACGGTTATTGTCCATGACGAACTCCTTCCATCGTTTGAGCGTGCCGCGGTTGGTAACGGCATGATGGAAAGGTAGCCCTGGAATAGTGCTCCTTGCAGAGCATTAGCTACTAGTTCAACTGGTACAAATTGACCTATTTTGCGGGTGGCGAATGTTGTTTTTCCCGGCGGCCGGCAAAACCGCGCTCCCTAGCCCAGATGACCGCCGCCGTGCGGCGGTTGACGCCGATCTTGCCGTATAGCGACGCGATATGATTGCGGATGGTATGTCTGGACAGGTTCAACCGGTCGCTCATTTCCTTGTCGCTGCATCCGTCGCAGATCAGAGACAATATCTGCTCTTCACGCTCGGTGAGATCCTTGAGCGAAGCGGAAGATGACGCCCCGCGGGAATTCTGCCTGAGCCCTGCCAGCCGTTCCACCACGGTGCGACTGAACCATGATGTATCGGCCATGACGCTCTCGATCGCCTCGATCAGTTCGTTCTCGGAGCGGCGTCGCTCCGTCACATCCTGTATCGCCCAGATGACACAGAGCTGGTCATTGATCTCGGCGCGTTCTGCAGAAACGATACATTCGGCCGCGCCGCCATCGGCAAGGTTCATGCGCAGGTTCTCGTTGCGGATCGGGATATTGTCCTTCAGCCGCTTTTCGACATCGCGCCGTGCTGCCACATCGTCCCACAATTTCAGTTCGCTCGCCGTCTTGCCCACCACCTCGGCTTCCTTGCGTCCGCACAGCGTCAGAAATGCATCGTTGACTTCTGTCAGCACGAAATCTTCAAGCCTCGAAATCGCAGCCGGTGCGGGCGAGAGTCGGAAGGATTTGAAAAAGCGCTCCTCGCTCTGGCGAAGTGCATTTTGTGCTTTCCGGCGGCCGTCGAGATCGGCGAAGGTAAAAAGCATGCACGGCTCTTCGGCAACGGCGATGGTTTCTCCCGCCACGATCACCAGCCGGTCGCCGCCGGGAATGGGGATGAGCGCCTCACGCTGGCGTATGACACGTCCTTCATGCAGGCGTTTCAGCGCATCCTCGCCGGTATCGCATTCGGAAAACAGGCCGAGTTCCTCGACGCTGATGCCGATAATATCCTCCCGGCTGAAGCCGGTCATTTCCAGAAAGCCCTGGTTGACGCGAATGAAGCGCTGGTCTTCAAGCCTGCAGATGAGACCAGGTGCGGGATTTGCGTTAAAAGCACTCTCGAAACGTGCCTCCGCTTCGTAGCGCGGCGTCTCGTCACGAATGATCAGCACCAGCACATCCGGTTTCGCGCCGGCATCTTCCAGGATGAGGCCACGCACGGTGTGCACCCAGCATTCGGTTTCATCGTCACTCGGAGATATTTCCACAGTGACGTCTTCAAAGGTCTCGCCGGCAAGAAGCCGCTCAAGCGGATATTGCCCTGCGTCTAGAAGGTGATTATTGCGATACCGAAGCGTGAAATTCCGCCGGTAGCTTTCGGTATCGTCGCCGAGTTCGGATACCGATTCTATGCGGTGCATCACAAGCGCCGCCCTGTTGGCCCAGGCGATTGTTCCGTCGTTTTCGAGAAGGATCAGCCCGTCGCTCAGCCCGGTTACGAGATTTTGCAATACGAGCCGGTTGATCTTGGGAATGGTCACGCTGTCGTCCATGTCGCCCCTGGCATCTAGAAACTTTATGCCTTTATAACGCCAAGTTCCGCCAAGTGTTGCAAAGCCGGCATAGACGACACGATAACGCGCCGCTTGACCGCGATAAGCGCCGGAATCGGATGGTGCGGATTTGTTGGCTGTCCGTCATACCGTCACCTCAAGGCTCATTTTCGCCCCCTGCAAACGCGGCGGTGATCACTTGCTTATGGGCGCGCCCATCGGACATACTGCCTCTTGAACCACAGATGCCAAGGGCGAGACGACGCCAGAGACTTGAAGCTGGATCGCGCAGCCATCCGAGAAGATTGAGCCATGAATACCCGATTCCTCGAAACCTTTCTCTGGGCTGCCCGATTGAGCAGCTTTTCGGCAGCCGCGGAACGCTTGCACACGACCCAGGCATCTGTTTCAAACCGCATCGCCGCGCTGGAGCGGGAGCTCGGCGTCGTGCTGTTCACGCGTGATGTGCGCTGCGTCAACCTGACGCCCGCCGGTCGTCTGGCGCTGCAACATGCCGAAAAGATCGTCAACCTCACCGGCGAATTCCGGCAAATCGTCAGCAATCGGGAAGCGCTGAGGGGGACTGTGCGGATCGGTGCTGCCGATACGATCGTGTATGCCTGGCTGCCGCTTCTCATCCGCCGCATGAACGAGCAATATCCCGGCGTCAGTCTGGATCTGACAATCGATACCAGCCTGAAACTTTCACAGCGTATCCAGAACGGCGAGGTGGATGTCGGCTTCATCATGGGGCCGATCATGGCTGCTGACATCTATAACTCACCGCTTTGCACCTTCGAATCCTGCTGGGTGGGCGCGGTCGAACTGCCGCTGCCGGAAACCGGCGTGACGCTTGAAGATATCGCGCATTTTCCGTTGCTTACCTTCTCCACCGGCTCGCAGCCGCATCAGGCGTTGCGGGCGCTTCTGGATTCGCACGGCCTGTCCGACAGCCGGATTTATAATTCGAATTCGCTGTCGATCATGACACGCCTCGTGGCCACGGCCGTCGGCGTCGGTGCGCTGCCGCGTGTCTTGGTGGACGGCATCATCAAATCTGGCGAAGCGCGTATTCTCGACATCACGCCATCGGTGCCGCCCCTGACCTTTCACACGGTTTACCAGGAGCGAGGCGACAATGCGCTCGCCCGCGCGATCGCCGACATGGCGACGGAAATCGTCAGTGAAACCACGATTCAGTGGATGACCGCCGCAGCTTAATTTTTATGCTGCATTGCAAGATGATTAATCTATAAGCTTATCTTATGGGTTTCGATAGAGTTTTTCCGTTTGTCACGAAAACAGTTCCCGTTCTTAATTCTCCTCGCAACATGAGAGGAGAGCAACGTGAAAGTCTCACTTGTTCAAATGAATACCCAGAATGACAAGGCAGAGAACCTGAAGGTTGCTGCCGATTTGATTGAGAAGGCAGTCAAGGCGGACAATCCAGACCTTGTTGTTCTTCCTGAATACTTTGCATTTCTTGGAGATAATCCTCAGGAGATGCATGAAAGCGGCGAGGAATTTCCCGGCGGTGAAATCTATACGCTGCTTTCGGGGCTCGCGAAGAAGCATGCCATAACGCTCCATGCCGGCTCCATCGTTGAGAAGGAAGGCAACCGCTTCTATAATTCGACCCTCGTTTTCGGCCCTGATGGCAAGCAGATCGCCCGTTATCGCAAGATTCACCTGTTCGACGTCGATACGCCGAACGGCATCAGCTACCGCGAATCCGATTCCGTCGCCCGCGGCGAAGAGGTCGTAACCTATAAGGTTGGCGACAAGACGGTCGGTTGCGGCATCTGCTACGATATCCGCTTCCCGGAACTGTTCCGTGCGCTGCGGGACAAGGGCGCGGATGTCATCGTTCTGCCGGCTGCATTCACGCTGATGACGGGGAAGGACCATTGGGAAGTGCTGGCCCGCGCCCGCGCCGTCGAGACGCAGACCTATTTCCTCGCCGTGGGACAGATCGGCACCCATGCGGGTGGAAAGAAAGCCTGCTGGGGACATTCCATGGTCATCGATCCGTGGGGTCACATCGTCGCGCAATGCTCCGACACTGTCGGGACAGCCGGCGCCGCTCTCGACTTCGACTATTCGGCCAAGGTGCGCGCCAACGTGCCGGTGGCGAACCACCACGTTCTCTGATCGGAGAAAGACCCAATGTTTATCGTCAACCCCATGCCGGAACAGATCGGCCCCGACGTCATCGAACTTCTTGAAAAGGTCGAAGTCGCCACGATTGGCCATGTGCTCCATTCCGGTTTCGTCGATCCTGAAATCCGGGCGGTCCTTCCGGGCAAGCGCGTGGCGGGCACCGCCGTCACGCTTCGCATCCCGAATGCGGATTCGACCATGCTGCACTACCTGACGCAACTCGTGCGTCCGGGCGATATCGTTCTCATCGACCGTTGCGGTGATACTCGCCACGCCTGCTGGGGCGGCGTCATCACCAACACCATGAAGATGGCCGGTGTCAAAGCCGGTGTCGTCGATGGTCCGGCGACCGATTTCTCGGAGTTCACGAAGGTGGACATGCCCATGTGGTGCCGCGGCCCGTCGCCGATCACCACGAAGATCCTCGGTCTGGAAGGCGCGATCAATATTCCGATCAGCGTTGGCGGCCAGGTAATCAATCCGGGTGATGCGATCCTGTGCGATGAGAGCGGCGTGGTCGCCCTTCATCCGAGCCAGGCTCGCGCCATGGCGGAGCGCGCCATCGGCATGCAGGAAGCCGAGATCGTGCTTCTGGAGCGCCTGCGCAACGGCGAGAAGCTGCCGGATATTTCGGGCGCCAATAAATTCGTCCAGGCCAAGCTCAGCGCCTGACACAGGCTTACGGGTGGCGGATTCGTTCGCCACTCCCAATAACAATAGAGGAGAACAGGACAATGAAGAAAACGATACTTCTGAGTGGGATTCTCATGCTCGGTGCGGCTGCCCTGCCGGCGCAGGCCCAGCAGACCGTGACGTTCCTCGGCTATAGCGGCCTTTTCCAGGAGCGTTACACGAAGGCCGTCATCGAGCCTTTCATGGCCGCCAACCCTGACATCAAGGTCGAATATTTCCCGCAGCAGGGTTCTGCCGCCATGCTCGGCTCGCTGCGCGCCCAGAAAGCTGCACCGCAATCCGATATCGCGCTGATGGATGTTTCTGTTGCCAAAACCGGCACGGATGAAGGCCTGTTCGACACGATCGATGAAAGCGTGACGAAGAATGTCGCCGACCTTTATCCGAACGCGCGCTTCGAAGGTGTGGCCGGTGTTGGCGTGACTTTCGACAATCTGGTTCTCATCTACAATACCGATGCGGTCAAGACCGCCCCGGACAGCTGGAATGCCCTGAAAGACAGCGCCTTCAAGGGCAAGGTCGCCATGCTGAGCGCCCCTGACATCGTCGGTATCGGCACGACGATCATCATGGATCACATGAATGGCGGCAAAGACTTCATCAAGAATATCGACGCCGGCATCAGTGCGATGGCGGAAGTCGCGCCGAACGTCCAGACCTGGGAACCGAAACCGGAAGTCTATCCGAATGTCGTCAATGGCCAGGTATCGCTGGGCGTGGGCTGGAACGCCCGCAGCCAGGTGAATGCCGATGGTTCCAAGGGCAAGATGAAGGTCGTTCTTCCGAAGGAAGGTACGATTCTCCAGATCAATACGCTCAACCTCGTCAAAGGAGGCCCTTCGTCCGAGGCGGCCCGCAAGTTCGTCGATTATGCATTGAGCCCGGAAGCCCAGGCCGCCTTCACCGCCGCCATGTATTATGCGCCGACCAATGCCAAGGCGACGGTGGCTGCCGATGTCAGCGATCGCACGGTCGTCAAGGCGATGGACAAGGTCATTCCGGTTGACTGGATCGGCCTCTCGAAGGTTCGTGACCAGATCACGCAGGACTGGCGTCGCAAGGTCATTCCGCTCAGCCGCTGAGGCTTTTCGCGCCTGGCGTGAGAAATGGCAAGACTTCCGCACCCCTTATCGGCTGCGGAAGCAGCATACCAAACCCCTCGGCTCATCTTCCCCACCGACGCTCGGGTCGGTGGGGAGGTGGGTCGGCGCGCAAGGGACAGGACATGTTCAAGACGCCAAGTGTCTGACATGCTCTGGAGAAAGGCAAAAAGCCAGAATGGGAACTTCAGACATCATGCAGCCAGGATTTCTCTCAATTCGTTCGCTGACCAAGCGCTATGAAACCATGGTCGCCGTGGATAATCTCAATCTCGAGATACCCAAAGGCGAACTGGTCGCCTTTCTCGGTCCGTCCGGCTGCGGCAAGTCGACGTCGCTGCGCATGATTGCCGGGCTTGCCCCGGTGACGTCGGGCTCGATCCTGATCGATGGCAAGGACGTAACCCGGCTTGCGCCCTACAAGCGCGATATTGGCCTTGTCTTTCAGAGCTATGCGCTGTTCCCGCATATGACGGTTCTCAAGAACGTCATGTTCGGTCTTGAAATGCGCAAGGTGCCGGCTGCGGAAGCGGAACGGCGTGCCCGTGAGGCAATCGCCATGGTTCGTCTGGAAGGGCGCGAGGACCGCCGACCGGCCCAGCTTTCCGGCGGCCAGCAGCAGCGTGTCGCACTGGCACGTGCTCTCGTCATCCAGCCCTCCATTCTCCTGTTCGACGAGCCTCTTTCCAATCTCGACGCCAAGCTGCGCGACGAGATGCGCTCTGAAATCCGCCGTATCCAGAAACAGCTCGGCATCACTTCAATCTTCGTCACCCATGATCAGGTGGAGGCGCTCAGCATGTGCGACAAGGTCGCCGTCCTCAATGGCGGGCGTCTGGAACAGCTCGGCACGCCGCATGACCTCTACGAGCGCCCGGCGACGGCATTCGTCGCCTCTTTCGTCGGCCGCACCAACCGCCTGGTCGGAAACGCGGTCGGCGATCACATCACGGTCGGTGATGCGGTATTGCGGGCGCCCGGTTCGCACAATGGCAAGATCGACCTTATGGTCCGGCCGCATCGCATGGCCATGACGGTGGCCGGTGACGTCGCGCCCGATTTCGAGGGAGCGCCGGTCAATCGTATCGCCGGTGAAGTCCGCGATGTCTATTATGCCGGTGACATCCTCCATTACGAGATCGCCGCGGGCGGCCAGACGCTGTCCGTAGAGCGTGCCACATCAGGCGGCGAAACGCCGGTGGCGGCGGGCAGCGCAGTCAGCCTCGTCTGGCGCGTGGAGGACACGCTGGTCTTCGGAGCAAACCAATGACAGCGGCGGTCATGATCACGGCTCCCGGCAGCCGCACATCCTCCATGGTGTTTCTCGCAACGCTTCTTCTCGGGCCGATCATTGCGGTCAACGGCCTTGCCTTTGTGATGCCGGTCTTCAACCTGCTCCTGCTTTCCTTCCGCGAAAGCCTCGGCGGCGGCGGTCTTGGCGAAGCCCACACACTCGACAACTGGACATCGACGCTGACCGACGGTTTTTATATCGAACTGATCGGCCAGAGCATTCTGACCAGCCTCTTGATCACCGTCCTCACGCTTATCGCTTCCTATCCCATCGCGCTCTATCTTCACCGGGCGCAGGGTCGCTGGAAGACGCTGCTGCTGGTACTGGTCATCTCGCCGCTTTTGACCTCGGCCGTGGTGCGTACCTATGGCTGGATCGCGATCCTTGCCGATGACGGCCTCATCAACAATATCCTCTTCGCATTCGGTGCGGAAAGCGGTGTGCGGCTGCTGTTCAACAAGGTCGGCGTTGTCATCGGTCTCACCGAAATCCTGATGCCCTATATGATCCTGGCGCTGCTTGCCGGTTTCGGCAGGCTCGATCCGCGTGTCGAGGAGGCGGCCGAAACACTCGGCGCATCGCCCTGGAAGGTGTTCTGGCGCATCATCGTGCCGCTCACCATGCCCGGTGTCGCGCTCGGTTGCCTGCTCTCTTTCGTCCTCGCCGTCAGTTCGTTCATCACCCCCAAGCTGCTTGGCGGCGGGCGTGTCTTTCTTCTCGCGACGGAAATTTACGATCAGGCCATCGTGACGCTCAACTGGCCGCTCGCTGCGACGTTGTCGATGATCATTCTCGTGATCTTCGGTGCAGCTCTGGTGCTTTATTCCCGGCTTCTGCGGGCCATTCTTTAGGGGAGATCAAAGATGGAAGAACGTCCCGTTCCGCTGGCGCTGAAAATCGTCGCCTTCATCATGTTCGTTTTTCTGCTGGCGCCCGTGGTGCTCGTGGTGCCGATCTCGTTTTCGGCCGATAGCTACATGGCTTTCCCGCCTTCGGGCTGGAGCCTGCGCTGGTATGTGGATCTCATGCATAATTCGAAGATGATGGGAGCGCTGGGCACCAGCACCCTTCTCGCCATCATCGTCACCGTGCTGTCCATGCTGATCGCGCTGCCGGCCTCCTATGCCATCGTTCGCATGCGGGTCATCGGCGCGGACGCGCTTCTCGCCTTCTTCACCGCGCCGCTGCTGCTGCCGACAATCGTTCTCGGCCTTGCGATCCTCATCGTCTTTGCCGGTGCCGGTCTGCTCGGCACCTTCACCGGTCTGGTGATCGCGCATCTCATCATCGTGCTGCCTTATGCGCTGCGTGTGCTTACCACCTCGCTTGCCGGCCTGCCGCTGATCTTCGAAGAGGCCGCCTCCACCCTGGGCGCATCGCCGCTCACGGTTTTCCGCCGCGTGACCATGCCGATGATTGCGCCGGGTGTCGTGGCGACGGCGGCGCTTTCCTTTTTGGTGTCGTTCGACGAAGCCGTGATTTCGCTGTTCCTCACGGGTCCGCGCATCACCACGCTTCCAGTCGCGATGTATCAGCATGTGGAGACGCAGGCGGATCCGCTTGTTGCGGCCATTTCCGTTCTCTTGATCGTGCTCACACTTGCCGTCGTCTTCATCGTTGACCGCACGGCGGGCCTGACAAAGACTTTTGTGAAGTAAAGTCGCGGGGGTCGCCGGCCGGTGCCGGCTGCCCCTGACTGGCAAAGGGGAAGATTTCATTCCCGTTTATCAACACCGCTGCTGCATCGGTGCGACTCGTCGCGCCTGTTGATCTCGCTTGGAACGACGAAGGCAAAGGTAAGCCCATGGCCGAGACCCCCTCCACGGAATTTGATGTCGCCGTCATTGGCGCCGGTGTCGTCGGTTGCGCGGTCGCCCGCCGTTTCGCACTGGCCGGTGCGAAGGTGGTGGTGATCGAAAAAGGCCCCGACATCCTCTCCGGCGCTTCCAAGGCCAATAGCGCCATCCTCCATACCGGTTTCGATGCGCCGGAAGGCAGCCTGGAGCTGGAACTGGTGAAGGCAGGCCGGGCGGAATATCTCTCCATTCATTGCCGGATGGGTCTCAGCATCGTCGAAACGGGCGCACTGGTCTGCGCCTGGAACCCGGGCGAAGCGGAAAAACTGCAGGCGATCGCCGAACAGGGGCGGCGCAACGGCATTGCCGGGCTTGAGTTACGCACGGCCGAGCAGGCCCGTGAAGCCATGCCGGGCCTGTCCGGCCGCCTTGTCGCCGCACTTGACGTTCCGGGCGAACATATCATCGATCCCTGGTCCGCGCCGCTCGGCTATCTCACGCAGGCGGTGGCGTTGGGTGCCCAGCTGCTGCGCAACGCGGAGGTCCTGTCCGGTGCATTCGACGGCGTGTGGCAGATAGAGACGACGGCGGGCACTATATTTGCCGCCAGCGTCGTCAATGCCGCCGGGCTGTTCGGAGATATCGTCGACGCACGTCTGGGATTTCCGCCCGACTTCACCATCAAGCCCCGCAAGGGGCAGTTCGTGGTGCTTGATAAAGCTGCCCGTCGGCATGTGCCGCGCATTGTTTTGCCCGTTCCGACCGAAATCACCAAGGGCATCGTGGTGTGCCCGACCGCCTTCGGCAACGTTCTTGTCGGTCCGACGGCGGAAGAGCAGGAAGATCGCGAACGCGCGGCGGTCGAGACGGCGACGCTGGAAGGACTGCTGGAACGCGGTGCGGAAATCGTTCCCGCGCTGGCCTCCGTTTCCGTGACCGCTGTTTATGCTGGTCTGCGCCCGGCGTCTGAAAAGAAGCACTACCGGATTTCCACCCGGCCAGACCGGCGGGCGATCACGCTCGGCGGCATTCGCTCCACGGGCCTCAGTGCCGCGCTCGGACTGGCGCAGCATGCGCTGAGGCTTCACGAAGGTTTCGGTACGCGTTTTAACCCGCCATCCTCAATCCCTGAAGTGACGATGCCCAATCTGACCGAAACCTGCGGGCGGGACTGGCAGCGTGCCGATCACGGCGAAATCGTCTGTCATTGCGAACTCGTCACCCGCCGGGAAATCGAGGCGACATTTTTGAGCCCGGTGCCATCCGGCGATTTCGGAGGCCTGCGGCGGCGTACCCGCGCCGGCATGGGGCGCTGTCAGGGCTTTTATTGTAACGCGCGGTTGGCTGCGATGACCGGCGACCGTCTGGCAACGCCGCTTTCCGTCCGGGAGGGAGCGGACCTATGAGCGCCGGGGAGCCGTTTCAGCGCGTGCATCAAAACCTTGAGAATGCAGATGTCATCGTGGTCGGCGGCGGTCCGGCGGGCGTGGCTGCGGCGCTTGAGCTGAAAGCGCGCGGTATCCCCCGCGTGATGATCCTCGACCGCGAACCCGCTCTCGGTGGCGCCACCCGGCATTGCGTGCATTCGCCCTTTGGCATGCGCGAATTCGGACGCGTCTATTTCGGCCCGGCTTATGCGCAACGCCTGCAGCGGCAGGCGCAGGAAGCGGGTATCGATATCCGCACCGGTCATTCCGTGGTCGAACTGCGGCAGGATGGCACGCTGCTGGTGACATCGGCACGCGGCGTCGAGACACTGAAGGCCCGGCGTATCGTGCTGGCCACGGGCGCGCGGGAAAAACCACGCTCCGCGCGGCTTCTGCCGGGTGACAGGCCGGTGGGCGTCCTCACCACCGGCACGCTGCAAGCCTATGTCGCCTTTCACGGCATCATACCATTTCGCCGGCCGCTGATCGTCGGTTCGGAACTTGTTTCCTTTTCTGCGCTTTTGACCTGCCTTACGCATCATGCCCGGCCGGTGGCGATGATCGAGCCGGAACCTTATCCACTCGCGCGTTGGCCTTTTCGATGCTTCCCGCCGGTTGTTGGGGTGCCCTTTCATTGTGGCGCCGCACTCACGGATATCCGCGGACGCGGCCGGGTCGAGGAGGCGGATATCCGTCTGGTGGATGGTCGTATCCTGACAGTTCAGTGCGATGGTGTTCTGCTCACCGGGCGATTCACGCCGGAGGCGGCGCTTCTCGATGCATCCGCGGTGGAGGTGGCGGCAGGCAGTGCCGGGCCGTTGATCGACCAGGACGGGCGAATGGCCAATCCGATCTTCTTCGCCGGCGGAAATGTCTTGCGGGCCGTGGAAACGGGCGGCTGGGCGTTTCGCGAAGGCCGTCGGGTTGGCGCGGCGGTGGCAAACGATCTCGCCCGGGCACCCTGCAGCGCGCCGGGGGTGCCCGTCACCTTCGCCGATCCGCTCAAGCTGGCGGTTCCCGCCATGTTACGGCCGGGCGGGCTCGACAGACCCGCATTTCATGACTTTCAGCTTCGTTTCACCAGAAGCGTTCGAGGCCTGCTTTCGCTTCATCTCGATGGAAAGGAAGTGTGGAGCAAGACCGGCCAGTGGTTCCCTGAACGCCGTGTGCTTGTGCCCATTCCCGCCGCGGCGTTTGAAGCGGCTCAGATTTCCTTTCATTTTCAGGAGACCACTTGATGCGCGTTGCGGCGATCGACCAGGGGACGACGTCAACCCGGTGCCTTGTGGTGACCGATGGCGGCAAGGCGGAGGTTGTGGCCAGTCGGCGTCACGCACAATTTTACCCCGCCGCCAATCATGTTGAGCATGATCCGGAAGAACTGCTTGTTAATATCCGCGCGGTGCTCGCCGCCGCCGGGCCGGTGGACGCCATCGCCATTGCCAATCAGGGCGAAAGTTGTCTGGCGTGGGATGCCGTCAGCGGTGAGGCGCTCTCGCCAGTCATCGTCTGGCAGGATGCCCGCACCGCCCAAACGCTGGCCGCCCTGCCGCCCTCGGCAACACATCTTTCGAAAGAGATTTGCGGGCTGCCTCTCGATCCGTATTTTTCGGCCAGCAAACTGGCCTGGCTGGTCAGGCACAATCCGGCAGTGGCAGAGGCGAAGGCAGCCGGGCGTTTGCGGCTGGGCACCACCGACGCGTTCTTTCTGGACCGGCTGACGGGCTGTTTCCGCACCGACCTTGCGACGGCGTCGCGCACGGGGCTGCTGGATCTTTCAACCGGAGACTGGAGTCCGGAGCTCTGCGCGCTGCATGGCGTGACGATGGATTGCCTGCCCATGGTCGGCCCTGTCGACGGCGGCTTCGGCTCGATCGAGGGAACGCCCATCCGCGTTTCCATCGTTGATCAGCAGGCCGCACTTTATGGCCACGGCTGCCGCACGGCAGGCGATTGCAAGATAACTTTCGGAACGGGGGCGTTTCTGTTGTCCGTTGCCGGTAACGGGCGCCCATCGACGGGAGAGCTTCTGCCAACAATTGCCTGGCAGATGCAGGGCGCGCCTGCCGTTTTCGCCATTGAAGGCGGCGTCTATGATGCCGGCGCGGCGGTCGAATGGGCGAGAAAGATTGGCCTCTACGCTGAAAATGCCGAAATCGATTGTTTTGAGGGGCCATCAGCCATTCGCCGTGGTCTCGCGTTCGTACCCGCGTTTTCTGGCCTTGCCGCGCCTTATTGGGACAGACACGCCGCGCCGCTGTTCATCGGTATGAACCACGCCACCGAGCGGAGTGACATGGTGCGCGCGGTGCTGGAAGGCATTGCACTGCTGACGGCGCGGCTGATCGAAGCGGCATCGGTTGTTGCTCCCATAGGCGACACGATCTCCATCGATGGCGGCCTGTCGAACAGCCGCTATTTTGTCCGTTTTCTGGCAGCAGCCAGCGGCCGGACCATTTGCGTGCCGGCCATGCGCGAGTTGACGGCGCTAGGGCTGGCCGAACTGTGCGGCATTGATGTCGCCGCCATGCGGCGCGAGACCGAGATATTCGCGCCCGATGGATCGGTCGGCGCCGAAGATCATGCCCGGTTCGCACGCGCCATAGACAATGCCCGCTGCTGGGGGCGGTAAGCCGCCTCGGCAACAGCTGTCACGTCTCCCTTGGCGTAGAGGGACCAGTGGGTGGAATTGAACAGGCGACAAAGGCGACGAAATTTGATAAATTACAAGTCGGCCGGTTGCTGTTTGACGCACGGGTGAAAGTCGCCGGGCGTTCCCATACTGCCAGCCGGATCATGGCGCAGGAGGAGAAGTGCTATGACGGCATTCCATGTCATGGCCGGTGCGAGTGGCGAATTTGCCCGCCCGGAAGTCCGCAAGATTGGTATTGCAGATATAGCCGACGCGTTAAGGCTGGGACTGGAGGACTTTAAAGAAAAGCCGTCCCATTATTTTTTTCTCTGTCTCATGTATCCGATCGCCGGTGTTTTCATGGTGATGTGGAGTGCCGGCGCTAATATGCTGCCGCTGATCTATCCCCTGATGTCGGGTTTTGCACTGATGGGCCCAGTTGCGGCGATCGGCCTCTATGAAATCAGTCGACGGCGCGAACAGGGGTTGGATAGTTCGTGGCGGCACGCGCTGGAGGTTCGTAACTCT
Organism: Agrobacterium sp. RC10-4-1; assembly: GCF_014138475.1. Classification (NCBI taxonomy): domain Bacteria; kingdom Pseudomonadati; phylum Pseudomonadota; class Alphaproteobacteria; order Hyphomicrobiales; family Rhizobiaceae; genus Agrobacterium; species Agrobacterium sp. RC10-4-1. The sequence continues at coordinate 569,809 of NZ_JACJIT010000001.1, forward strand.
CCGGCACTGCCGTCGATCATCGCGGTCGCCGTCATGCTGCTTGCGCTTTTCGCCGTCTGGCTGATTGTTGCGCAGCGCATATACTCCGTGAATTTCGAGGCGACGGCACCGGTTTCGCTCTCCACCTTCCTCTCCGATGTATTGATGACCCCGCAAGGACTCTCTCTCGTCATCTGGGGCAATCTGGCTGGCTGCGTTTTTGCCGCCATCGTGCTGGCGACAACGGTGGTGACGTTTCCTCTGCTGCTTGATCGGGATGTCGGCGCGGTCGCGGCGGTGGATGCAAGCATCCGTGCCACGCTTGCCAACCCGGTTCCGGTGGCGCTGTGGGGCTTGATTGTCGCTGCGCTGCTCGTTCTCGGGACGATCCCGGCATTCATCGGTTTAGCGGTTGTCGTGCCCGTTCTCGGCCATTCTACATGGCACCTTTATCGGAAAATGATCGTCCCCGATTATTCCAGCCGTGTGCCTTGAATTTATCGAGCAAACCTGTCGTGCCGTTCTTGCGGTGATGACGGGTAACCTTCGAAAGCGGCGGTTCGTAAGATCGGCGCAACCACATTCAGGATTGTGGAAGCAGCACGCCAACGGCAAATTCTTCCTCGGTTGCCGTGTGGCCTGCCTGTGTCTTGCGATATTCGCTGGGCGTAAAACCGCGCTCGGTTCGAAGCGTACGGGAAAGGTGGGGTGCGTCGCAAAAGCCGGTGGCAAGCGCGATCTGGGTGATGGGGTCGTGCGTGGTGCGCAGGAGCGAGAGCGCCCGGTCGAGACGGAGCTCCAGATAGACCTTGGATGGCGTGGCCTTCAGATCATTGAGGAAACGCCGCTCGAGGCTGCGGCGGCCAAGGCCGAGGTCGCTTGCCAGTTCCAGCACGGTCTTGGGAATCTCGATATTCTGCTGCATCCGCAGGATCGCTTTTTTGACAAGGGGATCGCTGGCCTTACGTGTGCTCTGCTGGCCGGGCTGGGGTTTCTCACCGCTCAGCGCGCTGTCGATCATCATGATGTTTAGGCTCTTGATGGCGGCGGATTGGCCGACATGGCGCTCGACGAGGAAAGCCGCCAGATGCGCGGCACCATGGCCGCCCGAACAGGTCAGCCGGTCGCGGTCGATGACGAAGATCTGGTCTGAGATCATCCGAACCGTATCGAAACGGTCGAGAAAATCCTGGTGGTGGAACCAGCTTACGCAACAGCGATAGCCATCGAGCAGGCCCGCTTCGTGGAGGATGAAGACGCCGGTGCAGAGGCCGACAATGGGAACGCCTGACGTTGCGCGGTCTTTCAGGAAGCGAAGTGCTTCCGGCGGCAGGGCGCTATGATCGCTGATCAATCCGCCGACAACGACGATGTAGTCGTAGTGACCGGCATCGCTCAGCCGCGTATCCGGCTGCACTTTCACGCCGCAGCTCGACTGCACGCTGCCGAGCGTTGCGGAGAGCACCGACCATTCGCAGAGGATGGGTCGGGAGCGGTCCGCCTCGTCCGCGGCAAGGCGCAGCACGTCGACGAAATTCGCAAAGGCTGACAGCGTGAAGCGGTCGGCAAGCAGGAAGGCGACGCTGAGGCGTTTTTTGGCGGCGTGCGATTTCATGACGCAAATATTCATGCAAACAGACGCGATTGTCCAGCCGGGCGATGGCAAATGATCCTAGCTTTTACGACAACAGATTTTCCAACCGTCGGGTCCGATCATGACGCGTTTTAATGCTTTCAGTCTTTTGAAGAATGCCCTGACGGGCAATAAAAACTGGGAAGAACAATGGCCCGACAGCCAGCCGAAGGCCGAATACGACGTGGTCATCGTCGGTGCCGGCGGCCATGGTCTTGGGGCGGCCTATTATCTGGCCAGCCAGCATGGCATCACCAATGTTGCGGTCATCGACAAGGGCTGGCTTGGCGGCGGCAATACCGGCCGTAACACCACGATCATCCGCTCCAACTATCTCTATGACGAAAGCGCCCGCCTTTACGATCACGCCGTTGATCTATGGGAAAATCTCAGCCAGGAACTGAACTACAACGTCATGTATTCGCGGCGCGGCGTGCTGATGCTGGCCCATAATGTTCACGACGTGCAGAGCTTCAAGCGTCATATCCACTCCAACCGTCTGAACGGCGTCGACAATCGCTGGCTCACGCCTGAAGAATGCAAGGAATATTGCCCGCCCTTGAGCCTTTCGCCTTATGCGCGTTACCCTGTCATGGGGGGCGCATTGCAGGAGCGTGCGGGCACGGCGCGCCACGATGCGGTCGCCTGGGGTTATGCGCGCGGTGCCGCCGCCCGCGGTGTCGATATCATCCAGAATTGCCCGGTCACCGCTATTCGCCGCAACGCCGACGGTTCCGTTGCCGGTGTCGAGACGGCGAGGGGCTTCATCAAGGCAAAGAAGGTCGCAGTCTCCGCCGCCGGCCACACCTCTGTCGTCATGGATACGGCCGGTGTCCGCCTGCCGCTCGAAAGCTATCCGCTGCAGGCGCTGGTATCGGAGCCGATCAAGCCGATTTTCCCCTGTGTTGTCATGTCGAACGCCGTGCACGCCTATATCAGCCAGTCGGACAAGGGCGAACTGGTGATCGGTTCGGGCACGGACCAGTATACGTCCTATTCGCAGCGCGGTGGCCTGCCGCTGATCGAGCATACGATCGCCGCCATCGTCGAAATCTTCCCGATCTTCAACCGCATGCGGATGTTGCGCAAATGGGGCGGCATTGTCGACGTCACGCCGGATCGCTCGGCCATCCTCGGCAAGACCCCTGTCGCTGGTCTTTATGTGAATTGCGGCTGGGGCACCGGCGGGTTCAAGGCCACGCCGGGCGCTGCCCACACTTTCGCCTGGACCATCGCCAAAAACGAACCGCACCCGATCAATGCGCCGTTCACGCTGGAACGCTTCCGATCCGGCCGCCTGATCGACGAGGCCGCCGCCGCCGCCGTGGCGCACTGAGGATAACGACCATGCTTTTGATCCGCTGCCCCTATTGCAACGAAACGTTGCCCGAAGCCGAATTCACCTATGCCGGGCAGGCCCATGTCGTCCGCGCTGCTGATCCCTCGTCGCAGAGCGATGAGCAATGGGAAGAATTCCTGTTCATCCGCGAAAACGTCAAAGGTCCGCATTTCGAGCGCTGGCGGCACCTGCATGGTTGCGGCCGCTTCTTCAACGCCGTGCGCGACACGGTAAGTGACCGTTTCCTCACGACCTATCGTGCGGGTGAGCCGCGCCCTGAACTGTCCTCCCTGACACGCTTGACCGCAAGCTCCGAGGTGTCGAAATGAACTCCTATCGCGTTTCCGGCCGGGGCCGGGTGGATGCTTCCCGTTCGGTCAGCTTTACCTTCGACGGCAAGACCTATCGCGGCGTCAAGGGCGATACCGTCGCCTCCGCGCTTCTCGCCAATGGCGTGCATCTCATGGGCCGCTCGTTCAAATACCACCGCCCGCGTGGCCCGGTGGCGGCGGGTTCCGAGGAGCCGAATGCGCTGATCGGCACCCGCCGCGGCGCCGGCCGGTTCGAGCCCAATACCCGCGCCACGGTGCAGGAAATCTGGAACGGGCTGGAAACCACCTCGCAGAACAAATATCCGAGCCTGAAATTCGATATCGGCGCTGTCAATGACATGGCCTATATGCTGTTTTCGGCCGGGTTCTACTACAAGACGTTCATGTGGCCGAAGAGCTTCTGGAACAAGGTCTATGAGCCCTTCATCCGCGCGGCCGCGGGTCTTGGCGTCTCCCCTAAAGAAGAAGACCCTGACACCTATGCCTCGCGTAACCTGCATTGCGACGTGCTGATCGTCGGTGCGGGTCCTGCCGGCCTCGCAGCCGCGCGCGCGGCGGCGGTGGATGGCCTCAAGGTCGTGCTGGTCGATGAAAATGCCGAAGCCGGCGGCACGCTGCTGTCCGAACCGCAGGCGAAGATCGATGGCAAGCCCGCATGGATCTGGCTGGCGGATGAATTGAAGGCCCTGAAGGATCAGGGCGTCAAGGTGATGACACGCACCACGGCGATTGCCTATTACCACCAGAACATGATCGGCCTTTGCGAAAAGCTGACCGACCATCTCGAAACCGTGCCGAAGGATACGCCGCGCGAACGCCTGTGGCGCGTTCGGGCGCGTCAGGTGGTGCTGGCGCAGGGCGCACTGGAAAAGCCGCTGGTTTTCCACGGCAATGACCGGCCGGGCGTGATGCTCGCGGGTTCCGCCCAGACCTATCTCAACCGCTATGGCGTCAAGGTCGGCAATCGTCCGGTGGTGGTGACGAGCCATGACAGCGCCTGGTATGCCGCTTTCGATCTTCACGGTGCTGGCGCACCTGTTCAGGCCATTGTCGATACCCGCGCCAAGGTGCGCGAGGAGCTGGTAAACGAGGCGCGTGCGCTCGGCATTCCGGTCAAGCTCTCACATACGGTCACGGCGACGTCGGGGCGGTTGCGCGTCAAGTCGGTTCGCGTCAATCCGGTGAATGGTTCCACTGTCGGCGCAGGTCAGGAAATTGCCTGCGATGCCGTGTTGATGTCTGGCGGCTGGACGCCGTCGCTGCATCTCTTTTCCCACACGCAGGGCAAGATCGCCTGGGATGACGAGCGCACGACCTTCCTGCCAGCGCTCACCAATGAGGATTGTGTGATAGCGGGCGCCGGACGCGGGCTCTGGGGCATCGAGGCCGCGCTGAAGGATGGGGCGGAGCGGGGGCGTGAAGTCGTCGCGGCCCTTGGCAAGGCCGCCAATGTTTTCAGCCATGCGGTCGATCATGATCGCATCGGCAGCGGTGTATCGCACACGGAACTACCAAGCGACCGCGATGCCGGCAAGGCCAAGGCCTTTGTCGATTACCAGAACGATGTGACCGCCAAGGACCTGCGGCTTGCCGTGCGCGAGGGCATGCGCTCCATCGAGCATGTCAAACGCTACACCACCAATGGCATGGCCACCGATCAGGGCAAGATGTCCAACATTAACGGCCTCAACATCGCTGCGGAAGCGCTGGGCAAACGCCAGCCGGAAGTTGGGCTCACCACCTTCCGTCCGCCCTATACGCCGACAACCTTTGGTGCCTTCGCCGGTTATCACCGCGGCGCGCATTTCGAAGTGACGCGCAAGACGCAGATCGACAGTTGGGCTGAGGCCCATGGCGCGGTTTACGAGCCGGTCGGGCAATGGCGTCGCGCCTGGTATTTTCCAAAGCCTGGCGAGGATATGGATGCCGCCGTTCGCCGCGAATGCCGGGCGGTGCGCCAGAGTGTGGGCATTTTCGATGCCTCGACGCTGGGCAAGATCGAGGTCGTCGGTCCTGATGCGGTCGAGTTCATGAACCGCATGTATACCAATCCCTGGACAAAGCTTGCCGCCGGTCGCTGCCGTTATGGCCTGCTGCTCGGCGATGACGGCTTCATCCGTGATGATGGCGTTATCGGCCGCATGACCGAAGACCGTTTCCACGTCACCACCACGACTGGCGGTGCCGCCCGGGTGCTGAACATGATGGAGGATTACCTACAGACGGAATGGCCCGATCTGAATGTCTGGCTGACATCGACCACGGAGCAATGGTCCACCATCGCTCTCAACGGCCCGAATGCGGCAAAGCTGCTCGCGCCGCTGGTGGAAGGTGTCGAGCTGACCGAAGAGGCCTTCCCGCATATGTCCTGCGTGGAATGCACCGTTGCCGGCATGCCGGCGCGGCTATTCCGCGTCAGCTTCACCGGCGAGATCGGCTTCGAGGTCAATGTGCCGGCACCGCTCGGTCGCAAGCTCTGGGAAATCCTGTGGGAGGCCGGTCAGCAATATGAGATCACGCCTTATGGTACCGAGACCATGCATGTGCTGCGCGCGGAAAAGGGCTACATCATCGTTGGCCAGGATACTGACGGCACGGTGACGCCCTATGATGCGGCGATGGGCTGGGCCGTTGGCAAAAACAAGCCCGATTTCGTCGGCAAGCGCGGTCTCGCGCGACCCGATCTCGTCGCCAAGGGCCGCCGCCATCTCGTCGGTCTACTGACGGAAGACCGTTCGAAGCTGGAAGAGGGCGCGCAGATCGTCTTCGACCCGAAACAGCCGATCCCGATGAAGATGGTTGGCCACGTAACGTCATCCTACCATTCGGATGCCGTTGGCCAGCCGATCGCGCTGGCTCTCGTGGAAGGCGGCCATGAGCGGATGGGCGAGACCGTCTACATTCCCATGCTGGACCGCACCATTGCCGCAAAAATCACCGGGATGGTCTTTGTCGATCCCGAAAACACCCGCCTTAAAATCTGACCCGGAGCCGACAATGAACATGCGCGTTTCCTCCTCCGTTTCCGGCGTGCTTGCCGAAAGCAAAGCGGCACGGGTCAGCATCTCGGCCGCACAAGCCCGGTTTTCGTTGCGTGCGCGCGGCGATCTGGCGCCGCTCAACGCTGCCCTCGGCCTCGACTTGCCCGACCGGATCGGCGCCCGCGCCGCTTCCGGTGAGATTGAAGTTCTGCGCCTTGGTCCCGACGAGTGGACCGTCGTTGCACCGACGGCCGAAATCAACAGGCTGATCGCGGCCTGCGCAGACGTTTATGCCGACCTTCCGCACAGTCTTGTCGACATTTCCGGCCGTGAAGTGACGATGTTGATCGAAGGTCCGCGGGCTGCTGAGTTGCTGACATTGGGCTGCGCCCGCGACATCGACACCATTGCCGTTGGCGAGGGACGCCGGACGATGTTCGACGGCGTGACCGTGGTGCTTTGGCGAGACGCTGAAAACCGGTTCCGCATGGATGTCTGGAACAGTTTCGCGTCGCATCTCGGCCATCTGCTTGAAACCGGCTGCAGGGAGCTCGCCGCCGAAACCGCCTGAACGCGTTGCAGTTTCAGAACCGTCCAGGAGCTGATCCACCAAGGGGAGCAGGATTTGACCACCTATGTCATGAAAGTCTCGTGCCCGGCGCGCAGCGGCATCGTTGCGGCCGTATCCGGATATCTCGCGCGGTCCGGCTGCAATATCAATGACAGCTCGCAATTCACCGATCAGGAAACCGGCCGTTTTTTCATGCGGTTGAGCTTCGTTTCGGAGCAGGGGCTGGAGCGGGACGCTCTCGCCGAGGGTTTTGGTCCGGTCGCCGTCGACTTCGACATGCAATACGACATCCACGACCTTTCCCGCAAAACCAGAGTGGTGATCATGGTGTCGCGCTTCGGTCATTGTCTCAACGATCTGCTTTATCGCTCCCGCATCGGCGCATTGCCGGTGAAGATCGTCGCGGTGATATCCAATCATCTCGATTATCAGAAGCAGGTCGTGAACGACGACATTCCGTTTCATCATATCCGCGTCACGCCTGAGACAAAACCGGAAGCCGAAGCGGAAATCCTGCAGGTGGTGCAGGATACTGGCGCGGAACTCGTCGTTCTCGCCCGTTACATGCAGGTTCTGTCGGACCGGCTGTGCCAGGAAATGTCGGGCCGCATCATCAACATCCACCATTCCTTCCTGCCATCATTCAAGGGCGCAAATCCCTACAAGCAGGCCTATGAGCGCGGGGTACGGCTGATTGGAGCAACCGCCCACTACGTCACCGCCGATCTCGATGAAGGGCCGATCATCGAGCAGGACACGATCAGGGTAACCCATGCACAGAGCGCGATGGATTATGTGTCACTCGGCCGCGACGTGGAGAGCCAGGTGTTGGCGCGCGCGATACATGCCCATATCCACCACCGGGTTTTCCTGAATGGCAACAGGACCGTGGTTTTCCCCGCCTCGCCGGGAGAATATGTCTCGGAGCGGATGGGCTGAGCGCGGCGCTGCCGTAGCCCCGGCTCCGCCATCCCCTTGAACAGGCGCGGGCTGCTGAACGGCAGCCGCCCTCGTCCGGTGCCGGGTCAACCGTCATACTCATCGTCGGTGACCTGTTCCAGCCAGTCCACCACCTTGCCGTCCTTGACCTCCTGAAGCGCGATATGGGTCATGGCCACATCAGGTGCGGCCCCGTGCCAGTGCCTCTCGCCCGGTGCGAACCAGACGATATCACCGGGGCGGATTTCCTCCACCGGGCCACCGTCACGCTGCGCCCGGCCGAGACCGGAAACCACGATCAGCGTCTGACCGAGGGGATGGGTGTGCCATGCCGTTCGCGCCCCGGGTTCAAATGTAACCTGAGCGCCCTGCACCCGCTCTGCATCGAAGGGGTTGAAGAGCGGATCGATGCGGACCGTGCCCGTAAACCAGGCCGCGGGGCCTTTTGCCGATGCCCGTGTTCCTGCGCGCAATATTTCCATGGTCATTCTCCTGACTGATGTTCCAGGCCGGTGGGAAGCGCGGGGCCTGCCGTCGCCCACAGGGCGGGGTCATCGCTTTCCGCATTCTGTGAAGCCCTGCCTCCGGTCTCCGCCACGCGCTTCATTCTCGCGCGTTTCCGAGAGTTGCGCCGGCCGCTTCCGCGACCTTTTCAGACCGCTCGACAAAAATCAATCTCGGGATTGACTCGCTTATGAAAACGGTTACATTCGCTGATGTAAACGGTTTCATAGTCGATATCCGTTGCTTGGAGGAGCAAGTTTTCATGTTTAGACATTTGTTGGCTGCTGCCGCGATGGTGCTGGCGGCGGGCACGTCCGTGCACGCGCAGGAACAGAGTTTCAAGATCGGTCTTTCCAATTCTTTCGTCGGCAGCGAATGGCGCACGCAAATGATCGAGGAAGCTCAGGCTGCCGCGAAGGCGTGGGGCGAAAAGGGCGTCAAGGTCGAGGTTGTCGTCCAGAGCGGCAATGTCGACGTGCAGGGGCAGATCGGTCATATCCGAAATTTCATGAACCAGGGCGTTGATGCGATCCTCATCAATCCCGGCAGCCCGACCGCCTTCGATCCAATCTTCGCGCAGGCCAAGGCGCGCAACATCCTCGTCATCGCAACCGACGCCGAAGTGTCCTCCAAGGATGCGATTTATGTCGGTATCGACCAGAAGGCATGGGCCGCGCAGTCGGCGCAATGGCTGGCGGATGCGCTGAAGGGCAAGGGAAGCGTCGTCGCCATCAACGGTATCGCGGGCAATCCGGCAAACGAAGCTCGCGTCGCCGGTTATCGCGAAGTATTCAAGAAATATCCTGACATCAAGGTGCTGAACGAAGCCAATGCGAGCTGGGATCAGGCGCAGGGGCAGCAGGCCATGCAGAACCTGCTTGCCACTTATCCCGACATCAGCGGTGTCTGGGTGCAGGACGGCATGGCCGACGGCGCGTGGCGCGCCATCGAAGCCGCCGGCAAGACCAAGGACATTGCTGCGACCGGTGAAATCCGCAAGGACTTCATGACCCGCTGGGAAAAGGAAAAATTCAACTCCGGCGCCTCGGTCAATCCGCCCGGCGTGATGGCCAGTGCGCTCAATGTCGCTGTCCTGAAGCTTCAGGGCAAGGAATTCAAGGACGGTATCTTTGGCGGCACCTATGGCAACGCCATCTATATTCCGATCCCCTTCGTCAGCAACGAAAACCTTGCTGACAATATCAAGGCTGCAGAAGGCAAGCCCGGTTACTGGTCCGTCACGGCGACCGTGACGCCGGAACAGGCCGGCGAGTTCTTTAAATAAGAACCGTCCCGGGCCGGCGGAAGCGCCGGCCCGAACCGGAATTTCGAGTGCGGACCGCGCGTTGGCTGGCCGCCTGTGACAAGCATTATTCGGGGACATGCGATGGCGAACGCTTTGGAAGCGGCCGGCATAACGAAGAATTTTGGCGCCGTGCGTGCGCTTTCCGACGGCAGGCTGACTGTCGGTCGCGGTGAAATTCACGCGCTTCTGGGCGCCAATGGCTGCGGCAAGAGCACGCTCTGCAAAATCGTTGCGGGCGCGGTGGCGCCGACGAGCGGCACGATCAAATTCAAGGGCGAAGATGTGCGCTTCAAGAGCCCGCGTGACGCCGAAGACGCCGGTATTGCGCTGTTTTACCAGGAACTCAGCCTTGTTCCGCAGCTTTCGGTTGCCGATAACATCTTTCTCGGCCGGGAGCCGAAATGTGGCATTTTTGTTGACCGTAAGGTGCTGAAAGCCGAGGCGGCAAGGCTGATCGCCCTGTTTGACGGCGTGGCCGGCGAAGGACTGGAGCCGGATGCGATCGTTGGCACTCTGCCGCCCGATCAGCGCCAGCTCGTCGAAATCCTCAAGGTCTTTGCCCAGAATGCCAGCCTCATGATTATGGATGAGGCTACGGCAGCGCTCGATGGTCGCCAGTCCCAGCGCTTTTTTGAGATACTCCGGGCCAAGAAGGCGGATGGTGTCTCGACCATCATGATTTCCCACCGTCTCGACGAGGTTTTTGCCGTCTGCGACCGCATTACCGTGATGCGAAACGGCGCAACGATTTCGGAGCTCGATACGGCGGCAACCACGCGTGAAGCTGTGGTGCACGATATGGTCGGCGATGTCCGCGCAGCACCTGCCCGCCAGCAGGGACGCGCTGCCGCAACTCCCAGCCTCAAGGTGACGGATGTTACAGGCGAAGGCTTGCGCGGTGTCAGTCTTGAAGCCTATCCGGGTGAAATCGTCGGTCTGGCCGGCCTGCAGGGGCAGGGACAGTCGGCGCTTTTGAAGGGGCTGTTCGGCGCGACGCCCTTTGCGACGGGCCAGACATGGTTCGATGGCCGTGAAATTACCATCGGCAAGCCATCGCACGCGGTTCACAACGGTTTTGCCTATGTCTCGGGCGACCGCGGGCGTGACGCTTCCCTTCAGGGCCGGTCGATCTTTGAAAATCTCGTCGCGGCCCTGATGGTGCGCGAAAAGATGCGGCTGGTCCGGCCCGCCACGCTGAAGCCGCGGGTGCAAAAGGTCGCGGATGATATGAAGACGAAGTTTGCCGGCCTGGATATGGCGATCGGCACGCTTTCGGGCGGCAATCAGCAGAAGATATTCATTTCCCGCTGGCTTGCCACGGCACCGAAACTGCTGCTGCTCGACGATCCGACCAAGGGCATCGATCTCGGCGCGAAGGCCGACCTCTTTGCGCTGATGCGGCAGCAGGCCGATGCCGGCGCGACCATTCTTCTCTACTCCTCGGAAGATGCGGAAATCCTCGAATATGCCGACCGCATTCTTGTGTTCAACGGTGGACGCATTTCTGCGGAACTGACCGGAGCCGACATGACATCTGTAAACATGACCCGCGCCGCTTATGGAGATGCCGCATGAGCGTCTCCGGTTTCCTGCGCAGGCAGCCATGGGTCATCACCCTCGTCGTTCTTGCCGTTCTCGTCGCCGTGAATACGTTTCTGCAACCGTCCTTCGTTCAGCCCTCGGTGCTGCAATCGAACCTGACGACGTTCCTGCCGCTGATCCTGGTCGCCATCGGCCAGACCTATGTCATTCTGGCGGGCGATATAGATTTGTCGGTTGGCAGCATCGTGGCGCTCGCCAATGTCGTCACCGTCAGCGTCATTGCTGCTCTTGGCGGCACGACTGGCGCTGTCGTCGCCGGCATGGCAGCGGGTGTAACCGTTGGGCTACTCTGCGGCCTGGTCAACGGCCTCTTCATTTCGGGCCTGCGTTTCCAGCCGATCGTGACCACCTTCGCGACAGGCATCATCTTTGCCGGGATGGCGATCTGGGTTCTGCCGCAGGCGGGCCTGCCGGTGCCGGAGGCCTATTGGCAGACCTATTCCGGCAGCTTCTTCGGCCTGCCCTTCGTGCTTTGGGTGCTGATTGCCGGCATCGCCTTCACGCTTATCGTGTCGCGTATTCCTTTTCACACGCATCTGCTTGCGGTGGGTGGCAATCGCACCGGCGCCTTCCAGACGGGGCTACGCCTCTCCGGCATCCGTATCGGCGCTTACATGATCTCTGGTCTTTTCTCCGCGCTGGCGGCGCTCTGCCTGACGGGTGAGACGGCCTCGGGCGATCCGCTTCTCGGCGCAAGTCTGGCGCTATCTTCCATCTCTGCGGTGGTCTTGGGCGGTACGGCGCTTTCCGGCGGCTTCGGCAGTTCGACCGGGTCGATCGCGGGCGCGCTGGTGCTGGGCATGATCGGCAATGTGATCTTCTTTGCGGGCCTGCCCTTCGAGTACCAGACACTGGTGCAGGGTCTGATCGTGCTGACGGCTCTGGCCGGTGGCGTTCTGGTGACGAGGCGTTGATATGACCAATCCCGGCTTGCAACTCAAAACCCTTCTCACCGATCCCCTGACCATCGCCATTGGCGCATCGGCTTTCCTGCTGCTTGTCGGCGAATTGTTGTCGCCCGGCTTCGCACAGGGATCGCAGATCGTGCGGCTGCTGACGATTGCCGCCATTCTCGGTATCGTCGCGGCGGGCCAGAATCTCGTTATCCTCGGCGGACGCGAAGGCATCGACCTTTCCGTCGGCGCGATGATCTCGCTCGGCGCGGTGCTTGCCGGCAATATGATGAACGGGCAGAATGCCGGTATTCCCCTTGCCATTCTGGTTGCGGGCGGCATTCCGTTCCTGATCGGCCTCATCAACGGTCTCGGCATCACCTTCGTGCGCATTCCGCCGCTGGTAATGACGCTTGGCATGACGGCGGTCATCCAGGGCGGGCTGGTGGTTTATTCGCAGGGCGTTCCGTCAGGTGCGGCGGCACCGCTGCTCGCAGGTTTCATCAACCGCCCCCTCATCTTCGGTATTCCCGGTGTACTCTTCGTCTGGCTGGGCATCGCCGCGATCATGCTCTTCGTCCTGCGCCGCACGGCTTTCGGCTTCGCCATTTACGCCATCGGCTCCAACGAGCGGGCGGCGACGCTGGTAGGTCTTCCTGTTCCGCTGATCCGCACGCTGCTTTATGGCCTTTCCGGCCTGTTCGCTGGCCTGACCGGGGTTTGCGTCATCGGCTATACCGGCACGTCCTTCATCTCTGTCGGCGACCAGTATGTGCTTCCGTCGATCATCGCAGTGGTCATTGGCGGCACCTCGCTGGCCGGCGGGGCTGGCGGATATGTCGGAACCATGGCCGGCGCAGTTGCGCTCACCATTCTGCAAAGCGTACTGATAACGCTCAACCTCGATGTATGGGCACGGCAGATCATATTCGGTGTCACGTTGCTAGCGCTGATGCTGCTTTATGGCCGCCAAAAGCAGTTGCGTGTGTGACAGATGAGCAAAGACCACAGTTCGAATATCAGGGAAGTTGCAGCTCTCGCGGGTGTCTCCATCGCGACAGTATCGCGCGCGCTGCAGCAACCCGACAAGGTTCGCCCGGAAACCCGCAAGAAGGTTTTCGATGCCGTTCGGCAGGCGAACTTCGTTCCCAATGCGCAGGCGGCCAGTTTCCGCCGCCAATCCAACAACACCGTCATCCTTCTCGTTCGCGATATCGGCAACCCCTTCTATCTCGAAATCTACAAGGGTGTTGAGGAAGCGGCGGGCGAAGCGGGCTTCAAGGTGCTTATGGGCGATGCCCGCAATGACGAGCACCGTGTGGCGACCCACATCGATATGGTACGGCAGAAACATGCCGACGGCCTCATCCTGATGACCGGGCAGTTCCCGTCCGAGCTTCTCGATCAGGGCGATGCGCTGCCGCCGATCGTCATCGCGTCGGAGACGGTGCCCGGCCTCGCATTGCCGACCGTCAAGGTGGACAACCGCGCCGCATCGATGAACGCCGTGCGTCACCTCATGGAAGCGGGACATGAAAGGATCGTGCATCTGGCCGGTCCCGTACCGGAAAGTCTGGCGCAGGAACGTTTCGACGGTTACCGCGCGGCACTTGCGGAGGCCGGCATAGCTTATGCCGACGAACTGGTGGTGACGGGTGATTACAGCATTGAGGCCGGCCGGCAGGCGATTGCGGGTCTTCTCGAAGGCGGCATTGTCTTTACCGCGATCTTCGCATCGAGCGACCAGATGGCGATTGGCGCGATCAGCGAGTTGCGGGGCAGGGGTCTGTCGGTCCCGGGTGACGTCTCCGTCATCGGCTTCGACGATATCATCTTCGCCAATGCCTTTGAGCCGCCGCTGACGACGGTGCGTCAGCCCCGGCAGGAAATGGGCCGAAGGGCCATGGCGCTGATGGTGGACAGGCTGAATGGCAAACGCACCGCCGAGACCATCGTGCTGGATACCGAACTGGTGGTGCGCGGCTCGGTCGCGCCGTGCCGACCGCCGCACCGGTAGCGGCCAGACTGTGAATGCAAGGAGTGTAAGGACATGAAGACGATCAAAGGCCCGGCGATTTTCCTCGCGCAATTTGCCGGAAACGAGGCCCCTTTCGATACGCTCGACAATCTCGGCCAATGGGCGGCTTCGCTCGGCTACAAGGGCATCCAGGTGCCGACCGACCCCAAGCTCTTCGATCTGGAAAAGGCTGCGAAATCCAAGGACTATTGCGACGAGATCAAGGGCCGTCTGGCCGAGATCGGTGTCGAGATCACCGAGCTTTCGACGCATATTCAGGGCCAGCTCGTTGCCGTTCATCCCGCCTATGACGAGATGTTCGACGGTTTCGCTCCGGCCGAACGGCGCGGAAAGCCGCAGGCGCGGCAGGAATGGGCGGTCAATCAGCTGAAATGCGCAGCGAAGGCGTCGCGGCATCTCGGCCTCAAGAGCCATGCGACCTTCTCCGGCGCGCTCGCCTGGCCGTTCGTTTATCCGTGGCCGCAGCGCCCGGCGGGCCTTGTCGAAATGGCCTTTGCCGAGCTCGGCAAGCGCTGGACACCCATTCTCGATGCCTTCGAGGAAAATGGCGTGGATCTCTGCTACGAGCTGCATCCGGGTGAGGACCTGCATGACGGCGTCACCTTCGAGCGATTTCTCGAAGCCACCGGCGACCACGCGCGCGCCAACATCCTCTACGATCCCTCGCATTTCGTGCTGCAGGCGATGGATTATCTCGGCTTCATCGATATCTACCACGAGCGTATCCGCGCCTTCCACGTCAAGGATGCCGAGTTCAATCCAACCGGCCGTTCCGGCGTTTATGGCGGGTATCAAAGCTGGGTCGATCGGCCGGGCCGTTTCCGTTCGCTGGGCGACGGGCATGTCGATTTCGGCGCGGTTTTCTCGAAGCTCACCCAATATGATTTCGATGGCTGGGCGGTGCTGGAATGGGAATGTGCGCTGAAGCACCCGGAAGACGGCGCGCGCGAAGGCGTCGCCTTCATTGAAAACCACATTATCCGTGTGACCGAGCGGGCCTTCGACGATTTCGCCAAGAGCGGCGTCGATGATGCCGCCAATCGTCGCCTTCTCGGCCTCTGAAAGGGATAGCCATGTCTTCCACACCAAAAAAATTCGACAGCCGCCGTATCCGTCTCGGAATGGTCGGCGGCGGTCAGGGCGCCTTTATCGGTGCGGTGCACCGCATCGCGGCCCGGCTGGATGACCGTTACGAGCTCGTGGCCGGAGCGCTTTCCTCCGATCCCGCGCGTGCGGCCGCTTCGGCAACCCTGCTCGGCATCGCGCCGGAGCGTTCCTATGCCTCATTCGAGGAGATGGCCGCGGCAGAGGCCGGTCGAGACGACGGTATCGAGGCAGTCGCCATCGTGACGCCCAATCACCTCCATTTTGCGCCCTCAAAGGCCTTTCTCGAGGCCGGTATTCACGTCATCTGCGACAAGCCTGTGACCGCGACACTTGAGGAAGCAAAGGCGCTGGCCGAGATCGTCAGGGCGTCGGACAGCCTGTTTGTCCTGACGCATAATTACACCGGCTACGCCATGCTGCGGCAGATGCGGCAGATGGTGGCTGACGGAGCCATTGGCAAGCTGCGCCACGTTCAGGCCGAATATGCCCAGGACTGGCTGACCGAGGCGGTTGAGAAGACCGGTGCGAAGGGGGCGGAATGGCGCACCGATCCCAGCCGCTCCGGCGCGGGCGGCGCCATCGGCGATATCGGCACCCACGCCTTCAACGCCGCCGCCTTTGTTACCGGTGAAATCCCGAAGAGTCTTTATGCCGACCTGACCTCTTTCGTGCCGGGCCGGCAGCTGGATGACAGCGCCAATATTCTTTTGCGTTACGAAAGCGGCGCCAAGGGCATGCTTTGGGCAAGCCAGATCGCAGTCGGCAATGAAAACGCGCTGTCGCTGCGGGTCTACGGCGAAAAGGGCGGGCTTGAATGGCACCACCGCGTGCCGGATGAGCTGTGGTTCACCCCTTACGGGGAGCCGAAGCGGCTCATAACCCGCAACGGCGCAGGCGCAGGAGCCGCGGCCAACCGTGTCAGCCGCGTGCCATCGGGGCACCCGGAAGGATATCTCGAGGGTTTTGCGACGATCTACCGCGAAGCCGCAGATGCAATCATTGCCAAAAGGGAGGGAAAAGCAGCCGCCGGGGAGGTGATTTACCCCGGCATGGAGGACGGCCTTGCGGGTCTCGCATTCATCGATGCCGCCGTTCGTTCCAGCCAGACCTCGACCTGGATCAATATCGATATCTAGGTCGCAGCCTATCGGAGGAGACGACACAGGGCGCCGAAGGTGATGCCCAGCAAAGGTACACGTGTCGTCACATTGATCAAACGGAAAGGGAGTTACGCGTTTGAAAACGTTCAAGTCAAAATTCGCAGGCATGGCAGTCGTCGCAGCATTGGCAGCCAGTTTCGCAAATCCGGTTTTTGCCGATGACAGCAAGACCCTGCCGATTGCCGCGCAGATGTATACGCTGCGCAATTCCGGAACGCTGGAGGAGCAGCTGACGATCCTCAACCGCGCGGGCGTTTCCGCGGTGGAAACGGTGGACATGCAGAAGGTCAGCGCCAGCGAATTGAACACGCTTCTCGAAAAGCACAAGATCAAGGTCATTTCCTCGCATGTGCCGATCGACAAGCTGCGCGGCAACCTCGACGAGGTCATCACCGAACAGAAGGCTGTCGGCAACCCTGTCGTGACCGTACCTTTCCTGAAGCCGGAAGACCGACCAAAGGACGCCGCTGGCTGGACCGCCTTCGGCAAGGAACTGGGCGGCTATGCGGACAAGCTGTCCGCTGCGGGCCTTTCCATGGCCTATCACAACCACGACTTTGAAATGGCAAAGTTCGACGGCAAGACGGCGCTGGAACTGTTGCTCGACGCCGCCGGCCCGAAACTGCAGGCCGAAGTCGACGTCGCCTGGGTGGCGCGCAGCGGCAATGATCCCGCAGAATTCCTCGGTACCTTGAAGGGCAAGGTTTTTGCCATCCACGCCAAGGACAATGCACCGACGGGCACGGCGGAAAACGAACGCGGCTTCGCCATACTCGGCACCGGCACGCTTGACTGGAAGACGATCCTGCCGGCGGCCAAACATGCCGGCGCAAAATGGTTCATCCTCGAGCACGACCTTCCGCTCGATGCCGAAGCGGTCGTAACCAAGGGCAACGCGTTCCTCAACGAACACCTGCCGACCATTCAGTAAACACTGCCAGTAAAACCAGAACCGCTCCCCGGCGGCCGGTTTCGGCGGGGAGCATGAGGTTCGACAGACGCATGTCCATTTTCCGCCGCGCCGCGACGGGAAGCGCTTTGCCCTGTCGTTTTTTCCAAGCTCACATCGGAGGAGTTATCATGGCAAACAATCATTATGATGCGATTGTTGTCGGCTCGGGCATCAGTGGAGGCTGGGCCGCAAAGGAACTCACGCAGAAGGGCCTGAAGGTTCTGATGCTGGAGCGTGGCCGCAATATCGAACACGTCACCGACTATCAGAATGCCGACAAGGAAGCCTGGGACTACCCCCATCGCAACCGCGCCACGCAGGAAATGAAGGCGAAATATCCCGTTCTCAGCCGCGATTATCTGCTGGAAGAGGCGACGCTTGGCATGTGGGCCGATGAGCAGGAAACGCCCTATGTCGAGGAAAAGCGGTTCGACTGGTTCCGCGGTTATCATGTCGGCGGCCGCTCGCTGCTGTGGGGACGCCAGACCTATCGCTGGTCGCAGACCGATTTCGAGGCCAATTCGAAAGAAGGCATCGCCGTTGACTGGCCGATCCGTTATGAGGACGTGTCCCCCTGGTATGACTACGTCGAGCGCTTCGCCGGCATTTCAGGCAGCCGCGAGGGGCTGGACATCCTTCCTGACGGGGAATTCCTGCCGCCCATTCCTCTCAATTTCGTAGAGCAGGATGTCGCAAGCCGGCTGAAGAAGGCGTTCAAGGGCACGCGCCACCTCATCAATTCGCGCTGCGCCAACATCACCCAGGAACTTCCCGATCAGGAACGCACGCGCTGTCAGTTCCGCAACAAATGCAGGCTGGGCTGTCCCTTCGGCGGCTATTTCAGTACGCAGGCATCCACCCTGCCGGCAGCGGTCGCTACGGGAAATCTCACGCTTCGTCCCTTCTCCATCGTCAAGGAAATCCTTTATGACAAGGACAAGAAGAAGGCACGCGGTGTCGAGATCATCGATGCCGAGACAAACCTGACCTATGAATATACCGCCGACATCATCTTCCTGAACGCATCGACGCTGAACTCGACCTGGGTGCTGATGAACTCGGCCACCGATGTCTGGGAAGGCGGGCTTGGCAGCAGCTCCGGCGAACTCGGCCATAATGTTATGGATCACCATTTCCGCATGGGCGCCACCGGCCAGGTGGAAGGTTTCGAGGACTTCTATTTCAAGGGCCGCCGTCCGGCGGGCTTCTACATTCCGCGGTTCCGCAATACCGGTGACGATAAGCGCAAATATCTGCGCGGTTTCGGTTATCAGGGCTCCGCCAGCCGGTCGCGCTGGGAGCGGGAGATCGCGGAACTGAATATCGGCGCCGATTACAAGGAAGCGCTGACCGAGCCGGGTGGCTGGACCATCGGCATGACCGCCTTCGGTGAAATGCTGCCCTATCATGAGAACCGCGTGAAGCTGGATCATGAGAAGAAGGACAAGTGGGGCCTGCCGGTCCTTTCCATGAATGTCGAGATGAAGCAGAACGAACTCGACATGCGCGAAGACATGGTCAATGACGCCGTCGAGATGTTCGAGGCGGTCGGCATCAAGAACGTCAAGCCCAGTCGTGGCAGCTATGCGCCGGGCATGGGCATTCACGAAATGGGAACGGCCCGCATGGGACGCGACCCGAAAACCTCTGTCCTTAACGGCAACAACCAGGTCTGGGATGCGCAGAACGTCTTCGTCACCGATGGCGCCTGCATGACTTCGGCCTCCTGCGTCAACCCGTCCTTGACCTATATGGCGCTGACCGCGCGTGCGGCCGATTTCGCCGTTTCCGAACTGAAGAAGGGGAACCTGTGATGAACAGACGCGAACTGCTGAAACTCATAGCCGTTGCGACCGGCCTGCCGCTGATCGGTGCGGATATCCTGACAGCCGCCGAAAACGCTGCCAGGCCCGCCGGGGGTGCCCATGTCTTTACGCCCGAGGAAATCCGCTTTCTGGACGAGGTGGCGGAAACCATCATTCCGCGGACCTCCACGCCGGGCGCGAAGGACGCGGAAGTCGGTGCATTCATGGCCGTCTATGCGGCCGATTGCTACACTGACGAACAGCGGACACTCTTCCTTTCGGCCATTTCCGACATCGAGAAACGCAGTCAGGCCGAACACGGGAAGGCCTTTGTGGATTTGACCGTCGAACAGCGCCAGGCGCTGCTTTCTGTGCTGGACAAACAGGCCAAAGCGGAACAGTCGCCGGCAAAACCGCATGCTTTCACGCTGGTCAAGCAGCTGACACTGCTTGGTTTCTTCACCTCGAAGATCGGCGCCACGGAAGTTCTCGTCTATGACGAGATTCCCGGTGGCTTCGAGGATCGCGTTCCCTACAAGAAGGGCACGCCTGCCTGGGGCACGACCTGAAGAAAATCGCCGACCCGTCTGCTTCCGTGGACGGGTCGTACTCAAGCGGCAAGACAAGGATGACACGATGCGCAAAATAACAATCATCGCGGCGGCAATGTTTGCCGCAAGCGCCATTCCTGCTTTTTCGGAGGGCGATGTTGCCAAGGGCGAGGCCGTCTTCAAGCGGTGTTCCGCCTGTCACGCCATCGGTGAGGGCGCTAAAAACAGGGTCGGCCCGCAGCTTAACGGGATTATCGGCCGCGCGGCGGGCGGCGTGCCGGACTATACTTACTCGGCAGCGATGAAAAAAGCGGGCGAGGAAGGCCTCGTCTGGACGCCGGAAGAATTGCGGGCATTCCTGAGCGCGCCCAAAAAGAAAATCCCTGGCAACAAGATGGCGCTGGCCGGCATCAGCAAGCCGGAAGATCTGGACAATCGCATTGCCTATATTGAAAGCGCGGCTTCGAAACCTGCAGAGTGATGGCGGCGGAGGCGGGGGAGGATAGGCTGATCCTCCTTCCGGCTGCTGCCGGGAGAGGACGGCCAATGTCATAGAACCCGCCCCGCTTCCTCGATGAATCTTCGCACCAGCGGCAGATGTCGTCTTTCGGCAAGGCAGATCGCATATTCATCGATGAGTTCGGTGGCATCGCAGAGCGGCACGAAGGAAAGGCGCGCGTCGTGACCGAATTCCAGATCGGCCACCACGCCGCATCCCACACCGTTGGCGATGGCTTCTCGCACGCCCTCGCGGGAGGAGATTTCTATGACGGGCTGGATGGAGATACCGTGATCGGCAAGGTTCTTTTCGAAGATTTCGCGGGTGCGCGATCCCCGTTCTCGCATGACGAAGGACAGGCCTTCAAGCTCTGCCACGAAGACGCTCTCCCGCGCCGCCAGCGTGTGAAAGACGGGCACGCACAGGCCAAGCCGCATGCTGAGGAATTTGACGCCATAGAGGCGCGGATCATCAGGTGCACGGGCGGTAATGGCGACATCGGCGCGATAATCGATGATCTGTTCCATCACCCGCGCGGAATTGTCCACCGAGAGCGAAAAGGTTAGCTGCGGCCGCTCGGCCTTCAGGCGCGAAAGAATAGGCAGCGGCAGCACGGGACCATCCGCTGCAACGCGCAGATGCCCGCCCGCAGAACCCGTATCGCCGCGCAGGAAGGCCTTGGCCTCGTTTTCGGCCTGAAACAGGCGCGCGGTGATTTCGAACAGGCGTTCGCCCTGCGGGCTGAGGCTCACCCCCCGCGGTTTTCTTTCCAGAAGGTTCACACCGCTGATCGCCTCCAGCTCGCGCACATGGGCTGAAAGGGTGGATTGGCTGATCGCCATGTCCCGCGCGGCCTGAGAAAAACCGCCCGATTGCGCGACGATGTGAAAGGCTTTCAGCTGGGTGGTCGACATGAGATCCTGTTCTGCCGGCGCTAGCGCCGTGTGCGCCTTCCTTCTGCCGTGCGATTATCGGCGAAAACGCTGACAACACCATGACGCCCGCGGGAAGGCTTCGTTTACCCTGTGGCGTAACCGATGGCGGCCATGGGAAATCGCTATGGCGCGTTTACACTTTGTTAGGAATTCGTCATCCGGGCGTTAGCCCCTGCCTCTAATCGTGCCGCCATGGCCTCGGCCAATCCGTTTCACGCAAAAAGGCCCAAGAGATGACGACTTCGCAAAACTCGATCGCCAACCCCATCGAAACCTCTTCCGATTGGCTGCTGAAGATCCCGGACCTCTCGCAGCAGCAGAGCATTCTCGTTTCGCCTGGTGTCACCGGCACGGTAACGTCCTACAGCCTGGTATATGACGTCTATTTCCCTTCGGGCGGCTCCACCGAATGGATACCTTTCCTTCAGACGGATCTTACCAACAGCAACGACGGTGACATTTTTGGCTCTGCAAGCAGTGCCAGCTACGGTATCGGCATCGGCGGTAATTATCGCGGCACGGCCAAACTGGATGCCTGGAACCGTATTGGTGTCACGATCGAAAAGAATTCGAACGGCACCGTTTCGATGAATAAATACGTCAATGGCGACTATATCGCGACCCAGCAGATATCGTCCAACCCGGGACGCTTCGCCATCGACCTGTCCAAAGGCTTCCTGATCTTCTCGGATGAGGATGGCGAAACATCTCCCGGCTATCTCAGCAATTTCCTCTTTCTCCAGAAAGTGCTGACGAAGGCCGAAATGTCCTATCTGGGCGCAGCAAAAGCATCGGGTATTCTGCCGGATGCAATGAAGCAGGCGGCAGAGCAGACAGGCGCTCTCGAAGTCCGTTTCTCGGAAGGCTCGGCCGCACCCGCAATCGGCACGGGAACGATTACCGCAAAGGGCACCACGCTCGAATTCACGACGCCTGCAAAGGCTAACGTCCTGGGAATTGGCGAGACGGCCCCTGTCGATCCGTCGGCCGTGGCAAAAACCGCCATGATCAAGGACATGATGGTGACGCCCGACGCGGCAAACGTGACGATCGATCTGTCGAAGTACTTCTCCGGCGAAAAGCTTACCTTCACCGTGCAGAACAGCGAAAACAAGGTCGTGAATGCGGTCCTTGCGGAAGGCAACAAGCTGACGCTTGACTTTGCCGAACTCGGCCACTCCGACATTCGTGTGACCGCGACGGACGCTGCCGGCAAAAGCATGGCCGACGACTTTCGTGTGCGTGTGGCCGGCCCGAACGCCTATACGATCGCCGTTTTTCCGGACACGCAGGACTATACCTCGAACGATGGCATCAAGCATCTCTTCGGCGACATGACGCAGTGGCTGGTCGATAACCGCCAGAGCCACAACATCGTCTTCATGAGCCATGTGGGCGATATCACCCAGAACAACCAGTCGTCCGAATGGGATATTGCCGAATCTGCGCTGCGCAAGCTCGATGGCAAGCTGCCCTATGCGCTGCTTCCCGGCAATCACGATCAGGGCTCGTCCGGCAACGCCGCAAACCATTCTTCCGACCAGCTGGACAGCCGTTTCTCGGCTGCAAAGCAGGCGGCGACCAATGCCGGCACCTTCGGGGGCGCTTACGATCAGGAACAGGCCGCCGCCCGCAACACCTACAGCACCTTCACCGCGCCTGATGGGACCAAGTGGTTGTCCATTTCGCTCGAATTCGGCCCGCGCGACGACGTGATCCGCTGGGCGGGCGATGTGATCGAGAAGTTTCCCGACCATCGCGTGATGCTCGCAACGCATTCGCTGACGAGCTATGCCGGCCGTCAGGACAATCTGGCCTTGCCGCTCTATGACGAAGGCGCCGGCTACGATTACGGTATGCGCACCGACCAGCGCGGCGCAAACGACGGCGAATATGTCGCCCGCGTCTTGTTGTCCCGTTATCCGAACATCGTCATGACCTTCTCCGGTCATATCTTCGGCGATGGCGCAGAAACCGACATCACCTACAACCAGTATGGCGAGCCGGTCTTCCAGTTCCTGGTCAACTACCAGAACGGCGTATCCCGCGAAATCACCGGCAACGGCATCGAGTCGCGCGGCAATAACGGCGGCAACGGCGCAATACGCCTGATCACCATCGATCCGGACAATAACCGCATCTCCACCGAAACCTACTTCACCGCCTTCGACGATTACCTCGACGGTTACCGCAGCAAGCCGGAAATCGATCGCAACGGCCTGACCGGTTATTATCGCGGCCATCAGGAAGTGTTCGAAAACGTCTATGTCGGTGCAGGCAAGGCGCGCGCCATGGCCGATGCCGGTGACGACATCGTCGCCAATGCAGCAACCGGTGCATCGAAGGCAAGCGTTAACCTCTCCGCCGCCAAATCACTGCTGTCGGCAGACATCAAGAAATTCGTCTGGACGGACAAGAACGGCGATGTGGTTGCCGAAGGCAAGGAAGCGGTTGCCGATCTTTCGCTCGGCAAGCACAAGCTGACGCTGACTGCAACCGACGCCAACGGCGTCAAGACCACCGATAAGATTGACGTTCTCGTTCGCGGCGACCGCACCCTGCTGGTTGAAAACTTCAACGACGGCAAGGCGGACGGCTGGGCCACCAATTTCGGCGCGACCGATGGCAACACCGGCAACTTCCTGCTCAAGGGCACGGTATTTTCGCGCTCGAGCACAACGGATGGCCTTGCCGCTCCGGAGGCATCGCTCTTCGACCAGAGCGATGCGACCGGCAACAAGCTTGTTTATATTGGCGGACAATCGGCCGGCTGGAGCGACTACGTCCTGGAAGCGACGCTCATCCAGCTCGATAATGACGCAATCGGCGTCTACTTCTATTATAAGGACGCGAACAACTACTACCGCTTCTCGATGGATGGGGAAACCAACCGCCGCCAGCTGATCAAGGTTTCGGGCGGCAATGAAGTTCTGCTCGCCTCGGTCAATGAGGGCGTTCAGTATAATATGGAGCTTCCGCTGACCGTCTCGGTCGTCGGTGGCGTCATCAACGTCTTTCTGGGTGACAACAACGTCTTTGGCGGCCCCGTCGTGGATGCGACGTCGCCGCTCTCCGGCGGCACGGTTGGCGTCTATTCCAGCGGTCAGCGCGCCTCGGTTTTCGATGACATCGTCGTCACGCGCGCGGTCACGACCGCCAAGGCCGGGATCGACCAGCGGGTCTACGACCTGGATGGCGATGGCAAGGCTTCCGTCACGCTCGATGCATCCGGCTCCTTTAGCCCTGAGCATCTGACTGGCTTCGTCTGGACGGACCTCGACGGCAATGTCGTCGCCACAGGCAAAAAAGTCGACGTCGCGCTCGATACCGGCATCAATAGGCTGATCCTGAAGGTCACCTCCGCCAACGGTGCCGTTTCGACCGATCGCGTTGATGTTACGGTCGTGGAGAAGGCGAAAATTCTCGTTGCCGAGGATTTCTCCTCCGCTGAGGCCATGGCGCGCTTCAAGATTGTTGACGAGGGTGAGTTCGGCGGTATCGGGCCGGATGGGAAGTCCTCTGAGTGGCTGATTTCCAACGGCAGGCTGGTTCAGACAACCGAGCTTGCAAGCCGTGAGCTGACCTGGAGCGGCGCAACCAACTCCGACTACTGGAAGCGTGGCTGGAGCCCGATGGGGGACGGCGTCAACGTGCTGCGCCTTGGCACTTATGCGCTCTTCAACGACCCGGCAGCGCTGGCATGGACCGACTACGCCATCGAAACAACGTTCCAGACACCTGACAAGGACGGCCTCGGCTTCCTGTTCCGCTACAAGGACAGCAAAAACTATTACAAGCTCGAACTGGATGCCGACGGCATTCTTGATCGTACCCCGAGCAATGGCGCCGGCAGCATCTTCAATCTCGTCCGGATGCGAAACGGCATCGAGGAAATCCTCGCTCAGGTGCCGGGCAAATATGAGCCTGGCCAGGATACGAAGCTGCGCGTCGAGGTCATCGGCGACAAGATCACCGCTTTCCTCAACGAAGAGGCGCTGTTTGCCTATCCCATCGGTGATCGCGAACTCGACGCGGGTACTTTCGGCCTCTATTCCTGGGGTAATAAGGGTCTGGCCTTCGACAATCTGACGGTGGTCAATCTGAAATCTGGCCTCGAGGCGGGCACAACCATCAACGGCACGGAAGCGCGCGACACCCTCGTGGGTACAGATGCCGATGAAACGATCTTCGGCCACGGGGGCAATGACCGGTTGATCGGCAACGCCGGCAACGACCGCCTAGCCGGCGGCGATGGTAACGACGTGCTGATGGGCGGGGCAGGGCGTGACGCGCTGTCCGGCGGCAATGGTGACGACGTGCTGTTTGGCAATGAGGGCAACGATATCGTCTCCGGCGGTCTGGGTGACGACGTCATCGAAGGCGGCACCGGCAACGATCTGCTGCTCGGCGGCGATGGCTCCGACACCTATGTCTATGGCCGCGGTGACGGCTCCGACGACATCGTCGAGACCGCTGGTGCAACGGGCGACAAGGACGTTCTCGTTCTGCACGATATTGCCAGAAACGAAGCCGTCCTGCACAAGTTCGGCGACAACGTCGAAATCGAATTCGGCAACGGCGAAAAAATCTCGCTGCGCAACCAGCTCGCTGGCGGCGGTCTAGAACTGGTGACCTTCGCCGACGGAACGCTTCTCAACCGCGATGCGATCGTCAAGGGTCTTGTCAACCGTGGCCCGGTTGCTGCTGCCGATACGCTGGCTGCAGTCGATGAAGATGCGGCATCCTTCCTTATTTCCTTCGCCACATTGCTGGCGAATGACAAGGACGCCGATCTCGACCAGCTGGCGGTGACGGGTGTCTCCCTTGTCGCGGGTGGAACAGCGGTTATGGAGGAAACGGGCATCCGCTTCACCACGGCAGCCGATTTCAACGGCACGGCGTCCTTCAGCTACAGGATCACTGACGGTCGCGGCGGTTCGAGCGAGGCGACGGCAAGCTTCACCGTCAAGCCTGTCAATGACGCACCTGTTGCCGCCTCCATCGCCGTCAAAACGGATGAGGATGTTGTCCTGAAGGGCAAGGTCGTTGCATCCGATATCGATGGCGATACGCTGACCTTCGCCATCAAGGCCGATGCCGGCGCGGCGAAGGGCGAAGTCAAGATCGACGCGGCGACCGGTGAGTGGGTCTATGCGCCGAACGCCAATGTGAATGGAACCGACAGCTTCACGGTTGTCGTTTCCGATGGCAAGCGCGGCAGTGCCGAGAGCGTTGTCTCCGTCACGATCAATCCCGTCAACGATGCGCCTGTGGCCGTAGACGACAGGATCACCGTATCGGAAAAGGATAACGCCAGCTTCGATCTGGTCGCCAACGACACGGATGTGGAAGGCGATCGCCTGACGCTCATCAGCGTCGCTGTGGCGGCCGTTACCGGTCTCGCGCTGACCAGCGAGCAGGCCGCTGCCGCCTTCTCCGTGGTCGATGGCAAGCTGGTTGTTGATCCTTCCTCTGCCTTTGCGGCCCTGGAAGATGACCAGCAGGCGGTCGTGACGCTCACTTATTCGGTTCGCGACGCCAATGGCGGCGAAGCGCACGGCACGACAACCGTGACTGTGGACGGCTACACCGAATACACCATCGTCAGCGGTACTGACGGTAACGACGTCCTGGTGGCTGGCGATGGCAAGGACATGCTGGAAGGTGGTGACGGCAACGACACGCTGCTGGCCGGTGCCGGCAACGACATGGTGGATGCGGGCGCTGGCAACGACCGTGTGGTTGCTGGTGACGGCAACGATATCGTCGAGGGCGGCGCCGGTAACGACATGCTGATGGGCGGCGCCGGCAATGATGTTCTTCACGGCGGTGCTGGCAACGACCAGCTGAACGGCGGATCGGGCGATGACACGCTGATCGGCGGGGCGGGCAACGATGTGCTGACCGGTGGCAGTGGTGCGGATACCTTCGTTTTCGCGGCCGGCAGCGGCCGGGATGTGGTGACGGACTTCCAGGCCGGCGCTGACGGCAAGGATGTCGTCGAACTCTCGAAGGACGTCTTTGCGGATTACCAGGCGTTTATCGCCTCCGGGGTCTTCACGGATGGCGACCACGGTGCCGAGATCGCCTTCAAGGACGGGTCGACGATTACCTTCGATGGTGTGAAGACCGAGCAATTCGTCATCGACGACTTCCGCTTCGCGTAAACCACAAGGGCGCATCCATCCGGGTGCCCTTCAAATCGCGCCAAACCCGCCGATTTCGGCGGGTTTGTGCTTGAGGGAGCCTGGCATGAGTGGCCCATCCTGTCGGCAAAGACGAGTAAGAAAACGTCTTCGTCATTGGCCCCTCGGGGGCCGGAGAGCACGCTGTCGCCAATATTGCTGCAGCGGACGTGCTGACCGGCGCTGGCGCTGGACGGGATCGCCCATATTCGGACGGCGACCTGTTGGATGGCCAGCGTCGAACCAGCTGCCGGGGAACATCTCAAATCATAATCGATGTAGGGGAGGGCGGTTTTCATCGTCGATGCGTGTGATGACTCATGAATTTTCTTGATCGATTGTCGCAAATGCACGCGCAAGATTGACGTTTTTCCGGTGCGGCGCTACCACCTGTGCCGGTGCCCGTCAGCCGACGGTCATTCGCTGAAATAGCGGCTGGTCGGCGTGCTCGGGTTGTCGTGTCAAAGGGGGAACCGTCCTTGTCGCTTTATCCTGTTCTCCTCGGCAGGCTTGCCCGGCCGGATCTGTTTTCCGATCTTGCAGGCATCGCTCTCGGCGGCAAGGCTTGGTCGGGCGCGGAATTCGATGTTTTAAATCCTTCGACCGGTGCGCTGCTTGCGCGGCTGCCGGATATGGGGCCCTTGGAAACCCGGGACGCGATCGACCGCGCGGCTGAAGCGCAGGGCGTGTGGCAGAGCCTGCCGGCCAAGGATAAGAGTGCGGTGATGCGCCGCTGGCACCAACTGATTGTTCTCCATTCGGACGACCTCGCAACGATCCTGACAGCAGAAATGGGTAAACCGCTCACGGAAGCAAAATCCGAAGTCGCCCATGCCGCTGCTTACGTGCAATGGTATGCCGAGGAGGCGAACCGCATCTATGGCGAAACGATTTCCGCCCCTTCCAACGATCGGCGGATGCTCGTTATCAAGCAGCCGGTGGGCGTGGTCGGCACCATCACGCCGTGGAATTTCCCTTCATCCATGGTCGCCCGGAAGATTTCGCCCGCACTTGCCGCCGGCTGTGCCATCGTATTGAAACCAGCGGAACAGACGCCGCTGGTGGCAGGGGCAATGTTCGTGCTCGCGCGGCTTGCCGGTTTTCCGGAGGGGGCGCTTAACCTTATCTATGCCGGTCACGGTGCCGATGTCGGTGCGGAATTGTGCACCAATGCCAGGATACGCAAGATCAGCTTCACCGGCTCAACCGAAGTCGGGCGGCTGCTGATGAGCCAATGCGCGCCGCAGATAAAGAAGCTCAACCTCGAATTGGGCGGCAATGCACCCTTCATCGTTTTTGACGATGCCGATATTGATGAAGCCGTGGAAGGCGCCATTCAGGCGAAATTCCGTAATGGCGGCCAAACCTGTGTCTCGGCCAACCGCATCTATGTCCAGTCGGCGGTTCACGATGAGTTTTCGGAGAAATTCGTTGCGCGGGTGGCAGAATTGAAGGTTGGCGACGGCTTCGATCCCGAGGTGACCATCGGTCCGATGATCGACAGCCACGCCATCGACAAGATCGAGGCACATCTGGCCGACGCCGGCGCAAGAGGCGGCACAATAAGGTGCGGCGGCAAGCGTGTCGGCAATGGCGGAACCTTTTTCGAACCAACGGTCCTCACCGGCGTCACCAGCGCGATGCGGGTGGCGCAGGAAGAGACTTTCGGACCTTTAGCGCCGATCATCCGTTTCAACGATGCGGAGCAGGTTGTGCGTGAAGCCAATGACACGATCTACGGTCTGGCTGCCTATTTCTACGCCTCCAATCTCAAGCGCGTGTGGCGTGTTGCCGAAGCCCTGGAATATGGCATGGTCGGTATCAATACCGGTCGTATGTCGTCGGAAGCAGCTCCTTTCGGCGGTGTCAAACAATCCGGCATCGGCCGCGAAGGTTCGCGCCACGGCATGGAGGATTATCTTGAAATGAAATATCTCTGCATGGGCGGCATATAGCGGCCGGCCGTCACGGGTTCCCGTGGATCATCGCCCTCAGTAACATTTGTGCGCCAGCGACGCTGGCTGCGATCAGCCTGTCGTTCATCAACGAGAAACGCAGGGTGGGCTGGTGAAGCAGCAGCCCATTACGAAACCGATGGCCGCCATGGGAAATCCCTATGGCGCGTTTACGATTTTTCAGGTCTCCGTCATCCGCACGTTAGCCTTTGCCGCTAGGCGTGCCGACATGGCTCTCGGGCCACTCCCGTGTCGCGAAGGAAGGGCAGGAGATGACGACCTCTTCAAACATGATCGCCGGCCCGCTCGCGATGCGCTTTTTCCCGTTCGCGGAAGATTGTCACAGGCGTATTGCCGCCGGCTGATCCCGCCGCCGCGATTTCAATGGACAGTAAAATGCGTTTCCAATCCGCCAATAGTAATGTTCGTCAGATCAAGGGTGTATTTGCGGGCTGCGCCGTCGCTTTCATCGGCGTCGGTCTCATGAGCGCCCTGGTCAATATTCTTTATCTCACCGGCTCGCTGTTCATGATGGAGGTCTATGACCGCGTCCTACCCAGCCGCAGCCTGCCGACGCTGGTGGCGCTGTTCGCCATCGTGGTGGCGCTTTACGTATTTCAGGGCCTGTTCGATGCCCTGCGCGGGCGCCTTCTGGTGCGCATCTCCGATCGTCTCGATCAGGTCCTCTCCTCGAGGGTCTACGAGGCGGTGATCGGATTGCAATTGCGCCTGCCGGTCAGCGGCGCCCAGGCACAGCCGCTTCGTGATCTCGATACAATCCGCTCTTTCCTGTCGGGAAGCGGGCCGACGGCCTTGTTCGACCTGCCCTGGCTGCCTTCTTATATTGCCATCTGTTTTGCCTTTCATTTCTGGCTCGGCGCCACCGCGCTTGCCGGCGCCGCAATTCTCACCGCGTTCACGCTGATGACCGAGCTTGTCTCCAGACGCCCCGTCGAGGAGGCCGCGCGACACGCCTCCCAGCGCAATCGGTTGATTGAAAGTGTGCGCCGGAACGCCGACATCGTCGCCGTCATGGGTATGGTTCCGCCCCTGCGCGATCGCTGGCAGACGGGCAATCGCGCTTATGTGCGCGAACAGCGCGCTGCAAGCGATATAGCCTCCGGTTTCGGCGTGGCAAGCAAGGTGCTGCGCATGCTGCTGCAATCCGGCATTCTGGCGGTTGGGGCGTGGCTGGTCATCAATGAGCAGGCGACACCCGGCATCATCATCGCCGGCTCCATCCTGTCGGCGCGGGCGCTCGCGCCGGTGGATCTCGCGATCGCCAACTGGAAGGGCTTCATCGCTGCCCGGCAGAGCCGCCGCCGTCTCGAAAAGACGCTTGCGCTGTTGCCGGATGCCGCCATGCGCATGGACCTTCCGGCGCCCCGCTCCCTTCTCTCCGTCGAACGTGTCGGCGCCATTCCACCGGAAGCGACCGAGCCGGTTCTGCAGGATGTCGCCTTCACGCTGGCGGCCGGCAGCGCCCTTGGCGTGATCGGCGCGAGCGGTTCGGGGAAAAGTTCGCTCGCACGGTTGCTGGTCGGCCTCTGGCGCCCGCTCAAAGGCTCGATCCGGCTGGATGGCGCAACGCTGGACCAATGGCCGGCAGAGGCGCTGGCGCGCCACATCGGCTACATGCCGCAGGCAATCGACTTGCTGGACGGCACCATTGCGGAAAACATCGCCTCCTTCGACCGGCAGGCGAGTTCGGAAAAAATCATCGCGGCCGCCCGTGCTGCGCGCATCCACGACCTCGTTGTGAGCCTGCCCGATGGCTATTCCACTCTGGTAGGCGAAACCGGCCGGCAATTGTCGGCGGGGCAAAAACAGAGGATAGCGCTGGCGCGTGCCCTTTATGGCGAGCCGTTCTTCGTTGTGCTCGACGAACCCAATTCCAACCTCGATTCCGAAGGCGAAGAGGCGCTGACGGCTGCCATTCTCGGCATTCGCGAGCGTGGCGGCGTGGCCGTCATCATCGCCCATCGTCCAAGCGCGCTTCTGGCCGTGGACAAGGTGCTCATGCTCGCTGACGGACGGCAGCAGGCCTTCGGCGCCAAGGAGGAAGTACTCGCCAAGGTGCTGCGTCCGGTCGGTGGTTCGGCAGGCGCCCTCAAGGTCGTGCAGGCCACGGAAGCAGGAAAGATCTGAATATGGATGAATGGCAGACACTCAGACGCTCGATCCGCAACCATATTTTCGTTGGTGGACTGGGTTTTCTAACCCTCGTCGGCGTCTTCGGCGGCTGGGCCGTCGGTACCGAGATTGTGGGTGCGGTCATCGCGCAGGGTTCTCTGGTGGTGGAAACCAGCCTGAAGAAAGTCCAGCATCCCGTGGGCGGCGTTGTCAGCGAACTGGCCGTGCGGGACGGAGACCGGGTCAAGGCAGGCGATGTCGTCATGCGTATCGATGCGACGATGACCAAGGCCAATCTCGCCATCATCGTCAAGAGCCTCGATCAATTCACCGCCCGCAAGGCGCGGCTGGAGAGCGAGCGTGATCGGGCCGGGCGGGTGATTTTTCCGCAAGCGCTGCTCGATCGCGCCGGCGATGGCGAGGTTCTGGCCATGATGAATGCCGAACAGCGCCTGTATGAAAACCGCAAGGCGGTTCGCGAAAGTAAAAAACGCCAGCTCGAACAACGCGTGCGACAGCTTCGCGATGAGATAAGCGGCATGGAAGCCGAGCGCGCGGCGAATTTGCGCGAGCAGGGCATGGTCGATGAAGAGCTCATACGCTTTCGCTCCCTGCATGAAAGGGGGCTGATGGAAAAAAGCCGCCTCAGCACACTGGAGCGTCAGGCCACGGATATTGACGGTGATATTGGCCGGCTGATGGCCGGCATTGCCGGGGTCGAAGCGAAGATTAGCGAAACCTCGCTGCAAATCCTGCAAATCGACGAACAATGGTCGGAAGAGGTGGGTTCCGATCTGCGCGAAATGGATGCGCGCATCGGTGAATATGTCGAGCGCCGGGTGGCGGCCGAAGACCAGCTGAAACGCGTCGATATCCTGGCGCCGCAGGATGGGGTGGTGCACCAGCTTTCAGTGCACACCATCGGTGGTGTTGTGGCGCCCGGCGAGCAGATCATGATGATCGTGCCGGAAGTCGACAAACTGGTGGTCGAGGTCAAGGTCGCGCCGCAGGATATCGATCAGATCTATTACGGTCAGCTGACCAACCTGCGCTTCTCCGCCTTCAACCAGAAAACGACGCCGGAAATAACCGGAACGGTGGAACGTATCTCCGCTGATGTGACGGTGGATCAGCGAACGGGCACCAGCTTTTATCTGGTACGTGTTGCCACGTCGCAAGAGCAGATAAAGCGTCTTGGCGAATTCAGCCTCATGCCCGGCATGCCGGTGGAAGCTTTCATCACGACAGGTGAGCGAAGCGTCTTGTCCTATTTCCTCAAGCCGTTGATTGATCAGGCGAACCGCACCTTCAGAGAGGCCTGAAGGCAATGGGCGAGGGGCGTAGCTAGCGAAATGGTTTGCTCAATTCTGCGATGTCATGCGCTTTCATTGGCGCGTGGCGTTGCAGTTTTCATGGGGCGCTCGGAATTTTGAGCGGTTAGGCCGCCAAGCGGCGTGATTTGGGCGTGACTATTCCGTGTGATGTGGCCCGGTGTCGTTCCATGAAGCGGATTGTATGTCCGTAACGCCCCCTTCCGCTAATCGTTGTGCGACAAACCCTAGGGGGTAGCTTCCCTTCGCAACTGCATCGCGTTCGTCGAGGCAGGTCCAACCTGGGACAGGCAGCTCATGCTGTGCCGTGTTTTTGCTTTCCGGAGAAACTGAACGGCCGTGTTGAAGCCGGGACTGGAAGCGAAGCGCCCGCATTGTGCGAGTTCCAAAAAGTTTGAATTGACCGCCTCTCGCGGCGAGGCAAAACTTGGGGCATTGGCAAGGGAGAGCAAAAATGGACCAGCCGTGGCGTCACATGACAAGCGCACCGAAAGACGGTACCCGGATTCTCGTGACGATCCGCTCGTCGGAGCAAGGCCCGGCACAGGTGGATCTTGTTTATTGGTCCAATGGCGACCGGCTCGGAGCAGAAGGCTGGCGAGCTTCGGATTCCTCACCGGGTCGGATAATTGAATATGCGGAACCGGAGCTGAAGTGCTGGATGCCGGTTCCGGCGGCGAATACCGGTGGGCTCTCGGCGCCATCTCCCTGGGAAGGGGATGATGACCGCGAGCTTTTCGGATCCGGAATATGATGGGTGGAATTGCAGTGAATTTGCGGGAATATCGCGGTGTATCATCCCTGCCTCGTCCGCGGAACTGATATCGCAAGTGCGGCTGCATCATCCTGATGCCCTGCGCGCAGGATCGCGTGCGGGCATGGATGTCATGCTCAGAGCATTCTCGATTGCAGCGCCTGAGGCGGTGTTGTCGAAGACGCACCAACCGTCAGGCGCAACGAGTTCGCAAAAGTGCCTGATCTCATCGTCGCTATAAGTGGAATAATAGATCTTTGGTTTTCCGTGCAGGCGAACATATCGCGGGGGTTCGTTGAAGGTTTCCGCAGGCCACACGAGCGCCGGATCGGCGAAAACGCGGTCAATCTTGTATGTTTTCAGCAAATCAATCGCGTCCTGCGACGCCCAGCTCTCGTGCCGGGCTTCAATGACAATCTGCCCTTTATCAGACCCACGCATCGCCTCGAACGCCCTGTCTGACGTCCGGATATCAAAGGCAAGCGATGGCGGAAGCTGACACAGAAGCGGTCCACGCTTTCGACCCAGTGGCGCAAGGTCTTCTATGAAAGTTTCAAACGGCTCGGCTATATCGTTCATTCTGCGCGTCTGCGAAATCTCTCTGGGCATCTTTGCAGAGAAACGGAAGGTGTCGGGCACGGATTCAGCCCACCGCGCGAAGGTGGACGCCTTGTGCCGACGGTAGAATGTGGAATTGATTTCGACTCCATCAAAGACCGAGGCGTAACGTTGAAGGCCGCTCCCTTCTGCCGGGAACCGGTCGGCCACCTTTCTCGGGATGGACCAGGCCGCAGTGGCAATGATTGGCAAATTGTGTCTCCTTCACCTCACCGGATCCAGTTCAACTCTTTAAAGCTCGATTTCAGCTCAAGAATTTGCTCCAGCCAAGTTCGTCTTAAAACCTCGTCGGCTGACAAGGTTCCGCGACGGTGATCCGGTCGGGGGTCCAGCCGGCTCTTTTCAGTGTCGCTCGCTGGTAAATAGCCGGTTGCAGCATCGAGACGAATCCGGGTGCTCGAATAGTATTCCGGTTACACAGTGTTGGGTGTTGGCGTCTGCGTCTTCCCGTGAGAGTAGCGATGAAACCGGACAATGACCCGGGAGCCGAGACTGACCGATGATTGAAATTTCCGCTGCTGCCAGTTGGCTAATGGCTGAGTTCCGACCGGGCTTGGAACACTTCGACAAGGTCCGCGGTTTGTACCAAGGGTCAAGGCGGAAAAGAGAGGAGATATCATGTCTAACTCAAAATCCACGGATGGCGATTACGCTGAAAACACGGGCACGACCGACAATCGGTTCGGCTACTCGCTTGAAAGCCAGGCTCAGTTTGACGATGCCACCGAGATAGCGCGCGGAACGGCCGCCGGCGAAACCCTCAATGTTTATCGCCTTGAACCTGTTGCGGCGCCGGACGACCCACGCTGGCAGAATGCGCCTGCCCACGGAACCGTGGTCGTCGCAGCGCGGACGGCGGGTGATGCACGGATTGTCGCTGCAGGTGCGGAACTCGATTTCATGGAGATCGACGCCCTTCCTGCTGAAGACGTGTCGACGTTGAATGCAAGCGCCTTTAGAGATGAAAAACTCTATACGGTGATCGAAGTGGAACACGGTCGACAGGGTCTGACGCGAGGGGTGATGGACGGCGATGTCCGTATAGACACCATCAAGCCAGTGCAGATCTGAGAACGTGCCGACCCGAAGGGCTGCGGAATTTTCCGTTCTGCCGCAGGCTTCAGTTATCAGCTCCGATCTGGGTAACAATATGATCGTCAGCTCACCCGATGGGCCTGCTCCTTCTCAGGGGATACGCGTTCCCGGCCAAGCTGCGAGGGCAAGGTCGATCAGCCGCTTCAGCAAGGCGTTGCAGGCGCCGTCGCAGGCTTGGGCGGACATGCCCTGGATGATTGCACCATAAAAGCGGGCAAGCGTGTCGGTATCGGTTCGCGCCGGCAGTTCCCCTTCGTCGACTGCACGGTCGAAGCGGGTCTTGAGCGCCTGCATCGATGCCTCGCGCAATGTCGCCGTCAGACGCGCTACGGACGCATTTTCTTCCGCATGCTGCAGGACGGCCGTGGAAACCATGCATCCGCGCGGCTTGTCCGGCTGGGTGTCTCCATCGGCAATATCGTAGAGGTACAGCCTCAGAGCTTCGTAAAGCGGCAGATCGGACTGCAATATGTCGGATCGACGGCTGTTTTCACGAGCAATGCTGAAATCCAGCGCCTGGCGGTACAACTCCTCCTTCGATCCGAACATCGAATAGAGCGTCGGCGGATTGATGCCCATCGCTTTCGTCAGATCGGCGGTTGAGGTTCCTTCGTAGCCGCGCTCCCAAAACAGCCGTGCCGCGATGTCGAGCCCAACGTCGCGATCGAGCAGGCGGGGTCTGCCTCGTCTGCGGACTGGTGTCTCCATAAAATAGTGATCCCTATTATATTGTTGACAGATGCGTTTCGTTCCTTATTGTAGGGGTCACTATTTATTTTGGCAACGGAGTGATCAATGTCCAGACGACTTGCAGACAAGACAGCCCTTATCACCGGAGGTTCACGCGGGATCGGCCGGGCGGTTGCCCTTGCCTTTGCCAGGGAGGGTGCCGCGCTGATTGGCGTGCATTATGCCGCCAACGCGGATGCGGCCGATGCCACGGTGCGCGAGATCGAAGGGCTCGGCGTCAAGGCCGTCGCCGTGAAGGCCGATCTCAGACAGGGCAAGGACGCGGCCGACAGCCTGTGGGCGCGGTTCAGCGAAGCAGCGCATGTCGAGACGGGCTCGACCGCTCTCGACATTCTCGTGAACAATGCCGGTATCGCGCCCGCACTGCCATTGACGCAGACGAGCGAAGCCGCGTTCGATGAGGTGATGACGATCAACTACAAGGCGCCGTTTTTCCTGATCCAGGCCGTGGCCGATCACATCCGTGAAAACGGCCGTATTATCAACGTGTCGACCGGGTTTACGCGCATCGCAGCGCCGACTCATCCCGCTTACGCCGCGTCCAAGGGCGCGCTGGAAACGTTGACATTGGCGCTGGCACCGGAGTTTGCTACGCGCGGTATCACAGTCAATGCCGTGCTGCCGGGTGTCACGGAAACCGACATGAA
The DNA here is from genome assembly GCF_014138475.1 of Agrobacterium sp. RC10-4-1. Lineage (NCBI taxonomy): Bacteria > Pseudomonadati > Pseudomonadota > Alphaproteobacteria > Hyphomicrobiales > Rhizobiaceae > Agrobacterium > Agrobacterium sp. RC10-4-1. The sequence continues at coordinate 606,403 of NZ_JACJIT010000001.1, forward strand.
TGCAGAGTGGCTGTCGTCTCCGGAAGCGCGCGCTGGCGCCGAAGCCCTCTCTGTATTCTCGCGCGTCGGAAAGGCGGAGGATATCGCCGACGTGATTACCTTCCTCGCATCCAGCGATGCCCGCTGGACGACGGGGCAGATGATCGATGCAACGGGCGGCGCCCGCATCTAGGGTACGTTGCTCTTGCTGTAGCTAAAGCTGTTCAAGCAAAAGCAGCCCACGAGGAGAGTCTGATTAAGTTCAGCTTGCTTGTCGTTTATCATCACATCCACGGGCGCTACGCGTGTCCGTGGCGTCGTTATCCCCTTGTGCGGTGCCGCCGAGCTACGCGCAAACGCGTGGTCGCGGACATGTGACGCGCCGATCCCTGCAGATTGATCCTGCCGGCACGCCGTCTAAACGCTTTGCACGACCATCGAGCGGGATGCAGCCCAAGGCAAAGCCACCGGCGCTGTCGCGGCGGGTTCCGCCGAATTCCGATAGCTTTCGGTCGCGCCTGCAGCCTACCTCGGCGAAGGCCGTCCATTTCTAAATTATTCTGCCGCGATTGTTACGTTTCCGAAACGAGCTTTGACGAGAAGCGCAGCTTCTGCGATTGCCTGATTTACCCGGGCGTTCACCACGGGAGAAACCTGCCCTTCCACGTAGTCCCGGCCGGATGTGTAGATTGCGGTCGGCGTCACGAAGGCTTCGAAAAAGGCAAATAGCGGCCTGAGTTGGTGTTCCACCACAAGCGAGTGCCGGTCTCCGCCGCCTGTCGCCGTCAAGATGACAGGTTTGCCCCTGAGGTCTGCGGGATCGAGAAGATCGATGACGTGTTTGAAGAGGCCGGTATAGCTTCCCTTGTAAGTCGGTGAACCGATCACCAGAGCTTCAGCGTCGATGATGGTCTGAACAACCTGCCGCGCGCTGCCTTCCAGGTCCGCTACGGATCGTGCCGAGCTTAGGGAGGGGCCGAGATCCTCAACGTCGAAAACCTGATGTTGCAGGCTCAGTTGGCCGGCCAGCGCCTCGCTGACGCTTTCGACGAAGCGCTTTGTGCTTGATGGCCGCGATGTGTTGCCGGAGAAACCGACGATCAGATTGTTGCTCATTGAACTTTCTTTCGGGTGATCCTGCATAAATGCGGTTTGTGTCTGCGCGCCCTAGGCCGTCTTGAGAATCGACAGCCCGGCCGGATGTGCCGATCGATCATTCTCGCCGGTCTTCCACTTCTCAAAGGCGGCGCGTCCGAGAATGGCGACGGACGTGTCTTCCTGAGGTGCATGGACGAGGACTGACTGGATATCCCGGAAATGACGCTCGAGCCCGAGATCGGCATTGAGACCGGGGTTGCCGATGCCGCGGACCGCCAGCTGGACAGCGTCGCGGATTTGCCTCCCGGCGAGAAGGCGGGCCCTTATCAGGTGTTCGGCATCGCCAATATGGTTTGCGAGCGCGCCAAAGATGATCTGGCGGGCGCCGGCAACCAGAAGGTCGATTTCACCCGAGAGCTCAACGAAACGTTCCGTTTGCGCAATCGGGCGGCCAAGATTAGCCGGCACGCGCTCATGCGCGAAGCGGATGAATGCTTCTTGGGCGGCTTCGGCCGCGCCCAGATAGATGGCGGTGAGTGCAAGCGTCATTGCCGCGTGGCCGCGATTATCCTGCTGGGCGACCGAGGGATCAACGAGCTCCAGCACATTTTCTGCCGGGATTTCAACTTCGGTGTACTCGACATCGTGCGAACCGGTCGCCCGCATGCCGAGGCTTTTCCAGTTCTCGATAATCTTGATGCCGGGCAGACCGTTGGGGACAACGAAGGTGCCGACCCGCGGCTGAACCTCATCGGTATGCGCCCAGACCAGAAAATGGGTGAGGCCATAGGCACCCGTTACGAAGCGCTTGCGGCCCGTGATCGACCAGCCATTTGCCGTCCGGTGCGCACGCGTGGCCGGCAATCCGCCGCGGGCCGGCGACCCCAGCTCTGGTTCCACACGCGCGGCGTTCAGAAGAAGCGGATGCTGCTTTGCCTGTGAAAGAAGTTCCCTATAGAGACCGTCCGGCCAATGGCCCTTCGTGGCCTGCCCGAGATGTGTAAAAATCGTCATTGCGCTGATCAGCGCTACAGAAGGATCGCCTCGCCCGAGCGCCGCCAGAATATGGGCTGCGGTGCTCAAGGTTCCTCCCGGTCCGTCATAACGCGTGGCCACCGTGCTTTCGAGAAGTCCAGCCTGATGAACGGCGCGAATACCGGTCCAGGGAAACTGACCGGTCTGATCCGCATCCGGAGCGGCTTCGGAAAGGACGCGCGCGGCTGCGTCGAGTGCGGTGGGGTCATAGGACATGCGGATAGCGGCTTTCTCATGGTCGGCAGGCGGGATCACCCGTCACAGGGGTGGATGATCCCGGTCTTGGAAGAGAGGTGGATCGGTCCGACGGCGTGGTCGGACTGCCGTCATCAGGCGGCTGCCTTCTTCTTCGCCTCTTCGCGTTCGCGAATACCCTCGCGGACGAGGGGCAGGATGTATCGTCCGTAGTCTACGGCATCATTATAGTTGTCGTATCCACGGATCGAAATCAGATCGGCGCCAAGGTCGATATAGTCGAGAATGGAGTCGGCGATCGTGCGTGGCGACCCGACCAGGGCGGTCGTCGCGCCGCTGGCATTGGTGGCGGTAACTGTCGGATACCAGAGTGCGCGGTCATGGACGTCGCCGCGCTTGGCGATATCCAGCAGACGCTGGGACCCGATATTGGCAGGAGGCGCTGCATTGACCGGGGCACGAGACAGGCCCTTCTGGCGGTTCTCGTTCAGACGGTCGAGAACCCTGTGCGCCTTTTCCCAGGCCAGTTCATCCGTTTCGGCGACGATCGGCCGGAATGTAACCCAGATCCGGGGGCGGTCGGTGCGTCCGGCTTTTGCGGCTTCGGCGTAGATACGGTCAATCTGCTGTTTTGTTTCAGCCAGCGGTTCGCCCCAGAGGCCGAAAATGTCGCAAAGGGAGCCGCCGATACGATAAGCAGCATCCGAAGAGCCGCCGAGCGAAATCGGGATAAGGCCATTGGTCGGACGCACGGCGCTGCGGAACTGCTTGAACTGGTAGTATTTGCCTTCGAAATCGAACGGCTCCGTCGAAGCCCATGCAAGGCGAAGAATGCGGATATATTCTTCCTGACGCTCGTAACGCTCTTCCTTGTTGAGGAAATCGCCTTCGCGTGCCTGCTCCTCGTCGCTCCCGCCCGCGATGAAGTGGACGACAACGCGCCCGCCGCTCAACTGGTCGAGTGTGGCGAGGGACTTGGCCGCAACCGTCGGATAAACGGTGTTGGGGCGGAGCGCGACAATGATCTTGATGTTCTTCGTGTGCGCAAGCACCGTCGCACCCAGCGTGAAGGGATCGAACGAAGAGGAGGAATAGGGAATGAGCGTGTAGTTGAACCCGTAGTCATCCAGTGCACGCGCGTAACGTTCCAGAAACAGCGGATCGACCGGAGCATCAGGGATGGGGTTCAGATCATTGGATGCGTTGGGAAAGCTGACGCTGATGAATTCCGCAGCCATGGGAGCTCCTTGCTGTTTCTAAATGTCGAGTGAAAGCTAAAGCCGACGTGGCATATGAGGAAGACAGGTCTTTCTATTTCTATGGAAAATGTAGAAAATATTGCCTGACTATTCTGGTGGCCTAGAACCGGCGATTGCCGCCGGGTCCGCATCTGCGTCGTAAGGGCTGGGTTTCCACCCAAGGGAGGGAGCAACCGTCGTCGCAAGATCGGTGAGCAATCTTACGTTTTCGGTCAATCCGAAAGCCGGAGGCAAAAAGAGGACAAGCTCATCTGCGGCCGCCAGCCCGGGGTCGCTCAGTACCACCTCAATGACCGTATCCGGTGCGCCCTGAAAAACGGGGGAAATCATGGCACCAGCCGGTTGGCCGGCAGGAGCCAGCGCACCCTTCGGGCGTGAGGCCGCAATGCCGACTGTGCGACGTTCAAGGTCATAGGCGGCATATTTTTCCCGCAGTTCCGGAGTGGTGCCGACCAGGATCGACGCTGCAACGGCGACCGGAGGCGGCGTTGTCTTCCAGATTCGCAGCCAGTGGGTGCGATAGGCATCGATGATACGCGCCTGATATTGGCCAAACGTCTCGCCTTCGTCCTGATCGTGAAGGACGGTACCGGAAATCAGGCCGATACCGAGTTCGGCGGCCTGAATCGCTGAATCGATACTGGCGGAGCCCTGTCGGATACGGCTGCGCAAGGTGGGGCTGTGTGGGGTCACCCGCAACTCGGCTCCCGGAGGCGCACCAACGTCGTTCGGCGTAACAACGTGCAGAACATCACCGGCAATGGCGGCAAGAAAACGCGACTGTCGCCGCTTTGCCTCTGTCCGGGCATCGGTATCCACGGATCCGAATACGGCATCGAACGCCCCATTTGCCCCGGTTGAAATCGCAAGTTCAAGCCGGCCGTCGATCAGCAGGTCGGTCGTGCCCGCCGCTTCGGCCAGCAGAATGGGGTCCTGATAACGCATCGGGATGACGGCGGAGCCAAGCGTAATGTGCCGCGTATGCTGGCCGGCCGCCGCAAAGAAGGGCAACGGCGAAGAAAGATAGTGGTCGAAATGGCGCTGATAGGCCCAGCCGGACTGATACCCAAGCCTTTCCGCCTGTCTGAACAATTCTATGCCCTGTCGGAGCCCCTTTGCCGGACCGTCATCGTCGTTGAATGATACCCGCGTATTGAAACCCAGCCGGCTTTTCGGCCGGAACAATGCGGGAAGGTCGCGCGACGCTGCTGCAATATTCATGCGAGTTGTTCCTTCCGCAGCGCGTGCGGGGCTGCATGGGTGCGGGCCGTTCCGGCGATGCCCGATGGGATGGAGTTCAGCAGCGACGCGGTGTATTCGTGTCGCGGATTGCCGAAAATCTCGGTGACGGTCCCATGTTCGACAATGCGGCCTCGCTGCATCACGGAAACGCTGTGCGCGAGTTGCCGGACCAGGGCGAGGTCATGCGAAACAAAGACATAGGTCAGGCCAAGCTTCGCCTGCAGCGACAGCAGAACCTCGACGATATCCGCCTGAACGCTGACATCGAGAGCGGATGTGGGTTCGTCCAACACGATCACATCAGGCTTGAGGACCAGCGAACGGGCAATTGCCACACGCTGACGCTGCCCGCCTGACAGGGCTGATGGCTTACGTTCCATGAGGTGCTCGCTCAAGCCGACATTTGCGAGAGCTTCCCGCACCTGCTCGGATCGCTCCTTCGGAGCACCGATCTCGAATCTGTCGAGCGGCTCACGAACAAGCTGGCCCACCTTCCATGTCGGGTCGAGTGACGTGAACGGGTTCTGGTAAACCAGTTGCAGATGCCGCCATACCGACCGCAGGGAAGCGCGGCTCTTGCTTGTAACGCTCTCGTCGGCAACCGTGATGGTGCCGCTTTCCGGCTGCTCGAGCCCCAGCAGCAGGCGGATGGTCGTGGTTTTCCCCGAGCCGGATTCGCCGACAAGCGCGTGTGTCGTGCCTGTCGGAACCGTAAACGAAATATCGTCCACAGCGGTCAGGGTTTTGCCATCGACGGTGAAGCGCTTGGTAACGCCGCTGACAGCGATCTTTGGCGATTTGTCACTATCGAGAAGGCTGAACCCCGGATCGCGAAATTTGGCATAACGCTCCGGGTTGAGCGCGGGCACGTCGCCATGGAGTTTTTTGGCATAGGGAGAGGAGGGGGAGGAAAAAACAGCCGATGTCCTGCCCGCTTCCTGCACGACGCCGTTCTTCAGCACGACGAGATTGTCCGCCCTCTCCGCCGCTATTGCGAGATCATGGGTGATGAGAAGCAGGCTGATGTTCAGCTCATCGCGAAGACGGGAGAGGAGATCGAGAATGCGTTTCTGGATTGTGACGTCGAGCGCCGAAGTCGGCTCATCCGCCACGAGCAATGCGGGGCGCGGTAATATTGCGAGCGCGATCAGTACACGCTGCAGCATTCCGCCCGACAGTTGGTGCGGATAGGAATCGTAAACCCGTTGCGGATTGTCGAGACCCACCTTTGCGAATGTTTCCAGAATGAGGAGCTTGCGGATTGCGGGGTTGGCCTCTTCCGTCAGCGCTGCCGCCTCCAGCGCCTGCGCGCCGATTGTTCTCACAGGATTGAGAGAGTTGCCCGGATCCTGCGGCACGAAGCCGATTTCGCGGCCACGAAAAGGCCTGAAGCGCCGTTCCGGCAATGCGAGAATGTCCTGCCTGTCGAAAACGACCCGGCCCGTGGCGTTTGCGCCGTTGGGAAGCAGTCTTAGTACAGCCTTTGCGATGGTCGACTTTCCCGAACCGGATTCTCCGATCAGCGCAAGACTTTCGCCACGCTCAAGCTCGAAGCTGACACCGTGCACGACCTCCTGCCGCCCGTAGGAGACGGCAAGATTTTCAACGCCGAGCAGGGGTATGGCGGGCTGCGGAGCCTCTGCCACTATTCGGGGAGGGGTCGGGGCTGTTTTCAATGCGATTTGCGAAGCCATCGGCTGATCCTGTTGACAGAGAGGACGGTCACGATCGTAACGAACGCGGGCGCATAAACGAGCCAGGGCCATTTGAGGTAGTCCTTGCCGATCGAGATCAGCAGGCCCCAGTCGGAAGAGGGCGGCGGATCGCCGTAGCCGAGGAAGGCGAGGCTGGCGATGACGAGAATGGACTCGCCGAATTGCAGGACGGCCAGCGGCAACATCGAGCGGGATGCGTTTGGCAGCACATGTCTCAGCACGATGTAGCCGCGTGAGCCACCCGAGAGAAACGATGCCTCCACGAAGGTCGCCTGACGCGTCTTGATGACCTCTGAGCGCGCCACACGGGCGAAGAAGGCGATCGCCGATATGCCTGTCGCAATGGCGGCGTTGATTGTCTCGAAGCCGATTGCCGTGACGATGATGACCGCCAGCAGGAACTTCGGGATGGATAACAGCACGTCGACAAAACGTGCAAAGACGATATCCACCCAGCCGCCGAAAAATCCGGCAAGCAGACCGATCACACCGCCGATGACGACGCCGATGACGACAGCGACCAAAGCGCTCGATACAGATGAAGCGGTGCCATAAACGACCCGTGTATAGAGATCGCGCCCGAGATGATCCGTGCCGAACCAATGGGCAAAACTTGGCGCAAGAAGCTTGTCAGCCGGGACGCCGTTGATCGGGCTTTGGGTGGTGAAAAGCTGCGGTGCAATCGACCAGGCGACGACGATTGCGATGACAAGCAGGGAGAGGGCGACCGTTGCAGTTATGTTGAGAGTTTTCAGTCTCTCCAACGGATTGCTGATGGAAGCCGGGCTGGAAATAAGGCTCATGGTTTGGCCCCCGTTTCAAGGCCAAGCGACGTGTCATCGATCGTCGACAGGCGGCGTTTTCGGCCAACGATAATTTTTACCCTCGGATCGAGCAGCGGATAGAGGAGATCGGCGATGAGGTTGACGACGACGAACACCACGGCCCCCAGCGAGACGATCGCCTGCAGGACCGGCAGATCCTGAGTGCTGACGGAACGCTGAACGAGACTGCCGATACCGGTGCGGCCGAATACCGTCTCCGTAATCAGCGAGTTGCCCAGAAGTTCGCCGACGGTGAGGGCGATAACCGTCACCACGGGCAAGGAGGCAGGCTTGAGGAGATGTGTTGTGAAAAGCCGTCTTGGCCCGATGCCGCGACTGCGGGCAACCGCTGCGTAATCCTGCTCTGCCTCATGATCGAGATTGGCGATCAGGACCTCCGCAATCTGTGCGGAAAACGGTATGCCGATGGTGATCGCCGCAAACAGCGTGGCCCAGAAACTGTCGGGTTCGATGACCCGGAACAGCCTGAGCTGAAAACCGAAAAGGTGGATCAGAAACAGGCCGATGACGAAATTTGGTGTCGACAGGAACAGGGAAGGGAAGGCGCGCAGCAATCCCTGTCCGTAACGCTTCGGCACGACCTGCGTGCCGTAGGCGACCGCAAAGGCGAGGATCAGCGCCACGGTCAGCCCGGCGGTGGCGAAGACCAGCGTCGATGGCAGCACCTCGGCGATGAGCGTCGAGACCGGTCGGTTGGAGCGCATCGAGATGCCCAGATCGCCTGTCAGGAAGGCCGACAGGGAGTGCCAGAGCTGCACGATGATCGGCCTGTCCAGCCCCTGTGCCGCAATGATTTCGGCGATCTCCTGCTCGGTAAAGCCGTTCTGCGGGTTGCGCAGAACGCTGGTGATCGGGTCGCCAGGCAGGACGCTGACGACCACGAAGGTGAAGACATAGGCCAGAAGGATGACGACGATCGCCTGGCCGAGCCGCTTTGCGGCGTAGGTTAGGTAGGCATTGCTCATGCCGTCACCTCCTTGACGTTACTCGGTGGGTGCTGGTGTCATTCGGCAATGAACGCTGTGTAATAGCTGGCATAAGCGACGCCGTTATAGACTTCGCCCTTCAGCTTCGGCGATTGCACGTAAATGCGCTGAACGATTTGCGTGCGCGGGATGAAGTAGCCCTGTTCCAGCACGTATTTTTGCAGGCCATCGAGCAGAGGCTTCCGATCCTCGACGGAACCTGCACCAGCGATCTTGTCGCGCAGGTCGTTGAGCGTCGCATCACGCTCGTCCAGCGCAAACCAGTTCTCGCCATTATTGGCGTTGGTCAGGATGCTTGCGACCGTGCCGGCGTCGATAAAGCTGCGGGTGACTTCATATGTCGGAACGGCGGCGCCACCGAATTTGACCTTCTCGCCAAAGGTCACGACATCATAAGCCCTGATATTGACCTTCCATCCAAGCCTGCCGAGCTGCTGGGCAATCAGCTCATCGACTGATTTCGAGGTTGCCAGATAAGGATTGGAATGGATCGTCAATTCCAGCGGCTTGCCGTCCTTCACGCGAACGCCGTCCGCACCCTTGACCCATCCGGCTTCGTCCAGAAGCTTTTCCGACTTGTCCGGGTTGTAGGCGAGGAGATCGCTGTGATCCGTGGCTCCCGGGACGTTGCTCTGGATGAAGGACGTCGCGAGCTTCCAGTCCTGCGTATAGACTGTGTCGATGATTTCCTGACGGTTGATACCTGCCTGAAGTGCCTGACGCACCTTCACATCATCATAGGGCTGAAGCTTGGTGTTGACGGCCCAGCCGTTGACGAAGCCGAGATAACGCGGGGTCGCGATGGTGAAGCCTTCCTCCTTGAGCGATTTCAGTTCCTGGGGCGAGGCGTTGTACGCGACATCCGCCTGACCGGACTGAACGGAGGCGACGCGAAGGGATGGCTCAGAGACCAGCTTGTAGGTGATGGTATCGAGATAGGCGGGGCCGGTGTGGCCGACTGCGGCGGGACCCCAATTATAGTCCTTGCGCTTGACCAGGGTGACGTGGTCGCCCTCTTTCCAGGACTCCACCACATAAGGTCCGCTGCCGGCGGTCTTGCTGAGGTCCGCCTGCTGGCCGGCAGGCTGGGCAATGGTCTTGGGAGAGATCAGGATGGAGCCGTGGTAGCCAAGCGTCGGAATGAACCCGAGCGTGGGCTTCTTGAAGAAAACCTTGACCGTCGTCGCATCAACCGCTTCGGCGTGATCATAGGTCTTGGGGAAGAGGCCGATCGGGTTGATGCCCTCGTTCTTGCGGCCGGCATACCAGATGTCGAGATTGGCAACGACGGCCTTGGCATCCAGTGGTTCGCCATCGGAGAAAGTCACGCCGCTTTTGAGGTGGAGGGTGAACTCCGTCGCGGTGTCGTTCTGCTCCCAGCGCTCGGCAATCCACGGGCTGACCTTGCCTTCGGCATCGACGTACAGCAGCTTATCCGTGACATGACCCCATATATGGCCCTGGAAACTGGAGATCGCGCTGTTATTGGGGATCCACGTGTCGCCCAGGGAATCGATCAGAAACGTGATGTCACCGCCATCATGTGGCGTGTCTGCGGCCACAGCACTCAAAGGTGCAGCCGTCGATAAAAACAGCGAGGCGGAAACAGCGAGCGAAGCCGTAAGAAGCAGGCGGCGACGCGAAAGAGACGATGAGAAAGGACGCTTTGTCATTGTATGATCCTGAAAATTCCAAAGTTTTTTCGTTGCAATTTCGGCATCTCCTGGTGTGCGCGTGCGTCTGCGGTGGCTGCTCAAACGCATGTAAAACCGTTGCCGCGCCGGCCTCTCGGCCGAGCAGGAGATGCTTGAGTTCATTGGTGGCCTGATTGGGCGACGCGACGCTAGCGAGCGGTTCCCGAGAACCTGCGTGGCTGAGGAGCGCGCCCGCTTCTACATATTCCAGTCATGGCGCGATCCCTTCTGCGCTGTCCGTCTTGCCCTTAACCTAGCAGTCAGGCGTGAGGGAGAAAGACTGGTTATTCTTTTTCTATGGATTTAGTGAATTATTTTATCGTCATTTCGGCGGCTGTTTGGATTGGTGTTTCAGGGCCCCTTGGAATGCGGGGTTCCGGCGTGGAGTGACGACGGCTCGGCGTCTGGGCCGACCTGGTCTCGCGATACAAATCGCATGGCCTGGAAAATTGTCACGGGCGGCAGAGCCCCGGTGAAGCGCTCGATCTCCACCTTCGCGATCTGGCCGGTCGATGCCTGCGACAGTTTCGATGTGCCGATATCGCGGGTCAGAATATTTGGATTTCCGTGGATGCATATCGAGTTTTCGGCAGTTGGATCCTCTGGTTCGAACCAGGCGCCGGTAGCGAGCTGCATTACCCCCGGCATGACGTCTTCACTGAGAAGGGCGCCTGCCAGGCAGCTGCCGCGCTGATTAAAAAGCCTCACGACATCGCCGTCAGATATTCCACGGGCCGAGGCGTCGGCTGGATGGATACGGACGGGCTCCCTGTCCATGATCTTGGTGGAACGGCTGAAATCGCCATAGTCCAGCTGACTGTGCAGGCGTTGATATGGTTGATTGCAGACGAGATGCAGCGGATAGAGGTGCGCATCGTCTGGAGTTTCCACTCTGGGTGGATACCAGCGCGGATGACCCTTGCAGTCATCATAACCGAAACCCTCGACGGTCCCGGAAAAAATCTCGATCTTTCCTGAGGGGGTCGCCAGCGGTTTCGTTGCGGGATTCTCAAGGAAAGCGCGCGCCGGTCCACCGTCGTCCGGCTTGACTGGAAGGGGCATTTCTCCGCGTTTCCAGAAGGTTTCAAAGTCCGGCGCCTCATGGCCCGACGCGGCAAGTGCCTGACGGGTCGTTTCGTATAGAAAGGCAAGCCATTCTCCGCTGCTGCGGTTTTCGGTGAAGGCCTCGAACCTGCCGAGTTCGCGGGCAATGCCGGCGAATATTTCGTAATCGTCGCGTGCTTCGCCGACGGGGGCGATCAGGCGCTTCATGGCGATCATCAGCGGATCGCGATCGGCGGCGCCGATGTCGTCACGCTCAAGCGTGGTCGTGGCGGGCAGCACGATATCGGCGTGTCTGGCGGTGGAGGTCCAGGCGGACTCGTGGACGATGATCGTTTCCGGCCGCCTGAAAGCGGCTCGCAACCGGTTGATATCCTGATGATGGTGAAATGGATTGCCGCCCGCCCAATAGACAAGCCGGATGTCAGGATAAAGAAGCGTGCGCCCGTTGTAATGGAACTCGGTGCCGGGATTGAGCAGCATATCGGAGATGCGTGCGCAGGGAATATAGTCCGGCACAGGGTTTTTGAATTGCTGCAGCGTTGGCAGGGGAACGGCGAGCAGGTTCTTGCCGATATTGCCCAGCGCGCCAAGGGAATAAGAAAATCCGCCGCCGTCCGATCCAATCTGGCCGAGCATGGCGGCAAGCACAATGCCCATCCACACCGGCTGCTCTCCGTAATCGGCCCGCTGCAGCGAATGACTGACGGTGATCAGGGTTCTCGAACCGGCCATCCTGCGCGCCAGCTTGCGTATTGTGTCCGGCGCGATGTTGCAGATTTCGGCCGCCCATTCCGGGCTTTTGTGCTGGCCGTCCTCCCTGCCGAGAAGATAGTTTTCGAACCGATCATATCCGACCGTATAACGCTCCAGAAACGTCCGGTCGTGCAGCCCTTCCGTAACGAGGACGTGCGCCAGCCCGAGCATCATCGCCACGTCGGTGCCCGGGATGATGGGAAGCCACTCGGCATCCGCCTCAGCGGGGAAATCGTCTGCCAGAGGGCTGATGAATGTGAAATGCGCACCGCGAGCCTTCGCGCCGGCAAGTTTTTGCCGGACCGTGTGCGTGCTGATCCCTCCGCCGTGGACATCGGCATTCTTGATCGCCATCCCGCCAAAGGCGAGCACCAGCTCGCTGCTGCGTTCGATGGCATCCCAGGTCACGCTCTTTCGGTCGAAGCTGTCATAAGGGCCCAGGACATGGGGGATTATGACCATGGCCGCACCGGAACTATAGGTGTTGACCGACCGGACATATCCGCCGAGGACATTCAAGAAGCGGTGGATCTGGCTTTGCGCGTGATGAAAGCGACCGGCACTGGACCAGCCGTAGGAGCCGCCGAACACGGCGCTTGGACCGTGACTGTCGTAGACCCGCCTCAGTTCGTCGGCGACCAGTGTCGTCGCTTCGGCCCAGCTGACCTCGACATAGTCGTCAGCGCCCCGCCGCTGTGCATGGTCGGCTTCGCGCTCAAGCCACCCCCGCCGGACAGCGGGCCGTCGGATGCGGACGGGGCTGTCGGCGATCGCCGGAAGATTGCCCAGTAGCGGGGATGGATGGGGGTCGCCGGAGTGAGGCTTTATCTCCAGTCGCCCATTTGTGAGCCGCCCGGAGAAGGCCCCCCAGTGAGAACTGTGAGTCTTGAAGGAATTCATGGTGTCGCCCCAGCGGTCGCGGATCGCAAAGTAACATTCTATCTCGGCAGGATTTTGCCGGGATTCATGATGCCGGCTGGATCGACCGCATGTTTGATGAGCGCCATAAGATCGACCGCGTCACCATGTTCTTCACGCAGGTAGGCGATCTTGCCGGTGCCCACGCCATGTTCGCCGGTCGAGGTGCCGCCGACCGAGAGGGCGTATTGCACCATCTTCTTGTTGATGGCCGCCACCTCGCCAAGCTCTTCCGCATTGCCGGGATCGACCGCGAAGACGACATGAAAATTGCCGTCGCCGACATGGCCGAGAATGGCAGCCGGTACGCTGCAATCCTGCAGGAGCTCGCGGGTCTTCAATATGCAGTTGCTGAGCTGCGAGACCGGAACACAGACATCCGAAGACCAGCCTTTGGCGTTTGGCCTTTGCGATACGACAGCATAAAACGCGTTGTGGCGCGCTTTCCAGAGCCGATTGCGTTCTTCGGAGGCGTTGGCCCACTCGAAATCCTTGCCGCCATGGTCTTCCACAATGGCGGACACCATATCGACCTGCTCCTGAACGCCGGCGGGCGAGCCGTGAAACTCGAAAGCCAATGTGTCCTCGATCTTCAGCTCCAGCCCGGAATAGGCATTGACGGCCGTGATCAGGCCACGGTCCATGAGCTCCATGCGGGCGACGGGGATGCCGAGTTGAACGACCTGAATGGCCGCCGCGACTGCCTGTTCGACGCTCTCGAAAGAGCAGAGCGCCGCCGAGATGGTTTCGGGTATTCCATAGAGGCGGAGGGTTATTTCGGTGATGATCCCCAGCGTTCCTTCCGAACCCACGAAAAGCCGGGTCAGGTCGTATCCGGCAGAAGACTTTCTGGCGCGACCGCCGGTTTTGATAACCTGGCCGGTCGGCAGCACCACGGTCAGGCCCAGTACGTTTTCACGCATTGTCCCGTAGCGGACGGCGTTGGTGCCGGAAGCGCGGGTTGCAGCCATGCCGCCAATCGAAGCGTTTGCGCCGGGATCGATGGGAAAGAACAGTCCCATATCTCGCAGATATGTGTTCAACTGCTCCCGCGTTACCCCGGCCTCGACCGTACAATCCAGATCTTCACTGCTGATACGGGTGATTTTCGACATGCGTGAAAGGTCGATCGAGACCCCGCCATTGACGGCTGTCAGATGCCCTTCCAGCGAAGTGCCGGCGCCAAAAGCGATGACGGGCACGCTTTCCGCCGCACATAGCCGCACGATCTCGGACACTTCGGAGGTGGTTTCCGCGAAAGCGACCGCATCGGGAAAGGCGGCTGCGTGATGCGCCTCGCCCCGCCCGTGCTGCTCGCGCAGTGTCGGCGACGTTGAAAGACGCTCCCCAAGGAGGTCTCGCAGGGATCGGATGAGAGAAGGAGACAGGTCAGGCATAAAACATTCCGTGTAGGCGGGTCGCAAAACGCTGCGACAGACTTACAAACCTTGAGGGCGAGGCGCGCGGCCGGCGACGCCATCTGGCAGTGAACATCAGGCGGCCAGTTTTTCGCCCCTGAGATGACGCTCGAGGAACGGAAGGCTGTCCTGCCCCCAGTAGAGTTCATCCTGATAGCGATAGGTCGGAACCCCGAACACACCGGCGGCCCTGGCAGCTTCGAAGCTCGCCTTCTGCAAGACAGCAACCGCGTCGCTTTTGCCATGTTCGTCGAGGGCCACAGCATCGAAACCTGCAGCCGTCGCGATGGCCTGGCGGATGTCGGCCTTGCCGATGTCTTCACGGCGGACCCAGAAAGCCTCCTGCAGTGCAACTGCAAGCTTCAGCCAGTCTTCACCCTTCTCGATTGCCGCCGCAACCATCAGGCCTGCCGGGGACGGATCCGAGAGCGCAGCGCGATTGTCGAAATTGAGCACTTTTCCGCGCAATGCCGCCCACCGCTTCAGATCCGTGATCCAGTAGGCGCGTCTGGCCTCCGGGCGATTTTTCGAGTAAATGCCACCGTTTTCCTCGATCAGCGGAATAAGGTGAGGGCGGATAGTGGCGCCCTGCTGTTTCGCCAGGGCGGCAAAGGGTTCAACACCAATGAAGGCCCAGGGTGAGCCGATGCTGAAGAAATAATCGATCGTCTTTGTCATTGTCTGCTGCTTTCAGTTCGGTTGATCGGTGGAGGCGGCGGCCGTGGCGAAAACGGAGAGAGCGCAGTCACGCGCGATCAGCACCGCCTTGGGGTCGCGTCCAACCGCGACGGTCGCCAGCGCCCCTTCGTAGAGAAGTGAGAGATGGGCGGCGGCGATCTCCACTGTGCTGCCGGCTCTCGCCAGGATAGCGGCGAACAGGTCCCTGACCTTCGCCTTATGGGTACGCGCAACGAACACGACCCGTTCGGATTCGCCATGTTCGGCAACCGCAAGAGCGAAGGCGCAGCCGCGAAAATCCGGGCTGTCGGCCTTTTCGTGGAGTTGCTCGAAAATCAGCCGGATCTGCTCCTTCGGAGCCATGTCCGCATCCACGACGTTCTGAAGCGCGTGGATCACCCGCTCATGACGCGCTTCCAGATAGGCTGCAACAAGATGATCCTTCGAAGGGAAATGCCGGTAGAGCGTCGCCTTCGCGACATTCGCTTCCTCGATGATCCGATCGATGCCGACAGCCCGGATGCCTTCGCGATAGAAGAGCGTGCCGGCGGCGGTGAGTATATGGTCTGATATGGCTTCTCTCATTATATCGTTTCACACTGTCGTTTGATAAATCGCACTGCTTGAGGCCGCCGATCACGAAGGGCTGGCGGGATTGGGCTGCGCCGGCCGGTACGGGCCGGCGATGAGCGACGTGATTGCATCGAGCGGCAGCGGCTTTGAAAACCCGCCCTGTTGCGCCAGTTTGCCGGCCAGCGTCTGAACAGCGTCGTTATAGGGCGTTGGCACATTGTGAAGCCGGCCGAGCAATACGATCTCTCCGTTGAGGAAATCCACCTCACTTGAGGCTCCGCGCCTGAAACTCTGCCACGTCGATTGCTGGCCCGGGTGAATGCCGCTGTTCGGCGCTACTCGCCAGTTCGAGATGTCTACGGTTCGCTCGGAGGGCGAGGCGAGGGTGTAACCTGCCGCGTCGAGCACATGGCGGGCTTCATCCACCAGCGCCGCGCTGATCTTATCGTTCAGATCGGCCGGGCCGTCGAAGAGTTCGAGGACGTTGCGAACGTTGTGAAGGAGCTTTGCTGCTTTCCAGCGGCGGATATCGTCGCTTGCCTCGGCAAGATATCCCGCCCTGTTGAGGTCTGCCGTGACCTGCGTCGTCACGTCATCCTGTCCGAGCGGAAAACGCCCGACCGTCACGATGCCCAGTTGCGGCTCGCCGCCAACCACCACCTTCCCGGTTTCTGTGAACCGCGCCGGTGTCAGAATGCTTGCGCCATACACCCTGGAAAATGTTCTCAGGGCATTGGCTTCAGTCGCCAGTCCATTTTGAAAAGTCACTATAGGCAGCTGTGCAGCCGCCGGTGCCGTCGTGTTGGAGACGTTCTGCCAGGACCAGAAGGCGAGTGCGCTTATGGCATCCTGAGCCTTCACCGTGAGCAGGAGGATATCATCCCGTCTCAATTCCGGAAGATCCGTCAGGTCGAAGACCTTCAGATCGATCTGCCGCGTCTGTGCGGGTCGTTGAAAGGTGAGGCCATGCTGCCTGATATGGCTTATCTGGGCTCCCCGCCCGAAAAGTGCATAATCAATGCCGGAAAGTGCAAACTGTGCTGCAAGGCTCGCGCCCACCGCGCCGGCGCCAATGATAACATAACGTGGCATCTGTCGTTTCTCGTCCTGTCTTTTTACGCTCCGGATTTACGGAGATATTGGTATGGTGATTGGTTCGGCGGTTTCGGCGGCGGTTGAGGACGGTGGCAGGATGCGTTCAGGAGCATTCTGAACGGATCGTAAGGCCTTCGAGCGGGGCAAAGGAAGACCGGTCATTCTATATCTACTAATTTTATAGAAAATAAGTTCCCGAAACCGGTGATTTCGGGAGAGATTGCGCCGCCCCGGCCCGCGCCTTGTATCGCCGGGGCAAGGGCGCGCCTTCGTTATACCGTCAGCCGCAATGGAATTTATTTGATAGCGAAACCGAGGCGACGCAGCGTCCGGCTCAGTTCCGCACGGCCCTTCAGCGCGGCGGCGTTCTCCACACGCTGGGCAATGGGCCCTGTCCAGCCATTTTGGGGCAGGCCCTGTTTTTCCTGAAACACCTTTAATACCTCATCATAAGAATTGAGGTCATCGTGGGCGGGTTCCGAATAGGTTTCATGAAACAGAACGGATGATTGTGACAAGCGCGGTTTGACATCTGTTTTTACCGCCGGGTCAGGATAGCCGACCGTCAGGCCGAAGACGGCAACCGTCTCGGCAGGTAGGTTGAGTTCGCGGGCCACGTCCTCCGGCCTGTTGCGGATGCCGCCGACGTAGCAGGAGCCCAGGCCGGCTGAATCAATCGCGGCTACAGCGTTCTGCGCTGCCAATGCAGCGTCGATGGCGCCGATCAGGAAGCTTTCCAGGTAATCCAGTCCTTCACCCTCATTCCCCTGGCGTGAAGCGACCGTGCGCAGCCGCTTCAGGTCGATAAGCCAGATGAGGAAAAGGGGGGCATCCTTTATATGGGCGTTGCCGCCGGTGAAACCCGCCAGTCGTGCCTTGCGCTCCTTGTCCTGCACCGCAACCACACTCCACGCCTGAAGATTGGATGATGTGGGCGCTGATTGCGCGGCGGCGACCAGAAGCTCCAGGCTGCCCTCCGGCAGAGCCTTGGGCAGATAGGCGCGGGCGGTGCGATGGTTCAGCAAGGCGTCGATGGTGTCATTCCAGAAAGGCGGAGAAAAATCGGCCTGCGTTCCATAACGGGCCTCGACGCGCTGCTGTGGGATTTCCAGTTTGGTAATCGGACTGGGCGGGGTCATCGGATGAAACTCCATAATTGTGGGGGGCGGGCTCAATTGTGCGGATCAGAAAGGCGGCAAATTCCTGTGATTTGATATGGCCGGCCGAGGCATCTGCCGAGCAATGTCCTTCTCAATCGCGATTTTGAGATGAAACAACATTTCCACGGGAATGCTGAAACAAACGCCGGCGAGATTTCTTCGCATTCCACCATCTGCTCCGGATGCGCAACGAAGATCCCGATGGATGGGGCAATTCAGCGCGAGTTTTGGTGCCTGCTTGCGTAAGTATTGAAATAAAATTCCGCAAGGAATGATTTCTTCGACAAGGAGGAAGAATTTTATCCTTAGGAATGCGCTGCATTGCCCCGATGCTTTCGTCATCGAAACGACGTTTTCCAACGGGGATTTTCATGACGATCGGACGCCGGCAGTTCAATAAAATGCTTCTTTTGGCAACGGCAGGAACGGCCCTGCCTGGTTCGGTCTTCGCAGCGGGTGGCGATGCGAGCCGGCCCGTCTCCGGCGGCACGCTCAGGCTGCTTTATCGTGTCGATCCCGGCAACGCGCTTTTCGCCATCAACACATCGTCAGGCACGGGGCAGGCGATCGGCCCAAAGATTGTTGAAGGCCTCCTCACATTCGATTTCGACCTCACGCCGCAGCCCTTGCTGGCAACGGAATGGTCCGTTTCCGATGACCACCTGCGTTATACGTTCAAACTCAGGCCAAATGTGAAATGGCATGACGGCAAAGATTTTACATCGGAAGACGTTGCCTTTTCGATTTTCCGCCTCAAGGAAGCGCATCCACGCGGCCGCATTACGTACCAGAACGTTCAGGCGGTGGAGACGCCAGATCCCCTCACTGCGATTATCGTTCTGTCCAAACCCGCACCGTTTCTCATTGCTGCGCAATCGAGTTCGGAATCGCCGATTGTGCCGAAGCATATTTTCGAAAAGCTGAAGCCCGCGGATGGCCAGACGCTGCAGACTGCTATCGGCACCGGCCCCTTCAAACTGACCGAATGGACGCCGGGGAGCCATCTGATCTTCGATCGAAATCCCGATTATTGGGATGCCGGCAAACCCTATCTTGATCGCATCATCCTGCGCATCATCACCGATCCGGCTGCGCGGGCAGTGGCGCTGGAGACGGGGGAAGTGGATCTTGGCGACAACCCGGTGCCGCTGGCGGATCTCGAACGGCTGAAGCAGAACCCCGATCTCGTTCTGGATACGAATACCTATGCCTATGCGGGTCCGCAGCAGCAGTTGTTCTTCAATTACGATAACGAAATCTTCCGCAAGAAAGATGTTCGCCTGGCCATTGCGAAGGCAATCAACCTCGACGAGATCGTCAATGTGGCGCTCTTCGGTTATGCGCAGATATCACCCAGCCCCGTCAGCACGGCCCTTCCCAACTGGTATGATGCTTCGGTCAAGCCATATGCCTACGACCCGAAAGAAGCGGAAAAGTTACTCGACGCGGCGGGATATCCGCGCAAGGAGGACGGCAAGCGCTTTCCAGTACGATTGACGTATAATTCCTATCTGACACCTGGCTATGCCGATGTTCTTCGCAGCCAGCTTGAAAAGATCGGCATTGCCGTTGAAATCCGCAAATACGACCTGCCAACCTATCTGAAAACTGTCTACACCGACCGCGCCTTTGATCTTGTGGTGGAATCCCTCTCCAATACCTTCGACCCGTCGCTCGGCATCCAGCGCGCCTACTGGAGCAAGAATTTCAAGATCGGGCTGCCCTTTTCCAATGCGGCAAACTACGCCAATCCAGAGGCGGATGCGCTTCTTGAGGCGGCCGCCATCGAACCGGATCCGAAGAAACGCTGGGTAACCTGGAGCAAGTTCCAGCATCTCATCCATGACGACGTCGCCTCCGTCGATCTCGTGGCGGCGGGAAGCCAGATCGTGGCGCACAAGCGGGTCAGGAACTATGTCACCGGCGCGCAGGGGCTGAACTGGAGTTTCGGCGATCTGTGGCTCGATCCGACCGCTTGAAACCCCGCATGAAAATTCCGGATTTGTCAGGAGAAAACGCAATGTCCGTATTTGCTGTAACAAAAGATCGTCTCATCGAATGGCTGCGGGATGGCAGGGAACTTGCGGTTCTGGATATCCGTGCCGCCGAGGACGTGGGGTATGCTTCACCGCTATTTGTCGCCAACCTTCCGGTTGACAGGCTGGAGGCGGAAATCGATCGCTTCATTCCTCGCCCCGTCGTGCGCACCGTGCTGGTGGATGATGGAAAAGGCAGCGCAAAGCAGGCGGCCGAACGGCTTGCCGCCAAGGGTTGGACCGACATTCATTTTCTGCGTGGCGGAATCCCGGCATGGATCGAAGGTGGCGTTGAGGCGTTGCCGACATTCGATATTCCTGGCGTTCCTTTCGTTCAGAAGGTGAGAAGCGAGAAAAACACGCCTGTGGTTTTTGCGCGTGAGCTCAAGGCGTGGCAGGAAGCCGGTGAGGATGTTGTCATCCTCGATACGCGCACATTGCCGGAATATGAAAAGGAACATGTGCCCGGTGCGATTGCTGTGCCCGGGGCAGAACTCCTGCTGCGCTTTTCCGATCTCGTTCCCTCGCCCAAAACAAGGGTCGTCGTCTCCTGCGCTGGCCTGCCCCGCGCAATTCTCGGCGCGCAGACATTGATCGACGCCGGTGTCGAAAACGATGTCAGTTACCTGCATGATGGGACGCGCGGCTGGACGGATGATGGATTTGAGCTGGAAACAGGCCCCTCCCGGACATATTCGCATGTGAGCGCCAACGCGAAAGAGATTGCAGAGGCGCGATTGAAGGCCTTTTCCAGGGATGACGATCTGCTCTTCATCGACCGCCCGACCGCCGAGACATGGTTGAAGGACCCATCACGAACGACCTATTTCCTGGACGTGCGCACACCGGAAGAGTTCGAGACTTCCCATCTGCAGGGCTCAATTTCGTCGGAAGGCGGGCAGCTTCTCGGTGTCGCCTATCGAACGATCGCGGTGCGCGGTGCCCGGGTCATTCTGGTGGATGACCTGCTCGGCGCCCGCGCCAGGGTCGTGGCCCACTGGCTGAAACGCAGAGGGTTCGAAATCGCGCTCCATTTACACGACTTCGAACAGGGTGCCGAAGCGGCAGCCGCCTAGACCCGGGCGGGTGTTCGCCAGACTGCTCCACAGACAGGAATTTGCAATGACCAATGCCAGCCATGCCTGGGGTTCTGCGCCCAGCAAACGTTTTGACGCGATCGCCGAGAGGTTTCGGGGAATTTTTGCCGAAATCGGCAAAGATTCAATACGACACGATCTGGAACGCGAGCTTCGTTTCGATGACTACGAAGCTTTGAAAAAGGCCGGCTTTTCCAGATTGCGCCTGCCGGAGAAATTTGGTGGTCTGGGCCTGACGCTTCCCGAGCTTTTTGGCTTGATCATTGAACTCGCGCAGGCGGATCCCAACCTCACCAATGCTTACCGCAGCCATCTTGGCTTTACGGAAGATCTGCTGAATGCACCAGCTTCGCCATGGCGGGATGCGTGGCTGGAGCGGATCGGACGTGGCGAAACCATTGGCAGCGGCTTTTCGGAAATCGGGGATGCCAAACTTGGAACCTATTCCACCCAGCTCACGCGGGATGGCGGCGGCTGGCGGCTGAATGGCGAGAAATATTATACGACCGGCTCGCTCTATGCCGACTGGATCACGCTTGGAGCCGTGGATGGGGACGGCATACCGGTTGGCGCGCTTGTCCCCACAAAGGCTGAAGGCGTCGAAATCGTCAACGACTGGGATGGTTTCGGACAGGCGCTGACGGCCAGCGGCACGGCGCGATTTACCGACGTGGCGATTTCCGAGGACCTCATCAAGCCGAGCGCGCTTCGTTTCAGCTATTCAGGCGGCTTTTTCCAGCTCGTCCATCTGGCCTCGCTTGCCGGGATCGGCCGCGCGGCCGCATTGGAAATCGCCCCCCATGTTGCGGAGCGCAAACGCGTCTATCAACGCAGTAACGCCGCGCGTTTTTCTGAAGACCCTCAGGTGCTTCAGGTCGTGGGGCGGATCAGGGGTGCGGCCTATAGCGCCGGCGCCATCGTGTTAAAGGCCGCAGAAGCCCTGCAGGCTGCCTATGATGCCAATCTCTCTGGAGACGAGGAGCATATTGCATCTGCGAACCGTGACGCGGAGCTGGAAGTCAGCCAGTCGGTTACGGTGGTCAGCAACCTTATCCTGGATGCGTCCACTGTCCTCTTCGATGCGCTTGGCGCCTCGGCCGCAAAACGCAGCCATGGTCTTGATCGTCACTGGCGAAACGCCCGCACGATAACCTCACACAATCCCCGTATCTATCACGACCGTATCGTTGGAGATTTCGCCGTGAACGGCGCCTCACCGGCGCCAAATGGAGGCGTGGGGATAGCACCGCAAACGCAGAAGGAAAAATCCGAAGCATGATCAAAACATCCGGTCCGACGGGCGATACGCATCGGAGCCTGTTGTTCGGTATCCACGCAGTGCAAACAGGATAGTGAAATTGGGCAGGATTTATCGGGATTTTACAGAACTCGTCGGCAATACGCCGCTGGTGGAACTCGCCAGAATTCGGACGAAATACAATCTCCAATCGCGCATTCTCGCCAAGATCGAGTACCTCAATCCCGCAGGCAGTGTCAAAGACCGCACCGCCTGGGGCATCATATGTGAGGCTGAGAAGAGCGGCCGATTGAAGCCGGGCGATCTTCTTTTCGATTTGACCAGTGGCAATACAGGCATCGGAATTGCGGCGGTTGCCTCCGCACGCGGCTATCGCACGAAATTTTATCTTCGCAATACCATCAGCGAAGACAAGATCAACATCCTCAGGCAATTCGGCTCCGAGATCGAGCTGATCGAAAATGAGGAGCTCTTCCAGCCCGATGCCATCCATCGCATCATCGACAGGATCAAGGCTGAAAATCCGTATGCATTTTATACCGGCCAGCGTTCCAATGATGCCAACCCGCAGGTTCATTTCGAGACGACCGGGCCGGAAATCTGGCGCGATACCGAAGGTGACATCGATATCCTGGTCGCCACCGTTGGTACGGGCGGCACCGTGTCCGGTGCCGGGCGTTTCCTGAAGGCGCAAAAACCGGAGATAAGGATCGTTGTTGCCGAGCCGACACCGCAGTCCGTTCCATCCCCCGAAAACCCCGACGCTTCCACGATCGAAGGCGTCCACAAGGTGACCGAGGTGGAGGAAGGGACCTTGCCGGAGACCTACGACAAGAGCGTCGTGGATGAAGTCATTGCCGTTACCACCGAAGAGGCGCGGCGGGCAGCGCTTGCGGTGGCCAGAAAGGAGGGCTTCCTTGTGGGAACCTCATCCGGTGCAGCCATCTTTGCCGCGATCGAGCTTTCCCGCCGCGCGGAAAACAACGGCAAGACGATTGCGGTCGTGTTTCCCGATAGTGGCGAGCGCTATCTTTCGCTTTTTGATGCCCCTGACTGAAAAGTCTGCTCGCATGGTTCGCGGCCCCGGAGAAGTTTGAACTGTGCCCGTGAATGACCATGTCGGCGAAATCATTGCCCTCTGACGCCGGATGTGGAGCGAACACAAGACCGTCAGCCGCCGATGCTTGAAAAGAGCGCAGGCCGTTATTGAAGCGGCCTTGAATGTCCCATTTTCAAACGCTACATTCCATCGGTCCGCAGCAACAACAGGATGGTCGACAATGGATTTCAACCCGATAGCAGCGCCACTTTGCCTTGCCATGCGGGAAAACCTTGTCCATGACCCACTTTATCACACTCTCCAATCTGTCCTGGTTCACGCCTGACGGTCGTTCGCTTTTCACCAATCTGAATATTGTGTTCGGCCCGGAGCGTGTCGGGCTTGTCGGTCGTAACGGCGCCGGCAAGACCACGCTCTTGAAGCTGATCGCCGGCGAATTGACACCATCTTCGGGTTCTGTCTCTGCACCGTCGGGTATCCACATCCTGCGTCAAAGCGTCCAGGTGGCCGAAAATGAGACGATTGCCGATCTCTTTGGCGCGCGTGATGCGCTCGCTGTGCTTGAACGGGCGCAGGCGGGTGGCGCGACGTTGGAGGAACTGGCCGATATCGATTGGATGCTTGAGACGAATATCGAGGCGGCACTCGCGCGCTTCGGCCTGTCCATGCCCGCGACGACACTGCTCGCCCGACTCTCCGGCGGGCAGCGCACCCGTGCAGCGCTTGCCGCTCAAATCTATCATGCACCGGAGTTCCTGATCCTCGACGAACCCACGAACAATCTCGACCGTGACGGTCGGACTGCAGTGATCGAACTTGTGAGCGGCTGGCGTCACGGCGCAATCATTGTCAGCCATGATCGTGAATTGCTCGAAACGGTCGACAGCATTGCTGAACTGACATCGCTCGGTATCAGCCGTTATGGCGGAAACTGGAACCACTACAGCGATCGCAAGGCACTGGAGCTTGACAATGCCAGGCATGAACTGGCCGAGGCCGAGAAGCGGCTCAGCGCCGTCGAGCGCAGGGCGCAGGAGACGGCCGAGCGGCAGGCTCGTCGCGATGGTGCAGGCAAAAGGAAGGCGGCGGAAGGAGGAATACCGAGAATTTCGGCCGGAGGGCGCGCCATGCGGGCGGAGCAGACAAGCGGTGACAACGCCGCCACGGCGCGCCGAATGACGGGGGAGGCCAAGGCAGACGTCGCAGAGGCGCGAGGGCGCATTGAGGTGCTTGAACCATTCATGCTGTCCATACCGTCCACCGGACTGGTGGCGTCAAAGACGGTTCTGCGGCTGGAAGACGTAACTGCGGGTTACGAACGCAATGCGCCTGTCCTGTCCGATCTGTCGCTTGCGATTACAGGTCCGGAACGGATTGCGGTGGCGGGGCCGAACGGTTCGGGAAAGACGACGCTGCTTTCCGTCATCACCGGGTCTCTCGCGCCATTTTCTGGTTCGGTCCGAGTTGAGGTTGCTTGCGCGTTGCTGGACCAGAAGGTCAGCTTGCTGCGACCCGGGCTATCCGTCCGGGACAATTTCATGCGTCTCAACCCGCGGTCCAGTGATAACGCCTGCCGGGCCGCTCTTGCCCGCTTCCTGTTTCGCGGCGACGCCGGTTTGCAGGATGTGCGGCATCTGTCTGGCGGCCAGATGCTGCGCGCCGGCCTTGCCTGCGTCCTTGGCAACCAGAAGCCGCCGCAGCTTCTCATACTCGATGAACCGACCAATCACCTCGATCTTGATTCCGTCGCGATCGTGGAGGCCGGCCTGAAAGCGTATGACGGCGCAATTCTGGTCGTCAGCCACGACGAGGCATTTCTGGAGGGGATCGGCGTGTCCCGGCGGTTTGAGCTTCATGGACGCCGTCAAACATGAGCAACGCCGCGCATTTTAGCGCGGCATTTGGTCATTCGAGAAGCCAGCTCGACGGCCTGAAGAACGTCCTGAGGCTCTCTGTGCAGGCGATTGACGGCAGCACGCATCTTGATTTCTTACTTCGAAACGGAGGCCACCCGCCACTGCGGTTCAGCGTTAAACCTGTGCCTGGCCGCCGTCCGCGAAGAGCTCGGCGCCGTTGACGAAGCTCGCATCGTCAGAGGCGAGGAACAGCGTCGCCTTGGCGATTTCCTCGGCTTCGCCGACGCGACCGAGAGGGATGCGAGAGGCGAGATAGTCGAGCAGGCCCTGCTGCTGTTCCTTGTCGTCGCCTGCAAGTTCGACGAGGCCTGGTGTGCGCGTGGCGCCGGGCGAGATGACGTTGACGCGGATGCCCGTGCCCTTGAGGTCGAGAGCCCAGGAACGAGCCAGGTTGCGCACCGCGGCCTTGGAAGCGGAATAGACGGAAAAGGCAGCCGTGCCTTCGGTGCCGGCAGTCGAACCCGTCAGCACGATGGACGAGCCCTTGCCCATCAGCGGAAGTGCCGCCTGCACGGTCAGGATCACAGCTTTCACGTTGCGGCCAAGGGTGTCGTCAATCTGCTCCTCGGTGATCTGGCCGAGCGGCAGCATGGTGCCGCCACCTGCATTGACGATGAGGGCGTCAAGGCGGCCCTGTTCCGCCTTCACCTGGGCGAACAGCTTGTCGAGGTCAGCGTTGCTCGAGGAGTCCGCCTGTACGCCGACCGCGCCCTGTCCTATTTCTGCCACCGCCTCGTCCAGAGCGGCCTTGCGGCGGCCTGTGATATAGACGCGTGCGCCTTCGGCAGCGAACAACTTGGCCGTCGAAAGACCGATGCCGCTGGTTGCTCCGGTGATGACGGCGATCTTGTTTTGAAGCCTGTTGGCCATGTTAACTCTCCTGATGCTTGGGCGCGCGAAATGGTTCAGCCCGAATGCACGGCCTGTTGAAGTTCCGAATTTGCTCGGGATGTGGCGCTGGCCATTGGCCTCGTCACCGTCCGATGAGGAGAAGTTAGTTCGTCAGCCCGGTGGAGAGAAGCCGCTCAGGATGGAGACATTATCCATCTGGATGGATAGTCGCCGTCACATCGCGCCGTGCGTCGACCGCTTCGAACACCTTCGCTGCCCATTCCGTGAAGGCGCGTAGCCGCGGATTTGGGAAACGATCAGCGGGATAGACGAGATGAAGGGGATGATTGTCCGGCTTCCAGTCGGGCAGAAGTTCAACCAGCGCCCCGCTCTTGAAATGGGGCCGCGCGAGAAATCCGAAGCTTTGGCCAATTCCCAGTCCCGACAGCAGCGCGTTCAGATGCGCGGTACTCTCGTTGACGGAAACGCCGCCAGAGGCCGGGAGATACTCGCTTCGCTCTTCGCCGCGCTGAAAACGCAATGGAAATCTCTTTCCAGATGACGCGGAGAAGTAGGAGACGATCCGATGCTTCTCGATATCGTCAGGTCGCTCCGGCAACTGCAGACCAGCCAGATAGGTGGGCGATGCGCAAATGACGTAGTCCAGCTCGCACAGCTTCCGCGCCTTCATTGATGAGTCACCCAGCGCCCCGCCGCGAATGACGCAATCGATACCCTCACTGACGAGATCGGCGGGGCGATCGCTGACACCGAGCATGAGATCGATTTCCGGATAATGGCGCTGAAAATCCGAAAGTGCCGGGATGAGGATCTGGTTTGCCAGCACAGATCCGATGTCGACGCGCAGCTTTCCTTTGGGTGTGCTGCGGGAGCCGGCAATAGTGCCGTCCATGTCATCGAGATCGGCGAGGAGCTTCAGCGCGCGTTCGTGATAGGCGACGCCCTCCGTGGTCATCGTGACCGACCGTGTGGTGCGCTCCACGAGCTTTGTTCCGAGATGTGCCTCGAGATCCTGCACCAGCTTGCTGACTGAGGACCGAGGAAGGTTCAGCATATCCGCCGCCTTGGCGAAGGACCCGGCTTCGGCGACGCGGACAAATGTTCGAATGGCGAGGATCTGATCCAAGAGAGGCCCAACAAGCAGGTGGAGATAATCTACATCTACACATGCCCGGCGAGCCCTGCCATGCAGGTTCTTGCGAAAGGTGGATAAATCTGCGCCATACGACGATATCCGAACGTTCATTCACGAACACAGGCAAAACGCCGCGTGTCCTTTCGGGCACGCGGCGATTTATCGTGAAACCGGATGGCAATTCCCTCGCGATCCGGTTCCGTTCATGCCTGTGCGTCAGCCGATCTTCACATTGTCGTCGCGCTTGATGGCGATGACGGTCGAGCGGGGCAGCTTGCCTTCGCCGTCCGGGAAGGGGGCGTCGGGGTGCTGGATGCCGACGAAGTGGGTGCGCTTGTCGGCGGACCAGGTCTGGCCGGTGACTTCGGAACCCTTCGGCGCAGTCAGGAAGCGCTCAATGCGGCCAGTGGCCGGGTCGCCCGCCAGCATCTGGTTGTTGCCCTGGCCGGCGAAGTTGCCTTCATTGGTGTCCTCGCCATCGGTCTGGATCCAGAGCAGGCCGGTCGAGTCGAACATCATGCCGTCAGGCGAATTGAACATGTTGCCTTCGTTGATGTTCGGGGAGCCGGCATAGGCGTCCTTGTGGACGGCGGGGTTACCGGCCATGCAGAACAGGTCCCACTTGAACTTGCCGTCCGCATGGTCGTCATTTTCCGGATACCAGCGCACGATCTGGCCGTATTCATTCTTCTCGCGCGGGTTGGCGGCATTGATCGCCATGGCGTCGCCGCCGGCATTGGCGCGCAGCTTGCCGTCCTTCATTTCGCCGCGGCGGCTGTTGTTGGTCAGCGCGCAATAGGCTTCGATGGCGACGGGGTTGATGGCGACCCATTCCGGGCGGTCCATGGTCGTCGCGCCCACCTTGGAAGCGGCCTGGCGGGTGAAGACGCAGATTTCGTCGATCTTCATGCCCGTGGTTTCCGGCGTCAGGGCAAGCCACTCGCCGGCACCGTCATCGGAGAACTTCGCGACGTAAAGCGTGCCTTCGTCCAGCAGCTTGGAGGTGTCGCCGCCCGGCACGTAGATGCCGCTGGAGACGAATTTGTAGAGGAACTCGCCGCGCTCGTCGTCACCCATGTAAACGACGACACGGCCGTCACGGGCGATCACCACGGCGGCGTTTTCATGCTTGATGCGGCCAAGCGCGGTGCGCTTGATCGGCGTGGACTTGGCGTCCGAGGGATCGATCTCGACCACGTAACCGGCGCGGCGTGGTTCATTGGGGTTCTTGGCAACGTCGAAACGGGCGTCGAACTTCTCATAGGCGTAGCGGGTCTCGGCGACGATGCCGTAACGCTTGTAATCGTCAGGCAGCTTGAAGGCGGCGTCGGTGGTGCCGAAATAGCCGTTGAAGTTCTCTTCGCAGGTGAGGTAGGTGCCCCAGGGCGTGCGGCCTGCGCCGCAATTGTTGAAGGTGCCGAGACAGTCGACACCCTTGGGGTCGGCGGCGGTCTTGACGAGATCGGAGCCTGCGGCCGGGCCGGAAAGCTTCATCGGCGTGTTGTGGTGGATACGGCGGTTGAAAGGGCTGTCGAGAACGATTTTCCAGCCGTCCTTGTCTTCCGCGACTTCCATGACGGTGACGCCCTGCATGTTCTGCAGGATCTTCACGTCGTCGGCCGTCTTCGGGTTGCCTTTTTCGGCGTGCGGCAGGTTGGTTTCCGGGTTCACATATTCATGATTGACGGCGATCAGCTGGTGGTTGCCCACCACGAAGAGTTCCATGCCGTCGGTATTTTCGCCGAAGACCTTGTCGGAATTTTCAACGCTGACGCCCTTTGCGGGGTCGAGATCAGGAACGTTGGAGAACAGCGGCTGGCCCCATTTCGCCAGCGGCTTCCAGTTATAGCCTTCCGGCACATGGATGGTGTGGTCGGTGGCGGCGGCAACCGGCTTGAAGGGGAAACGGCTGACGGCGGCTTCCCGCGCTTCGGCCGAGGTGCTGCTCATCAGGTTGCCGAGCGTGCCCATGGCGGCTGCGGCCGAACCGAAGGCGAGCACGCCGCCCAGAAAGCCGCGGCGGGAAATCGCGGTTTCGACCACGCGGTCGAAATCGGTTTCGGCCGGCGGCGGGTTCTGCAGTTCGTCCCACTCGTCCCAGGACAATTTGCTCGTATCGATGTCGGTCATATCGTGTCTCCACCGTTCAATGTTTGGAATCATTCCAACAGGCTGCGTACCTTCCGAGTGTTTCACTCGGATGACGGGAAGACAGGTTTAAAATATGATTGTCGCGGTTATGAATCTGCTGTTTTTCCCTCAATGCGGGATGAGCACGCGGGTGAGGAGCTGGCCCTCGAAGCGGCAGAAACGGAAAGGAACCTCCGTTCCGCACTGCCATTCCTCGCTGAGTTCGGCCGTCAGGCACAAGGATCCCGAGCCATTTGCGTCCAGGCGGGATAATTCGGCCGCCTCGAAAAAGAACAGCTTTTCCACCATGGGATACAGCGCCTTGAACAGGCTTTCCTTGGCTGAGAAAATCAAGCCGGTGATGACGGGATCGATAATGTTGCCGAGGTTGTAGCGCTCATTTGCGGTCAGGAGTTGTGGGGCGATATCGCGGGCCTCCTCCTCTGTCAGCAGTTTTTCGATATCGACGCCGATAGCGCGAAACTGTCGACAGCAGCCTACAAGCGCAATCGCCGTGCCCTGGCTGTGGGAAATTGCGCCAATCACCCCTTCAGGCCAGAGAGGCGCACGGTCCTCGCCCATACCGGGAAAGATGGAACGGCCGGTCAGGCGGCGGATGGCTTCCGCAGCGCATCTGCGCCCCGCGATGAATTCCGCCTTGCGTCTTTGCGTGGCGCTTGAAAGCTGCGGCGGCAAGGGAGGGACCTCGCCGCCGCAGCCCTCATCGGCGCTGAAACGAAGGGTAAGGCAATGGCAGCCGCATATGTCGTCCGGCCAAGGCCAGATGGCCTCGGGTGGATCGCCGGAGATGGCGTCGTGGTCAAACGCCGTTACAACGTCCATGTCCCTTACTCTCAATCCAACGGCTCGAATTCAAGCCGCAAGCGTGGCACCGCCATCAACCACGATCTGCTGCATCGTCACGTGCCCGGCCTGATCGGAGGCGAGGAACAGCACGGTATCGGCAATATCGTCCGGCCTTGCGACCTTGCCGAGCGGAATGCCGAGCTTGAACTGCTCGGGCAGGCCGGCGACCATCCGGTCCTTGCCGGCGGGATCGCTCAACATGCCGGCAAGCATCGGCGTATCGGTGGAGCCGGGTGAAACGACGTTGCAGCGCACGCCATAGGGCGCAAGCTCGAGGGCGGCGCAATGGCTGAGGCTGACCAGCGCTGCCTTGGAGGCGCAATAGGCCATCATGCCGATGCGCGGCACGACGGCGGCATTGGAGCCGATATTGACGATTGCGCCGCGCCGCTGCCGTTTGAAGGTGGCGCTCCACTGTCTCAGCATATGGAACGGTCCGGCAGCGTTGACATCCATGCACGCCTTCCAGTCTGCGGGCGTCAGGCTTTCACTGTCGCCGAGCCGCAATATGCCGGCGGCATTGACGAGAATGTCGAGCCCGCCCCATTCGGTCTCGATCGCCTTGCAGGCCGTCTCCACCGCCGCCGCATCGGTGATGTCGAGTGCGATCTGGCGGAAGGGCGCTTCCGCCGTTCTGGCCTGGAGGTCGAGGCCGATGAGATCGGCCCCTTCCTCGATGAAACGTTCGGCGATGCGGCGGCCGATGCCCTGAGCCGTACCCGTCACCAGCACGCGCCGCCCGGTAAATCTCTGTTGCGTCATCTTTTTTGTCCGCTCAGGCCGCGAGCCGCTTTTGGTCGATCAGCGTCCACCAGGCGGAGAGCGTGGGCACACGCGCAAGCTCATCGAAGCCGACGGTGACGCCGCGTTCCTTCAACTCTCCAGCAAGCTTCATCACCTGCAGGGAATCCAGCCCGTAGAAAATCAGGTTTTCGTCGGGGTCGATATCGCTCTCATCCTCCACCATCTGCAGGACGCGGGCTTTCAGCCATTCGCTGATATCGTCGCCCTTTCCCGCGCCGACAAGGCTTGCGGCATCGATCACCACGCCGCAGCGTGTGGCCACATATTGCAGCGCCATGCGATGCTCCGCCTCGGAAAAATCGGCAACGCCATCACCGATCATGAACGGCTGGATGTCCTTCATAAAGGCTTCCACTGCCGTCATCATGCAGCCTATATGGGCATAAACGCCGCCGACGATGATCTGATCACGGTTCCAGCCCTTCATACGTTCGGCAAGGTCGGAGCGCTGGAAAGCGCTGTAGCGCCATTTGGTCAGCACCACGTCGTCAGGCGTGGGGGCGAGCTTGTCCACCACCTTCTGCAGTTCGGGATCAACGACGGTCAGACCCGGTCCCCACATGTCGTTCAGAAGAGCGCGGTCGCCGGGCGGCTGATTATGCGGCTGGGCGGTGTAAATGACAGGGACACCGTTCTGAACGGCCCATGTCTTCACCTTGGCGAGATTGTCGATGAGGGTCGTCATCAGCTTGCCGTCGGCCTCGTAGAACCGCAGGAAGTAACGCTGCATGTCGTGGATGAGGAGGACGGCGCGTTTCGCATCGGGCTGCCATTTTGTCTTGTTGGCCGGAAAACTCGCGGCGATCGGCATGGGATAGTCGGAAATGGTGGGGATCGTCATGATGACCTCGGTTTGTGCGGCACCGGCTGGGCTGGCGCATTTAGGAACATGGGGACGCCATTTTGGCGTCCCTTTCGATGGGTGCGGAATGTCAGGCGCTGACGGCGACGGGGGTCGTCAGCAGATCGCGCAGGCGTTTTTTGTCGATTTTTCCGACGGCGGTGAGGGGCATGGCGTCGATGAAGCGCACACGATCCGGCAGCTTGTAATCCGCGACGCCGAGGCCTGCGAGGTGCTGGCGAATAGCCGGCGCCTTGAGAGCGGGATTGCGCGACACGACGAAGACGCAGCTTTTTTCGCCGAGAAGTTCGTCTTGCATCGCCACCAGAGCCGCATGGGTGACATCCGGATGCCGCAGGATCAGGTTTTCCACCTCTTCCGAAGCGACCTTTTCGCCGCCGCGATTGATCTGGTCCTTCACCCGGCCAACGACCCTCAGATAACCTTCGGGCGTGCGCTGCACGACGTCGCCCGAGTAATAGAAGCCATCCTTGTCGAAGACCCGGGCGCTGTGTTCGGGCGCGCGGTAATAGCCCCGGAACGTATAGGGGCCACGCGTTGCCAGCATGCCGGCTTCGCCCTCGGGCACGTCGTTGCCGTCCTCGTCAACGATGCGGATTTCGTCATCCGGGCTGATCGGTCGTCCTTGCGTGGTAAAGACGATATGGTCGGGGTCACCGAAGCGGGTGTAGTTCACCAGACCTTCCGCCATGCCGAAGACCTGTTGCAGATCGCAGCCCAGCACTTCCGGCACTTGGCGGGCCAAAGCCTCGGCGAAGCTTGCACCGCCGACCTGCAGGAGCTTGAGCGACTTCAGCCTTTCGCGATGGGCGGGAGCCGCCTGCAGCCACAGCGCGACGGCCGGCGGCACCAGCGGCACAATGTTAACGCCGTGTTTTTCGATGAGATCGAAGCAGGCAAGTGGTTCCGGATTGGCAGCCATGACCACCGCACCGCCGGCGTGGAACACACCGAGCGCGCCGGGCGAACTCATCGGGTAATTATGCGCCACCGGAATGGCGCAGAGGAAGCGGGTCTCAGGCGAAAGGCCGCAGATTTCCGCACTGGCCCGAACGCTGTAATCATAGTCGTTATGCGTCCGGGGGATCAGTTTTGGCGTACCGGTGCTGCCACCGGAAAGCTGGAACAGCGCCACTTCATCGGCGGCGGAAGGGGCGTAAACGGGTGGGTTTTCGGCAGGGGCGGCCAGTTGCCGTTCCAGGCTCAACCGCGGATCTGTTTCGCCAAGCAGAAGGGTCAGGGTAAGCCCGGGAGAAGCCGCCTTCAGCGCCTCCAAAAATGTGTCATTGGCGAAAAGCTCGTGGCTGCGCGAGCCGATCACCAGCTTCGGCGCGATCTGCTCCGCATAGGAGGTCATTTCCAGCCGGCGATGGCTGAAAAGTGCGTTGACGGGGGCCGCGCCGATCTTCATCAGCGCGAAAAAGACGAGATAGAACTCGGCAATGTTAGGCAACTGTACCAGCGCGGTGTCGCCCTTGCCGATGCCCGCGGCGGAGAGATGTCCGGCCAAATTGGAGGATTGCCGGTCGATATCCGCGTAGGTGAAGCGGCGGTCGCCGCAGATCAGGGCCGTCGCGTCCGGCCGGCGCTCGATCTGTTCGGTGAGGATGCCGCTCAGCGGCCTGTCGATCCAGTAACCGCGCTCGCGGTACCGGCGCGTCAGATCGTCGGGCCAGCGTTGAAATTCGATTGTCATGGTTTGTCCCCGGGAAATCAGGCAGAAAGACCGCAGGCGTTCAGCATGGTCTTGAGTTTGGTCTGCACCTCGGCCCATTCGGATTCGGGCTCCGATGCCTCAACGATGCCGGCACCGGCAAAGAGCCGCACGGTTTTCCGCTGCACGGTGCCGCACCGGATCGTTACCACCCACTCGC
Organism: Agrobacterium sp. RC10-4-1; assembly: GCF_014138475.1. NCBI lineage: Bacteria > Pseudomonadati > Pseudomonadota > Alphaproteobacteria > Hyphomicrobiales > Rhizobiaceae > Agrobacterium > Agrobacterium sp. RC10-4-1. Next base: position 640,002 of record NZ_JACJIT010000001.1, read on the forward strand.
CATTGCCCTCAGAATCCGTCCAGCCGACCATGCCGGTGAAGAGGCCGCGCTCGAAAGGCTCGACGAAGCGGATAAGGCGATGGGCGCGCTCGGTGGGGAAACCGCAGACGGCCGGCGTCGGGTGCAACAGGCACGCAAGCTGCAGGGCATTGGTCTCCGGGTCGGCGAGGCGGCCTTCGATGCGGGTCGAAAGATGCCAGAGGGCCGCCGTGTTGATGAGGGAGGGTTTTTCAGGGACATCGAGTTCCGCGCAGACCGGCGAAAGCAGGGAGCGGATATCCTCGATAACGAGGCTGTGCTCGTAGTGGTCCTTTTCCGAAGCCGATAGCCGCTCGGCGTTGGCCTTGTCCGCGGCGGGGTCGACCATCCGCTTTGCCGATCCCGCCAGCGGGTTCGAGATGAGGTTCTCACCCTGCTTGCGAATCAGAAGTTCCGGGCTGACGCCGATGAGGTCGCCGCCATCGGGCAGCGGAATACGGAACTGATAACCTTCGCGATTCTGTTTGGCGAGACTCGCCAGCAATCTCTCGACATTGACCTCGGAAGCGAAGGTGAGTTCGCGCATCACGGAAAGTACCGCCTTACGGACATCGGAATGGCGGAAATTGACGATGGCGTGCTCTACGGCGCGTTTAAAGCCGGTCTCGTCCGGCAGGCTGTTCTGGCCGACAAGCGCGGGCATGGCCGAATCGGCGACGACCGGCGCGGTTTCTCGTGGGCTCCACTCATGGTTGTTCGGTATATAAAGGCATGAGGGTTCGCTGACATCGAAGGGTATTGCCCCAATGGCGATCGGATTGTCCTGACCAGCCCGGCGGGCCCGTTCGAAAGCGGCTTTAATCGCTTGCTGCAATGGGCTGCCCGTATCTTCTCCGCCGCGGGCCGGAAGCGTTATCCTTTCGCGGATTCCTTTGGCCCGCAACTGCCCGGTACCGGAAGTGAAAAGAAAATCTCTATTAAAATCAGCAATTTCGTCGGATTCGACGTCATTCGTCCTGAGTGCTCCCGTTTTCATGGGATGCCTCCTGTTCGAGTGGTTGACGATGGCTTATACTTGATTATGATAATCATGTTTTGTCAATCGGTGCAAATTCACATGCTAAATTTAACTCCGATGCAGGTGGCCTACTGGGTCGGTCGGGAGACGGATGGGATACTCGGAAAAGTTACGCCCCATCTTTATCTCGAGTTCGAGGGGCGAGCTCTGGAGCTGGAAAAACTGGCCGTTGCGGTCGGCAGGCTTTGCCGGCGCCACCCGATGCTGAGCCTCAGGATCGATGCGGAAGGGCGTCAATCCGTCGATCCTGATGGTCGCCCGCTGCATCTCGATGTGGAGGACATGACGGCGCTTGATGCGGAGACGCTTGCGCGCCGGCTCGAGATCAAGCGCCACGCGTGGAGCCATCGCGCGACGGATCTTCGCACTGCGCCGCCTGCGGCGATTGCGCTCAGCCTGTTGCCGCATGGCCGTAGCCGGCTGCATGTGGACACGGACATGCTGGCCATCGATCCGGCCAGCGTGCGGATATTGATGGAGGACCTCGCCGGCCTTTACGACGAGGCGGACAAGGATGAAACCGCGCGTCCCCCGGCGGCGCAGCCATCCTTCTTCGACTGGACGAAACGCCTTGCGGCCGATCCTGACCTCAAGAGCGTGCGGGAATACGACCGGTCGTGGTGGCGGCAGCATATTGCGGATATTCCGGACGCGCCGCCGCTTCCATTTTTACCGGAGGATGCGTCACGCGCCGTTCATACGGACCGTTTTGCCACGATGCTTACGGTCGTTGAACGTGACGGTCTTGAACGGGCTGCGCGGCGTTGCTCCGTAACGATGTCGACCCTGTTGCTCGGTGTTTTTGCCGTGGCGCTGTCGCGGGCGATCGATTCCGAAAAGTTCCGGCTCTCCGTTCCGGCTTTCTGGCGTGCACCCCTGGTCGAAGGGGTTGATTCCATCGTCGGTGAGTTTTCCAACGTGCTGGTGCTCGGCGTCGATATCAGACCTGCTGAAAGCGTCGAAGCCCTGCTCGGGCGGGTTTTCGATGACATGAACGGCCTGCTTGCCCATCAGGCCTATCCGGGCGTCAGCATCATGCGCGACCTCTCTCGCCTGCGCGGCGGTTTGCAGACCTCGCCCGTGGTTTTTACCGCCGGTGTCGACCTGCCGGGCGGCGATCTGTTTTCACAAAGGGTTGGGCAGCTGTTCGGCTCCCTGGTCCACACGGTATCGCAAGGGCCGGGGGTTGCGCTGGACGCGCAGGTCGCGAGGCTTGATGGCGGCCTGCTGATAAACTGGGATGTGCGGCTCGATGCGCTGCCTGAACCATGGCTTCGCGCCCTGTTTAAAACCTACGTGGGTCTCCTTCGCCGGCTCGCTGATCACCCGGACCTCGTTGAGGAAAGCGTGGAACGATTTGGTGCTGCGATGCCCGAACAGCTGGCCGATAAAAAAGGAAACGCCATGGAACGTCCGCTCTCGCCGCTGCAGAAGGCATATCTTCTCGGTCGCGGCACACATCTGCCGCTCAGCGGCGTGGCGATGCAGGAGTTTCGCGAATATCGCGGCAGCATCGACCCCGCCCTGCTGCGGACCCGCCTTTCTGCCATGGTCGAGAGACATGAAAGCCTGCGCACCCGCATCGACGAGCGGCGCCTCGTGCAGATCGTGTCCGGGGAAGCGGAGATCAACCTTGATATGATCGATCTCTCGGATATTTCCCCGGCGACAGCGGAAGCGAGGATCGATGCCGTCAGACGGGATTTTTCCCACGCCCATTTTGATCTCGCCGCCTCTCCCTGGCGGGTCACGGTCTTCCGCCTGCCGGCGTCCGAGGCAAAGGCTGATCATGTCGTGGTGTTCCTGCGTTTTGACGCTCTCATCCTTGACGGGCGGGCGATAGCCAGCCTCGCGACGGAACTTTTCGACGGTGTCCTGCCGGTCGCAATCACCGCTGCGGCTGAAACGCCAGGAGAGGATATTGCAGCCGCCCGTGCCGGGGACGCGGCCTATTGGACCGAGAAGCTAAAAGAAGCTGAAGTGCCCTCGCAGTTGCCCTGGAAAGCACCGCTCGAAACCATTCCGACGTCGCGATATAGCCGCCAGCGTCTGATTGTGGAAAAGCAGCGCTTTTCCGCCTTTGCGCGGGCCGGTGCGAAAGAGCGTCTGTTCAAGAATTCGGCGCTTACGGCGGTCATTCTTGAGGTGCTGTCGCTCTGGCTGAACGAGGGTGCGCTGGTGGTCGGCATTCCCGTCGCGCCGCAGGTGGACGGGGCCTTCGCCAACCGCTCCAGCTTCATCGCCGTCCAATGGAACGCGGCAAAAGACGATTTTGACGTGCGGGCGGCAGGCCTGCAGAGGGATGTGCTGGAAGGGCTGAACCATCTGGCTTTTTCCGGCATCGATCTCAATCGCGTGCTTCTCAATGCGAATGCGGGCGGGCTCGCCCTGCCTGTGGTGATTACCAATGGTCTCACATGGCCGACGCTTTCGCCGGATTCGGCCATGCGCTGGACGGACGGTCTGACGCAGACGCCGCAGGTCGCGCTGGATTTTCGCTTTTCGCAGAATCCGGAGGGCGATCTCGTCCTCGATATCGACTATGCGGAGCAGGCGATCGATGCGGCGATGGTGGCGGATATTCTCGCAGCCGTCGAGCGCGCGATTGCGGGGATCGCGGATAGCGGCGCTTTCGTCCTCAACGGACGCGATATTGTCGACCTGTCCCATTACCGGCTGAATGGCGATGAAGGAAACTTCGTCTGCCCGCCATTTCTGGAACGGATCGCCGGCCGTCTTTTCGAAGGAGAGCCGTCACGCACCGCGCTTGTCAGCGGCAAGCGGCGCATCGCCTATAGCGAGCTTGGCGAGATGGTGGCGCGCGTGATCACGAGCCTAAGGGCGCGCGGCATCGGTCGGGGTGATGTCGTGGCCATCTGCCTGCAGCGTAGCCCCGAACACACGGCGATCACGCTCGCCGCGGCCCTGATGGGGGCGGTCTGGGTGCCGGTCGACGCCGGTTCACCCGACGATCGCCTGCAGTATCTGCTGACCAATTGCCGCCCGGCGCTCATCGTCGCCCGCCGCGTTCCGCAGGGTTTCGACGCTGTCGATCCGGCGGTGCTTCTTTCCACGCCCGCTCCGGCTGGCGCACCGGTCTCCATGGCGGAGTTAGCGGCGCTTTCCCGAAGCGAGGGGCCTGCCTATTTTCTTTACACGTCTGGCACGACAGGCAAACCGAAATGCGTCGTGCTTTCCAACCGCGCCACGGCCAATGTCATTGGCGGCACGCTGGCGGAATGGGCGGTGACGGAACGCGACGTATTCATCTCGGTCACCCCGCTGCATCACGACATGTCGGTCTTTGATGTTTTCGGCGCGCTCGTTGCAGGGGCGACGCTGGTGCTGCCGGAACCCGGAGAGGAAAAGGATGCGGTGCGCTGGAACGAGCTGGTCGCAGAACATGGTGTCACGCTGTGGTGCTCCGTGCCTGCCATCCTCGAAATGCTTCTCGCCTGCCGCCGTGGTAACCAGCTATCGTCGCTCCGGCTTGTCGCGCAGGGCGGGGACTATATCAAGCCTGTTATCATAGAAGAGCTTCGCCGGCTGAATCCTGACCTGCGGCTGATATCGCTCGGCGGGCCAACGGAAACGACGATCTGGAGCATCTGGCACGAGATTGTTGCGGAAGATGTGGCGGCCGTGCCCTATGGCCACCCGCTGCCCGCCAATCGTTATTTCGTCCTCAACGATCACGGCGGCCATTGCCCGGCGGGCGTCGTTGGCCGCATCCATACGGCCGGCGTGAATGTCGCGATCGGCTATCTCGAGGACGGCGCGATTACCCAGACGGATTTCGTGACGATTACCGATCCGCAGGGAAACAGCGTGCGCGCCTTCCGAACCGGGGACCGCGGCCGCTACCGGCCGGATGGCAAGATCATGTTCGCGAGCCGTGTCAACGGTTACGTCAAGGTGCGGGGCGTGCGCGTCTCGCTGCCGGATGTGGAAAACGAGCTGATCCGCCACCCTTCTCTCCAGAGGGTTCTGGTTGTGGATTACGGTGTCGAGCAAAAGGGCGAGGCGGCCATCGGCGTGCTTTATGTCAAGGCCCCCGGCCTCGAACTCACCACCGCCGAACTGCGCGACTTTGCCCGCCGGCATCTGCCGGAATCGCATGTGCCCGGCCGGTTTCTCAAGGTTGACGATCTGCCGCTTTCGACCAATGGCAAGCCCGACCGCCGTCGCGCCCGTGAACTCTTGACTGGTGGAACGGCTGACGCGGAACCGGCAAAATTCTCCGCCGCTGCGGTTCCAGACGTTGATCACGGCGACCGCCGGGTGCTGGATATCTATCTCAGCGTATTGGGTAAAAAGCCGGCAAATGTGGATGCAGACAGCGACCTGCTGGCACTCGGACTTTTGCCATCGCACCTGAAAACCGTCTCGGCCGAAATTCGCGCCGTCTTCGGTGTTGACCTGACACCGCAGCAGCTTTTGCGGTGCCGCAACGCCAGGCAGGTGACGTCGCTCATGGCCGTACGGGCGGCGTGAACCCCGTCATTTCGGGTGGCACTTCGCGCCCGGTAACGAAAATAGTGCAAGGAAAAACAGATGGCGCATATCGATCCCGCCGGCGGCTGGCTTCCACTGACGCAGCCGCAACTCGATTTCTGGGAGGAGTTTTCCTTCCATCCCGACGAACCGGTTTCAACCGTCGCCCATTACATCGATCTTTCCGGTGCGGTGAATGAAAGCGCGCTCCTTCAGGCGATCACACGCACCGTGCGCGAATCCGAAGTCCTGTCTATCCGCTTCCGCGTCGGCGATGATGGTGAGACGCCGCAGCAATGCTGCGACCCAAACCATGCCCCGGTTGTGGAACTTGTCGATCTCCGCGGCAATCCCGCTCCGCTTGAGGAGGCTTTGCGGCGCATGAATGCGGATGTGGAAGCGCGGCTCGATCTCACGGCCGACAGGCTCTCGGCGCAGCTCCTCTACCGTATCGCCGATGATCGTTACCTTTGGTATATCCGCGCCCATCATATCGTCGTTGATGGTTATGGGCTGACGCTGGTGGAGCAGCGCTGCGGCCAGCTTTACGGGCACTATTGCGGCAAGGGTGAAGCGGGTCCGGATTTTCACCCCTTCGGCGATTTCCTGGCGGAAGAGGAAGCCTACAAGCGGAGCCGGCGTTTCGAAAAGGATCGCGATTTCTGGACAGCCTATCTCGCCGCACCCGCCGATCTGCCGGTGCTGGACAAGGATTGCGAGGATTATGGCGGCGGTGGCCTGCATGCGGATGCGGCCTTGCCGCCCGGTTTCAGCACGCGGTTGCAACGACTGGCCGGCGCACTGGAGATTGGCTGGCCCGATCTTCTGGTGCTGCTTTCCGGTCTTTATCTCCACCGGGTGCTGCCCCGTCCGGATCGTGATGTCCTGACACTGTGGCTGCCGTTCATGAGCCGCTGGGGCAGTGTCGGCGCCCATATGCCGGCCATGCTCGTCAACATCCTGCCGTTCCACCTCACCATCGAGCCTGGAGAGGACGTCGGCGCATTTCTGACGCGCAACGCCGCCAATCTGCGGAAGCAGCGCCTGCACGGCCGCTACCGTATTGAGCAGATCGCCGCCGACCGGGAAATACCGAAAGGCCGGCGCTTCTTCTTCTCGCCGCTCATCAATGTCCTGCCGTTCAGCGCGCCGGTGTTTGCCGGGCTCACCGTTGCCAGGCACATTCTGGCGAATGGTCCCGGCGACGGGTTCAACCTTACCTTCCGCGGTGAAGATGACGGCAGCGAACTGAACTTGCACATCGATGCGGACTCGGCACTGACACAAGCGGGAGACTTCGCCCGCTACCGTAAAGAGCTGCCATTGTTCCTCGATGCCATGCTGCGCGAGGAGGCCTTGGCGCTTGCGGCGGTGGAGGCGTCCACGGCGTTCCGCCTGGCGGTCTGAGGTATGACGGCGTGCGGATGCAAGGGCCGCGCCAGGACATTCTCATCAGCGTTCAAAGACAAAATAACCCGGCTCCGTCAGGCGAAGCCGGGTTTTCCTTGGCAGGTCCGGCTCAGGCGAGCGTCGTCAGCACGCGGTCCGAAGCGCCGGTTTCCGCAAAACGGCTGAAGATGCCGCTGGTGGTGCTGCGCAGCCGCTCGACATCCTCAGGTCCGTAACGGTCCGAACGGTAGCTCATCAGCACGCGAATGGAGCGATCGCCGCCGATCGTCTCTTCCATTACCTCGAACTGCAGCCCCAGCATGGATTCGTGTTTGTCCGGATCGATCTGGCGGAATTCCACCGCCCTGCCATCCGGCCCCGCAAGGGCGCCGTTCAGCTTGTTCTTGGCGTGGATCTGGATGAAGACCTCGAACAAATGGTCGCGACCCGGCGTCATGCCCAGTGCTTCCTCCACGAGATCGATCGGGATTTCGCTGTGTTCCAGCGAGCCATTGATGGTGTTCTTCACCGAGGAAATCAGTTCGCCGACGGTCATCGTTTCCGTGAAACGAACGCGATGGGCGACGACCGTGGTGAAATAACCGATCGTATCGAAATAATTGCTGTCGGTGCGGCCCGAAGCCGAGGTGCCGACCACGAGATCGCTCAGCCCGCCGAGATGGCGCAGCGATGCGGCAATCGCGGCATAGACCACGTTGAACAGCGAGGCGCTGTTCTGCCTGGCAGTGGCGTAAAGCCCGTTGCTGACATGTTTTTCCAGCTTGAACTCGATCCAGCCGCCCGCCGGTGCTTCGTCCTGCGATGCCTCGTGCGGTGTGCTTTCCTGTCCGTTGAGAGTAAGGCCTCTCGGCGCATCCCGCAACATATCGGTCCAGTAGGCAAGGTGGCTGGAATTGACGCCTGACGCGACCTGTTGTCTTGCAAATTCGTGGAACGGGGCTGGTCTGGTCGCGAAGACCGGGGGAACGCCCGTCGCCCTTGCCCGGTAAGCCTCGGTCAGCTCGTCCATCATCAGGTTCACCGACCATTCGTCCAGCACGATGTGATGGAAGAGGAAGGAAAGCACCTGACGGCCGGTGTGGGGGTCGCGCAGGAAGCGCAGCCGCATCGGCAGTTCGCGCGCTAGATCGAAGCGCCAGCCAGCCTCGGCGTGGCGGTCCACCCCTTCGCTTTCTTCGCTGGTCCAGAACCATTTGTAACCGGGCAGATCATGCATTGGCACGATCCTCTGCAGAACCATATCGTTTTCGACGTAGAAATGGGTCCGCAGGCCAGGATGGCGCTCGATTATATCGAGGAAGGCGCATTCGAAGGCGTTCTCATCGACGGGATCGAGGAAATCGAGCGCGAAGGGAATGTTGAAGATTTCGCCGAAACCGAAAGCGGCATAGGCTTTCCAGAGCGACATCTGCGCCAGCGAAAGCGGCGCGGTCAGCGAGCCGCTCGCCGTCGCGTCCGCCTGCGCAGGCGCAGCGGTTGCGAGCCGCGTCGCCTGTTTTGCAAGCGTGGCGGCGGTCGGGTAGCTGAACAGATCGTTGAAACGCAGCTCGATGCCGTGATTGGCGAGAAGGCGGCCGATGATGCGGGTCGCGATCAGCGAATGGCCACCGAAATCGAAGAAATCGTCATCCGGCCCCATGTCGGGTGAGACGAGCGCTTCACGGAACTCGGCGAGGATCGTTTCGACGGTGTCGTCCTTCTGAGCGGACGCACTGGGCGAAAGGGCTGCCTGCTGCGGTGCTGCCGCGGCGTCTTGAGGGACGACCTCGGAAAAATCCGTGCCGCCTTCAAGATGGCTGACGAAGCGCTCCAGGAGGAAGGCCGTCGCATGTGGCGATGTTTCCCTGCCGCCCGTCAATTCGAGGCGGATCTCGCCCGCGGCCGTCGGCCCGACGGCAAGTGTCAGGCCGAGGCCGGATTGCAGGGAGGGCAGGGGCAGGTGCTCGAAGTGAAGACCATGTTCCGATATGGCCTGAACAGGTGTTGCAAGCGCCTGCAGCGTTAAGGTGACCTTTGCGCCTCCATTGTCGGTTCGTTGCTCCAGCCCCGACAGCACGGCATTTTCAGCCTGTTCGGGCGATTGGTCGCGGGTGATCGCTATCCGCGCCACGGACTCGGCTGAAATCGGTGTGGCTGCGCCGAGGCCGGGCCGCAGGCGAAGGGTTACTGTTTCGGGGCCACCGCTTCTTGCCAGGAAAAGCGCAAAACGCGATCCGGCACGCGCGAGGATCGCGTTTGCAGCCGTGGAGCTGTGGAGGCCGAGCAGGGAAGCCGCAAGGTCGACGCCATGGCTATGGCTCGCAGGCCTGTCAATTGTGTTCTGCCGCAGCGCCACGACGGTCGAGCCGGTGGCCGGACGTTGCAGCCAGCCAAGCGGAAGCGGGTCGACGCTGTCACTTTCGACCGCACGCGGCGAAAGCGGTTTCGGCGTTCCACCGGCATAGGCCGCCGTAATACCGTCCAGCAGGATCTGCGGCGAGAGGACCTCGCCCAGCAGGGCATGGACCAGGAATGCCAGCAGGATTTCACCTTCGCTCAAAAGCACGACGGCCTGGAAAGGCGGGTCGGTCTCGGCATCAAAGGGCCTCCCCTGAAGGTCGTGCAGCAAAGTCAGTGCCTCCTCTGCCGAGGGGACATGCAGCAGCTGCACGATGGATGCGGATGGAGCCTCAATACTCTTGGCAAGCGTACCGTCCTCGCCAAAGGCAAAGCGCGCACGAAGCTCGGGCCAGACCTCACAAACCGTCTTCAGTGCGGAGGTTAGACGCAGCAGATCGCATTCTTCACCGATCCGATAGGCGAGAAGCTGCCGAAAAACCTGATCGGGATCCTGAAACTGTTCGAACCAGACCCGTTCCTCATATTGGCTCGGCGGGGCCTCCTCTTCGTTGTCGAAGCCTTCTTCGATGCGACGTGCGAGCATACGTGTGTTGTCTGCTGCCATGGTCCTCTCCTTGGTATAGTCGGAAATCGCGCTCCGGCGCGAAACGTGCCGGTTCGCGGGATCAATGTCCCGCGCGCGACCGTTCGATGAGTGCCTGCCACGCGGCAAGCGTTGGCCGCCGGGCCAGATCGTCATAAGCGAGCCGCGCTCCCGCAAGCTGTGAAAGCGGCTGCATCAGGCGCATGAGGGCAAGCGAATGAAGCCCATAGCCGAACAGGTTGTCCCCCGTTTCGATATCGCGCACTTCATCTTCCAGAACCCTTGCGAGAAGGGCTCTGAGTTGCGTCATAGTCGCTTCCGCATCCCGCATGGCAGCCGTCGTGATTGCCGGGTTACTCATCGAAATGATCGTGAACGCCGCTCGCGCCGCGCCGCCAGTAGCCGGAAGCACGGGTCCATTTGGGGTTGGCGCCAAATTCCTCGACCAGAAGGGCGCGAACCACCTTTGCGGTCTTCGATTCGCAGGCGACCCAGCTGAAGAAATCGCCCTTTGGCAGTTCGAGCTGGCGCAGGGCGCTCGTTAATGCATCGTGGTCGGTTCCGTTGTCCGGCCTCTGAGTTATCCAGACGATCGATGCGTCCGCCCTGGTTACGAGCTCCAGCCGGTCCGCCTCCGTCTCGACTTCGATCAACGCCACGACGGGTGTGCCGGCAGGCATCTCCTCCAGTCGCCGTGCCAGCGCGGGAAGGCCGGTATCGTCGGCGATCAGCAGGTGCCAGTCATAGGTGAAGGGAACGGTGAAGGAACCGCGTGGGCCGGCGATCCACGCCTTGTCACCAACTTTCGCGCTCTTCGCCCAGTTGCTGGCCGGGCCATCGTGATGGGTGGCGAAATCGATGGCGAGTTCGCCTTTTTCGGCATCGAAGCTGCGCGGCGTGTAGTCACGCGCCAGCGGCCGCGGCGCGCCTTCCGGAAACTCAATGCCGTTCGGGCCGATCACCGGCAGGGTCGGTTCGGTTTGGCCGGGCTGGGGGAAGAACATTTTGACGTGGTCGTCGAAACCGACGCTCGTAAAGCCCTCAAGTTCCGGCCCGGTCAGCACGATGCGTACCATGGACCGGCTGAGTTTTTCGGTCCGCGCCACGTCCAGCGCGCGCAGCTTCACGGCGTGGCGGTGGCGTTTGGGAGTGCGGTCCGGAAGGGCGGAATCCATGGTTTCTGGCATGCTCATGCTGCTGTCTTTCCTGGGATGACGCCGACGGGTTCGGCGGTCTCGCTGTCCCGGGTCGGCGTGCCGGATGATCGCGCGTTGGGGTTCTCATCCGGCGCGATATTCCGGCGTCGTTGCGTCAAGATGCGCGGACCATAACAGGCGGTTTCCGCCCCGGCAATATAAGTTTCTTCGAAAACTCAAGTTTATGCCCGGCACGTGATCGTGCCGGGATTTGTCGGGCAGAAAGGTGGTCAGCGGCGGCCTGCCCAGCTTTCCACTTCATCCAATGTATGGAGCGCGCTCGGAATGGAAGGCGTCGTCACCCTGGTGGAATCGAGGAAAACAATCCTTTTCTCGCATGCCGGTTTTACGAAACGCTCCCAGCCGGGAATGATCTTTTCAAGCGCGGCGCGGGTTCCCGCCTCGCCGCGGGCTGGGCTGGTATAGCTGTTCATCACCACAAGCAGATCGGGATTGAGCTTGCCGAATGCTTCGGCGCTCAGCGGCATCATCAGGGTCGAGCCCATTCCGCCCGAAGAGGCGGTACTGTCGATCTTCAGCCTGACATAACCGAGATCCTCTATTGCCTGCACCGCGCCGGACATGTTCCCCACGGCGTTGATCTGGTCCGTCAGCAGGATCGCGAGATAAGTCTTGCCGTTGATATCTTCACCCAGCGTCTTTTTGACGGCGGCGAGCTTGGTGTCATAGGTCTTCCGACGCTCAGCGAAGACATCGCTTCGCCCGACCAGACCTGCAAGGTCTTCCTCCACGCTGAAGCCATAGGCTTTGCCAGCGCTTGCCTTTTGCAGATAGACAGGTGCGACTGTGGAGAGCTGTTCGGCCTTGCCGCTGTCCATTTCCGTGGCGACGATGAGGTCCGGTTGCAGCGCCCGCAGCTTTTCGAGGTCGATTTGGCCGACAGCGCCGAAACCCTTCGGTTTCGCGTGGCCTTCGCCAAGCACGGTATCAACGAAATCGACGGCGGTTGCGAATTTGCCGTCGCTGTTGCGGCCATAGGCGCCGACCACGTCAGCGCCAAGATCCATCAGCGGCACGCCCAGAAGCGGCTCGTGCATGACGACAATGCGCTGCGGCTTTTCCGGAACGGAGACGGTGCGGCCGGCGGCATCGGTCACGCTGCGCTCGGCGGCGAGACTCGTTCCGGCGGCCAGAAGTGCGGCGACGAGGATGGCAATTCGCATGGCATTCCCTTTTTTCGATATATTAGTGAGCGTCGGTTCTGTGCAACGCCTGCAGGCGCAGCGTGAGGATGAAGAGCGGCACGCCGATCAGCGTCAGCGCAAGGCCAATCGGTATCGGCATATCGGCCGCCAGCCCGCGCGAAAGGGTATCGGCGGCGACCACCAGAATGCCGCCGGTAAGCCCCGACAGGAAAAGCCTGGCGCGGCCGACGGCGGGCGAAACGAAGGTGGCGAGATGCGGGGCGATGACGCCGAGAAATGTCAGCGGGCCGACGGCGGTAACGGAGGAGGCGCTTAGAATTACCGCGAACAGAATGACGAGCGGTCGCGAATGCCTGACGGTTTCTCCGAGTGCCATGGCCATCTCGCTGCCAAGATCGAAGACGGCAAGCGCCCGGCCAATGAGGAAAATGCCGGCAAGGCTTGCTGCAAAGAGGGGACCAAAAACGATGATGGTCGGCCAGCTTGCCTGAAACAGCGAACCGGCCATCCAGTCCGCCAGCGAAAGCGAGGCTTCGGCTGGCGTATAGAGCAGAAGCACCGATGAGACAGAGGAAAGCGCCGACTCAATTGCGATGCCCATCAGCAATATGGCAAGGCCGCTCGAGCGTTCGCGCCCGACAAGCGCGATCAAAAGGAAGGCCACGGCCAGGCCTCCGCCGACAGCCGCAAGAGCCACCAGCGTCTTGGGGGCCGTCGGCACCAGCACCAGAAGCAGCATGATGGTGGTCATCGACCCCTGGCTCAGCCCGAACAGGCCGGGATCGGCGAGCGGATTGCGCGCGACGGATTGCAGCATCGCGCCTGCCAGCGCCACGCTCCAGCCAGCCATGAAGCCGAGCAGGATGCGCGGCAGCCGTACCGTCCACAGCGCATAGGCCTGATCATCGCCGAGATGCCCGCCGGCAAACCCGTGCAGGAGATCAATAAGGCCCGTTTCGGTATTGCCGAGGCTGACGGACACGGCGGCGATCGTCAACGCCAGCGCAATCAGCGTCAGGCCGGCCGTCAGATTGCCAATGCCGATCTGCAGCCCGCCGGGCAACCTGAGAACGGCTTTCCCGTCCGTGGCAAAATCCCGTTTCACGATAGCCCCCTTGCCGAAGGCGACAGATAGAAACGCTTGACGATGACGATGAAAACGAGGCCGCCAAGCAGGTCCATGAACAGCCCGGTATTGACCACGTAGGGCGCAAACAGGGTTTGCGCGCCAAGATCGGCGAGCACGCAGATGCTCGCGCCGACAAGCGCGGAGGCCGGCAAAGCAAGCGTGAAATTCACGCCGACCAGCGGCCGGATCATATGTGGCACGATAAGGCCGACGAACCCGATCGGGCCGCAGATCGCTACCGCCGAGCCTGACGCCAGCATGGTGCCAAACAGTGCGAGCCGGGAAATACGCGTGACATTCACGCCGGCGGAAGCGGCTTTTTCCGCCCCCAGCAGAACGAGCGTCAGCGGCCGCGCGACCGAGAGCAAAATCACCATTGCAATGGCGCCGATCCACCAGAAATCGGTGAGCCGTTCGATATAGACATGGTTGATATTGCCGCCAACCCAGCTCAGGAATTCGGCCCGACGCGTGGGGTTGGAAAGAAGCAGGGCGTTTGTCACGCCGATCAGCAGCATGGAAACCAGCGCTCCGGAAAGGATGAGCGACAGACCGCGCGGATCGTTCACCCGCCCGGCAAGACGCGCGACAACGAAGCAGGCGGCAAAACCGAAGCCGGCGCCCGCAAGCGCGGCAAGGCCCTGTGCCTCAGCAGAGAGATCGAACAGCAGCGCGCCGGCGATCACGAAAAGCGTCGCTCCGGCATTCAGCCCAAGGGTCGAGGGCGAGGCGAGGGGATTGCGGGCAAGCCCCTGCAGCACGCAGCCGCTGACGGCGGTTGTGGCGCCCACATAGATTGCAATCAGCGACCGTGGAATTTGCTGATAGAGGAGCACCGATTGTTCATAGCTGTCGGCATCCCCGCGCCAGAGCGTCGCCATGACTTCGGCAGGCGGCATGTCGCCGGACATGACGAACAGATTGACGGCGAGGATGGCGGCCAGCAACAGCGCCGCGGCAAGGATCAGCGTTATTTTCGCGATCATGCCGGAATGGCCTGTTCCTGGCGTTCCAGCCGGGGCACGCAGATGAGACGCCCCTGCCTGGAAAATATATCGGCTTCGAGGTCGAAGATTTCGGCGACATTTTCGGGTGTGACCGTGTCTGCTACCGGCCCTGATGCCAGAACCTGCCCGGCTTTCAGCATGATGACGTCGTCGGCGAAAGCGGCGGCGAGGTTGAGATCGTGCAGCACGACGATAACGGTCTTGCCGTGCCTGTCGGTCAGCTCGCGCACAAGGCCAAGAACGGCATATTGATATTTCATGTCGAGATGGTTGACCGGCTCGTCCATCAGGATCACGTCCGTATCCTGCGCCAGCACCATGGCGATGAAGGCGCGCTGGCGCTGCCCGCCGGAAAGCGTGTTGACCTGCGCTCTCGCCTTGTCCTCCAGCCCGACTGTCTTCAGCGCCCCGGCGAAAAGCGCCCGGTCACGCTCGCTCGGGCCGCCGGCAAGGCCGTAGCGTGCATAACCGGCAAGCTCGATCAACTCGCCGAGCGTCATATAGTCGGGGCAATGGCATTCCTGCGGCAGATAGGCGATGCGGCGCGCGAGATCCCTGCGTCTGATGTCGCCCAGCGAACGCTCGCCAAGCCTTATCGCGCCCGATGACAAAGGCACGAAACCCATGATGGTTTTCAACAGCGTCGACTTGCCACAGCCATTGGGGCCGACCAGCGCCGTGACGCGACCGCTGTGGAAGCGGCAAGAAAGCCCTCGCAGGACGGGAACGTGGCCATAGCTGGCGTGAAGGTCCGTGGCGTCAAGCACCGGATACAACTCCTGTTAGTCATGCGCTCATGCGTCGAGACGCCACATGAGGATTATAAGTCTTTGAATCTTAACATCGAACCTGCGGGAGACGGGCTCCTTCCCGACGGGCGCGACACTCTGGTCTTGAAGCGACACTAAACTATAGTAAAACTCTCCACAAATCGAAATTTGCCGATTCAACGCGCGGTTTTCTTGCCGGATATTTCAGTCGAGGTGCATCATGTCAGTCGCAGCCAAACTTCATGTGGGCATGTCGCTGGCCCCAACCTGGCTCAGCGGCGAAGCATGGCGTCGAGCCGACAGCGATATAAATCGGGTATTTTCCAGCGATTATTTCGTCGATCTGGCACAGCGTGCGGAAGCTGCGCATGTGGATTTCGTGTTCCGGCCGGACACGCTTTTCCTGCGCACCGAGGGGCTGGAAACCGGCGGCGGATTTGCCAGCATGGACCCGACCATGCTTCTTTCGGCCATTGCGCGGGAAACGAGCCATGTCGGCCTGTTGTCCACCGTATCGACCACATTTCTGCCGCCCTATGTGGTGGCCCGCCAGCTTCAGTCATTGAACTGGCTCAGCAATGGCAGGGCCGGGTGGAACATCGTCACGGCACTAGAGGGGCACGAAAATTTCGGCCTGAGAGAAATGCCGTCACCGCAGGAGCGTTATGGACGCGCCGCCGAATTCACGCAGGTCGTGCAGCAGCTCTGGGCGAGTTTTCCAAATGAAGCCCTTAAACTCGACAGGGAAAGTGGGCGATTTGCCGATTCCTCGCTGGTGCGCCCGGTAGCACATGAGGGCAGGCATTTCAGTGTGAAAGGGCCGCTCAACCTGCCAGCCCACGCCAGCCGCATTCCGCTGGTGCAGGCCGGTGCGTCTCCCGAGGGGCGCGATTTCGCCTCTTCGGTGGCGGATGCAGTCTTTGCTTCCACGCCGGACATGCGGGCAGCCATCGAATTGAGAGCGGACTTACGGCGGCGCGCCGAAGGACATGGCCGTGAGCCTGACGGGGTGAAGCTGATGCCGGGCCTCAGCCTATATCTGGCGGATAGCGGCAAGGAGGCGCTTGAACTATTTTCTGAGACCCATGCCCGCGCCAACCGCGCCCGCACCCTGGCGTCGGTTCTCGACATGACGGGCCTTGACCTCACCGACTGGCCGCTCACGCGGGTGGTCACCGCTTCCGACCTGCCGCCGCCGCCCGAAAAACCGCGAAGCCGCACCCATGCCGGACTGCTGCGCAGGCTGATTGAGCGGGAGACGCTAAGTGTCGCGGAATTACTGCGGCGGCCGGAGGTGATGGGATCCGGCCATTGGCAGATCGTCGGCACCGTTGAAGATGCCTTTAAGGGCATTCGTGAATGGGCGGCCGCAGGGGCAATCGACGGTTTTGTCGCGGTGCCCGGCGGCTCGGTGGCATCCATGCGGCTGGTGCTGGAGCGGTTGCTGCCGAAACTCGCCGATGCCGGGCTCTTCCGCACCGCCTATTCCGGCCGCACCTTTGCGGAGCATCTGGCCGAAGGTGTCTAGCCGCCACCGGATTCGGCGGTTGCCTGCCGGGCGGCCTCGATCAGTCGCGAAAAATGCCGTTCCGCTTCGGCGGTAGCCACGAAAGAGACGGTGGTGACGACACAACAGAGTTCGCCCTGGGCATCGAAAACCGGCGCCGCCTTGCCCGTCAGGGCGGAGAACAGATGTTCATTGAGTTCGGCGCCGCCCGTCTCGCGGATGGTTTCGAGAATGCCGGCAGCAGGAGGAGAGCCGCGAAAGGCGGGTGGTTGCAGCCTGCGCACGGCAGCCACCCTGTCCGGTGGCAGATAAGCCTGAAAAACCAGACCGCAGGCGCTGTTGTCCAGCGGCAGAACATCGCCAAGAGCGACGGTGCTGATGGAAAAGCTGGCGCTTCGCGCCCACCGCACCACGGTCGGGCCGCGCTCGGTCCAGATCGCCACGCCGCAGCTGGCGCCGATTTGCGCGGCAAGCGCCTTCATCTCACGTCCGGCGGTTTCGACCGGGTTGATTCGTCGGAGGGCGCTGATGCCGATGCCCAGCGCTGCGGGGCCGAGATCGTAACTGCCGCTTCCGGGGTCCTGTATCACCAGTCCCTCCCGCACGAGGCTT
This sequence comes from Agrobacterium sp. RC10-4-1, assembly GCF_014138475.1. Lineage (NCBI taxonomy): Bacteria > Pseudomonadati > Pseudomonadota > Alphaproteobacteria > Hyphomicrobiales > Rhizobiaceae > Agrobacterium > Agrobacterium sp. RC10-4-1. Next base: position 657,273 of record NZ_JACJIT010000001.1, read on the forward strand.
TGCATGTAACGATGCGCGGTGGAGCGACCGGTGCCGGCGCGTTTAGCAAGTTCGCCAAGCGCCAGCCCCGTATCGGACCTGGAGAGAAGATTAAGAAACCGCGCCGCAATCGATACGGATTGAATAAGCGCCGAGCGCTTTTCACCTTCGTTTTCCGGGCGTTCTTCGGTTTCGTCATCCATGGCGTTCAAGGTCGTGCCCCACTCTTTCGAGAATGCCTAACGCATTGCGACGAAAATCGGAATGGCTGTCTTCAGCCTTTTCAATAGCTTCTCTGGCCGGGCTGCCATGGCGGAAAAGGCGGTCCCTTAAACTTTGTTGTAAATATGGCACATCCCGTTACGGAAGCCTGCTTGTCCGCAATACGGAACGCATTCCCTATTGCGAAACGGATAACGCTTCCGTTACTTGAATATGACTTTAATACTCATGTTTATTTGGGGTGTATGATGGGGTTTAGCTCTAACGGCCGTTTGATGAGCGGGGTCAGTGTTCTGACGTTGGCGACATTGTTCGTGACGCCGGTTGTCGGTCAGGATCAGCAGGCTGATACAGCAGGGACGACGGTGTTGAAGCCGATTGTCGTGACCGGTGAAAAAGTGGCGCGCGACATGAAGAACACGGCCTCGTCGGTGTCAGTCAAAACCGCCGAGGAGATCAAAAAGGAAAAGACCGGCGATCCGACCGTATCCGAAGCGATCAAGGATATTCCGAACGTCGTCTACACCGACAATGTCAGTGCCCCCATCATTCGCGGACAGGACACGCAGGGCCCGAATACCGGCTCCATCGCCTTCTTCACCGGTACGGTGCCGCGCGCGACGATCAATGTGGACGGTCACTATCTCGGGTATAACGAGTTCATCTACGGGGCGACGTCCATATGGGATGTCGACACCATCGAGGTGTTCCGCGGGCCCCAGACGACCTCGCAGGGCGCCAACGCCATTGCCGGCGCCATCCTTGTCAACACCAAGGACCCGACCTTTACGCCGGAAGCCAGCTATCAGGCGGAAATCGGCAACTATCACCAGAAGCGTGGTTCCTTCGCCTTTTCCGGCCCGCTGATCGAAGACGAGCTGGCGGCGCGCATGGCGATCGATTATTCCGGCCGCGATACCTTCATCGATTACATCAATTATGCCTTTGCGCATGAGGGAACGGACCAGAACTTCAAGGAATTCAACGGTCGCTTCAAGCTTCTTTGGGAACCGTCTGAAATTCCCGGTCTTTCCACAAAGCTGACCTATTCCTACAACGCCTCCAACCGGCCAAGCCAGGAAGCGGCGTCGCGTCCCTTCGAAGATCTCAACCACATCACCACGACGATGCCGAATTTCAGCCAGTATACCAATACGGGCATTCTCGACATCAATTACGATTTCGAGAACGGCGTGAAACTGTTCAACCAGACCCAGTTTTCCGACTCCACCGCCAAACGCCGGGTCGGCATCGCCAATAACGGCGACGCCGATGTCGATCTCAGGAACACGTCGCATGAAACGCGCGTCACCTTCGGCGATCAGGAGGATGTTCTGAGCGGTGTCGCCGGCATTTTTTATGCGCACACGAAAGCCGACGAGGTGCTTTATCTGCGCGGCACCTCTCGCTTCAGCGACACCAAGGACAATCTCGGCCTCTTCAGCGAGCTGAGCTATCGGCTGACCGACCAGTGGACCCTGACGGGTGGCCTGCGCTACCAGCAGGACCAGATTCAGCGCGCCGGTTACCGGACGCTCAGCGCCACCAGCAGAAGTTCGGTCAATTATGACGAAACCTTCTCTGAAATCCTGCCCAAGGCGTCTCTCGCCTATGCCATCAATGATGATTGGACTGTCGGCGGTCTTGTCAGCCGCGGGTACAATCCCGGCGGCGTCGCATTCGACCTGACCACCAGCAAATGGCGGAGCTTCGACAAGGAAACCATCTGGAACTACGAAGTGTTCACCCGCGCCAGCCTGCTCGATGACACGCTGACGGTAAACGGCAATCTGTTCTACATGGACATGAAGAACGCCCAGTTTAACGTACCGGTCGTCGTCTCCACCGGCATCAGCGAATCCTACACCGTTAACGCCGAAGAAGCCCATGCCTATGGTCTGGAAATTGGCGCGGATTATCGGGTGCTCGACAATCTCACGCTGAAAGCCAGCGCCGGTCTGCTGAAGACGAAGATCGACGAGATTTCCAGCAATGCCGCCTATGTCGGCAAGGAATTCGCCAAGTCGCCGGGATACAGCTTCACCGTCGGCGCAAGCTGGGACGTGACGGACAAGTTCACCGTGTCCGGGCAGGTCCGCCATCTCGACGGCTATTATTCCGATACGGACAACAAGGCCGTCTATGCGATCGATCCCTACACGATCGCGGATGTGCGGGCGAGCTACAAGTTCCAGGACGAACTCGAGTTCTACGCTTACGTCAAGAACGTCTTCGACGAGCGCGCGCCGACCCTTATGAAGGAAAACCGCGGCATCGGCGGCATCGAGGCGAGCATGACCGAACCGCGCATGTTCGGCATCGGGGTGCGCGGCACATTCTGAGCCTTCACCTGAGCTCGAAAAGAAAAAGGCCTTCGAAGCGATCTTCGGAGGCCTCTTTCTTTACGCAACCGCTACGGTCCATAACCCTCAGAAAAACGCCTGAATGCCCGTCTGGGCCCGGCCGAGGATCAGCGCGTGCACGTCATGCGTACCTTCATACGTGTTGACCGTTTCGAGGTTCTGCGCGTGGCGCATGACGTGATATTCGATCTGGATGCCGTTGCCGCCATGCATGTCGCGGGCCTGGCGGGCGATATCCAGCGCCTTGCCGCAATTGTTGCGCTTGACGATGGAAATCATTTCCGGCGCCATCCTGTGCTCGTCCATCAGCTGGCCGACGCGCAGCGATGCCTGAAGGCCGAGCGCGATCTCGGTCTGCATGTCGGCGAGCTTCTTCTGGTAAAGCTGCATGCCGGCAAGCGGCTTGCCGAACTGCTTGCGGTCGAGACCATATTGCAGGGCACGGAACCAGCAATCTTCGGCAGCGCCCATGACGCCCCAGGAAATGCCGTAGCGGGCGCGGTTGAGGCAGCCGAAGGGGCCCTTCAGGCCGGACACGTTGGGCAGCAGTGCGTTTTCGCCGACTTCGACGCCATCCATGACGATTTCGCCTGTTATGGAGGCGCGCAGCGAAAGCTTGCCGCCGATTTTCGGTGCTGAGAGGCCTTTCATGCCCTTTTCGAGCACGAAACCGCGGATCTGGTTGTCATGGGCTTCGGATTTGACCCAGACCACGAAGACATCGGCGATCGGTGCGTTGGAAATCCACATTTTCGAACCGCGCAGACGATAACCGCCCTCAATCTTTTCAGCACGGGTCTTCATGCCGCCCGGATCGGAGCCGGCATCCGGCTCGGTGAGGCCGAAACAGCCGATCAGTTCGCCCGAGACGAGGCCGGGCAGGTATTTCTTCTTCTGCTCATCCGAACCGTAAGCGAAGATCGGGTGGATGACGAGCGAGGACTGCACGCTCATCATCGAGCGGTAACCGCTGTCGATCCGCTCCACCTCGCGGGCGACGAGACCATAGGCCACATAGCTCGCATTCGCCGCGCCATATTCTTCCGGCAGGGTAACGCCGAGAAGGCCTTGCCGGCCCATCAGGCGGAACAGTTCCGGCTCGGTGGTTTCAGAAAGATAGGCTTCGGAGACACGCGGCAGAAGCTCCGATTTGCCGAAGGCGGCCGCGGCGTCGCGTATCATCCGCTCGTCGTCAGTCAGTTGGTCTTCGAGCAGGAAAGGATCCTGCCAATTGAATGCTACGCGTTCGCTCACTTTATGCCTCCGGATTTGCTGGCCGGATTATTCGTATTCAGCACGGATGGCACAAGCCATGTTTACTCATTTTTGCATTACATATAGTAATGGCTCATGACATCTCTCAGCCGCAAACTCCTGCCATCCACAAGTGCGCTTGCCGCTTTCGATTCCGTTGCCCGGCTCGGCAGCTTTTCCGCCGCCGCAGATGAGCTGGCGCTGACGCAGGGGGCAATCAGCCGGCAGGTTATGTCACTGGAAGAACAGCTTGGCGTGCGGCTCTTCGACCGCGGCGCACGCGGCGTGGCGCTGACGGCGGAGGGGCAGATCTACGCAAAATCGATCGCGGCAGCGCTCGGCGAGATACGCTCAGCTTCGCTGCAGATCATGACCAAAACGCATGGCAATACGCTGAACCTCGCCATGCTGCCCACCTTCGGCACCCGCTGGCTTCTGCCGCGTATACCGGATTTCGTGGCGAACCACCCGGAGATCACCATCAATTTTGCGACCCGCATCGGCCAGTTCGATTTCGAGCGTGAGCAGCTGGATATGGCAATCCATATCGGCCAGGCCGATTGGCCAGGCGCGGAAAGCACCTTTCTGATGCATGAAATGGTGGCGCCGGTGTGCAGCCCGCAGTTCCTCAGCGCCCATCCGGTGGAAAAGGGAGAAGACATCGCTGCCCTGCCATTGCTGCACATGGCCTCGCGGCCGGGCGCATGGGGCCACTGGTTCGAAAGCCTCGGCCTGTCACTCGTCTTGCCGCAGGGCATGCGCTTCGAACAGTTTTCCAGCGTTGCGCAGGCCTGCATCGCCGGCCTCGGCGTCGCGCTGATGCCGCTCTTTCTCATCGATAACGAGTTGAAATCGAAGCAGCTGGTCAAAGCCTTCGATCATCAGGCCAGAAGCCCGAGCTCGTATTACGCGGTGGCCCCGCTTTCACGCGCCAACCACGTCCCGGTCGTCCTGTTTCGGGATTGGCTGGTGCGTCAGGTGGAGGCTTATCGCGCAGCCAGTACCCAGAGCGCGTAAAAATAATCGCTCTTTTTTCGGGCATTTAACCTTTGTGCCCAGCTTTTCGCCCTATTTTGCCAGCGCAGGACTCGACAGCGGTTCGCGCCTCGATTATCGTGATTAAACGTTTAATCAGCCCTTCCGGACCATTATGGCGTCGTCACGGCCTGCCACCAATCTGAGCGCGATAGCAGCGGCACTCGGCGTGTCGGTGGCAACCGTGTCCAATGCGCTGTCCGGCAAGGGCCGCGTTTCGCCCGAACTGGTGGAACGTATCCGCAAGACGGCGAGCGAGCTGGGCTATGTGCCGAGTTCGGCGGGCAGGGCGCTTCGCACCGGCAGATCGGGCGTTGTCGGGCTCGTCCTGCCCGATATTGCCAATCCTCTCTTTCCACAGATTGCGCAGGCCATCGAGAAGGCGGCTGTCAACGCGGGTTATGGCGTGCTGATCGCCGATGCGCGCGGTGAGATCGCCATGCAGACGGATGCGATCGACCGGCTGATCGAGCGCGGGGTGGACGGCATGGTGGTCGTTCCCCGACGTGGCACACGCATTTCCGGCGTTGATTGCCCGGTGGCCGTCATCGACAGCCCGTCGACACCGGGAAATACCGTTGCTGCCGACCATTGGGATGGCGGCCGGCAGGTGGGTGAATATCTTGCGAGCCTCGGCCATCGCAAGGTGGTGCTGGTCGGCAAGAACAGGGATTCCAATGTTCAGAATGACCGTCTCGGCGGCATTCGCGATGGTCTCGGCAAAACATGCCTGGCCCAGACGCTCTGGATCGATGGCATTGAAAAGGCCGGTGGCGCGGGCTGCCGGCTGGGCCTTGCGGAGAAAGTTGCCGAAGGTTTCACGGCCTTTGCCGCCGTATCCGATCTGCACGCGCTGCGCGTGCTGACCGAATTGCAGCGCGCGGGAATCGAGGTGCCGGAAGAGGCGAGTGTCACCGGCTTCGACGATCTTATCTTTTCTGCCGTGGTCACCCCGCCCTTGACGACCATGCGCATGGATATGGGCCGCATCGCCGATCTCGCCGTTGGCGCGCTTTTGCGCGCGATCGATGGCGCCGGAGAAAACGGGGGCGCGGTCGACGTCACGGCGGATGTTTCGAAAGTACCGATGGCGCTGATCATGCGCGGCTCCACCGGCAAGACAAAGCATGATGCGATTGAAGCCAAGAACACGACAGCAGGAGAACTCACACCATGAAAAAGATCATTCTCGCATCGGGCGCCGCCCTGATGCTGACGATGGGAGCCGCTGAGGCCCAGGACAAGACGTTGACGATCTCGGTCTACGCCTTCGCGCAGGATGAATTCAAGGAACTGGTCTATACGCCCTTCGAGCAGAAATGCGGCTGCAAGCTCGTCGTCGAGACCGGCAACAGCGTCGAGCGTCTGGCCAAGATGGAGGCCAACAAGGCCAGCCCGGTCGTCGATCTCGCCATCGTCTCCATGGCCGATGCGCTGTCGGCCACCCGCAAGGACCTGATCCAGAAGATCGATGCTTCCAAGGTTCCAAATATTGAAAAGCTCTATGACATCGCCAAGGACCCGAATGGCGATGGCATGAGCGTCGGCGTCAATTTCTACGCCACGTCGATTGTCTACCGCACCGACAAGATGAAGATCGACAGCTGGGCCGATCTTTTGAAGGACGGTATCGTCGACCACGTCGCCTTCCCGAATGTCACCACCAACCAGGGCCCGCCGGCGCTTTACATGCTGGGCAAGGCCATCGGCAAGGACACGCCCGATCTTGCCGGCGCCATCGAGGCCGTGGGCGAAAAGAAGGACGATATCGTCACCTTCTACGTCAAGTCCTCGCAGCTGGTGCAGCTCATGCAGCAGGAGGAAATCTGGGCAGCGCCGATCGGCCGCTTCTCCTGGGCGCCTTTCACCAAGCTCGACCTGCCGCTCGCCTGGGCAACGCCCAAGGAAGGCCAGACCGGCGGCATGAACGTGCTCGTTGTACCGAAGGGCACGAAGAACGAGGACCTTGCGCTGCAATTCATGGATTTCTGGCTCTCGACCGACGTCCAGAAGGCGCTGGCGGAAAAGCTGGTGGACAGCCCGACCAACAGGGAAGTCAAGGTTTCCGACGAGGTGGCGAACAACATCACCTATGGCGATGAAACCGCCCGCAGCCTGCAGCTTATTCCTTCCGACGTAACGCTCGATAATCGCGACAAGTGGCTGTCGGAGTGGAACGCCAAGGTGGGGCAGTAACAAGCTCGAAGGGGCGGGAATGGGTTACGTGCTGGCGCACGTCACCCCCTTCTGTCCTGCCGGACATCTCCCCCACAAAGGGGGAGATCGATATGCCGGCACCCACTGACGCCAAATGAACAAGTCCTCCGCCAAACGTAGCCGGCGGAATTTCAAGACCGGAGAATGCCATATGTTTCAGAACCGGGCCGAAGCGCTGGCGCTTGCCTTGCCCGCCGCAATTTTCGCGGCGGCGGTCTTTCTCGTGCCGGTCTTCATGCTTTTGTCGGAAGGCTTTCGCACCGCTGACGGCTGGACATTGTCGGCCTATGGCGCTTTCTTTTCCGATCCACTGAACCAGACGGTTTTCCTGCGCACGCTGAAGCTCGGCGCGCTCGTCACCGTCGTTTCGGCGGTGGTGGGCTACGCGGCGGCTTTCGCCATCGTCAACCTGTCGCCGGCCAGGAAGGGCCATGTGGTCAACCTCGTCGTGCTGCCGCTGATGATTTCGCCGGTCGCCCGCACCTATGCCTGGATCGTCATTCTCGGCAGAACCGGCATCGTCAACCAGGCGCTGCAGGCGGTGGGCCTCAGCGACGGGCCAATCCGCATCCTGTTTTCCGAAACGGCCGTCTTCATCGGCCTTCTGCAACTGTTCCTGCCATTGATGATCATCTCGCTCATCAGTGCGCTGGAGAACATGCCGAAGGATACGATCGCTGCTGCCCGCGTTCTCGGCGCCAACTGGTTTCAGGTGTTCTGGAAGGTCATCCTGCCGCTCACCCGGGAAGGGCTCGTCGTCGGTGGCACGCTGGTCTTCACCGGTTCGCTGACCGCCTATATCACGCCCGCCATTCTCGGCGGGTCCAAGGTGCTGATGCTGGAAACCCTGCTTTACCAGCAGGTCACGGTTTCCAATAATTTCGTCGCCGCCAGCGTCATCGCCTTCATCCTGATTGTCATGAGCTTTGCCGCCAATATCCTCTTGAAGCGCATCGCCACTGCGAGGAACAAGAAATGACCCGGCAGCTCTTCATTCCGCTCACGCTTCTGCTTGTCGTCGGCTTCCTCATCGGGCCGTTTCTCATCATCGTTGCGGCCTCGTTTTCGGCCGGGGATACGCTCGCCTTTCCGCCGCAGGGCTTTTCGCTGAAGTGGATCGCGAAGGTCTTCACGGTCGAAAGCTTCCGCGAGAGCTTTGCGATGTCGATGTTCCTTGCCATCGGCGGCACGTTCACGGCGCTGATCCTCGGCATTCCCGCTTCCTACGCCATGTCGCGCTACAAACTGCCCTTTAGCGAGACGGTGCGCACCATCGTGTCCGCGCCGATCATCGTGCCGGGCATTATCGTGGGTCTTGCGCTGCTGCGTTATTTCGTCGTGCCCTTCGGCATCGGCATCACGCTTGCGTTGTTTCTCGCCCACACCGCGCTCATCCTGCCCTATGCGGTGCGCGTGGTTTCAGCCAGCCTTAACAATCTGCGCTCCGATATTGAGGAGGCGGCGGTGCTACTCGGCTCGTCGCGGCTTGGCGCATTTTTCCGCGTTGTGCTGCCGAATATCCGCGGCGGCATCCTGTCGGCCTTCATTCTCGGTTTCGTGACGAGTTTCAACCAGGTGCCTGTGTCGCTGTTCCTGTCCGGTCCCGGCGTGCGCACGCTACCCATCGACATGCTGGGCTACATGGAAATCGTCTTTGATCCTTCCGTGGCCGCCCTTTCCTCGCTGCTCGCCTTCCTTTCCATCGGCATCGTTTTCATGGCCGAACGTTTCCTGGGGTTCTCCCGTTATGTCTGACGCAAATTACCTTTCGCTGCAAAAAATCTCGCTCGCCTATGGCGGCAATGTCGCCGTCAAGGATCTCGATCTCGATATCCGCAAGGGCGAATTGCTCGCACTTCTCGGGCCCTCCGGCTGCGGCAAGACCACGACGATGCGCGCCATCGCCGGGCTGATGCCGGTGGCTGCCGGGCGGATCAATCTCGATGGCGCCGATATTACCCGCGTTGCGGCCAACAAACGCGCCGTCGGGCTGGTGTTCCAGTCCTATGCGCTCTTCCCACATCTGACGGTCTATGAAAACGTCGCCTTCGGCCTGAAACTCAAGGGAATGAGCGGCAAGGCGCTGGAGGACAAGGTCGCCTCCGGCCTGAAGTCGGTCGGCCTGTCCAATTTCGCCTCACGCAAGCCGGCGGAACTATCGGGCGGCCAGCAGCAACGCGTGGCATTGGCACGCTCCATGGTCATGGAGCCGAAAGTGCTGCTTCTCGACGAGCCGCTCTCCAATCTCGACGCCCGCCTGCGTCTTGAAATGCGGACCGAACTGCAGCGCGTGCAGAAGGAAACCGGTGTCACGATGATCTTCGTCACCCATGACCAGATCGAGGCGCTCGCGCTTGCCGACCGCATTGTCGTCATGAAGGGCGGCAAGATTGAGCAGATCGGCACGCCGGAAGAGATTTACAACGCGCCGGTTTCCGCCTTCGTGGCCGACTTCGTCGGCTTCGAAAACATCTTCGCCCTTCAAGGCGGGGCTTTGAAAACCGCCAACGGCACAACACCGCTTCCCGGACCAGTCCTTTCAGCATCCGGACTGGCCTGGCGGCCGCGCATGGTCACCCTCGGTTCAGGTCCTTTCCAGGGAACCGTGCGCGGCACATCCTTCGCCGGCAACAGCCGCGAATATCTGCTCGACACACCGCTCGGGCCCATCAAGGCTGAAACCGACGCGGCCCTGACCTCCCACGCAATCGGCGATACGCTTGCCTTCGACCTGCCGGTCGAAAAGGCGGCGAGCCTCAAGGTATTCAACTGATCATGGGTGTTTGGATCGATACCGATATGGGCTTTGACGATATCGCCGCCATCTTGGTGGTGCAATCGTCGGGTCTCGCCATAGACGGCATCTCGCTGGTCTTCGGCAATGCGACGCTTCAGGCCGTCTGCGACAATGCCGCGGGTGCGGTTGCCGCTTTTGGCTGGTCGATGCCGATCCATCAGGGCCGCGCCATGCCGGTGTTGGGTGCACTTGAAACGGCGCAGTGCATTCTGGGCGAAAACGGCATCCCGACCGTCGGCCAAAGCCTGCCGGATGCCGCGGCCTTGCCGAAAAGCGATGCCTTCGCCGCTCTCTGCGCCTGGCTGGAGGGGGAGGGCGAGAGGCGCATTCTCGCGCTTGGTCCGCTCACCAATATTGCCGCCCTGTGCCTCGCCCGGCCTGATCTTGCCGCGAGAATTTCCGACCTCACCTGGATGGGTGGCGGCGTGACGAGCGGCAATCACACGGCCTCGGCCGAATTCAACGCCTTTGCCGATCCGGAAGCGCTGGCCATCGTGCTCTCCCATGGCCTGCCGTTGCGTATGGTCGATCTGGACGCCTGCCGCAAGGTTACCGCTTCGCCTGCCGACGTGCTGCCGATCCGCAATGCGGGCGGCAGGAATGCCGGGCTGATCGCCGATCTGCTTGATGGTTTCATCGGCATCGCCACCCGTCGCGGCAGACCAGGCATGGCGCTTTACGATCCCGTCGCTGCCGTTGCCTTCGCCTCGGGCTCCGCCTCTTGCCTAATCGGCTGGCGTCACGCGCGGATAGATGTCGAGCTTCAGGCGACGCTGACGCGGGGCAGAACGGTGGTCGAGCCGCGTGCGGAGAAAGCGCAAACATTCAACGCGCATTTTGCTGAGACGCTGGATGCCGACGGTGCGAGGACGGTTATTCTTGAGGCGCTGCGCCGGGAGGCCGCCCGATGAACACGAACCTCACCACATGCGAACCTGCCGATCTCGGCGATGATGCGCTCCGCGCCCGCGCCGTTGCCGCCGCGCGCGGCGATGCGCCTTTCGACATCCTCATCACCGGTGGAACATTGGTGGATGTGGTAACCGGTGAGCTGCGCCCTGCCGATATCGGAATTGTCGGTGCGCTGATCGCCAGCGTACACGAACGGGCGAGCCGGAGCGACGCCGCGCAGGTCATCGATGCGGCCGGCGGGTATGTCTCGCCGGGTCTGATCGACACGCATATGCATATCGAGAGCTCGATGGTCACACCGGCTGCCTATGCGGCAGCGGTTGTCGCCCGCGGCGTTACCACCATCGTCTGGGATCCGCATGAGTTCGGCAATGTGCATGGCGTCGAAGGGGTGCGCTGGGCGGCGAAGGCCATCGAAAGCCTGCCGCTGCGTGCCGTTCTCCTGGCGCCCTCATGCGTGCCTTCCGCGCCTGGGCTGGAACGCGGCGGAGCTGATTTCGACGCCGCCATTCTCGCCGATATCCTGTCATGGCCCCAGGTCGGCGGTGTCGCGGAAATCATGAACATGCGCGGCGTCATCGAGCGCGATCCGCGCATGAGCGGCATCGTACAGGCCGGGCTTGCCTCGGAGAAACTGGTCTGCGGCCATGCGCGCGGCCTCAAGGACGCCGATCTCAACGCCTTCATGGCGGCGGGCGTCTCGTCCGATCACGAGCTGGTCTCAGGCGAAGACCTCATTGCGAAACTGCGGGCCGGCATGACCATCGAGCTGCGCGGCTCGCATGACCACCTGCTGCCGGAATTCGTGGAAGCGCTGAACGCGCTGGGCCACCTGCCGCAGACCGTGACGCTGTGCACGGACGATGTCTTTCCGGATGACCTGTTAAATGGCGGCGGGCTGGATGATGTGGTGCGCCGCCTTGTCCGTTATGGCCTGAAAGCCGAATGGGCACTGCGCGCCGCAACGCTCAATGCCGCCCAAAGGCTTGGGCGTCCTGACCTCGGGCTCATCGCTGCCGGCCGTCGCGCCGATATCGTTATCTTCGAGGACCTGAGCGGTTTTGCCGCCCGTTACGTCCTTGCCGGGGGCAGGACGGTTGCGGAAGGCGGACATATGCTCGTGGACGTGCCCGCCTGTGATACGACGGCGCTCGAAGGCTCGATGAAGCTGCCGCTGCGCGTGACCGAAGATTTTCGGGTTGCTGCCGAAGGCGCGAGGGTGCGCCTTGCCACCATCGACCGCCCGCGCTTCACGCAATGGGGCGAGGTGGAGGCCGAGGTGAGAGATGGTTTCGTCGTTCCGCCCGAAGGTGCGACGATGATCTCCGTCACCCACCGCCACGGCAAGTCCGAACCGGTCACCCGGACTGGCTTCCTCACCGGCTGGGGAGACTGGAACGGCGCCTTCGCCACAACGGTCTCGCATGACAGCCATAACCTCACCGTTTTCGGCGGCAATGAAGAAGACATGGTGCTCGCCGCCAATGCGGTGATAGCGGCAGGCGGTGGTATGGCCGTCGCCTCCGAAGGTAAGGTAACTGCACTTCTGCCGCTGCCGCTCTCCGGCCTCGTTTCCGATGCGGCACTTGAAGAAGTTGCAAAGGCTTTCGAGGAACTGCGCGAAGCCGTTGGCAGGGTGGTGGAATGGCAGCCGCCCTATCTCGTCTTCAAGGCCTGCTTCGGGGCCACGCTCGCCTGCAATATCGGCCCGCACCAGACGGATATGGGCATTGCCGACGTGCTGACGGGACAGGTGATGGAGAGCCCGGTGGTGGCGGTTTTAAAGTACTAACGCCACGGGCTGCCGCGACGGCACCGTCGCAGCAGCCCGTGCGTCTCAGTTCACATTGTGAAGTTGCGCTTCGCCGTTATGCAGAAAGCAGGCTTTGGTGAACAGGCCCAGATCAAGCAGGTTGGGAAGGCGGATATCGCGCATATCGGGAACTCGTTTGATTTGCGGATCAAATGAGCGGTCAATCTGCGAGATGAAAGCGAAAATAACGCCAGTCTTTTTTGCGAATTCTGCAAGGACGGTGACTTGTTGCGACAGGTCCGGCTTATGGCGCTGCTGGTCGAGTAACTGCAGATAATCGATTACGGCGAAGGTGCCGGATTTGGCTGGCGAGAGGTAACGGATCATGTAGTCCGCGCATATCTCGTCCGATGTCACGATCTCGATTTCTCTCTGAGCGCCTGCGTGTTGCCCGGTGCGTTTTCGTACCTGTTGCTCGGTCATTTCGAGCGTGAATAAAATGGACTGCCGTCCGTCTTCGGCTGCCGCCCGCAGAAGCTCAAAAGCAAGCGCTGTCTTGCCCTGGCCCGGGCGGCCGGCGAGCAGGAGCATGTCGCCATTCACGATGCGCGAGAACAGGTCTTTGGAGAAAGAGCCAGCCGCAACGTGAGCGGAAAGCAGGCTCCAGGCTGCAAATCCTTCCTCGCACGCGATCTGGTCCAGCGCTTCGTGAAGGGGGATGGCATTATTCCGGACCATAAGTTTGGCCCGTCGCTTCAATTGGAAAATCGGAGTGGAAAGCTTCATCACAAAACCTCTATTGCGGGTTCAAAACGCAATCCCTCCTTATGCGAATGCCCGAACAGATGGTTCGATGATGAGATTACCCAGCATGTCGAATGCTTCCCCGAAAGGAGGGGGGAGGCGTGGGTCCAGCCTATGTCTGAAAGCTACCGCGCCCGATGATTCGCCACAAGTGTCTGAGATGTTGCCGGTCGAAAAACAGCAGGGAACAAGATGGATTTACTCCGCCGCCAGTTCCTGCTCCACCAGCGTCGCCCAGAAAGCTACGCCCGGCACGATGGCCGCATCGTTGAAGTCGTAGGAGGTGTTGTGGTGCAGTGCGCCGTCCACCGCCGGGCCGTTGCCGAGCCAGACATAGCAGCCTGGGGCTTCGCCCGCGAAAAAGGCGAAATCGTCGCCGGCGGTCGAGGGCGGAAAGGCGGTGCGCGCCTTGTTGCCGAAGACGGTTTTGGCTGCCCGGAGCGCCCGTTTCGTCGCGTCCGTTTCGTTGATGACGGGCGGGATGCGGCGGATGAATTCGTAATTTGCCTCGATGCCGAACATTGTCGCCGTGCCCTTGGCCAGCCTGCCGATTTCCGCCTCCAGCTGGTCTCGCACTTGAGGCGCATAGGCGCGCGCGGTACCGCCGATTTCGACGAGATCTGGGATCACATTGAGTGCCTTGGGGTCGCCTGCCTGCACCGAACAGGCACTGACCACGGCCGGCTGCAATGGGTCGACCACGCGGCCGACGATAGTTTGCAGCGAGGCGAGGAAGGTGCCGGCCGCCGTTACCGGATCGCGACCCAGATGCGGCTTCGCGCCGTGGGTGCCGACGCCCTTGAAGGTGACGCGCCAGCTGTCCGACGAGGCAAGCTGCGGTCCTTCCACCACCGCCATTTCGTCGATGCCCAGCCCCGGCATATTGTGCAGGCCATAGACCGCATCGCAGGGGAACAGCTCGAAAAGCCCGTCCTCGACCATTTTTTTTGCGCCGCCACGGCCTTCTTCGGCCGGCTGGAAGATAAAATGCACGGTGCCGGAAAAATCGCGGGTCTTTGCGAGGTAACGCGCCGCACCCAGCAGCATGGCGGTGTGGCCGTCATGGCCGCAGGCATGCATCTTGCCGGGGAATTTCGATTTGTAGGGGCGGTCTGGGACCTCAGGCATGGCAAGGGCATCCATGTCTGCGCGAAGACCAATGCTGCGCGTGCCGTTGCCCACCTGCAGCGTGCCGACCACGCCGGTGCCGCCGAGACCGCGGTGCACCTTCAGCCCGGCGCGCTCAAGCAGATCGGCGACGATGGCGCTCGTTCTTTCCTCTTCGAAACCCAGTTCCGGATGCGCGTGCAGATCATGACGGAGTTCCGTCAGGAATGGCAGGTCCTCGCCGATCCGGTCCAGCAGTCTCATGGGAAGCTTGTCCTTGAATGTGGGAAAAACCCGCGTCATAGGTGGGTTTGTCCAAATGCCTGTTGCTTTTTTCTCTTCTAACGGAAAAAGCCAATGAAATGAACCCGCAGCGTCTCTGTGGTTGCTAAAATGATAAATCTGCCGAACGGGATTGGCGTGGCTGAAAACCGTCTCCGCCATGCGCCATCCCTGTTCTGAAAGGAAAACAGATGCCGTCACCAGCATCGCCCGCCATCGCTCCGTCTCCCGCCGCGCCGCATGAGTTCTGGCAGCAGATCCATCCGCCCCGGAGCTTCGAAACAGCAGGCGCATATTCCACATTCTTTCCGGCGGAACTGGATGATGGAAGGCAGATCTGTCTGCCCATACGGCCGCTTGCGGACGGAGAGCACGCACTCGCATCGCTCATCGTCAACCAGGCTTCCTTTGAGGTTCTGGAGGCGCTGGCCGCCGATCTTGCCGCAAAGCTTCTTCCCTTCAAGCCGGATGTCGTTATCGGCCTGCCGACGCTCGGCCTGACGCTTGCGGCCGCCGTTGCCCGCCATCTGGGCCATTCCCGTTACGTGCCGCTCGGCACCTCGCGCAAATTCTGGTATCTGGAGGAGCTGTCGGTGCCGATGTCCTCCATCACCACGAAGCAGGAAAAAAGGCTTTATGTCGATCCGCGCATGCTGCCGCTCATCGAGGGTAGACGGGTGGCGCTGGTGGATGACGTGATCTCCAGCGGCAGTTCCATCCTATCGGGCCTTGCGCTACTCACCGCCTCCGGCATCAACCCCGCCGTCATCGGCGCAGCCATGCTGCAATCGGATCGCTGGCGGGAAAAAATCGCCGCTTTCGGGCCGGAATGGCCGGAGCGGGTGAGGGGTGTTTTTGCGACGCCGCTGCTGACCAAAGCGGAAGATGGCTGGCGCGCCTGACGAAGCGCAAATTCCGTCAAAAGGCAAGTGGTGATAAATTTACCGCTGCCTAATTTGTATCTTGCGAAGCTCGAATAGATCGTCCTAAGATCGCGGCTGACAGACAATAGCGGTCGGCTGATAACGCGCCGGCTTGCTTTCGCGCGGTGTCATCCCGGCGTCTGCCTGCCCCGTTTATTGTTTCGATGACTGGAATTTCTTCCCATGCATGCAGTGTTTGACGGTCATAATGATGTGCTGCTTCGGTTGTGGCGCAACAGCAAGGCCGGTGCTGATCCCGTGGCCGAATTCAAGAACGGCACTCGGGAAGGTCATATCGATGGTCCGCGCGCACGGGCAGGCGGGCTCGGCGGCGGTATCTGCGCCATCTATATCCCGTCCGGCGATCTGATTCTGCAGGAACCGGACGAGAACGGCCATTACGATACGCCGCTCGCCACGCCGCTCGAGCGACTGCCTTCGCTCGATATCGCGATGGAAAAGGCGGCGATTGCGCTGAGGCTCGATCGCGCTGGAGCGTGGCGGCTCTGCCGCTCCACGGCGGATATCCGCAAGGCCTTTGCCGAGGATATCTTCGCCGCCGTGCTGCATATGGAAGGCTGCGAGGCGATCGGCGCCGATCTCGATGCGCTGGAAGTATTTTATGCCGCGGGTCTGCGTTCGCTCGGCCCGGTGTGGAGCCGGCACAATATTTTCGGCCACGGCGTTCCCTTCTCCTATCCCATGTCGCCCGATACCGCGCCCGGTCTCACCGATGCCGGGTTTGCGCTGGTGAAGGAATGCAACCGCCTCGGCATTCTCATCGATCTCGCGCATATCACCGAAAAAGGCTTCTGGGATGTGGCCAAGACCACCAACCAGCCGCTGATCGCCAGCCATTCCAATGCGCATGCGCTCACTCCGGTCGCCCGCAATCTCACTGACAGGCAGATGGATGCCATCAAGGAAAGCGGCGGGCTGGTTGGCCTCAACTACGCCGTGACCATGCTGCGTGCCGATGCGCGTGATATCGCGGATACGCCGCTCTCCGATATGGTGCGCCATATCGACTATATGGTGGAGCGTATGGGCATCGACTGTGTGGCGCTCGGATCGGATTTCGACGGTGCGACGGTACCTGTCGGAATTGCTGATGCCAGCGGCAACCACAATCTGGTTGCGGCGCTGAAATCGGCGGGCTACGGTGATGGAGAACTTGCTAAAATATGCCGGGAAAACTGGCTGCGCGTCTTGTCCCAGGCTTGGCACGAAGCGGCCTGATAAACAGTTTAAGCGAACCAAATCAATCTCATAACAAAAGGGGAGATCCTATGATCAAATCGCTCAACAAATCCATGCGTATCCTCAGCACCAGCGCTGCCCTGTCGCTGATGATGCTGTCTGCCCCGCATGCTTTTGCCGCCACGCCGGCCGATACGCTGGTGGAAGGTTTCGCCATCGACGACATCATCACGCTCGATCCGGGTGAGGCTTTCGAACTGTCTGCCGCCGAAGTCACCGGCAACACCTATAGCAAGCTCGTTTCCATCGATCTCAACGACACGTCCAAGGTTGTCGGTGATCTCGCCGAAAGCTGGACGACCTCCGAGGATGGCTTGACCTATACGTTCAAGCTGAAATCCGGCCTGAAATTCGCCTCCGGCAATCCTGTCACCGCTGATGACGTTGCCTTCTCCTTCGAACGCGCCGTCAAGCTCGACAAGTCGCCGGCATTCCTGTTGACGCAGTTCGGCCTGAAGGGCGACAACGTTACCGAAAAGGCGAAGGCAACGGACGCGAACACCTTCGTTCTGACGGTCGACAAGCCCTATGCGCCGAGCTTCGTGCTGAACGTGCTCACCGCAACCGTCGCTTCGGTGGTGGACAAGAAGCTCATCACCGAAAAGGCGAAGTCGGTCACGCCGAGCGCCGATTACAAATACGACACGGATTTCGGCAACGAATTCCTGAAGACCGGTTATGCCGGTTCCGGCCCTTACAAGATCCTTGGCTGGAAGGCCAACGAAGCCGTCATTCTGGAGGCCAACCCGAACTATTACGGTGAGAAGCCGAAGCTGAAGCGGGTCGTCTATCGTCACATGAAGGAAAGCTCCGGCCAGCGTCTGGCGCTTGAAAACGGCGATATCGATGTTGCCCGTAACCTTGAGCCCGGCGATATGGAAGCCGTTTCCAAGAAGGAAGGCCTTGCCGTTACATCCGCGCCCAAGGGCACCGTTTATTATTTCAGCCTCAACCAGAAGAACGAGAACCTGAAGAAGCCTGAGGTCATCGAAGCGTTCAAATATCTCGTCGATTATGACGCGATCGGCGCGACGATCATCAAGGGCATTGGCGAAGTCCATCAGACCTTCCTGCCGAAGGGCCAGCTTGGCGCGCTTGATGAGAACCCCTACAAGCTTGACGTCGCCAAGGCCAAGGAACTTCTCGCGAAGGCCGGTCTGAAGGACGGCTTCACCGTCACCATGGATGTGCGCAACACCCAGCCGGTGACGGGCATTGCCGAGAGCGTGCAGCAGACGCTGGCACAGGCCGGCATCAAGCTCGAAATCATCCCCGGCGACGGTAAGCAGACGCTGACCAAATATCGCGCCCGCACGCATGACATCTACATCGGCCAGTGGGGTTCGGACTATTTCGACCCGAACTCGAATGCGGAAACCTTCACCATCAACTACGACAATTCGGATGAAGGCAAGAACAAGACGCTGGCCTGGCGCAATGCCTGGGATGTTCCTGATCTGACCAAGGAAACCCAGTCTGCTCTCTTGGAAAAGGACAGCGCCAAGCGCGCCGCCATCTATGAAAACCTGCAGAAGGAAGTTCTGGCGAAGGGTCCCTTCGTCATCATCTTCCAGCAGACGGAAGTGGCCGGTTATTCCGCCAAGCTCAAGGGCCTGAAGCTCGGACCGAGCTTTGACACCAACTATGTCTATCCGATCTCCAAGGAATGATCCGGAAGGATCGGTCTCTTGAGCATCGTTGAAGCAAACAGCCGGGCGAGGCAGGGCAAACGCCGTGCCAACGCCCGCGCGAAGGCCATTCTCGGCTTCGCCGTCACCGTCATCACCACCTTTCTGGGGCTGATGGCGGTCACATTTTTCATTGGCCGCGTGGTGCCGATCGATCCCGCACTGGCGATCGTCGGCGACCGCGCGCCTGCGCATGTGGTCGAGCGCGTCCGTGAGCAGCTCGGCCTCAACCTGCCGCTCTGGCAGCAGTTCTTTATCTATCTGAAGCAGGCGCTTTCGGGCGATTTCGGCACCTCCGTCCTCACCACCAATCCTGTGATGGAGGACATCAAGCGGGTGTTCCCGGCGACGATCGAACTTGCCACGATCGGCACGATCATCGGCGCCGTCTTCGGCATTCCGCTCGGCGTTCTGGCCGCCGTCAAGCGCGGCAGCTTTGCCGATCAGGTGGTGCGTGTCATCGGCCTTATCGGCTATTCCGTGCCGATCTTCTGGCTCGGCCTGCTGGCGCTGCTGGTGTTTTACGCCCGGCTGCAATGGGTGGCCTATCCCGGGCGCATGGACATCGTCTATGAATTCACCTTCACGCCAGCCACTGGCTTCTTCCTGATCGACGCCATCTGGCAGCGGCAATGGGACGTGTTGTGGGATCTTTTCCGCCACATCATCCTGCCGGCCTCGCTGCTCGGTTATTTCTCGCTGGCCTATATCAGCCGCATGACGCGCTCCTTCATGCTGAACGAGCTCGCCCAGGAATATGTCGTCGCGGCCCGCGCCAAGGGGCTTTCGGAAACGCGCATCATCTGGTTCCACGCGCTGCGCAACGCCGCCGTGCCGCTGGTAACCGTGATTGCGCTCTCCTATGCCGGTCTGCTGGAAGGTTCGGTGCTGACCGAAACCATCTTCGCCTGGCCGGGGCTTGGCCTCTACATCACCAATTCCCTGCAGAATGCGGATATGAACGCCGTTCTCGGCGGCACGATCGTGATCGGCGCCATCTTCGTCGGCATCAATCTCTTCTCCGATCTGCTTTACCGGACGCTCGATCCAAGGACGCGCAGCCGATGACGATTTCGACCGATACACTCAAACCCTATAGCCGCGAATGGCTGCTCTCCGACCGGCCGGCCTCGCGCAGGCAGGCGCGGCTTGGCCGCGCCTATGTGATCTGGCGGCGCTTTTCGGAAAACCGGCTGGCGCTGCTCGGCCTTGGCATCATCATCGCGCTGCTGTTCGTGGCGATTTTTGCCAATGTGCTGGCGCCACATAATCCGGTGCAGGGCGATCTGCGCAATGCCCGGCTTCTGCCGCCCGGCACTGCTGGTTATCTGCTCGGCACCGATGATCAGGGCCGTGATATTCTCTCGCGCCTCATCCACGGTTCGCGCCTGACCCTGTTCGTCGTGCTTTTGGTGGCCATCATCGCCGCACCCATCGGGCTCATCGTCGGCACAGTCTCGGGTTATGCCGGCGGCTGGGTGGATGCGGTTCTGATGCGCATCACCGATATTTTCCTCGCTTTTCCGAAGCTCGTTCTGGCGCTGGCGCTGGTAGCGGCCCTGGGGCCTGGCATTGAAAATGCCGTGCTCGCCATCGCGGTCACCTCGTGGCCGCCCTATGCGCGCATCGCGCGCGCTGAAACCATGACCTTCCGCAATTCCGATTTTATCGCCGCAGTGAAGCTCATGGGCGCGTCGCCCTTCCGCATCGTCTTGAAACATGTCATGCCGCTTTGCATGTCGTCGCTGATCGTGCGTGTCACGCTCGATATGGCGGGCATCATTCTCACCGCCGCAGGCCTCGGTTTCCTCGGCCTTGGCGCACAGCCGCCGCTGCCGGAGTGGGGTGCGATGATCGCGTCGGGACGGCGTTTCATTCTCGATCAATGGTGGGTCGCCGCCATGCCGGGTATTGCGATCCTGATCGTCAGCCTCGGTTTCAACCTTTTGGGCGATGGTCTGCGCGATGCGCTTGATCCCAAGGAGGCGGGCCAATGAGTGCGTCTCTTCTGACGGTTGAGAACCTGCGCGTTTCCTTCCCGACCCGCACCGGGTTGGTGGAGGCGGTGCGCGGCGTGTCCTTCACGCTGGGGCGCGAGCGCCTCGGCATTGTCGGCGAATCCGGCTCCGGAAAGTCGCAGACTGGCCGCGCCATCATGGGTCTGACGCCGAAAAATGCCCGGATCGAGGCCGATACGCTGCGTTTTGGCGATATTGACCTGCTCAAGGCATCGGCAAAAGAGCGGCGGCTCATGCGCGGCAAGCGTATGGCCATGATCCTGCAGGATCCGAAATATTCGCTGAACCCGGTCATGACCATTGGCCGCCAGATCATGGAAACGCTGCGTACCCACGAAAAGATTGGCTCCAGCGAAGCGCGCCAGCGCACGCTTGCCATGCTGGAGGCGGTGCAGATCCGTGATCCCGAGCGCGTCTTCGATCTCTTTCCACACGAAGTTTCCGGCGGCATGGGCCAGCGCGTCATGATCGCCATGATGCTCGTCTGCGGCCCGGAATTGCTGATCGCCGACGAGCCGACCTCGGCGCTCGATGTGACGGTGCAGCTGGAGGTGCTCGATATTCTCGACAAGCTGGTGCGCGATCGCGGCATGGGGCTGATCTTCGTCAGCCATGATCTCAGGCTCGTTTCCTCCTTCTGCGACCGGGTTCTCGTCATGTATGCCGGCAAGGTGGTGGAGGAGCTTGCTTCCGCTAACCTCAAGGAAGCGAAACATCCCTATACGCAGGGCCTGTTGAACTGTCTGCCGCAAATTGGTGGCCACCGGCATCCGCTGCCCGTTCTGGAACGCAAGCCGGAGTGGCGCGCATGAGCACAGTTCTTTCCATCAGAGACATGGTGGTGGATTTCGACGGTTACATCGCGCTCGACAGCGTCAGCGTCGATGTGGCCGAGGGTGAATCCTTCGGTATCGTCGGTGAATCCGGTTCCGGTAAATCGACCCTGCTGCGCGCCATCGCCGGCCTCAACCATTTCGATGAAGGTTCGTTGATGGTGGCCGGGCGCTCCTATTCGGGCAAGCACCGCGACAAGAGCTTTTACCGCGATGTGCAGATGGTGTTTCAGGACCCGTACGGTTCACTGCACCCGCGCCAGACGGTGGATGCGCTGCTGCTCGAGCCGCTGGTCATCCACGGTCTCGACAATCGCGAACAGCGCATTGCCCGCGCTTTGGACGAAGTCGGCCTCGGTTCCGGTTTCCGCTTCCGTTATTCACACCAGCTGTCCGGCGGCCAGCGCCAGCGCATCGCCATTGCCCGCGCACTGATCGTTGAGCCGAAGATCCTGCTGCTCGACGAGCCGACGTCGGCGCTTGATGCGTCTATTCAGGCTGAAATCCTGAACCTCCTGGAACAGGCCCGCAAGGACCGCAACCTCACCTTCGTCATGGTCAGCCACGATCTCGGCGTCATCAGCCACATGTGCGACCGTCTGGCGGTGATGAAAAGCGGCAAGGTGGTGGAAATGCTGGAGGCCGAGGCGCTGGAAAGCCGCGAATTCAGCGCGGATTATACGAGGCAGCTGCTGGTGGCGAGCGAGGGTTTCAAGCGGACGTAATGGCGTGAGGGTGCGGGCCGTTTCTTCTCCCTGAGGGGGAGAAGAAACAAGCGGCGAGCTTTGCTTTCACGAGCGATCTTTCCGGGTGAAGTATTCTCTCGCGACGCTGCGATGATATGGTGAGCCGCACACCAGCCCACCCGAACAAGGTACCACCCCATGCAATTGCGCGCCTTGATGTACTTCGATGAACTCGTCCGCACCAATTCCATGCGCGCCGCGGCGGAAAACCTGAATGTCGCGCCGACGGCGGTGAGCCGGCAGATCGAAAATCTCGAATATTATTTCGGTTCGCCCCTGGTGGAGCGTTCCAGCCGTGGCGTGAAGCTGACGGCGGCGGGCGAGCTGCTGGCCGCCCGCGCCGGCAAGACGCTGCGCGAACTCGACCATGTGCACCAGCTGATCGACGATCTGAAAGGCCTGCAGCGCGGCCGGGTGACGATTTACGCCAATGGCGCGACAGTGGCCAACCTTCTGGCGCCGGTGCTGGCGCAGTTCAGCCTCAAATATCCGAAGCTGCGTTTCGAGGTCCATATCACCAGTGCGCGCCAAGCCATGGAAGCGCTGGGGGCTGCGGAAGCAGACCTCGTTGTCAGCCTGTTTGCGCCAAAGGTTTCCGGGGTCAAGGTGCGCTCGCGCACGCGCATCAATTACGATGCGATCTTTCCCGCCGGTCATGCCCTTGCCGGTCAGCCGGAGGTGTCGCTGAAGGAACTGGCCGGGTTGCCACTTGCCTTGCCGGACAAGAGTTTTGCCGCGCGTCAGGCCTTCGATATGCTTTTTGCCGAGGCGGATATCGAACTTGACCCCGTTTTCATCACCAGTTCGCTGGAAATGCTGAAAGAGCTGGTGCTGGGCCACGCCGCGGCCACGCTGCTGCCGGCGCTTTCGGTGGCGCGCGAAATCCGTAGCGGCCAGATGGTCGCCGTTCCGCTCTCGGGCAAGAAGGGTATCCACACCCAGATTGACCTCTGTGTAGCGCCCGACAGGCAATTGTCCTTCGCAGCTTCCAAGCTTGCCGATTTCATCGAGCGTTTCATGCGTGAGGCGACGGCAGGGTAGTTTCTTCTCCTCGGCGGGGCGAGGAACCGGAGACGTTCCCGGAATTGCCCACCAAGGTTGATTTTCACCCGCATTCCCGTGTAGCCATTTCAGCTACACGGAGCACACAAAAATCATGATTGTGTGTGCGCCTGCAACATGACACTCTTTTTGCAACGGGTGGTCTTTTGAAGGGCAAAAATGCCCCGGCCGCCAGACAGGGGACTAAAGGATGCCACGTACCTATCTTTCGCAGGCGGCGAAGCTCTCGCGCCGTACCGCGCTGGCGCTTGCTCTCGGCACGGCGCTCTTTCTGCCGCTCTCGATTGCTGAGGCCGAAGCTGCGGCGAAAACCGCTTTGACGCTTGGCATGACGGTGGAGCCGACCGGTCTCGATCCGACCATTGCCGCTCCCGTCGCCATCGGTCAGGTCACCTGGCAGAATATTTTCGAAGGTCTCGTCACCATCGACAGCAAGGGCAAGGTGAAGCCGCAGCTCGCCGAAAGCTGGGAAATTTCCCCTGATGGCAAGACCTACACCTTCAAGCTGCGCAAGGGTGTCACCTTCCATGACGGCGAGGCGTTCGATTCCTCCGTCGCGAAGTTCTCGCTGGACCGGGCGCGTGGTGAAGCTTCCGTCAATCCGCAGAAACGCTTCTTTGCGGCGATCGACAGCATCGAGACCCCGGATGCCGACACGCTGGTTCTGAAGCTGAAGCAGCCCGCCGGCAGCCTCATCTACTGGCTCGGCTGGCCGGCCTCCGTCATGGTCGCGCCCAAGAGCGCAGAGACCAACCGCACCACGCCCGTCGGCACCGGCCCGTTCAAATTCGTGAACTGGGCCAAGGGCGACAAGGTGGAGTTGCAGAAGAACGCCGCCTATTGGGACAAGGCCGTGTCGGTAAAGCTGGAAAAGGCGACGTTCCGTTTCGTTTCCGATCCGCAGGCGCAGGCGGCGGCGCTGAAATCCGGCGATATCGACGCCTTCCCGGAATTCGGTGCGCCGGAATTGATGAGCTCGTTTGACGGCGATGCGCGCCTCGGCACCTTCGTCGGCAATACCGAGTTGAAGGTCGTGGCGGGCATGAACAGCGCCCGCAAGCCCTTCAGCGACAAGCGCGTGCGCCAGGCGCTGATGATGGCGGTGGATCGTGGCACCGTCATCGAGGGTGCATGGTCCGGTTTCGGAACGGCCATCGGCAGTCACTATACGCCGAATGATCGCGGATACATCGATACGACGGGCGTTCATCCCTATGATATCGATAAGGCCAAGGCGCTGCTTGCCGAAGCGGGGTATGCGGACGGTTTCAGCTTCACCATCAAGGCCCCGCAGATGGCCTATGCCCAGCGCACCTCGCAAATCCTGCAGGCGATGCTGGCTGAAATCGGCGTGACCATGACCATCGAGACCACGGAATTTCCGGCCAAATGGGTGGCGGACGTCCTGAAGGGTGCGGATTACGACATGACCATTGTCGCCCATGCCGAGCCGATGGATATCGATATCTACTCCCGTGATCCCTATTATTTCAACTACAAGAACCCGGCCTTCAACGAGGTCATCGCCAGCGTCGAAAAGACGGCGGATGCGGTTGAGCAGGAAAAGCTTTATGGCGACGCCCAGAAAATCCTCGCCGAAGATGTGCCGGCGCTGTTCCTGTTCGTGATGCCGAAGCTCGGGGTCTGGGACAAGAAGGTGAAAGGGCTGTGGGAAAACGAGCCCATTCCCTCGAATGTGCTGACGGATGTGCATTGGGAAGAGTGACGTTTGACGATACTCATGTCTTCCGTCATGCCGGACTTGATCCGGCATCCAGCCAGCCCAAGTGCTTGGGCTGAAAAGGCGCCCTCCGCCGCGCAGACGCGCGTCGGCTGGATGCCGGATCAAGTCCGGCATGACGGGAGAGTGTGGAGCTTTCCAGCCGTCGCGCGTAAAGTATCGCAAGGAGCAGATGCCAGATGTTAGCCGTCCTCATCCGGCGTCTCGTAAGCCTCGTCATCACGCTGTTTGCCGTCTCGCTCATCATCTATCTTGTCATGGGCCTGCTGCCGGGTGATCCGGCCGCCATCATGCTGGGAACCTCGGCCAGTCCGGATACGCTGGCCGCACTGCAAAAGCAGATGGGTCTCGATCAGCCGCTGCTGCTGCGCTACATCCACTGGCTTGCTGGCGTCTTCCGCGGCGATCTCGGACAATCCTATACCTATGGCGTGCCGGTGGCGGGCCTGATCGTCGAGCGGTTGGCCGTGACGCTGCCGCTTGCGCTGCTGGCCGTTTGCCTGTCCGTCACTATCGCCATCCCGCTCGGCGTAGCGGCGGCGAGGAACCGCAACGGGGCGCTGGATTTCGCGGCCGGGCTGTTTTCCCATGTGGGCATTGCCGTGCCGGGCTTCTGGGTCGGGTTACTGCTCATCATCGTCTTTTCCACCACGCTCGGCTGGATGCCGGCTGGCGGTTTTCCCGGCTGGTCGCCAAGCTTTGCAGCGGGTCTCACGGCGCTTATCCTGCCGGCGGTCGCTCTTGCGCTGTCGCAGGCCGGCGTTCTCACCCGCGTCTGCCGTTCCGCCGTGCTTGAAGTGATGAACGAGGATTTCGTCCGCACCGCCCGGGCCAAGGGCCTGAGCGAGCGGGTGGCGCTGTGGCGGCATGCGGTGCCGAACGCGATGATCCCCGTCGTCACCATGATCGGCCTGCAGTTCACCTTCCTCATTGCGGGTGCGGTGCTGGTGGAAAACGTCTTCAACCTGCCGGGCCTCGGACGCCTCGCGTATCAGGCGCTGACCCAGCGGGATATCGTCGTCATGCAGTCCGTCGTGCTGTTCTTCTCGGCGCTGGTCATCATCATGAATTTCGTGGTCGATATAGCCTATCTCTTCATCGACCCGAGACTGCGGGCAGGTGCGCGATGATGCGATTTATCCGCCGCCGCCCGGCCTTCGTTATCGGTATTGCCGTCACGGCCTTTCTCGTCGCCGTCGCGCTGTTGTCGCTGGTCTGGACACCGGTTTCGCCCACCAAGATGCAGATCGTCCAAAAGCTGAAATCGCCCTTCGTCTACGGTGGTCTCGGTACCGACCATTTTGGCCGCGATGTGCTCTCCATGCTGATGGCCGGTGCGTGGAACTCACTCTCCACCGCCATTGCCGCCGTCGCCATCGGCGCCTTTATCGGCACGGCGATCGGCGTCACGGTCGCGGCGCTGCGCGGCTTTACCGAAACCGTCGTCATGCGCATCTGCGATATCATCTTCGCCGTGCCGCCCATCCTGTCGGCCATGATGCTCGGCGCCTTCATCGGCACGGGACGCTTTACCGCCATCATCGCCATCGCCACCTTCATGGTGCCGGTCTTTGCGCGACTGACGCTTGGGGCGGCCTTACAAATCTGGGCGCGGGAATACATCACCGCCGCCACCAGCATCGGCCAGAACCGCGCCAAGATCACGATGTTGCACGTCGTGCCGAATATCTCCAACCAGATCATCGTGCAGGTGACGATCCAGCTGGGTCTGGCGATACTGACGGAGGCAGGCCTTTCCTTCCTCGGTCTCGGCATGCCGCCGCCGGCCGCCACCTGGGGGCGGATGCTGGCGGACGCCCAGACCTATCTCGGCGCGGCGCCCTGGCTTGCCATCATGCCCGGCCTTGCCATTGCGCTCGCCGTCTTCGGCCTCAATCTTCTCGGCGACGGCCTGCGCGACCTGCTGGACCCGCGCGATACAAGCTGACCGCTTCAAGCCGATATCGCCGCTATTTCCTGTTTTTCTGACGAGACGATGCCATGACCGATCTCATACACCTCAACACGCTCGAAATTCTGGCGCTTTACCGGGAAAAGAAACTCTCGCCATCGGAATATTGGCAGGCGGTGGAGGCGCGTATCGAGGCATTCGAGCCGGTTGTGAACGCCCTTTACGCTTATGATCCGGAGGATGCGCGCAGGCAGGCGCTGGCCTCGACGGAGCGCTGGCAAAAGCGTGAAACGCTGGGAGCCCTCGATGGAATTCCGGTCTCGCTGAAGGAACTCATCGCCACGAAAGGCCATCCTGTGCCGCTCGGCACCAGGGCGGTGGAGCTTGTGCCCGCGGTTGAAGACGCGCCGGTGGCCGCCCGTTGCCGTGAGGATGGCGCGATTATCTATGCCAAGACGACCTGCCCGGATTACGGCATGCTCTCCTCTGGCCTTTCCAGCTTCCATAAGCTCAGCCGCAACCCGTGGGACCCGAGCCAGAATCCCGGCGGCTCCAGCGCCGGTGCTGCTTCGGCCGGTGCTGCGGGTTACGGCACCTTGCATATCGGCACGGATATTGGCGGCTCGGTAAGATTGCCGGCGGGGTGGACGGGCCTCTTCGGCTTCAAGCCGAGCCAGGGTCGTATCCCGGTTGATCCCTATTATACCGGCCGCTGTGCCGGGCCGATGACGCGCACGGTCGTTGATGCGGCTTATGCCATGGCAACGCTTTCGCGGCCGGACTGGCGCGACGGCACATCGCTGCCGCCGAACAGCATCGACTGGATGGACCTCGATATTGATGTGAAAGGCCTGAAAATCGGACTGATGCTGGATGCGGGCTGCGGCCTGCCGCTGGACGAAGAGGTGCGCGACGCCGTTGTCGCGGCTGCAAAACTGTTCGAGGCGGCTGGCGCCATTGTCATCCCGGTCGAGCCGGTGCTGACGCGTGAGATGCTCGACGGGCTGGATGATTTCTGGCGGGCGAAGTTCTGGGGCGACATGGTGGCGTTGAGCGCGGATCGTCGTGCCGCGATCCTTCCCTATATTCACGAATGGGCGGAAAAGGGCGCTGATGTTTCCGGCGCGCGTGCCGTTTTCGGTTTCAATCAGACCATGGAAATGCGTAAAGTTTGCGGGCGGTTGATGCAGTCCGTTGATGTGGTGATTTCACCCGTTAACCCCATCGTCTCCTATCCTGCCGACTGGGCTTCTCCCACCAACGATCCTGCACGCCCCTTCGAGCATATCGCTTTCACCGTGCCGTGGAACATGTCGGAACAGCCGGCATCCTCGATCAATTGCGGTTTCTCGGCATCCGGCATGCCCATCGGCCTGCAGATCGTCGGTCCGCGTTACCAGGATCTATTCGTGCTCAAATTGTCCAAGTCTTTCGAGGATTGGGGTGGTGGCGTCCGGCGCTGGCCGGAGCCGCCGGCCGGCTGATATCACCTTTATCGGGCATGTAGTATTGCCATAATACCCGCATCTCGATCCCTCCTGTTAGGGTGCCCAAAGGCATTCGAAAACGGGAGGAGCAGACATGCCGAAGAAGATTTTGATGATCACCGGTGATTTCGCCGAGGATTACGAGACCATGGTGCCGTTCCAGACGCTGCTCGCTGTCGGCCACACGGTGCACGCCGTCTGCCCCGGCAAGAAGGCGGGCCAGACCATCGCCACGGCCATCCACGATTTTGAGGGCGACCAGACCTACTCGGAAAAACGCGGCCATAATTTCGCGCTCAACGCCACCTTCGCCGATATCAAACCGGCGGATTACGATGCGCTGGTCATTCCTGGTGGCCGTGCGCCGGAATATCTGCGGCTCAATGCGGACGTGCTGGCGGCGGTGAAACATTTCTTCGAGGCAGACAAGCCTGTCGCGGCCGTCTGCCATGGCGCGCAATTGCTGGCGGCTGCGGGTGTGCTCAAGGGCCGCACCTGCTCGGCCTATCCCGCCTGCCGCCCGGAGGTGGAGCTGGCAGGTGGCACCTATGCCGATATCGCCATCGATGCGGCGGTGACCGACGGCAAGCTGGTGACGGCGCCCGCATGGCCCGCCCATCCCGCCTGGCTTTCGCAGTTCATGGCGGTGCTCGGTAAATAAGACCGGCGAACGGGGCTTTTTCCGGCCCCGTTTTCCGCCTATATCTCAGGCGTGGTGAGGGAGGAAACCATGTGCAAGCTCTTCATCAAGGCAGACCCAGCGCTCTGGGAAAGCCATACGCGGTCGCTCCGCATCGATGGCATGGTCACCAGTGTCCGGCTTGAGAACTTTTTCTGGACGACGCTGGACGAGATCGCGCGGCGCGACGGCATGAACAGCGTGCAGCTCATCGCCAAGCTTTATAATGAATCGATCGATGCCGGGCACGATCTCGGCAATTTCACCTCGTTCCTGCGGGTCTGCTGCGGGCGTTATCTCGCGCTTCAGCTTTCTGGCGATATTCCGGCGCGGAACGATATCCCGATTGCCGCGCTGGATGCGGACAGCATTCTGGATGCAGAAAAGGTGAATTATCACTAGGACGCGTCCCGCTTCTGTGCCGCGATACCCTCAACCTCGTTCCTGTGCTTGTCACGGGAATCCAGCCGACGCGCGCCTGCGCGACGGGTAGAATCCTTTCAGCCCAAGCACTTGGGCTGGCTGAATCCCTGTGACAAGCACAGGGATAAGGGAAGGGAAGCGTTCAGCTCTTCAGCGCCCGCGGATCAAGCGCATCGCGCACGGCATCGCCGATGTAATTCACGCTCAGAACCGTCAGCGAAATCGCCAGCCCCGGCCACAACACGCGCGAGGGCGTCAGTTGCAGGAAGTTCGCGCCGTCGAACAGCAGCCGTCCCCAGGTCGGAAAGTCGGAGGGGAAGCCGAGACCGAGGAAGGAGAGGGCGGATTCCGTGATGATGGCGGCAGCGATGCCGAGCGTGGCGGAGACCATGATCGAGCTCAGCACATTCGGCAGAATATGCCTGAGGATGATGCGGTATTCGCGCATGCCGCTCGATTTCGCAGCCATGATGAATTCCTGGCTTTTGATCGTCAGCACATCACCGCGCACGATGCGGGCTGTATGCATCCAGCTGGTTATCCCGATCACGAAGACGATCAGGATGAAGATGCCAGTCTCCGGCCCAAAGGCCGCACGCAGCGTGTCGCGAAACAGCATCAGGATGACGAGCAGCAGTGGCAGAAGCGGTAGGGCCAGGAACAGGTCGGTGAGGCGCATCAAGGGTCCGTCCAGCCTGCGGAAATAACCTGATAGAACACCCACCAGCGTGCCGAGGAACAGAGCCAGCAGCATGGCGGTGATGCCGACGGCAAGCGAAATGCGCCCGCCGGCCAGGACCTGCGCCAGCATGTCCTTGCCAAGATTATCGGTGCCGAAGGGATGCGCCAGCGACGGCCACTGGTTGCGCGCCTTCACATTGATGGCGTTCGGAGCAACGGTGTGAATATAAGGCCCGACATAGACCGCGAGCAGGATGAAGATAAAGACGAAGAGCCCCGCCACGCCGCCCTTGTGAACGCGAAACTGTTTCCAGATATCGGCAAGGGCGGATTGCGTGGGGGTGGCCGCAACCGTCGGTGCTGTAATGGTGGCGTCAGTCATAGCGAATCCTCGGGTCGAGAATGCCGTAAAGTACGTCGGCAATCAGGTTGAAGAGCACGATCAGCACCGCAAAGATGAAGGTCAGCGTCTGAACCAGCGGAATATCCGCCCCCTGAACGGCTGTTATCAGCAATTGGCCAAGCCCGTTCACGCGGAAAATCTGCTCGGTGATGATGGCGCCGGAGAAGATGGTCGGCACCCCAAGCGCAATAACCGTTACGACCGGGATGAGGCTGTTGCGCAGCACGTGGATGAGCAGCACGGATTTTTCCTTCACGCCCTTGGCGCGTGCGGTGCGCACGTAATCCTGATGCAGATTGTCGAGCATGGAGGCGCGCACGAAGCGGCTGATCTGCGAGACGTTATAGAGCGTCAGGACCAGCACCGGCAGGAACATCTGCTTCACCTGCGCCACGAAGCTCGCCCAGTCCGTGACCCTCAGATTGGTGTCGTAGACTGAAGGGAACCATTGCAGGTAAGAGCTGAAGATGACGACCAGCAGCACGCCGGTGAAAAAGGTCGGCACCGAATAACCGACCATGGAGACGAAAGTGCCGATCTGGTCGAAGATCGAATATTGCTTGTATGCGGAGATCACCCCGATCGGGATCGCCAGCAGCGCACCGAAGAGATAGGCAAGGCCCACCACCCACAGTGTCTGCGGCATGCGCTGGATGACGAGATCGACCACCGGGCTGCGTGTCGCCCAGGAAAGCACCCGCATACGGCTGCCATCGCCGATCTGCCAGCCGGTCAGCTTTTCGAAGAGGTTCAGCGGCTCGTTGATGAAGAATTGCTGCAGCCACATCAGGTAACGGATGAAGAAGGGCTGGTCGAGGCCAAGCGAGGCGCGGATTTGCTCACGCACTTCAGGCGGGATGGTGAGGGGAAGGTCGCCGGTCGGATCGTTGGGCGCGAGATCAAGCAGCGCGAAGATGACGAAGCTGATGACGAGCAACGTCGGAACGGCAAAGGCTAGCCGCCGGAGCGTAAAGGTAAACATCTGAAACTCTCCAGACCCAGAGCGCGGCAGAGCGAAAATTGGGAGCTATTTCGCCTTAACGCGGCAAATGTGTCTTCAGAACATGGTCCAGGGGCATGCAGAAGGCCGGCCTCTCCGGGGGAGAAGCCGGCGCATCTGCGTGTTACTTCTTGCGGGACCAGTCCGCGACGTTCCAGAGTTCCGAGTCCCAGGCATTCATGCGCACGCCCTCAAGCGTTAGCGAATGCGAGGAAACGCTGCCGCGGTGGATGAGCGGAATATGCGCGCCTTCCTCCGTCAGCATGTCGTTGAGCTGCTTGGAAATCTCCGCACGCTTGGCAAGGTCGGCGGTCTTGGAGAGTTCACCCACAAGCTTGTCGAATTCCGGGTTGCAGTAACGCGGAATATTCTGCCCCTGCCAGCCGTTTTCAGGGGCCGGAATCTTGTCGCACAGCCATTCCGCCAGATATTTTTCCGGGTCCGTACCGTCGAAATTGTTGGTGTACATTTCGACGTCGGCATAAAATTTCTGGAAGGTATCCGGGCTCGCCGGGTCACCGCCGAAGAAGACCGAGGCGCTGACATTGCGCAGTTCGGAAGCGACGCCGATCTGCGACCACATGTCCTTCACCAGTTCCTGCGTGGCCTGGCGAACCGAGTTTGTGGACGTCTGGTAAAGGAAGGAAAGTTTCACGCCATTCTTGGCGCGAATGCCATCGGCACCCTTCACCCATCCGGCATCGTCCAATAGCTTGTTTGCGCCTTCCACATCCTGCTTCAGGCACCAGCTGTCATTCTTGGTGGAAGCGACGGCTTCCGGAGCCGGTACGATGTTGCAGGTCGGCTTGCCCGCTTCTCCGTAACCTGCTTCATCGATGACCTCACGGTCGATGGCGAGCGAAAGCGCGCGACGCACGGCGGGATCGGAAATGGCCGGATGGGGACCGGCCTGTTTGGTGGAGCGCTTGTCGCCCAGCGAAGGATCGGCATTGTACCAGTTGAGATTGATACGCTCGACCTGCGTGCCGAAGGCGGTTTCCAGCTTGCCCTTGCCGGCCGCCACCATGGTGGCGAGGATTTCCGGCTCTACCTGCATGTTCCAGGCATAGTCGAATTCCCCGGTTTCCAGCACGGCGCGCGCGGCGGAAGCGGCATCGCCGCCGCCCTTCAGGGTCGCCGTGGCGAAGGCAGGCTTGGCGGGGTCACGGTAATTGGGGTTGGCAACGAAGCTGATGACGTCGTTCGGCTTGAAATCCTTGACGACGAAGGGGCCGGTGCCGATGGGGCCGAAATTGGCGGAGGTGCAGCCGGGAGCTGCCGCGCCGACGCATTTTTCAAACTGCTTCTTCTGGATGACCGGCGACTGTGCGCCCACGAATGCCGAATAGGGGTAGGGTTTCGGCTCCGTGAAGCTGACCTTGACGGTGTGTGCGTCGATGGCCTCGACGTTCTTCACGCCCTCATATTGTGCCGCCTGCGCGCAGCCGCCATCGGGTGCGGTGCAATATTTCCAGGTGAAGATCACATCCTCTGCGGTGAAGGGCGTGCCGTCAGACCACTTCACGTCGGTCTTCAGCTTCCACGTCATGCTGAGCAGATCCTTCGCGACGCCGCCATTGTCGATCGTCGGAATCTCGGTCACCAGCATCGGCACCAGCTCGCCCTTTTCGTCATACCGCGCCAGCGGCTCGATAACCATGGACGAGCTGTAGACTTCCTTCGTGCCACCCGAAAGATAGGGATTAAGCGTCGACACGGCCTGCCAGAACAGGATTTTCAGTTCGCCGTCACTGCCGCGCTCGGCGTGGGCGGCAGAGCCCGCGAGAGCCATGGCCGCCACCGTGCCGGCAAAGAGAACGCTGCGCTTCTTCATTGTGGTTTTCCCCTTTTTGGATTTTATCTGTTTGAATGTTTGACGCTTTTCCCGTCGTCATGTGCAAGGTCTGTTGTTCTAACTATTTGACTTTGCTAAGGAATATTCCTCCATTCCAGATGATGCTATTGTCAGTTTTTTTGAAAAGCAAGTCCCAATGTTTCATTGATGAACAAATTTTGAGCCATTTAGTTTTGGGCCTATTTTTCGCTCATGCAGCAAATTTCATGCTTGCAAAAGAGGAAATTCCAAACTCAATATGGCGTCCGACAACCCGGCGGGGAACAAAAAAAGGGAAAAAGAGAATGCCGATATTGAACCGTGTGGCTGAAATGCAGGAAGAAGTTGCCGGCTGGAGGCGCCATCTGCATGAACACCCGGAACTGCTCTACGATGTCTACGAAACATCGAAATTCGTTGCCGAAAAACTGAAATCCTTCGGCTGCGACGTGGTCGAAACGGGCATTGGCAAAACAGGCGTGGTCGGCATCATCAAGGGCCGGCACGGGGATGGTCCGACCATCGGTTTCCGATCCGACATGGATGCGCTGCCGATCCTTGAGACGAGCGGCAAGCCATGGGCCTCGAAGACGCCGGGCAAGGCCCATTCCTGCGGTCATGACGGGCATACCGCCATGCTTTTGGGTGCGGCGCAATATCTGGCCGAGACGCGCAATTTCAAGGGGTCGGTGGCCGTGATCTTCCAGCCGGCGGAAGAAGGTGGCGCGGGAGCGCTTGCCATGTTGAATGACGGCATGATGGAGAAATTCGGCATCTCGCAGGTCTATGGCATGCATAACGAGCCGGGCATCCCCGTCGGGCAGTTCGCCATCCGCAAGGGTTCCACCATGGCGGCTGCGGACAGTTTCGAAATCACCATCACCGGCAAGGGCAGCCATGCGGCGGCACCGCATCTTTCCATCGATCCGGTGCTGACTTCGGCGCATATCATCATCGCCCTGCAATCCATTGTCTCGCGCGAGACGGATCCGTTGAAATCACTCGTCGTCACCGTGGCCACCACCCATGGCGGCACGGCGTCCAACGTCATTCCCGGTGCAGTGACGCTGACCGGCACCGTGCGCACGCTGCTGCCGGAGACCCGCGATTTCGCCGAAAAGCGCCTCAAGGAAGTGGCCGCCGCCACCGCCATGGCTCATGGCGCGACGGTGGAGGTGAAATACGATCGCGGTTATCCCGTCACGTTCAACCACAGTGACGAGACAGAATTCGCGACCGGCGTGGCGATGGGTGTGGCCGGCGCCAACGCCGTCAACACCAATCCCAATCCGCATATGGGCGCCGAGGATTTCTCCTACATGCTGGAAGCGCGCCCCGGCGCCTTCATCTTCATCGGCAATGGCGATACCGCCGGGCTGCACAATGCCGCCTATGATTTCAACGACGACGCGCTGCCTTACGGCATCAGCTACTGGGTTTCGATGGCCGAAACTGCACTTGCTGCATGAGACATCCGGCGGCCCCTCGTGGCCGCCTTCTGCTTTTCAGGAGATCGGCATGCTTTTGGCAGCGACATCAATGGAACAGACCGGCGGTTCGGTCAGCCCGGTTTTATCGGTTCAAAATCTCACCACCTCCTTCCGCGTCGATGGCGGCTGGAAATCCGTGGTGCGCAATATGAGTTTCGAGATCGCGCCGCGTGAGACGGTGGCGATCGTCGGCGAGAGCGGCTCGGGCAAGAGCGTCACCTCGCTCTCCATCATGCGGCTGCTCGATAAAAAGACGAGCCGCATCGAAGGCAAGGTCATGCTCGGCGGGCGCGATCTGCTGGCACTGCCGGAAGAAGAGATGCGCAAGGTCCGCGGCAAGGACATTTCGATGATCTTCCAGGAGCCGATGACCAGCCTCAACCCGATCTTTCCGATCGGCAAGCAGATCGCCGAAGCGCTGACCGTACATCAGGATATTTCCTCCTCTGCCGCAAAGGCCGAGGTCATCCGGCTTCTGGAAAAAGTCCGCATTCCCAATGCGAAGAACCGTTTCGACGATTATCCACACCAGTTTTCCGGCGGCATGCGCCAGCGCGTGATGATCGCCATGGCGCTTGCCTCCAAACCGAAGCTGCTGATCGCCGACGAGCCGACGACGGCGCTCGACGTGACCATCCAGGGCCAGATTCTCGACCTCATCAAGACATTGCAGGAAGAGGAGGGCATGTCGGTTCTCTTCATCACCCACGATATGGGCGTGGTGGCGGAAGTCTCGGACCGCACCATCGTCATGTTCCGTGGCGATGTGGTGGAAACCGGCGCCACCGACGACATTTTCCATCGTGGCCGCCACCCATATACGCGTGCCCTGCTTTCCGCGGTGCCGAAGCTGGGTTCGATGAAGGAAAGGCTGCTGCCGGCCCGTTTCCCGATCATCGATATCAAGACCGGCGAAAGTCAGCCTGTGGCGGACGTGAAGGATACTGTCTCCGGCGGCCGCACGCCCATCCTTTCGGTCAAGGATCTGACCACCCGTTTCGACATCCGCTCCGGCCTATTCGGCCGCAAATCCGGCGCCGTGCATGCGGTGGAAAAGGTTTCCTTCGATCTCGCCGAGGGCGAAACCCTCTCGCTGGTGGGTGAATCGGGCTGCGGCAAGTCCACCACGGGCCGCTCCATCACCCGGCTGATCGAGCCGACGTCAGGCGATGTCATGCTCGATGGCTACGAGGTGCTGAAGCTCGACAAGACGACGCTGCGAACCATGCGCCGCAGCGTGCAGATGATCTTCCAGGACCCCTTCGCCTCGCTCGACCCGCGCATGAGCGTCGGCACGGCGATCATGGAGCCCTTTATCGAACATCGCCTCGGAACCAAACAGCAGGCCCGGGAAAAGGCTGCCGATCTTCTGGAAAAAGTGGGCCTGAGCCCGGATATGATGCGGCGCTTCCCGCATGAATTTTCCGGCGGCCAGCGCCAGCGCATCGCCATTGCCCGCTCGCTTATGCTCGATCCCAAGGTCATCGTCGCCGATGAGGCGGTATCGGCGCTCGATGTCTCGATCAAGGCGCAGGTCTGCAACCTGCTGCTCGACCTGCAGCAGAACCTCAACCTCGCCTTCCTGTTCATCAGCCATGACATGGCGGTGGTGGAACGCGTCAGTCACCGGGTGGCGGTGATGTATCTTGGCGAGATCGTCGAGATCGGCCCGCGCGCGGCCGTTTTCGATAATCCCCAGCACCCCTATACGAAGAAGCTGATGTCCGCCGTTCCGGTGCCTGATCCCGCGCGACGGCAGATCAAGCGCAACATGGCGACCGACGAGATCAGAAGCCCGATCCGGCCGGTGGACTATGTGCCGCCGCAGCGGCTTTATCGTGAGGTTTCGGCGGGGCACCTGGTGCAGGAAGCGGCTTGATTGAGCAGTGCTGGCTTCGGGCTGACGCAGGTAAAGGGACCGGGTGGTTCCCGCATATTTCTTCTCCCCGCCGGGGAAAAGTCCGCGGCAGCGGGATGAGGGGGCAAGGGTAGAGATAAACCGAGAGCTTGCCCCCTCATCCGACCCTTCGGGCCACCTTCTCCCCCTCGGGGAGAAGAAACCTGCCGCACTGCCACGACAGATGATTTTACGCCCGTCGCACGCTCCCCTGCGCATCCCCCCGTTTGACAGCCGCTGCAAAAAAATGCCAGCAAATGCGCAGACGTAATTCTCAGAGGGCAGCGGCATGGCCAGACGAAACGACGCACATGGACGGCTGGATGATGCGGCCCGTGCCGGCTGGCTTTATTATGTCGCCGGTCGCACGCAGGACGAGATTGCCGCCGCCATGGGCATTTCCCGGCAGTCGGCGCAGCGGCTGGTGTCGCTGGCCGTTGCCGAGCGGCTAATCAAGGTTCGGCTCGACCACCCCATCGCCGCCTGTCTCGAAAAAGCCGAACGTCTCAAGGAAAAATTCGGCCTTGGATATATCGAAGTCGTGCCGAGCGATCCTGCCGGGATTTCTTCCACGGTGGGTATCGCCGAGGCCGGAGCGGCGGAAATCGAGCGCTGGCTGAGAAATGTCGATCCCATCGTGCTCGCCATCGGCACCGGCCGTACATTGAAGGCCGCCGTGGACCAGCTGCCGCCGATGGAATGCCCGCAGCACCGCATCGTCTCGCTGACGGGCAATATCGGCCCAGACGGATCGGCCGCCTATTACAACGTCATCTTCAGCATGGCCGACGCGATCAAGGCCAGGCATTTCCCGATGCCGCTGCCGGTGCTCTGCTCATCGGCGGAAGAACGCGAGTTGCTGCACGATCAATCCATGGTGCGCTCCACGCTGGCGCTGGGGGCCGCTGCCAATGTTACCTTCGTCGGTATCGGTGAGCTCGGCGAAAATGCACCGCTCTGCGTCGATGGGTTTCTTGATGTCGACGAGATGAAGGCACTGATGGCGAGCGGGGCGGTGGGAGAGATTTGTGGGTGGATTTATGATGCCAACGGCCACATCCTCGATCACGCTGTCAACGAGCGCGTCGCCTCCGTTCCCATTCCCTCACGAGACACCTGCACCGTCATCGGCATGGCGCAGGGTGCGCGCAAGAACGCATCGATTCTGGCGGCGCTGAAGGGTGGCCTGTTGAACGGGCTCATCACCGACGAAGCGACAAGTGAATATTTGCTCACACACTGAGCAAAAATTAATTACGTAAAATCAAGAGCTTGGTTTTTCCCTGTGCGTCGCAGCACAGGATGTCGCTTGACATTTTTGGTCTCCGGGTGAGTAAATGCCCCAGAGCAAAGCGAATGCTCATCATTTTTCTTCTGGGAGGAAGATATGACATTGAAGACCATTTTGCTGGGCGCATGCTCGGCACTCGCCTTTACGACCCTTGCTTCCGCCGAAACGCTGACCATCGCGACCGTGAACAACGGCGACATGATCCGCATGCAGGGCCTGACCTCCGACTTCACGGCAAAGAACCCGGACATCAAGGTCGAATGGGTCACGCTTGAAGAAAACGTCCTGCGTGAACGCGTGACGACCGATATCGCCACCAATGGCGGCCAGTATGACATCATGACCATCGGCAACTACGAAGTGCCGATCTGGGCCAAGCAGGGCTGGTTGCTGCCGCTCGAAAAGCTCGGCGACAAATATGACGTGGATGACATTCTGCCGGCGATCCGTGGCGGCCTTTCCGCTGACGGCAAGCTTTACGCAGCCCCCTTCTATGGCGAATCCGCCATGATCATGTATCGCAAGGACCTGTTCGAAAAAGCCGGCCTGAAGATGCCTGATAACCCCACCTGGGAATTCATCGGCGATGCGGCCCGCAAGATCACCGACCGCAAGGCCGATATCAACGGCATCTGCCTGCGCGGCAAGGCCGGCTGGGGCGAGAACATGGCCTTCATCAGCGCGCTCACCAACTCCTTCGGTGGCCGCTGGTTCGATGAAAACTGGAAGCCGCAGTTCGATCAGCCAGAATGGAAGAGCTCGCTGCAGTTCTACGTTGATCTGATGAAGGATGCCGGCCCGTCCGGTGCCTCCTCCAACGGTTTCAATGAAAACCTGACGCTGTTCCAGCAGGGCAAATGCGGCATGTGGATTGACGCCACTGTGGCTGCCTCCTTCGTTTCCAATCCGAAGGATTCCACCGTTGCCGACAAGGTGGGTTACGCGCTCTTCCCGACCCATGGCGAGCTGAAGAACCACGGCAACTGGCTGTGGTCCTGGAACCTTGCTATCCCGAAGAGCTCGCAGAAGGCCGAAGCCGCTGAGAAGTTCATCTCCTGGGCGACCAGCAAGGACTACACCGCACTCGTCGCTTCCAAGGAAGGCTGGGCAAACGTGCCTCCGGGCACCCGCACCTCGCTTTACAAGAACGCCGACTATGAAAAGGCTGCCGCCTTCGCCAAGCCGACGCTTGCCGCCATGGATGCCGCCGACATCACCAAGCCGACTGTAAAGCCCGTGCCTTACACCGGCGGCCAGTTCGTGGCGATCCCTGAATTCCAGGCGCTCGGCACCACGGTTGGTCAGCTGTTCTCGGCGGTCGTTGCCGGTCAGTCCAGTGTCGATGACGCGCTTGCCAGCGCCCAGTCGACGGCGACGCGCGAAATGACCCGCGCCGGTTACATCAAGTAATCCTCCCGAAGATCGCTGTCCGGCGCCAATGCCGGGCAGCGAGACTGCGGGCTGAAGACCGCCATGCGGCTTCGATAGCTTTCAAATCAAAACAAGAATGAGCCGGTTCTTCCGGATATGCCGGGCGCATCTCTTGATGCCCGAGCCCAAGGGGAGGTGAGTGCAAATGGCAACACGAAACACAAGCGGTCTTGCGCGGGTGATGCTTGCGCCTTCGGTTCTGCTGCTTCTGGTCTGGATGATCGTGCCTCTGGCAATGACCCTGTGGTTCTCGTTCCAGAACTACAACCTCCTGAACCCGGCCAATGTCAGCTTCGCCGGCCTGTTCAATTATCAGTATTTCTACACCGACCCCGCCTTTTTCCAGTCGATCTGGAACACGCTGCTGATCGTCGGCGGGGTGCTTTTGATCACCGTGATCGGCGGCATTGCCATTGCTCTGTTGCTTGACAACGACATTTTCGGCCAGGGCATCGTGCGCATCATGATCATCTCGCCCTTCTTCGTCATGCCGCCGGTTGCCGCGCTGGTGTGGAAGAACATGATCATGCATCCCGGCTACGGCGTGCTCGCCGATCTGTCGCGCTTCTTCGGTTTCCAGCCGGTGGACTGGTTTGCACAGTTTCCGCTGCTGTCCATCATCATCATCGTCGCCTGGCAATGGTTGCCCTTTGCGACGCTGATCCTGCTCACCGCGCTGCAATCGCTCGATGGTGAGCAAAAGGAGGCGGCCGAGATGGATGGCGCAAACTTCGTCAACCGCTTCATCTATCTGACGCTGCCGCATCTTTCCCGCGCCATCACCGTCGTCATCCTCATCCAGACAATCTTCCTGCTTGGCGTCTACGCGGAAATCCTCGTCACCACCAATGGCGGCCCGGGTTACGCTTCCACCAACCTTGCCTTCCTCATCTATCGCACCGCACTTCTGGGTTACGACGTCGGTGGCGCTTCGGCCGGCGGTATCATCGCCGTCATCCTCGCCAATATCGTCGCCATCTTCCTGATGCGCGCGGTCGGCAAGAACCTCGACCGGTAAAGGGGAAACATCATGGCCCGCAAGACAACCACTCGCGCAAAGATCGGCTTCTCCATCGCTGCATGGATCGTCGCGCTCCTGCTGTTCTTCCCGATCCTTTACGCCTTCCTCACTTCGATCAAGACCGAGCCGGAGGCGATCGCCGGCTTCAGCCTCATTCCCTCGGGCACGCTTGAGAATTACGTGACGGTCCAGACCCAGCGCGATTACTTCAAGCCCTTCATGAACTCGGTGGTGCTGTCACTAGGTTCTACGATCATCGCGCTGATCATCGCCATTCCCGCCGCCTGGGCCATGGCGTTCTCGCCGACCAAGCGCACCAAGGACATTTTGATGTGGATGCTTTCCACCAAGATGATGCCGGCGGTGGCCGTGCTGGTGCCGATCTATCTGATCTTCCGCAATGCCGGGCTGCTCGATACCCGCATTGGCCTCACCATCATGCTGACTTTCATCAACCTGCCGATCGTCATCTGGATGCTCTACACCTATTTCCGGGAAATTCCCGGCGAGATCCTGGAAGCGGCGCGCATGGATGGTGCATCGCTGTGGAACGAGATCGTGCATGTGCTGACACCGATGGCGGTGCCCGGCATTGCCTCGACGCTGCTCTTAAACGTCATCCTCGCCTGGAATGAATCCTTCTGGACCATCCGGCTGACCACCACCAATGCGGCACCACTGACGGCCTTCATTGCCTCCTTCTCCTCGCCGCAGGGGCTGTTCTGGGCAAAACTTTCGGCCGCCTCGATGATGGCGATCGCCCCCATTCTCGTCATTGGCTGGTTCTCGCAGAAGCAACTCGTGCGCGGCCTGACCTTTGGCGCCGTGAAATAAGGAACGACAAACATGGGCAGCATTTCCCTTCAGAACGTGTCCAAGGTCTTCGGTGAGGCAAAGGTCATCCCGTCGATCGATCTCGATATCAACGATGGCGAATTCGTCGTCTTCGTCGGTCCCTCCGGTTGCGGCAAGTCCACGCTTCTGCGCCTGATCGCCGGGCTGGAGGATGTCTCCGGCGGCAAGATCGTCATCGACGGCAAGGATGTGACCGAGCGTGCGCCAGCCGAGCGTGGCCTTGCCATGGTGTTCCAGTCCTATGCGCTTTATCCGCATATGAGTGTCAGGAACAACATCGCCTTCCCGCTGAAGATGGCCAAGCTGGACAAGGCGGTTATCGACAAGAAGGTGGAGGATGCGGCACGGGTGCTGAACCTCACCGATTATCTCGAACGCCGGCCCTCACAGCTCTCGGGCGGCCAGCGCCAGCGCGTGGCCATCGGCCGCGCCATCGTGCGCGAGCCTTCCGCCTTCCTGTTTGATGAGCCGCTCTCCAACCTCGATGCGGCGCTGCGCGGCACCATGCGGCTGGAAATCTCCGAGCTGCACAACACGCTGAAAACGACGATGATCTACGTTACCCACGACCAGGTGGAGGCCATGACCATGGCCGACAAGATCGTGGTGCTGAACCGTGGCAATATCGAGCAGGTCGGTTCCCCGATGGAGCTCTATCGCTCTCCCGCCAACCTCTTCGTCGCCGGCTTCATCGGCTCGCCGCGCATGAACCTCATCACCGGTGACTTCGCCCGCCAAAAGGGTGCCGCCACAGCCGGGGTTCGGCCGGAACATCTGGTGCTGTCGAAGGAAAGCGGTCTCTGGCAGGGCAAGGTCACCGTCGCCGAACATCTCGGCTCCGACACATTTCTGCATATCGATGTCCCAGGCATCGGCGCGATTACCGCCCGCGCGGACGGCGAATTCGCCTGCAAGCACGGCGACACTGTCTTCATCACGCCCGACGATACCAAAATCCACAGGTTCGATGACAAGGGCAAAGCAATCTAGGCGGGGCTGGCCCTAAAGACGCAGCGGCTCGCCATTCGGTGGCGGCCGTTTGCAGATAGTCCGAACGCCCGCGACAGGGCGATTGGCAAGACCACCGTTTTCCCTTCGAGGATCATGACATGACATGCAAACTTTCCCTCGCAACGCTTGACGAAGCAAAAAAGACCGCGGCCGTTCCGTCCTACAGCCGGGACGATCTTTCTGCCGGCATCGTGCATTTCGGCGTTGGCAATTTCCACCGCGCCCATCAGGCGGTTTATCTCGACGACCTGTTCAACACCGGAGCGGACCATGACTTCGCGATCATCGGCGCGGGTGTCCTGCCGTCGGATACGGTGATGCGCGAAAAACTCGCCGCACAGGATTTCCTGACGACCGTTGTAGAGCAGGACAATAACCGCACCGGTGCGCGTGTCACCGGGCCGATGATCGATATTCTGCCGGTCGGCGATAGCGCGGCGATCATCGAAAAACTGGCCGATCCGAAGATCCGCATCGTCTCCATGACGATCACGGAAGGCGGTTACTTCATTGACGCCTCCGGCTCCTTCAATCCGCAGCATCCAGCGATTGCCGCAGACGGCAAAAATCCGGCTTTGCCGAAAACCGTGTTCGGGCTGATCGTCGCCGGGCTGAAGGCGCGGCGCGAGAAGGGCGTACAGCCTTTCACCGTCATGTCCTGCGACAACATTCCGCATAATGGCAAGGTCACGAAAAATGCCGTGGTCGGGCTGGCGGCTTTGTCCGATCCTGCCTTTGCCAACTGGATTGGCGAAAACGTTGCCTTCCCCAATTCGATGGTCGACCGCATCACGCCAGCCACCGGCGAGCGCGAACGCAAGATCGCCCAAGACGATTTTGGCATCGAAGACAATTGGCCGGTGTTCTGCGAAGAATTCAAGCAATGGGTGATGGAGGATAATTTCCCGGCGGGCCGCCCGGCGCTCGAGAAAGCGGGCGTGCAGTTCGTATCCGATGTTGCG
Source organism: Agrobacterium sp. RC10-4-1 (assembly GCF_014138475.1). NCBI lineage: Bacteria > Pseudomonadati > Pseudomonadota > Alphaproteobacteria > Hyphomicrobiales > Rhizobiaceae > Agrobacterium > Agrobacterium sp. RC10-4-1. The sequence continues at coordinate 700,646 of NZ_JACJIT010000001.1, forward strand.
CCCTATGAGCATATGAAAATCCGCATCCTCAATGGCGGCCATGCGGCAATCGCCTATCCTGCGGCGCTGCTCGACATCCACTTTGTGCACGAGGCGATGGAGCATCCGCTGATCCGGGCGTTTCTGGCAAAGCTCGAAAAGGAAGAGATCATACCGGTCATTCCGCCGGTGCCGGATACGGACCTCAATGAGTATTTCGCGCTGATCGAGCGGCGCTTCCTCAATCCGAAGATTGGCGACACCATTCCGCGTCTGGCGCAGGACGGTTCCAACCGCCAGCCGAAATTCATCCTGCCTTCCACCGCCGACCGGCTGGAGCGCGGAGAGGATATCACCGGTCTTTCGCTGGTTTCGGCCTTGTGGTGCCGTTATTTTCAAGGCACCTCGGACAGCGGCAAGGAAATCGTCTTCAACGATGCCAGCGCCGAGCGCCTGCAGGCGGCGGCCATCAAGGCCAAGGACGATCCCATGGCCTTCCTCGCGCTTAGCGATATTTTCGGAGCAGTTGCCGAATCGGAACTTTTCCGTAAACGCTTCGCCCACGCGCTGAAGACGCTGTGGCAAGAGGGTACAGCGAAGACCTTGCAGCTTTATCTGGATGACAAGCTGGCTGAAAAGTGACGATGAGATGGAAGACGACACCGGCCCCCTTTTGATTTTCGACTGCGACGGCGTTCTTGTCGACAGCGAGCCGGTTTCCATCTCCGTCCTCCTCGACATGCTCTCCCATCTGGGTGTGACGATGGGGGAGGAGGAAGCCTATGAGCGCTTTCTCGGCCGAAGCGTCGCCAGCATGACAAGGACGTTGTTCGAGGATTACGGTGTCGAGACGGATATCGATTTTCTCGATCATATGCGGGCGACGCTATTCGAGCGCTTCAAAAGCGAGTTGCAGCCGATCGACGGCATTGCGCAGACGCTCGACAGGCTTGTGCCATTCAGGCGCTGTGTTGCTTCCTCCAGTCAGCCGGAACGTATCCGTTATTCGCTGGGGCTGACCGGCCTGATCGACAAATTCGAACCGCATGTCTTCAGCGCCACCATGGTGAAGAACGGCAAGCCGGCGCCTGATCTCTTCCTGCACGCGGCGCGCCAGATGGGCGTCGATCCGCGTCACTGCATCGTGATCGAGGACAGCCCGGCCGGTATTGCCGCGGCAAAGGCCGCCGGCATGGGCGTTTTTGCTTTTACCGGTGGTTCGCATGCCCGTTTTCCCGCATTCCGTGAAAAGATCGCCGGGCTTGGCGCGGATGCCGTGTTTGACGCGATGCCGGATTTGGTCCAACTTGTCGGCAGCTATGTGGGGAAGGGCGGTTTGGGCGGCCAAGCGGAACGTGATGCAGGCTAAAACGGATTTCGCCTGCCGCCGCTGTCGCCGGGCCGTTGCGCAAGGGATGGAATTGCAGTCTTGAAGCGTCAAAATCTCGTCGCTGTCGATGTCGGCACCGCCAGCGCCCGGGCCGGCATTTTCGATGCGGCCGGCCGGCTGCTTGCCCGCGCCACCCATCCGATCCTGATGCAGAGGCCGCAGGAAAACCACGCCGAACATGATTCCACCGACATATGGAAGGCGGTCTGCATCGTGGTAAGGGCAGCGCTTGCCGAGGCGGGTGTTCCGCCGGAAAGCATTGCTGCAATCGGTTTCGATGCCACCTGTTCGCTCGTCATCCGCGATGGGCGGGGTGAGCCGGTTTCGGTATCCGTGACCGGGGAAGACCGGTTCGACACCATCGTCTGGCTCGATCACCGGGCGATATCGGAGGCCGACCGGCTGACGGCATCGGGACACCGGGTGCTGGATTTCGCCGGCAACAGCGTCTCGCCGGAAATGCAGATGCCGAAGCTGATGTGGCTGAAGCAGCATATGCCCGAGAGCTGGTCGCGCATGTCCTTAGCCTTCGATCTGGCGGATTTCCTGACGTGGAAAGCGACCGGTTCAGCAAAACGTTCTAATTGCACGCAGACGGCGAAGTGGAATTTTCTTGCGCAGGAAAATCCCGGCTGGCAGGCGGATTATCTCGAACTGGCGGGGCTTGCCGACTTGAGAGAGCGGGCGGGGCTCCCCGAAACCACCGTGATGCCGGGAGAAAGCATCGGCCCGCTTTCGCCCGAAGCTGCAGCCGAGCTTGGGCTGGATACCGGTTGTCAGGTCGCTGCGGGCATGATCGACGCCTATGCCGGCGCGCTGGGGGCGCTGGGCGGATGCCTGTCTGCCGATGTTGGCCGCCATGTTGCGCTGATCGCCGGGACTTCGAGCTGCCTTGTCGCTGTGTCGGAGCGGCAGATGCCCGGCCATAGCCTCTGGGGCCCCTATTGGCAGGCGATCCTGCCCGGGCACTGGTTGGTGGAGGGCGGGCAATCGGCCACCGGCGCGCTGCTCGATCATATGGTACGCATGCATGCAGCGGGCGGGGAGCCGGATACGGCGCTGCATGCCCGCATCGTTGCGCGGGTAACGGAATTGCGGGCGCTTGAGGGCGAGGCCTTTGCCGAGCGGCTGCATGTGCTGCCGGATTTTCACGGCAACCGCTCCCCGCTTGCCGATCCGCACGCCGTCGGCGTCATCAGCGGGCTGACATTGGATACGTCTTTCGACAGCCTCTGCCGTCTCTATTGGCGCACCGCCGTCGCGATTGCGCTCGGCGCGCGCCATGTGCTCGATGCGATGGAGCGTTTCGGTTACGCCGTGGAGAGCCTGCATGTCACTGGCGGACATGTGAAAAACCCGCTGCTGATGGAGCTTTATGCCGATGTGACCGGCAAGCGCATCGTGGTTCCCGCCACCGCCGATGCGGTGTTACTGGGCACGGCAATGACGGCGGCAACCGCCGGCGGGGTGCATGCAAGCCTCGCGGCTGCTGGCGCCGCCATGTATCCCGGCAACGCGGAAATATCAGGCGATCCGGCGCGGGGACCACGTTATGAGCGGGATTATCGCCGTTTTCTCGCCATGTACCGGCATCGTCAGGAGCTGGAAAGTCTTTGACTTATCAGCGTGGAATTTTTGCTGACGGATGCCGCGCGATTCTTCTCCGGCGGGAGAAGAAACAGGTGGTGGCCACTCGATCCTGCCGCCTGCCAAGCGCAGATCAGCCGCGTAGCGAGCGCTTCAGCGCGGCAAAGTTTTTCGCCCGCGCTTTTGTTGCGTCATCGGCCCCGGCGCTTAGCGCGCAGAGGGTGAATTCCAGCAGGGAAACCAGTTGCAGCAAGCCTTGGCCGCCATTTTGCGCCTGCGGCATGGCGAGACAGAGGTCGGCACTTTCCGGGCCCCATTCGTAAAAGCGCGTGGTGATCAGCAATGTGCGATAGCCGCTCTTGCGCGCCATTGCAGCCAAGCGCTGCAGCGGTGACAGGCTGCCGCCGCAATCCATGATGACGAGCAGGGTCTTCGCGGCGTCGAAATCCCACAGGGCAACATAGGCGGCGCTGTCGCTGCCGAGATAATGGATGTGCCCCCGGCTTTCGAGAAGACGCGCGTAGAAATGCCGCCCGGCATCGAGACCTTCCGGCGAGGTTGCCAGAAAGACATCGCCCGCCGTGGCGATCTCGTTCATGGCAAGCCGCCAGATTGACTGGGACGTCATGTCGAAGGCGGTCTGGACGGCCTGGATCTGCTGCGAAAGAAGCTGTGAAAACGGGTTGGACTGGCGTTCGCCGCCTTCCGCCGTTGCGGGCTGGTCCGCGCCGGCGGTTTCTTCGGCATGGCGCAGATCGGCGCGGATATCGCTGAACTGCCGGTATCCCAGCGAGCGCAGGAAACGTCCGACCGTCATCGGGCTGAGGCCGAGCTTCGCAGCCAGCGTCTGCGCCGTCTCGAACGGTAATTCGTCGAGATGTTCGATCAGATATTTGGCGATCTTGCGCTCGGAAGGGGTGCCTGCCTTCATGGCGCGCGTAAGGTTCAACAGCAGCTTTTCCACCAACGCCTCATTCTTATCTTTATTGAACGATGATGCATGCGCGCGCGCGGACAAGCGTGCGAACCGCAATTTGACGGTGGGGGATAGCTTTTCCGGCCTTGTCCTCCACCGGACCGGAATGCGAATTATGATAGGTATATTATTATATTTTAGAGATACCTTTTATTCAAGAGAAATTCCATCTCCGGTTTAGATCGCGCTAATCTACCTTTTGGGTCCCCGTCTTGCGCAGGATGGGGTCATCGCCTATCTCCTCCTGAGAGAGTGCCCCAACCCGAGAAGCTTCAAGGAGTTCCGAATGATTTTTGATGCGGCGCGGCTCGCCTTCCAAAATCTCTTTGCCGCCGAAACCCGGTCGGTATTCTGGAAGGTACTGGGGCTCACCCTGCTCGTGCTCGCGGCCCTGTGGTTCGCCATCCGCTCGATCTTCATCTATTTCGCCCTGCCATGGATAGATGCGCTGATTCCCGGCGTGCCGGACTGGGCGGGCTGGCTGAGCTTCGTTTTCGCCATTTTCGCCGGAATAGGGCTGGCTTTGGCACTGGCGCTGCTCATCTCGCCGGTCACTGCCGTCATCGCCGGCCTGTTTCTCGACGATGTTGCCGAAGTGGTTGAAAAAAAGAGCTATCCGGACGATCCGCCCGGCAAGGCGATGCCGATGGGCGAGGCCGTGCTCTCCTCCATCAAGTTTTTCGGCGTTGTCATTGCCGGCAACCTCATTGCGCTTTTTCTGCTGCTTGTTCCCGGTATCAACCTCATCGCGTTTTTTCTGGTGAACGGTTACCTGCTCGGCCGGGAATTCTTCGAATTCGCGGCGATGCGTTTTCGCTCGCCCGCTGACGCCCGGCTGTTCCGGGTAAAACACCGCACCACCGTCTTCATGGCCGGGCTGGTCATTGCGGCCTTTCTGGCGGTTCCATTCCTCAACCTGCTGACGCCGCTTTTTGCGGCCTCCATGATGGTGCATCTGCACAAGGCTGTCAGCCGCCGCGACCCTTCATTCGCCGCCAGCCGAACCGAACAGCTGCGCGGGTAATTCCACCAGCGGCGCCGGAATATCGAAGGTCTTTTCCGGCGATTTGCAGATATCGGCAATCACGCAGCGCTCGCATTCCGGCTTGCGTGCCTTGCAGCAGTAACGCCCGTGCAGGATCAGCCAGTGATGGGCATGGAACAGATATTCTTCGGGAATGATGCGGATCAGCCGGTCTTCAACCTCGTCAGGGGTCTTGCCCGGCGCAAGACAGAGCCGGTTGGCGATGCGGAACACATGTGTGTCCACCGCAAGCGTGGGCACGCCGAAGGCCATCGACATCACCACATTGGCCGTCTTGCGGCCCACACCGGGAAGAGTCACCAGTTCGTCGCGGGTCTTCGGCACCTCGCCGCCGAAATTGTCGATCAGCATCTGCGACAGGGCAATGACGTTTTTCGCCTTGTTACGGTAAAGCCCGATGGTCTTGATGTAACCGATCAGTTCTTCCTCGCCGAGCGCCAGCATCTTTTCCGGCGTATCGGCCACCCTGAACAGCGCGCGGGTGGCCCGGTTCACGCCCACATCGGTCGCCTGTGCTGACAGCGCCACAGCCACCAGCAGGGTGAAGGGATTGGTATGTTCCAGCTCGCCTTTCGGTTCCGGCCGCTGGATGGAAAAGCGGCGGAAGATTTCGCTGAGCTCCTCCCTGGAATAGGCCGTCTTCACCCGCGCCGGCCTGCGCGCGGCTGCCGGATTTGACTTTTTCAAGGTTTGGGTGCTGGATCGTTTCTTGGCGATTGTCATGGATTATCTATAGCCAGCCCGCCCAAAGGAAAGCAACGTGGATACGCTCAACGACCAGCCGATTTTCGCGGCGGAACTCGTTCCGCACCGTTCGCTTGGCCGCCGCGGTTTCCGGCTCCTTCTCATCCTGTCGGGATTTGCCTGCCTGATCTATGGCGGCTTTTTCTTCGCCACTGGAGCGTGGCCGATCGGCCTGTTTTTCGGACTGGATTTTCTGCTGCTTTATATCGCTTTCCGCGCCAATTACCGGGCGGCCAAGGCGCGGGAGGAGGTCAGCGTCTCGCGCACCAGCCTGTCGATCCGAAAATTCTCCCCTGCCGGACGAATGGTGGAGCATCGCTTCAATCCGTTCTGGGCGCGTTTCAGGGTGAGGCGGCATGACGAGATCGGCATCGTCTCGATGCATGTGACGGGCGAGGGCCGGGCGACCGACATCGGCTCGTTCCTCAATCCAGATGATCGGGAAAGCTTTGCCAAGGCGTTTGGCGGTGCGCTGGCGACGGTGCGGCGGATGTAAGAGGATAATCCAGCTCTCCCTCCGTCATTCCGGCCCTGAGCCGGAATCCAGCCGACGCGCGTCGGCGCGGCCGAAAAGACTCCTTTCAGCCCAAGGACTTGGGCTGGCTGGATACCGGCTCGAGGCCGGTATGACGGTAGAAATGGAGCAGGGCGCAAGAAACGGGTGGAGACGACCACGCTTTAATGGTTTTCTCTTACCCGTTAGGAGATTTGCGATGAACGCCAATATTGCGCTGAACGAAGACATCACCCCCATCGGATCCGATTACGACACGGTGCGCGGGGTCATCGAGCTTTTGACGCTGGATTATCGCGAGCAGCCCTCCCTCGAAGCCATTGCCGCAAGGCTCGGCCACTCACCGACGCAATTGCAGAAGACTTTCACCCGCTGGGCCGGCCTTTCGCCCAAGGCATTCCTACAGGCTGTAACGCTCGATCATGCCAAGCGGCTTTTGCGCGAGGAGGATCTGCCGCTGCTCGAAACCTCGATCGAGGTCGGCATGTCGGGGCCGGGACGCCTGCACGACCTCTTCGTCACGCATGAAGCCATGTCGCCCGGCGAATGGAAGGCGAAGGGCGGCGGGCTGACGATCCGCTACGGGTTCCACGCCTCGCCCTTCGGCCTTGCGCTGGTCATGGTGACCGATCGTGGCCTTGCCGGCTGCGCTTTTGCCGATCCGGGTGAGGAGAGGGCCTGTTTTGAGGACATGGCCGGCCGCTGGCCGAATGCGGATTATGTCGAGGATCGCGAAGCGACCGCGCCTTATGCCGCCCGCATCTTCGATCCGTCCATGTGGTCGGCGGACAGGCCGCTGCGTGTTGTGCTGCTCGGTACGGATTTTCAGGTGCGGGTATGGGAAAGCCTCCTCAAAATCCCGATGGGCCGCGCGGTCACCTATTCGCACATCGCCTGTGATATCGGCCAGCCCACCGCCTCCCGCGCCGTGGGTGCCGCAGTGGGGGCAAACCCGGTGTCCTTCGTCGTTCCCTGCCATCGCGCTGTCGGCAAAAGCGGGGCTCTAACGGGTTACCATTGGGGCCTCACTCGCAAGCGGGCGATGCTGGGTTGGGAAACGGGAAAGGTGTGAGGCTAGTCTCCCTCATCCCTGTGCTTGTCACAGGAATGAGGGGTGTCTGAGTAGGTTGCCTGACAACGCCTAAACCAGCGCCATCAACGCCCGCGCCGCCGCCTCGTCCGTTATCAGCGTATTGCAGCCGATCCGCTTGATCGTGGCGCGGATGGCGATGGCGCGGTGGGCGCCGCCGGAGGCAAGCACGATGTGTTTGGCCTTGCGCAGCGTATCGAGATCGATCGCCATGGCGCGCTGGTTGATTGGATGATCGACCGAGCGGCCCTCGGCATCGATGAAGTTGAACATGGTGTCGCAGACGCAGCCGGCGTCAATGAGTTCGCGCAGCGTCTCCCTGGAGATGAAACCTTCCGACAAAGATGTGGAGTGCGGGCCGATATCGCCGCAGGAGACGATGGCAAGATCGAGCGTTTCGGCGAGATCGTACAGCGTTGCAAGCCCACATTTTTCGATCAGCGCCCGTTTGGTCTCAACCGAATCCACCAGCAGCGGCGCGAGGAACATGTAACATTCCGCGCCGAGCGCGCTCGCCAGCCGCCAAGTGTAATCGAGCGGATTGGTCTGGTGCACGGCGACGATACCGCCGAGCAGCGAAACGACCTTGCAGTTCTCCCGGCGCGGCGGGCGGAAGCTGGAAAGCGAGGCGGTCATGGTGCGACCCCAGCCAACGCCGATGGTGGCGCCATTCGGCACCGCTTCGGAGAGAAATTGCCCGAGCGCCAGCCCGACGGCCTTGGCGGTGCCTTCGGCACTGGCTTTGTCTGGAGAGGGGATGATCACGGCCTCGTCCAGCCCGTAAGCCGCCTCAAGCTGGCCGGCCAGCGAGACGAAATCTTCGATGCCCTCATTGATCCATATCTGCACTTCGGAGCGCTTCATCGCTTCGTCCAGCAGGCGGATGACGGTGGAGCGGCTGATACCCAGTTTTTCGGCGACGTCCTTCTGCGTCATACCCTGATTATAATAGAGCCATGCCGCCCGCAGCCGCAGCGAAGCCGCTTCCGAATAGGCCGTATGGGTTTCTCTTCTCAGTTTCGCCACGGTTTCCGCCATTCATTGTGTTCGCCGAGTATCGCAGGCATGAAACTTATGTCAATTGCGATGCGCAAATGTCTTGACTTTCGACCGTGCCGCTTGCGATAGTCGAAGCCGACGAAACCGCGATTTCGGCCTTGGGCGCACCCATGGTGCGGGAACGAAATGACGGCTGAGCAAGTTTTCAAGAGATCATGAAGGATCATTCGATATGACATCCAAACTCGAACAACTTCGCGCCATCACCACGGTCGTTGCCGACACCGGCGATATCGAGGCGGTTGCCCGCCTGAAGCCGGTGGATTGCACCACCAACCCGACAATCGTTCTGAAGGCGCTTGGCACGCCGGCATTTGCCGATGCGGTCAAGGAAGCCGTCGCCTGGGGCAAGAAGCAGGGCGGCCAGTCCGACGCCGTTGTTGCCGCCGTTGCCGATCGTCTGGCCATCTCCGTGGGGGCAGCGCTTGCCGGCCTCGTGCCGGGCCGCGTATCGACGGAAGTCGATGCCGACCTTTCATTCGATACCGAAGCCTCCATCACGAAGGCCCGCCACATCATTGCCGCCTACAAGGAGCGCGGCATCGAGCGTGAACGCATCCTCATCAAGCTTGCTTCCACCTGGGAAGGCATCAAGGCTGCCGAAGTGCTGCAGTCCGAAGGCATCGACTGCAACCTGACGCTCCTTTTCTCGCAGGCTCAGGCGATTGCCTGCGCCGAAGCCAAGGTCTTCCTCATTTCGCCCTTCGTCGGCCGTATCCTTGACTGGTACAAGAAGTCGACCGGCGAAAACTACACCGCCGAGACCGATCCGGGCGTCGTTTCCGTGCGCAGCATCTACAACTACTACAAGGCCAATGGCATCAGCACCGTCGTCATGGGCGCGTCCTTCCGCAACGTCGGCGAAATCGAAGCGCTTGCCGGTTGCGACCGCCTGACGATCAGCCCGGCGCTGCTGGAAGAGCTGGACAAGGATACCGGCAAGCTGGAGCGCAAGCTTTCGGCAGACAACGTCAAGGCCGAGCCGCTGCAGTCGCTGGACGAGAAGGCATTCCGCTGGGCGCTGAACGAAGACGCAATGGCTACCGAGAAGCTCTCGGAAGGTATCCGCCTCTTCGCCAAGGATCTGGTGACGCTGCGCGAAATGGTGCGCAAGGAACTGACGGCCGCCGCCGCCTGACGAAAAAAGGGGGAACCATCCGCGTTCCCCCGACGTTTACGAGACACTCCAGTCAACTGAAACGCGATCGGATCCCTGCCGGTCGCGTTTTTTTGTGCTCAGATGGTGCCCGTCACGATCTCGGAGATACGTTTTGCTGCCTCGCGGATCAACACCTCGCAGGCCTCGCGTGTGGGCGCCTTGCCGCCAAGAGGGGTAATATAGGGGCAGGTGATCACGGCCAGCGCGGTGCCATCGAGCGTCAGCACCGGAGCGGAAATATTGCGGACACCGGCGGTTTGGAGGCTGTCCATGGATTCGAAGCCGTTCTTGCGCACCTCTGCCAGCCGATCGGCAAGACCGTGCGGTATGGTCTCGCCGCTGCCGCGCACCTGTTCGGTTATCATGATCTGGCGCTGCGCTTCTGTCTGGAAGGCCAGAAGCACGTGGCCCGAGCCGGTGTGGAACAGGCTCATCTGCGCGCCGACACGCATGGACATGGCCCAGTAGGTGGATGATTCCTGTTGGGCGATGACCACAACGCTGCCGCGATCATGGACCGCCAGATGGCAGGCCTGCTCCGCACTCGCCGAAAAATCGCGCATGACAGGGGCCGCGAAGGAAACCAGCCGGCGGATCGGCGCATGGAAATGCGCCAGCCCGAACATTTTCAGCGTCAAAGAGAATCGATCGCCGTCAAGCCGCTGCACATAACCCCGGCGCACCAGCCGGTCCAGCATGCGGTAAAGCTCGTTGGGGCTCTTTCCGATGGACTTGGCGATCTCGATCTGTGTCAGCCCGCCATCGGTGCGGGCCAGAAGTTCGAGAATGTCCAGGCCCTTGTCGAGGGCGGGAGCGCGATATCTTTCGCTGTCGTCGTCGGTCATCTGGCCTCGATGATGATGGTGTGTATGGTCGCCGGCGCCGGGCTGGGCCTGAAAATAGGCTTGCCCTATACCGGCCGTCCACGCAAGTTTGCTTGACGCCATATGAATACCGCGTTTACATATGAATTGTCGATCCATATTTGAGATCACTGAAATTCAACGGCTCGGCCCCGGCAGGCGGGCGTGCCTTAGCGGGAGGCTATTCATGGTGCAGGATTTTAACGGCCGGACAGTGGTGATCACCGCGGCCGGTCAGGGTATCGGGCGGGCGGCGGCAGAGCGGTTCGTGTCGCTCGGGGCGCGCGTCATCGCCACCGATATCAATGAGCAGGCGCTTTCTACGCTCAAGGGGGCAGAGACGCGGGTTCTGAACGTGCTCGACGGCGATGGCGTAAAAGATTTTGCCGCCGATATCGGCCATGCGGATGTGCTGTTCAACTGCGCCGGTTTTGTTCATTCCGGCACCATCCTCGAGTGTGAGGAGAAGGACTGGGATTTTTCCTTCGACCTCAACGCAAAGGCCATGTACCGTACCTGCCGCGCTTTCCTGCCCGGCATGCTGGAGAAGGGCAAGGGCGCAATCGTCAACATGTCCTCGGTTGCTTCCAGCGTAAAGGGCGTGCCAAACCGGTTTGCCTACACCGCTTCCAAGGCCGCCGTTGTGGGCCTGACCAAGGCGATTGCGGCGGACTTCGTGACAAAGGGCATTCGTTGCAACGCCATCTGCCCCGGAACGGTGGATAGCCCTTCGCTGCATGATCGTCTGCGCGCCACCGGCAATTACGAACAGGCTCTTGCAGATTTCATCGCGCGCCAGCCTATGGGCCGCATCGCCACGCCGGAAGAGATCGCAGCGCTCGTCACCTACCTCGCGTCAGACGAAGCAGGTTTCACCACCGGCCAGATCCATGTCATTGATGGCGGCTGGACGGGCTGACGGATTTTAAGGGAGAGAGGAGGGCGACCGGCGTGACAACCGGTCGCCTTTTTCATTCAGACGACGGCGCTTCCGGCCATCAGCGCAAGCACGAGGAAGACCAGGAAGATCACCACGGCGATGAAGAACAGAATGCGGGCCACGCCGGCTGCGGCTGCCGAAATGCCGGTAAAGCCGAACACGCCCGCGATCAAAGAAATGACAAAGAAAATAAGAGCCCATTTAAGCATGGCGCTTCCCCTTTTGCGAAATTTTCCCGAGCCGCCGCCCCGCGACAGGCTCGATAAAATGACGCGCAAAAGGAGAAAATGTTCCACGCGCCCGTAAAAATCGTTCTTTTATATTGCCGTCTCACGGGCCGTGTCGGTACGGCGGGTTTTCCAGATGGTGCGGACGAATGTCGCGACGAAGGTGACGCTCATGAAGAGCACGATCGTGGGGGCGGGAGCGCTGTCGATCAGGAAACTCAGCCATATGCCCGCAAGCGACGAGGCGACCGCCACCGCAATGGCCACCAGCAGCATGGCGGAAAAACGCCGGGTCAGCAGGAAGGCGATTGCGCCCGGTGCGACGAGCATGGCGACGGAGAGAATGATGCCAACCGCCTTCAGCGCGCCGACTACGGTGAGCGACAGCACCATCAGCAGGCCATAATGCAGCACACGCACGGGCAGGCCGATGGCTCTTGCATGTTGCGCATCGAAGGCGTTGACCAGCAGATCCTTCCGCAGGATGCCGAGAAACAGAGTGGCGAAAAGCGCGATCACGCCCGTCTCCAGCATGTCCAAGGGCGCGATGCCGAGCATGTCGCCGAAGAGGATATGGTCGAGATGTACGTCGCTCTGCACCTTCACGTAAAGCACCAGTCCCAGCCCGAACATGCCGGAAAAGACGATGCCGAGCACCGTATCCTCCTTGATGCGGCTGTTTTCCTTGATGAAACCGGTGCCGAGGGCACATATCATGCCCGCGATGAAGGCTCCGATGGAAAGCGGGATGCCAACGATATAGGCCATCACCACGCCAGGCAGCACGGCATGGGAAACGGCGTCCCCCATCAGCGACCAGCCCTTCAGCACCAGAAAACAGGAGAGCATTGCCATGGGCACCGCGATCATCAGCGTGATCAGGAAGGCATATTGCATGAAAGGCAGCTGAAACGGCAGTATGGCCAGTTCGAGATATTCACTCATGGCGTTTCCTCCAGCGCCCTGCGCGCCTTGGCGCGAGAGGCGAGCAGGCCGTGTTTGGGTGCAAAGACGAAGGCGGCAAGGAAGATCGCCGCCTGTAGCACCACGATGACGCCGCCGGTCGCGCCATCGAGAAAATAGCTGAGATAGGCGCCGATGAAGCTGGTGGCCGCGCCGATGATGAGGCTCATCAGGATCAGCCGCTCGAAACGGTCGGTCAGGAGATAGGCAGTAGCGCCCGGCGTCACCACCATGGCGACGACGAGGAAAGCGCCGACGGTCTGTAGGGCGGCAACCGTGGAAGCGGCCAGCAGGGTGAAGAAGATCACCTTCAGCGCTTCCGGTTTCAGCCCCACGGTGCGGGCGTGGTTCTCATCGAAGAACACCACCATGAAGTCGCGCCATTTCAGCGAAAGCACAAGGAGGCTGATACCGCCGATCAAAGCCAGCTGGATGGTGTCTTCAGCGGTGATAGCGAGGATATTGCCGAGCACGATGGTCTGGATATTCACCGAGGTCGGCGAGAGCGACACCATGAACAGGCCAAGCCCGAAAAACGAGGTGAAGATCAGGCCGATAATCGCATCTTCCTTGAGCCGTGTCTTCTGATTCAGAAACAGCATGGACCCGGCCGCCAACCCGCCGGAGAGAAAAGCGCCGAGCGAAAAGGGCAGGCCCAGCATATAGGCTCCGGCAACGCCGGGAACGATGGCATGGGAAAGCGCATCGCCGATCAATGACCAGCCCTTCAGCATCAGATAGGCCGAGAGAAAGCCGCAGACACCGCCCACCAGTGCGCTGACCCAGATGGCGTTCAACATGTAACCATAGGTGAAAGGCTCAAGAAGGGTGTCAATCATCGGCTTTCTCTTTCGGAGCCTCAGAATCGCGCCTGTCCTGGCCATTTTTGCCGTAGATCACGAAGGGCCGCTCGTCATCGGTTATGACCTTCAGGCGGCGCGGATCGGCGTCGCTATGCAACTCTGCCCCGCCGAGAACGAAGTGGCGCAGGCTGCCGCCGAAAGCCCTTTGCAGGTTTTCCTCTGTAAAGGTGTCGCTTGTTTTGCCCGACGCCAGAACCGTACCCTTGACGAAGACGGCGCGGTCGCAGAATTCCGGAACGCTGCCAAGATTGTGGGTGGAGACCAGCATGACGCGGCCCTCGTCGCGCAGCGCCTTCAAAAGCGCGACGATCTGCTCCTCCGTCGTCACGTCGACACCGGTAAAAGGTTCGTCCAGCAGGATCACCTGCCCTTCCTGCGCCAGCGCGCGAGCCAGAAACACTCGCTTCTTCTGCCCGCCGGAGAGTTCGCCGATCTGACGCTTGCGATAATCGAGCATGTTGACGCGTCTCAGCGCCTCTTCCACCATCTGGTGATCGCGCTTCGAGGGGATGCGCAGGAAATTCATGTGGCCATAACGGCCCATCATCACCACGTCTTCCACCAGCACCGGAAAGCTCCAGTCCACCTCTTCCGCCTGCGGCACGTAAGCGACGAGGTTTTTCTTCAGCGCCTCCTTTACCGGCAGGTCGAAGATCGAGACGGAACCGGCGGCCAAAGGAACGAAACCCATGATCGCCTTGAAAATCGTGGACTTGCCGGCGCCGTTGACGCCGACAAGTGCCGTGATAGTTCCGCGGGGAATGGAGAAGCTGGCATCTCTTAATGCGGTGTGGCCGTTGCGATAGGTCACTGTCGCATTTTGAACCGTCAGGCCGCCGCCTGATTTTTTACTCCCCATTCTCATGAAGACAGTCCCTTGGCGATGGTTTCGCTCGTCACACGCAGCAGGTCCAGGTAAGTCGGGACGGGACCATCAGCCTCGCTCAGCGAATCCACATAGAGAATGCCGCCATAGGCCGCACCGGTTTCCTTGGCCACCTGCTGGGCGGGATCGGCGGAAACGGTGCTTTCGCTGAAGATGACGTGGATATTATGCTCGCGCATGGCGTCGATCACACCCCGAACCTGCTGGGGCGTGCCCTGACTGTCGGCGTTGACCGGCCAGAGGAACAATTCCTTCAGGCCGAAATCGCGGGCGAGATAAGAAAAGGCGCCTTCACTCGTCACCAACCAGCGCTTGTTTTCCGGAAGGGCCGAAAGTTCATTGCGGATCGGCTGCACCGTGGCCCTGATCCTGTCCGAATAGGCCTTGGCATTGGCGGCGTAGACATCGGCGTGGGCGGGGTCGATCTCGCTCAGGCCCTTGCGAATATTTTCGACGTAGATCAAGGCGTTATCGGGAGACATCCAGGCGTGCGGATTGGGCTTGCCCTGATAGGCGCCGCCGCTGATCGCCATCGGCTTCACACCATCGCTCACCGTCACATCAGGCACGCCGGAGAGGTTAGTCAGGAATTTCTCGAACCACAATTCCAGATTGAGTCCGTTGCGCAGCACCAGATCGGCCTTGCGGGCCTTCAGAATGTCGCGGGGCGTCGGCTGGTAATTGTGGATTTCCGCGCCGGGCTTGGTGATGCTTTCCACCTCGGCCGCGTCACCCGCTACGTTGCGCGCCATATCGGCGATGATGGTAAAGGTGGTCACGACAACAGGTTTTTCCTGGGCAAAGCCGACGCCCGGAAGAAAAAGCGAGAAAGCGAAAATGGCGTGGCGGAATTTTTGGACGTTCACGTGCTCACCAGATTTTGTTGCGACTAATTCGCAATACCATCTGTTATAAAATCACCTTTGTCAACGCTATTGCAAATCATTCGCAAATCTTGAGATTTCTGAAATGTCCGAAAATGATGCGCTTTTGCGGGTATCTTGCCTGCGGGATTAAACTTTTTTCAATGAGAAAGCGGCACTATCGGAAGGCTCGGACAGCGTGGTCCGAAGCTTATCCCGCGTGTGTTCCTCATCCTTCGAGCCACGTTTCCGGGGTGAGGGCGAGAGGCGGGGTACTTGATGTCAGGATGTTGCGGGTGAAAGCTGTATTCGGACGAATGCGGTTTTCGCGCAAGCTCGTTATGATTGGAGGCGGGATCCTGCTTTTGGCAGGCGCGACCGGTTCCGCTGCCGTGTTCATCGGCAGCGAGCGGCTGCTTGGCCCATCCTATGCCTCCACCAACGGGCTTTCCTGCGACGCAGTCCAGACAGTGAATATCCGCAAGAACGGCTCGCTATGGGTACGCAAGTTCATTCGCACCGAAGGCGGAGACGGCACGGAGCGGTTGAAAACCGCCCTGCGCGTCGCCAAAGCGGTTTACGACAAACAGAAGCCCGATCTGGTTCAGGTCTCCGTGCTTGACAGGAACGGTCCGCAGCTGCGTTCGGAAATGCGCGGCCGGGCCATTGCCGCACAGGTGGTCTTCATTCCGGATCCGGCGAAAATTCCCGAGGGCGCCGAGGCCCGCCGTTATTCAGCCTTCTATTATGACGGCGCAGCAAATGGCAGCGGCCAGTTTTACGGTCTGCGCATCGATCTGCCGCTTGAAGATACCGAAGCCATGGCTGCCAGCCTCAGCGACTTCGCCGATTGTGCGACGCCGGTTGCGGAGCCGGAAGCGGGCGGCCACGAGGGCAAGTCCGCCAAAGGTCACGGCGAAAGCAAGGGCGGGGCCAGCGGCGAACATGACGCTGCGCCAACGGAGCCCGGCCATGGCGAAACTGCTCCGGAAGCACATGATGAAACTCCGTCTCCCGAAGCGCATGGTGAGACCGTCACCGACGAGCTTCTGACCTCGACACCGGAAGCCGAGGGCAGCAGCATCTTCAGCCTGTCCTATCTGAAGTCACTGATCTTCGGAAAAGGTTCGACCACCGCGCAGGCGGCGGAGGAAAAACCGATGGACGGAGAGGCGGCGGTGGCAGAGGAAGCTGCTGGCGAAAAGGCCAAGGCGGGGCATTGAGAGGGATTCGGCTGTTGCCGATGCGTTCCTGTTTTATGCCGGCGGCAGGTTCCGCCGACGCTGCCTTGTCATGCTTGCGCAACGTCATCCTTGGGCTTGTCCCACGCCTCTAAGCACGTCAACAAAATCGCTACGTTAGCAAATCCTCGGGACAAGCCCGAGGATGAGGTTGAGTGAATATTCACCCTTCAGCGCCAACTTCAAGGGGATTGCAGCTTGCCCGGAAATTCGAACCGGGCAGCGCTCTTGGTGCCTCAATCCGCCTTGTTGCGGCGGGCCGGGAAGAGAATGACGTCGCGGATCGACGGGGCGTTGGTCAAAAGCATGATCAGGCGGTCGACGCCGATGCCGAGGCCGCCGGCGGGTGGCATGCCCTGGTCGATGGCGTCGAGGAACTCGTCGTCCAGCTGCTTGTCCTTTTCGCCACGCGCATGCGCCTGTTCCAGCTGCTCCACCATGCGGCGGCGCTGTTCTTCCGGATCGTTGAGTTCCGAGAAGGCGTTACCCACTTCCCAAGCGTTGCAATAGCTTTCGAAACGCTCGACGAGGCGCGGTTCACCCGGCACTTCCTTGGCGAAGGGCGAGATGTCCTTCGGAAAGTGCGTGACGTGGCTCGGCTGGATCAGCGTGCCTTCCACCTTCTCTTCGAAGATGAAGGCAAGGCATTCGCCCCAGGTCCAGTCCTTCTCGACAGCAAAACCGGCGGCCTTGGCGGCAGCTCGGGCTTCTTCGTCGGTCTTGATGGCGAGGAAGTCGATACCGGTTGCTTCCTTCACCGCATCAGGCATCGGCACGCGCTTGAACGGACCCTTGAACGAGATCGTCTGGCCCTGGAATTCCACCTCTGTGGTGCCGTGGAGCGAGATCGCCAGCGTCTCGAACAGCCGTTCAACGAGACCCATGATGTCCTCGTAATCGGCATAGGCCCAGTAGCACTCCATCATGGTGAATTCAGGATTGTGCCGTGTGGAGACGCCTTCGTTGCGGAAGTTGCGGTTGATTTCAAAAACCTTGTCGGACAGGCCCGAAACCAGCGTGCGCTTCAGGAACAGTTCCGGCGCGATGCGCAGATACATGTCCATCTTCAGCGTGTTGTGGAAGGTCTTGAACGGATCGGCGGTCGCGCCGCCATAGACGGTCTGCAGCATCGGCGTTTCGACTTCGAGGAAGCCTTCGGCCTCCATGAAGCGGCGGATGCCGGAGAGAATCTTCGAGCGCTGCAGGAAGCGCAGCTTGGATTCCTCGTTGGAGAGAATGTCGAGGTGGCGCTTGCGGTAACGCAGCTCGATGTCGGAGACGCCGTGCCATTTCTCGGGCATTGGCAGCAGCGACTTCGTCAGCATGGTGATTTCTTCGGCGTTGATCGTCAGCTCACCGCGCTTGGTGCGGCGCACCTTGCCAGTCACGCCGATGATGTCGCCGATATCGATCATCGGCAGCAGGTTGCGCGCCGCTTCCGGCGTCGTATCCTTGTGCGAGAAGATCTGCACCTTGCCCGAGGCGTCATGAATATCCATGAACATGCCGGAATTGCGCGAGGAATAAACGCGCCCCGCCACCGTCACCGTATCACCGGTCTCGACGTCGGCTTCGATATCGGCATATTTTTCCGCCAGCTCGGCATTGCTCATCGTGCGGTGGAAATGCGCCGGATAAACGTCGCCGATCTGCTCGCGCAGCAGCGCAAGTTTCTGGCGGCGCACTTCTGTCGCGTCGGAGGAGAGGGCGGTGGTTTCGGTCTTGGTGTCGGTCATCGTGTTCGCCTTTAGCGGGCTTGTTCGTTGCGGTTACCCTTGGCGCTCTGGGTTACCCCCCTCTGCCCTGCCGGACATCTCCCCCTCAAGGGGGGAGATCAGATGCCGCGCCCGCCCGTTCCATGGGCAAGGTGTCAGCCGCTTGTCGATCTCCCCCCTTGAGGGGGAGATGCCCGGCAGGGCAGAGGGGGGTGAGCCCCAGGCAAAGGGCGTATTCTAAAATGCTGCCGTCACCGCCAGCACGTCATCATCAGCTTCCGCTGCCAACCATCGTGGCCACAACGGCGATCGCAGCCTTCAGGCGCTGGCGCACGACGGAGCGGCCAAGCAGCGCCATCGAGTCAAACAACGGCAGCGAGCGCGACGATCCGGACATGGCGACGAAAAGCGGCGGCGTGACGACACGCAGCTTCTTGCCAGTGCGTTCGGCCACATCGCGCAACTCCGCCTCGATGGCTTCCACGTTCCAGTCGGGCATCTTTTCGAGGTCTGCGGCAACCGTGGTGAGGATTTCGTGGATTTCTTCCGGCTTGCTCTTCAGCCCGGCAAAGGAGGCGGGCGTGAGGCCGGCATCGCTTGCGAGCAGGAAGCCGGCAAGGTTAGGCAGCTCGCCGAGTTTGGAAACGCGGCTCTGCGCAAGCTTCAGGCCCTCGGTCAGGCGGGAATTCTCCATCGCCCATTCCAGTGTGCGGGCAATGAACTCTTCCGGCGAAAGCTTTTCGCGCAGCCAGCGGCCGTTCAGCCAATCGAGCTTCTGAATGTCGAAAATGGCGCCGGCCTTGGACAGCGCTTCCGGGTCGAACTTCGCGGCGAGCTCGTCCATGGTCAGAAGTTCTTCGCCCTCTGCGATCTGGATGAAGAACAGGCCGAGGAAGTTCATCAGCGCTTCCGGCAGGTAACCGAGCGCGGAATAATAGGAGATCGAGGTCGGGTTCTTGCGCTTTGAAAGCTTGGACTTGTCGGCGTTGCGCATCAGCGAGAGATGCATGAACACCGGCTCCTGCCAGCCGAAATAACGGTACAGCAGAATGTGCTTGGGCACCGAAGCCAGCCATTCTTCACCGCGCGCCACATGGGTGATCTTCATCAGATGGTCGTCGATGACGTTGGCCATGTGATAGGTCGGCATGCCGTCGGCCTTGATCAGCACCTGCATGTCGACGGAATCCCACGGGATCGAGACATCGCCATAAACGCCGTCATGGAAATCGCACGAGCCTTCGGTCGGGATTTTCATGCGCACGACGTTCGCTTCACCGGCGGCAACGCGCGCGGTCACTTCCTCGGCCTTCAGGTTGAGGCAGTGGCCATCGTATTTCGGCGGCTTGCCGGCGGCACGCTGGGCCTCGCGCATCTGCTCCAGCCGCTCGGGCGTGCAGAAACAGCGGAAGGCATGGCCCTTTTCCAGAAGTTCTTCGGCATAGGGCCAGTACATGGCCTTGCGCTCTGACTGGCGATACGGACCGTAAGGGCCGCCGACATCGGGGCCTTCCGACCAGGTAAGGCCGGTCCAGCGCAGGGCTTCCAGCACCTTCTGCTCATATTCGAGGGTCGAGCGGGTGGCGTCGGTATCCTCGATGCGCAGGATGAACTCGCCGCCGTGTTTCTTGGCGAAGAGATAGTTGAACAGCGCGATATAAGCGGTGCCGACATGCGGCTCGCCGGTGGGGGAAGGTGCGATGCGGACGCGAACGCCGGAAGTGGTCATGAATTTCACTCGTCGTGACGTGGCGGTGACATCGGGGCGGTTCCACCCTGATACCACGGAGTTTTCGTTTGGATGCGGCAGGACATCATGTCAAAAGGCGAAAGGAAAGTGCCTTTTTCATATTCCCGTTCGGCTTGGGCTTAGGCCATATTCTGCCGCAGGCGTCAAGGAAATATGGAGTCTCCAGAGGTCGGCTGGTCCTGCCGGCTGGCTTCAGTTGACCGGCCAGACGTAAAGCAGCATGGGAATGCTGGCGACGACGATCATGATCGACAGCGGCAGGCCAAGCCGCGGATAGTCGCTGAAACGATAACCGCCGGGACCCATGACCAGCGTATTGCACTGGTGCCCGATGGGGGTGAGGAAATCGCAGCCCGCGCCGATCGCCACCGCCATCAGGAAGGCCTCCGGCCGGAAACCCAGCGTGGTGGCAAAACCCGCTGCAATCGGCGCCATGACCAGCACCGTTGCGGCATTGTTGAGAAAGGGCGTAACCGCCATGGCGGTGAGCAGGATCATGCCGAGCGCGGCAAAGGGCGGCAGGCCCTGAGCCGCGTTGCCGAGCCAGGCGGCGATCAACTCGCTGGCGCCGCTGGTGCGCAGCGAGTCGCTGACGGGAATGAGGGCGGCGAGCATGACGAGGATCGGGCCATCGACGGATTTGTAGACTTCGGTCAGCGGAATGGCGCCGACGACGATCATCATGAAGGCGGCTGCGAAAAAGGCGACCGAGACCGGGACCAGACCGCTGCCGGCCGCGATCATGGCGGCGGCGAGTACGATGACCGGCAAAAGCGCGCGGCGCTGTACGCCGAGCAGAATCTCCCGCTGCGCCAGAGGCAGCAGCGAAAATTCCTGCAGCACCTGCGGCAGGTTCTTGCGGCTGCCCTGTAAAAGGATGACGTCACCCGCCTGCAATGTCAGTTCCGAGAGGCGCTGGCTGACGCGCTGGCCGCGCCGGCTCACCGCGATCAGGTTGACGCCACGCGTATAGGACAGCGCGAGTTCCCGCGCCGAAATGCCGTTCAGAACGGATTCGTTGCTGATGACGGCCTCCATGGAAATGAGATCGGCGGTTTTCTGGCCGTTCTCCATCAGGGGCTTGCCGGAAAGCAGCAACTTTGCCTGGGAGACGATGCGGTCGAGGCCTTCCGGGCTGCCTTCGAGCAGAACCGTGTCTCCGGCCTTCAGCGTCACGTCGGGAAAGGGGGAAATGCGCCGCGGTCCGCGCAGGATGGTGCTGGCGATGACATCGCCATCGGCCTGCTTGAGAAGTTCGCGCAGCGGCTTGTCCGCAAAGGTATTGTCTGCAGGCAGCGTCGCTTCGGCGGTATAGGCGGACTGGTCGAGAATATCCTCGACAGAGGCCTTTTCCCGGTTGCGCACCGGAAGCAACCGATAACCGAAGGTCAGGAAGATGATGCCGATGACGGTGAGGCCAGCCCCAACGGGCGTGAAATCGAACATCGAGAAGCTCTCACCGGTCATCTCCTCACGCAGGCGCGAGACGACGATGTTCGGCGATGTGCCGATCTGCGTCATCAGCCCGCCCAGCAAGGCGGCAAACGCCATGGGCATCAGGTAATAGGAAACCGGGCTTCCGGATTTGCGGGCGAACTGGAACGCGACAGGCATCATGATGGCGAGTGCGCCAATGTTCTTGATGAAGGCCGACATGACGGCGACGACGATCATCAGGAAGGCGAGCTGCAGGCCTTTTGAATGCATCTCGGGGAAATATTTCTTGATCGTCATGTCGACGATGCCTGAACGCGCCACCGCCGAACTGACAACCAGCGCGCTGCCGACGATGATGACGATATCATCCGAAAAGCCGGAAAATGCCTTGTCGAAAGGCACGACGCCGAGTGCTACAGCCACCAGCAGCGCGCTGCAGGCGACGACGTCATAACGAAACCTGTCCCAGATGAAGGCCACCATCATGCCGGCGATGACGACGAAGGCGAGAATCTGGTCTGTCGTCATTTGTGCGGGTTACTTTCGCATGCGGGGGATGGAATCGTATTTGCTTTTTTTGTCAGGGACCTGCTCATCAACGCAAGTGCGGGGCGGGAGTTCCTCGTGCCTGCGCACATCATTTCATTGCTCGAAAAATGCCTCGATAAAACGTGTTGCCTCGTCAGATATGCCGACGATCTTGTCTGTCGCCTGGCGGTAAAGTTTGAAATTGAGTTCGGTCTCAGGCTGCCCGTCCTCCCAGTCCCGGAAATCCCGCAACTGTGCCCGGCCGAGAGGACGCCAGGCCGTTGCCGTTCTCTTTATGGTGAGATCGACCCGGGGCGTTTGGCGCGCGATGCCCGGTCTGCGGGCAATTGCCCGGGTGGCTGTCACGACGCCGCTCGCAATGAGGCCGTGCCCGCCCTCATTTTCGCTGGCAAACAGGAAAACAGTATCGCCCGCCATGATGGTCTTGCCGCCATACATGGTTTTCTGCGCGGTGAATGCGAAAGTTTCCGCGTCGGGGTCTGAGATTTCCGCTTTAATGACGAAAGCCATGTTCTCGTCCCTTCGGGCGATGCCATGTGTCGGCCCCCTTGGTCCGGTTATGCAAGGCCCGCATGCTGCGGGCCCTACCAGTCGTTGCAGCTATCACTCAATGCAGCTGTTTGTTCTTTCGCCTTGCATTGCGCGCCAGCATGTTGAGCAGTTCCACCAGTGCCGAGAACGCCATGGCGGCATAGACGTAGCCCTTGGGAACATGGAAGCCCATGCCTTCGGCGATCAGTGTCGTGCCGATCATCATCAGGAACGCGAGCGCCAGCATGACGATGGTGGGGTTACGCTCGATGAAATTGGCGAGCGGCGTTGCGGCCAGCAGCATGACTGTCACGGCGACGATGACGGCGACGATCATGATCGGCAGGTGAGGGGTCATGCCGACGGCGGTGATGATGCTGTCCACCGAGAAGACGAGGTCGAGCAGCAGGATCTGGCCGATGGCGGCGCCGAAATTCATGCCCACAGGGCCGCCCACCAGGTCTTCCTTGTGGTCTTCCGGGTCGACATTGTGGTGAATTTCCTTGGTCGCCTTCCAGACGAGGAAGAGACCGCCGGCGATGAGGATCATGTCCTTCCACGAGAATGGGTGGCCGAAGGCTTCGAAGACCGGTGTGGTGAGCTGCACAATCCAGGCGACGGTACCAAGCAGGCCAAGGCGCATGACGAGCGCGAGGCCTATACCGATCTTGCGGGCTTTTTCGCGCTGTTCAGGCGGCAGCTTGTTGGTGAGAATGGAGATGAAGATCAGGTTGTCGATGCCAAGCACGACCTCCATGACGATCAGTGTGACGAGCGCCACCCAGGCGGCGGGGTCCGACAGAAGAGGGAGAATGGACTCCATCAGGTATGTTTTCCTTTCAGCAACAAGGCCAGCCGATATATTCGGTGGGTGGAATTTATAGCGCAATACGCGAGAAACAAGGAGATAGCTCCTGTGTTTGGCAAGATTTCATCGAAATTTCGCGCAAACCGCGTATCCGACGCCATCGCCTTGCCGGCCTGATGCCGGTCAGGCCGTCCCTTGCTGAATGGTCTCAGGCTTTGTCTGTTCCGTAAGCCGCCATGAATACGTTGATGGCGCTGCTGATAACCCGGTCCAGTTCCTCGTCGGGAACCGGGCCTTCCAGTTCGCCGAACAGCCGCAGCTTGAAGAAGGTGCCGGTGGAAAGCTCGATATATTGCCGGGCGGCCAGTTCAGGATCGTCCACTTTCAGGTGGCCGATTTCGACCTGATGTTGGATGAAATCCAGGAGCACGGTGCGCACGTTGTTCGGAGCCGACAGGAAAAAGCGCTGCGCCAGTTTTGGCATGCGATCGATGACGCCGAGCACCGAACGCATGGCGGGGATCATGTCCGAACAGATCATCTTGTTGGCAAAGGCCTTGCCGAACTGCTCCAGCCCCTCGCGCACCTCCTCGGTGCCCTCAAGGATATGGCGCATGGAGGTGGCGAATTCGTTGCGATGGTGGTCGACGAGCGCAACGAACAGATCCTCCTTGTTGGAGAAATAGACGTAGATCGTGCCCTTGGAAACGCCCGCTTCACGCGTGATGTCGTTCATGCTGGCCGCATCGAAGCCCTTGCGCTTGAACACACGCCAGGCACCTGCCAGAATCTGCTCGCGTTTGGCCGGGTCTTCGCCCGCCGCAAAACGCCCGGCGGCATTGCCCGGACAGCCCGTTTCCGTTTCCGTCTCCATATCCCTGTCTTCACCTGCCATCGCTACCGCCCTCATAGCATCACAACGGCGTAAAAAAAATTAACCGAACGTCGAACCAATCGGTTCGATAACACTTGATATGTGTCAGGAAAGAGATTATGTCAATCGAACCGAACGGTTCAGTTCGAAAAACTTTCTTCAATCTATCACGGTAAGCTCTCTCATGTCGGCCCAGAAGAATAATGCGGTTCGCGCCGTCAACGATGCGGAAGAGGCGGATATCTCCGCCAAGGCCGAGACCTCTCCCGCAAAGCCGGCGGAGGCGCCTTCCCAGCAGCCGCAGGCAGCGCCGGCACCAAAGCAGAAGAAGCGCTCGAAGCTTCTGCCTGTCATTGCCATTGCACTGCTGGCCGGTGCTGGCTGGTACGGTTACAACTGGTGGATCGATGGTCGCTTCCTGGTGTCGACGGACGACGCCTATATCGAAGGTGACATCGCGGTCATTGCGCCGAAGGTTTCCGGTTACGTCGCCAGGGTGAACGTGGTCGAGAACCAGGAAGTCAAGGCGGGCGACCCGCTGGTGACGCTTGACGACGGCGATTATCGTATCGCGCTTGACCAGGCCGAAGCGCAGATCCGCACCGAAGAACTGTCTCTGAAGCGTATCGATGCGCAGATCATCGGCGGCGAAGCGGCGCTCGAGCAGGCCGTTGCCCAGAAGGGCGCGCTGGATGCAGCCCTTCGTGGTGCGGAAATCACCCAGAAGCGCGCAAGCCAGCTGCAGGCAAAGGATGTCGGCACGGTTGCCGCGTCCGATAATGCGCAGGTCGCGCTCGATCAGGCCAAGGCGAATGTCGTCGCCGGCGATGCCGCCATCGCCTCGGCCAAGGCCAATGTGGAGCTCCTGCGCGCCCAGCGTCAGGAGGCGGAAAGCACCATCCGTTCGCTGCAGCTGTCCCGCGACAAGGCGGCCCGCGATCTGTCCTTCACGGTTCTGAAGGCGCCTTATGACGGCGTTATCGGCAATCTCGCGGTACAGAATGGCGATCTGGTGTCTGTCGGCAAGCGTCTGGCTTCGCTTGTGCCGATGAACGAGCTTTATATCGACGCCAATTTCAAGGAAACGCAGCTCGCCCGCGTCGTACCCGGTTCGAAGGTGCGCGTGCATGTCGACGCCTTTGACGACGCGACGATCGAAGGCACGGTCCAGTCGATCTCGCCGGGTTCCGGCTCGGTCTTCTCGATGCTGCCGCCGGAAAATGCGACGGGCAATTTCACCAAGGTCATCCAGCGCGTGCCGGTTCGGATCGTCTTCTCCAAGGAAGACCTCGAAAAGCATAATCTGCGCGCGGGCCTCAGCGTTGTTGTCGATGTCGATACCCGCACGGCGCCGGAAACCACCAGAACGGCGCAAGCTAATCCGCAGGCCAAGTAAGGCGCGTCTTTGACGCGCCGTTGAGGGCAAGATCATGGCGGCTACGGTTGTCGGTACGGGCGGGGCGTCCATCCCCGCCGATCCTCCGATGGACAGGCGCAGGCTCATCGCATTCTTCGCGATGGTCTTCGGCATGTTCATGTCCATTCTCGACATTCAGATCGTGTCCGCCTCGCTTGCGGAAATCCAGGCCGGCCTCGGCGCCGGCTCGGATGAGATCGCCTGGGTGCAGACGTCCTATCTGATCGCGGAAGTCATTATGATCCCGCTGTCGGGCACGCTGGCGCGCATCCTCTCCACGCGCGTGCTCTTCGCCACCTGTGCTGCGGGCTTCACCATCTCGAGCGCGCTCTGCGCCACTGCCACCAATATCGACCAGATGATCGTTTACCGCGCGATCCAGGGCTTTATCGGCGGCGGCATGATCCCGTCGGTCTTTGCGGCCGCCTTCACCATCTTCCCGCCGTCCAAACGCTCGGTCGTCTCACCGATCATCGGTCTCGTCGCCACGCTCGCGCCCACCATCGGCCCGACGGTCGGCGGTTATCTTTCCAACGCCTTTTCCTGGCACTGGCTGTTTCTCGTCAACATCATCCCCGGCATCATCGTCACCATCCTGACATGGAGCCTGATCGATTTCGACAAGCCGGAAAAGTCACTGTGGAAGAAGTTCGACTGGTGGGGGCTGATCTCCATGGCCGTCTTCCTCGGCTCGCTGGAATATGTGCTGGAAGAGGGTAACAACAAGGACTGGTTCAACGACGAGCACATCGTCATGGGAACGGTCGCCATGGTTATCGGCGCGGTCGTCTTTTTCTGGCGCGCCTTCAAGGTGGAGTTCCCCGTGGTTGATATCCGCGCCTTTGCGGACCGCAACTTCTCCATCGGCTCGCTGTTCTCCTTCGTCATGGGCATCGGGCTTTACGGGTTGACCTATCTCTACCCGCTCTATCTCGGCCGGGTGAGGGGATATGACGCGCTGATGATTGGCGAGACCATGTTCGTGTCCGGCCTTGCGATGTTCTTCACCGCGCCGATTGCCGGCAAGGTCTCCACCAAGCTCGATCCGCGGGCGATGATGGCCATCGGCTTCATCAGCTTCGGCTGCGGCACCTGGATCATGACGCATGTGACGACCGACTGGGATTTCTACGAGCTGCTGATCCCGCAGATCCTGCGCGGTTTCGGCCTGATGATGTGCATGGTGCCGATCAACAACATCGCGCTCGGCACCCTGCCGCCCGCCCGCATCCGCAACGCCTCCGGCCTGTTCAACCTCACGCGTAACCTCGGCGGCGCCGTTGGTCTTGCCGTCATCAACACAATGCTGTCGCAGCGCACGGACGACCATTATGTGCGTCTGGCCGAACATATCAGCTATTCCAACCCCAAGGCGCTGGAATGGCTGAACAGTGTCGGCGCCAACTATGATTCCTACGGGCTGGACGGCGCATCCGTCGCGGTCAAGAAAATGGTTGGCATGGTCTCGCAGCAGGCATGGATTCTAGCCTTCGCCGATGTGTTCTTCGCGCTGACGCTGCTGTTTTCCAGCCTGATCTTCATGACGATCCTGATCCAGAAACCCAAGGCAGCGCCGCCACCAGACGCGGCGCACTGATAACAATCCCCTCCCATCCACCGCAGAGCTGGGGCCGTCGGAAATGACGGCCCCTTTTTTGTTTTGGATATGGAGCGAGCGTGGGCGGCAATTTTCTTCTCCCCGCCGGGGAGAAGTCCGCGGCAGCGGGATGAGGGGGCAAGCACTCGGTCTACCGCTGACGTTTCCCCTCATCCGACCCTTCGGACCACCTTCTCCCCCTCGGGGAGAAGAAACACGCGGCAACGCGGGCGAAAGAACACCGACGGATCGCCGTCTTTCATCGAAATATGAGGTACGTACATCATTTTTCGATTTACGGCGGCCGCAAAGCTGGATATGCAGGAGGCGGGAGGAGCCATGAAGCCGACAGTTCACGATATCGCCGAGCGGGCGGGCGTCAGCCTCGCCACCATAGACCGGGTGCTAAACATGCGTCCCGGCGTGCATGCCGCAACGCGGGCGCGGGTGGAAGCGGCCATTGCCGAACTGGGTTACGTGCGTGACATCGCCGCCGCCAATCTGGCCAAGGGGCGCAATTACTCGATGATCTTCATCCTGCCCGGCAACGACAATTCCTTCATGGCGACGCTGCGCGCCGAGGTACGGGCTGCGGCCAGCCGCTCGCATCTGGAGCGGACGGCGATCCGCGTCATCGAGGTGCCGCCGTTTAATGCTGCGGCTCTGACCGAGGCTCTGGAAGTTGCGCGCCGGGAAAAACCATCCGGGGTGGCCTTCGTCGCCACCGATTCCGAGGATGTGGCGGAGGCCGCCGACCGGCTGGCGGAAGACGGCATCGCCACGGTGACGCTGGTGTCGGACCTCTCGGGTTCGAGGCGTGATCATTATGCAGGTGTGGACAACGTCGCCGCCGGCCGCACGGCGGCGAGCCTGATGGGACGTTTTCTTTCCGGACGTAGCGGCGATGTCGCCGTTGTGGCCGGCTCCATGCTGGTGCGCGACCATCGCGAGCGTCTGGAAGGGTTTCGCGCCGTCATCGAGGCAGAGTTTCCCCAGGCGCGGCTGCTGCCGGTGCTGGAGGGCAGGGACGATCCGCTGACCGTCGAGGCGCTGGTGCGCGGGGCGCTCGGCAATGCAACCCTCGCCGGCATTTACAGTCTCGGTGCCGGTAATCGAGGTCTCATCCGCGCGCTTGGAGCGGTAGATGACGAAAGACCGCTTTCGGTCATCGCCCATGAGCTCACCGAAACCACCGCCAATGCGCTACGGCAAGGGCTGCTGGATGCCGTGCTCAACCAGGACGCGGGTCACGAGGTGCGCAGCGCCATCCGCGTCCTGAAGGCGCGCGCCGATGGCCTGCCCGTCATCGCCGCGCAGGAGCGTATTCGTATCGATATCTTCCTCAGGGACAATCTTCCCTGAAGAAACTTTTCCGAAGGAAAAGTGGCCGCCGGTTTTCCCTCTGGCGGCGGCTTTAAAAAACCGCATGAACTTTGGCGCATGGCGCGCCGGAATGGAGAAATACATGTATCTCGGTCTCGATCTTGGCACTTCAGGCGTCAAAGCCCTGCTGATGGACGGCGATCAGAAAATCATCGGCTCGGCCAACGGCTCGCTGGATGTCTCGCGCCCGCATCATGGCTGGTCGGAACAGGACCCGGCGGACTGGATCGCCGCGACGAAAACCGCAGTTGCCGGCCTGAAGCAGAAATTTCCGAAAGAGCTTGCCGCGGTGAAGGGCATCGGCCTTTCCGGCCAGATGCACGGCGCCACACTTGTCGATGCCGATGGCAAGGTGCTGCGCCCCTGCATTCTCTGGAATGACACCCGCTCCCATGCCGAAGCAGCCGCACTCGACGTTGATCCGCGCTTCCGCAAGATAACCGGCAATATCGTCTTCCCCGGCTTCACCGCGCCGAAGCTCGCCTGGGTGGCAAAGAACGAACCTGAAGTCTTCGCAAAAGTCGCCAAGGTATTGCTGCCGAAGGATTATCTGCGGCTGTGGCTGACCGGTGAGTATATCTCGGAAATGTCCGACTCCGCCGGCACCTCCTGGCTCGATACCGGCGCGCGCAGATGGTCATCCGAACTTCTCGCCGCCACCGGGCTCGATGAAAAACACATGCCGTCTCTGGTGGAAGGCACGGATGAGGCGGGCGTTCTGCGCGCCGAGCTTGCCTCCGAATGGGGCATTTCCGGCCGGGCCGTGGTTGCCGGCGGAGCGGGCGACAATGCCGCCTCGGCCTGTGGCATGGGCACTGTGAAGGAAGGTCATGCCTTCGTGTCGCTCGGAACCTCTGGTGTGCTCTTCGCCGCCAATGCCTCTTATCTGCCGAAGCCGGAAAGCGCAGTTCATGCTTTCTGCCACGCGTTGCCCAATACCTGGCACCAGATGGGCGTCATTCTCTCCGCCACGGATGCGCTGAACTGGTATTCGCGGCTGACAGGCCAATCCGCCGCCGATCTGACCGGCGAACTCGGCGACACGCTGCTTGCGCCGACTGGCGTGACTTTCGCGCCCTACCTTTCCGGCGAGCGTACACCGCACAATGATGCTGCCATCCGCGGCTCCTTCATCGGCCTTTCGCATGAGAGCGACCGCAAGGCGCTGACGCAGGCCGTGCTTGAGGGCGTGACCTTCGCGATCAGGGACAATCTCGAAGCCCTGAAATCCGCCGGCACCTCGATCTCTCGTGTCACCGCCATCGGCGGCGGCTCGCGTTCGGCCTATTGGCTGGCGTCGATTGCTACGTCGCTTGGTGTGCCCGTCGATATTCCCGCCGAGGGCGATTTCGGTGCGGCCTTCGGTGCCGCGCGTCTCGGCCTGATTGCCGCAACCGGGGCTGATCCGGTGGCGGTGTGCTCCCAGCCGGAGACGGCGCGGACGATTGAGCCGGTGGCTGATCTGGCCGGTGCCTATGAGGAGGCTTACCGGCGGTATCACGCGGTTTATCCCGCCATTCGGGCGCTATCGCATTGAGGTGTTGAGGGTGCGGCTTCACCCCCCTCTGCCCTGCCGGGCATCTCCCCCTCAAGGGGGGAGATCGGCAAGCGGCGGACACTTCGCTTCATCTTCAGCCTCGCAAGAGGTGGACACCTAACCACGAGTCGATCTCCCCCCTTGAGGGGGAGATGTCCGGCAGGACAGAGGGGGGTGAGCGGCAAACGCCATCCCTGAAATTTCAGAACACCATCTAGACCCACCAAGGAGGAACCACCCAATGAGCACAGGCTTCTTCGGCGATATCGCCAAGATCAAATATGAAGGCCCCGACAGCACCAATCCGCTGGCCTTCCGCCACTACAACCCTGATGAAATCGTCGCGGGCAAGCGCATGGAAGACCATCTGCGTTTTGCGGTGGCCTACTGGCACACCTTTACCTGGCCGGGCGGTGACCCCTTTGGCGGCCAGACGTTCGAGCGTCCATGGTTTGAAGACAGCATGCAGGCCGCGAAACTGAAGGCCGACGTGGCGTTCGAATTCTTCTCGCTGCTCGGTTCGCCGTTCTACTGCTTCCACGATGCCGACGTGCGCCCGGAAGGCAAGAACTTCGCCGAAAACACGAAAAACCTCAACGAGATCGTCGATTATTTCGCGCAGAAGCAGGCCGATACAGGCGTGAAGCTGCTGTGGGGCACGGCCAACCTCTTCTCCAACCGCCGCTTCATGTCCGGTGCCGCGACCAATCCCGATCCTGACGTCTTCGCTTTCTCCGCCGCAACGGTGAAGACCTGCATGGACGCCACCAAGAAGCTCGGCGGCGCGAACTACGTTCTGTGGGGCGGCCGCGAAGGCTACGAAACCCTGCTCAACACCGATCTGTCGCGCGAGCTCGACCAGCTCGGCCGCTTCCTCAATCTGGTGGTGGAATACAAATACAAGATCGGCTTTGAAGGCACGATCCTTATCGAGCCGAAGCCGCAGGAGCCGACCAAGCATCAGTACGACTATGACGTCGCCACCGTTTATGCCTTCCTGCAGAAGAACGGTCTCGACAAGGAAGTGAAGGTCAATATCGAGCAGGGCCACGCCATCCTCGCCGGCCACTCTTTCGAGCACGAGCTTGCCATGGCCAACGCCTTCGGCATTTTCGGCTCCATCGACATGAACCGCAACGATTACCAGTCCGGCTGGGATACGGACCAGTTCCCCAACAACGTGCCGGAAATGGCGCTCGCCTATTACCATGTTCTCGCCGGCGGCGGCTTCAAGAATGGCGGTACCAACTTCGATTCCAAGCTGCGTCGCCAGTCGCTCGATCCGCAGGACCTGCTGATCGGCCATATCGGTGGCATGGATTGCTGCGCCCGTGGCCTCAAGGCGGCGGCGAAGATGATCGAGGACGGTGCGCTTTCGAAGCCGCTCAAGGAGCGCTACGCCAAGTGGGATTCGCCGGAAGCCCAGAAGATGCTGCGCGGCGAGCTGAAGCTCGACGAGATCGCGGCATTGGTCGAGCGCGAGGATATCAACCCCGAGCCGAAGTCTGGCCGCCAGGAATATCTCGAAAACGTGGTCAATCGTTACGTTTGACGTGATGGAGGGGGTGACGGCAACGTTGCCCCCTCATCGCCTCGCTGCGCTCCGGCACTTCGCCCCGGCGGGGAGAAGAACAAGCTTCACGCTCCTTGCCAAACGCGGCGGGCTCGGCACATTTCTTCTCTCCGCCGGAGGAGCCCAAAGGGCTGGATAAGGGGCCCCGCTCTCAGTTCTGCTCCAGAAGAAGCGGACAACTCTGCGCCACCCCTCCATCCTTTTCAGTCACTTCCGAAAAAATTCTTCCTCTCCCATCCCCATTGCCTCCGTTGGCTGCATCATTCCTCCCGCAACCGGAACGGAAGGGCGATACGCGCGGCGCCTTTTGCGAACCGGTTGCCGGCATCGACAAGCATGGTTCTGGTAGACCGTGTTTCGGAGAGGCGTCCCGCACGGCCAGAGGCGGGAAGGGCTGATCGGATAGATGTCGTGAAAAGGCTGTAAGCGAGAGGCCATGATCATGGTCTCTATAATGCGGCCCGGTGCATGCAAATATTTCCACCAATACCTGTTCCACCCGCATTCACCGGGCCTGCCTTCCACGCCGCCGGCCGAGCGCCGCGGCGACGTTTGCGCATGCAAAGCGCTTTGGGTCTGTTCACCGCGCATCCTGAAACGTTGTAGATTCCGCCGAGCCCGACTGTACCTCGCAGGCGACATGGTCTAAACCGCTGCTGATCTTTTCACATCCGATGGACTCTCCGATGACCGATCCCAAAACGCTCGCAGCCCGTTTCCCCGGCGATTTCCTGTTTGGCGTCGCAACTGCCTCGTTCCAGATCGAAGGTTCCACCAAGGCGGATGGCCGCAAGCCCTCCATCTGGGATGCCTTCTGCAATATGCCGGGCCATGTCTTCGGGCGTCACAATGGCGATATCGCCTGCGATCATTACAATCGCTGGGAGGAAGACCTCGATCTCATCAAGGAGATGGGGGTGGAGGCCTATCGTTTCTCGATCGCCTGGCCGCGCATCATTCCCGATGGTTTCGGGCCGATCAACGAGAAGGGTCTGGATTTCTACGACCGTCTCGTTGATGGCTGCAAGGCACGCGGGATCAAGACCTATGCGACGCTGTACCATTGGGATCTGCCGCTGACCCTGATGGGGGATGGCGGCTGGTCTTCCCGCTCCACGGCACATGCCTTCCAGCGTTACGCCAAGACCGTCATGGCCCGCCTCGGCGACCGGCTGGATGCGGTGGCGACCTTCAACGAACCATGGTGCGCGGTGTGGCTCAGCCATCTCTACGGCGTCCACGCGCCGGGCGAGCGCAACATGGAGGCCGCGCTTGCCGCCATGCACCATATCAACCTCGCCCACGGTTTCGGCGTGGAAGCTTCCCGCCACGTCGCGCCGAAAGTGCCGGTGGGGCTGGTATTGAACGCCCATTCCGTCATTCCCGCTTCCGATGGCGAGGCTGATCTGAAGGCGGCCGAGCGGGCCTTCCAGTTCCACAATGGCGCGTTCTTTGACCCGGTCTTCAAAGGCGAATATCCCGCCGAGATGATGGAGGCGCTGGGTGATCGTATGCCCGTCGTGGAGGCGGAAGACCTCGGCATCATCAGCCAGAAGCTCGACTGGTGGGGCCTGAATTATTACACGCCGATGCGCGTTGCCGACGACGCGACACCGGGCGCGGAATTCCCCGCGACTATGCCCGCACCGGCGGTCAGCGATGTGAAGACCGATATCGGCTGGGAGGTTTACGCTCCGGCGCTGAAGTCGTTGGTTGAGACGCTCTACAGGCGTTACGATCTGCCGGAGTGCTACATCACCGAAAACGGCGCCTGCTATAATATGGGCGTCGAAAACGGCGAGGTGAATGACCAGCCGCGTCTCGATTATTACGCCGAACACCTCGGCATCGTCGCCGATCTCATCCGCGACGGTTACCCGATGCGCGGTTATTTCGCCTGGAGCCTGATGGATAATTTCGAATGGGCCGAGGGTTACCGCATGCGTTTCGGGCTCGTGCATGTGGATTATGAGACCCAGGTGCGGACGGTGAAGAATAGCGGCAAGTGGTACAGCGCGCTGGCTTCGGGTTTCCCGAAGGGGAACCATGGGGTTGCCAAGGGGTGAGGCCTCTCCAACGTCATCCTCGGCCTTGTGCCGAGGATCTAACAACGTCGAATAAAATCAATACGTTGGCAGATCCTCGGGACAAGCCCGAGGATGACGTCGGTACAATTGGCCTGACTTTCCTTCCCACCCGACGCCGCCCCTACGAGGGCAGGCCAGAAAGTTCTCTCCCCTTATTATCAGTTTTCCAAACTTTTTTGTCGGTTACCCCACGGTGCCTGCTTGCGCCTGCCGTCCCGGCTCCTATGTGAGACGGGCTACGAAGCGTAGCGCCCACCCTGCCGTCAAGGGGCAGGGCGGGCTGGTCCTCCCAGGGAAAACGAACATGCTTATCGAAAAACTTAACTGGCGTTATGCCACCAAGAAAATGGACCCTTCCAAGACGGTGTCCGAAGACAAGGTTGAGCGCATTGTCGAGGCAGCGCGGCTGGCGCCCACCTCCAGCGGTCTCCAGCCCTTTGAAGTCATCGTCGTCACCGATCCGGAAGTGCGCGCCAAGATCCGCGAGATCGCCTGGAACCAGGCGCAGGTGACCGAAGGCTCGCATCTGCTGGTCTTTGCGGCGTGGGATAATTACACCGAAGAGCGGATCAACCATATGTTCGATCTGGTCAATGAAGAGCGCGGCATCAAGAATGAAGGCTGGGAAGCCTATCGCCAGATGCTGCTTAACACCTATCCGCAGCGCGATCAGCAGGTGAATTTCGAGCACGCCGCCCGTCAGGCCTATATCGGTTTCGGCATGGCTGTGGCGCAGGCCGCCTTTGAGGGTGTGGATTCCACTCCGATGGAAGGTTTCGATCCTGCCAAGCTCGATGAAATCCTTGGCCTGCGTGAGAAGGGCCTGCGCTCCGTCACCATCCTGCCGCTCGGTTATCGCCAGCCGGAAGGCGACTGGCTGGTGAACCTGAAGAAGGTGCGCCGCCCCGCTGAAGAATTCGTCAGCCGCGTCTGATTCAAGGTACTCGCAAAATCTTGACTGCCGCAGGGCTGCACACGCGGCTTTGCGGTAGATTTTTCCTCTCTTTTCAGATAATTGAAAAAACATCCCTGTTAAAAGGTGGCGTGTGCGGGCAAGTATGCGCCATCGAATTGCCGATCCCCGGCATTTCTGAGTGAAAGCCTGACGAAATGACCCGGAAAATCAGCTGTCATCGAATGTGCCCGAAGGCTGCATGAAGAGAGCGGTTCAGCACCGCAACAGGATTTTTTGAGACCCGATCCGTCACGCATTCCCAGAGTTCACAATGAGTTTTCCATCCAGTGCGGCCTCGCCCGCGCGCCAAGAACAGGCGGTCCCTGAAGGGGCGGCAAAGGAGCCGATGGTCACGTTCGAAGGCGTGACCAAGACCTTTGGCGGCACGGGCGGCAAGCCCGGCTTCGCAGCCCTAGCCGGTATCGATTACGCCGTGCCGAAAGGCTCCATCACCGGCATCATCGGTCGCTCCGGTGCTGGCAAGTCCACGCTCATCCGCCTCGCCAACGGCCTTGAAAAGCCTTCGACCGGTCGTGTGATCGTCGATGGCGTCGATGTTGCGGCGCTCGATGAAAAGAGCCTGCGCACGCTGCGTCGTTCCGTCGGCATGATCTTCCAGCACTTCAATCTCCTGTCCTCGCGCACCGCCTTCGATAATGTGGCGCTGCCGCTCGAAATATCAGGCATGGGCAAGAAGGATATCGAGACCCGGGTTGCGCCGCTGCTCGATCTTGTTGGCCTGTCCGATAAGGCAAAACGGTATCCGGCGGAACTTTCCGGTGGCCAGAAGCAGCGTGTCGGCATTGCCCGGGCGCTCGCCACCCAGCCGAAGCTGCTCCTTTCCGACGAAGCAACGTCTGCGCTCGACCCGGAAACGACACAATCCATTCTCGAACTGCTGAAGCGCATCAATGCCGAACTCGGTCTGACCGTGCTGCTCATCACCCATGAGATGGAAGTGGTAAAGACCATCGCGTCGCAGGTGGCCGTCATCGACAGGGGACTGATCGTTGAGCAAGGCACCACCTTCGATATCTTCACGGCGCCGAAACACGAGACCACCCGCAGCCTGCTGTCCTCCTCTGTCGGCGTGAAGCTGCCGCACTGGGTTACCTCTGGTCTCAAGCCGCAGGCAGCGGAAGGCGATCGTGTTCTGGTGCGTCTGGTGTTCTTCGGCGAAACGGCCTTCCAGCCGCTGACGGCCCGTCTCGTCGCCGAAATCGGCCCCGATGTGAACATCCTCGCCGGCACCATCGAGGAAATTTCCGGGGAGCCCTTCGGTTCGCTTGTCGTCTCCTATCCGGCCTCGGCTGAGGTTACGGCGCGCGCCGATCGCTTTTATGCTGAAACCGGTCTTCACACGGAGGTGCTCGGTTATGTCGCCTGATATGATCTTCAGCCTTCTGCTGAAAGGGCTGTTGCAAACCCTTCACATGGTTGCTGTTTCCGGCATCGTTGGGTCCATCATCGGCGTGCCGATGGGCGTTTTCCTCGCCACCAGCGGCAAGGGCGAACTGTTTCCCGCGCCCATGACCAACCGCATCCTCGGCCTCATCGTGAATGCGGCGCGCTCCACGCCCTTCATCATTCTTGTCGTGGCGATCATTCCCTTCACCCGTCTCGTGGCCGGCACGTCGATCGGCACCAGCGCCGCCATCGTGCCGCTGACGGTCGCGACCGTGCCTTTCATCGCCAGGCTGGTGGAAGCGGCGATCCGTGAAGTGGACAAGGGTCTGATCGAGGCCGCCCGCGCCATGGGCGCGACCCCGCTGCAGATCGTCACCAAGGTTCTGCTGGCTGAGGCCAAGCCCGGCATCACGCTGGCGCTCACGCTCACGCTGGTCAGCCTCATCGGTTATTCGGCCATGGTGGGCGCGGTTGGCGGCGGCGGGCTGGGCGATCTCGGCATCCGCTACGGTTACCAGCGCTTCATGCCAGACGTGATGCTGGCCGTGGTTCTGGTGCTGATCGTGCTGGTGCAGCTGGTGCAGAGCGCCGGCGACAGGCTGGCGCGCAGCTTCGACAAGCGTACACGGAAGAATTAACTGCGTTCATAACAACAACCCAAGGAGACACCCATGAAGAAACTCATCCTCGCGGCATCGCTCGCCGCTCTCTTCACCGCCGGTCAGGCGCTGGCCGAGACGATCAAGATCGGCGTCACCCCCGCCGAACACGCGCAGATCATGGAACAGGTGAAGAAGATCGCGGCCGCCAAGGGCCTCGATATCGATATCGTCGAGTTCTCCGATTATGTCGTGCCGAACCAGGCGCTGAACGACGGCGAGCTGCAGGCCAACTCCTTCCAGCACCAGCCGTACCTCGACAACCAGATCGCTGACCGCAAGTTCGATCTCGTCAGCGTCGGCACCACCATCACCACCCCGATGGGCGTTTATTCGAAGAAGGTGAAGAGCCTTGACGAGCTGAAGGATGGCGCGACGGTCGGTATTCCGAACGATCCCACCAATGGCGGCCGCGCCCTTCTGGTTCTTGCCTCCAAGGGCCTGATCAAGGTCAAGGAAGAAGCTGGCCTTAAGGTGACGCCTGCCGACATCACCGAAAACCCGAAGAACATCCAGATCGTCGAACTCGACGCCGCACAGCTGCCGCGCTCGCTTGACGATACCGACGCTTCGGTCATCAACACCAACTATGCCACGGCAGCCGGCCTGAACCCGAAGAAGGACTCCATCGCCATCGAAAGCGAAAAGTCCCCTTACGCGAACGTCATCGCCGTTCGCACGCAGGACAAGGACAAGCCCTGGGTGAAGACGCTGGTGGAATCCTACCACAGCCCGGAAGTGAAGGCCTTCATTCTGGAGAAGTATAACGGCACGGTTATCCCGTCCTGGTAATCGCTCCATCACGATGAATATGATGACCTCTCCCGTTCGCGGGGGAGGTTTTTTGTTTTACGGACGGGCGCAAATCCACTTTTCCTGAAAAACCTCCGTTCTTTCAGAAAGGATTTTTCAGATTTCCGGTCGGACTGTCGTTTTGTACCCGTTGTTTTTTGGGTCGGTGTTACGGCGCGGCTTAACGGCTTTTGAATGTTTCCTTCGCAAGATGATGCTTTCGAAGGGGATTTTATGCGGATTGCGCCGCGCAACATTGGGGACTATTTGCCGGTCGGGCGCAGAACCGCCGTCGGCGTTGTGCTGTCCACCTTCGCGCTGGTGCTTCTCATCGTTACGGCGCTCGTCCTCTCCGCTCTCAGTCAGGTCCGGGAAAAGGCCAATCTGCTCGACAGTGCCCGTTCACGCGAGACGACGGCGGGAGCTCTCGTCACTTTTCGCGAACAGCTTGGTGCGACGCTCAACGATTACGCCGCCTGGGACGATGCCGCCGAATATGTCTATGCTCCTGATCGCTTCGACTGGGTGGCCAGCAATTACGGCGACATGACGGCCAATAACGATCTTTTCGATACTGCCGTTATCATCGACGAGGATGACAAGGTCCGTATGGCTTATCAGAATGGCAAGCCGGCGAAATGGGTGCCCGGCACCTATTTCGCCGCCGGCCTTCCGGAAATGATCGAACGGGTACGGTCCATGCGTCCCGGCGTCACCTCGCAGGTCACGGGTTTCGTCAAAACCGGGGATGGTATCGCCGCTGCCGGTGTTGCGCTGGTGCGGCTCAAATCGGGAGCGCTGCCGCCGGTCGGTGCGGAGCGGCGCTATCTGGTTTTTGCCCGTCATCTCACCCAGGCGACGGTGCACAAACTCGCCCGCAACTACGTGATCGAGGGCCTGGAGCTGCAATATGGCGAGGGAACGGCCGCCAACCATGTGGATATCGTCAATCCGCTGGGGCAGGTGCTGGCACGGCTCGTCTGGCGCTCGCACCTGCCCGGAGATGTCAGTTTTCATGAGGCGCGGCCGGTCGTCTTTACCGCGCTCGGTATCGCCGGCACGTTCTTTCTGGTGCTGCTCATCATCGGTTCGGCCACGCTCGATCGTCTGAAGGCGGATGAGGCGGCGGCGCGGGAAGAGGCTCTGCGCGATCGGCTGAGCGGCCTCAATAATCGCGCCGGTCTCTTCGCGAGGCTGGACCGCATGGTCGCCAGGGCAAGCCACGACAAGACGGATATCAAGCTGCTTTATCTCGATCTCGACGGCTTCAAGGAAATCAACGATTCCTACGGCCACGCGGCGGGTGACCGGCTCATCAAGGGCGTGGCGGCGGCGCTCAGGGTGCTGGTGCCGGAAGGCGCGGTTCTGGCGCGGCTCGGCGGCGACGAATTCGCCATCGCCATTCAGGGCGACGACGTGTGGGTGGAAGGCCGCAAGCTCTGCATGTCACTGCTGGAACTGTTCACCGAACCCTTCAGCATAGGCGAGCGTGTGGCAAGTATAGGCTGCAGCATCGGCACGTCGATCTCGCGGGCGGGGGACATCAATGGTGAGGAATTGCTGCGCCGCGCGGATATGGCCATGTATCAGGCCAAGGAAAACGGCCGCGGTCGTTACGTGTCCTACGAATTGAAAATGGATGCGCTGCGCGAGGAAAAACTGCAGCTCGAGGCCGATCTTCGCTCCGCCATTTTGAACGACGAGATACAGGTGGTTTATCAGCCGGTCGTCAGCGCCGCCACGCGCTGCATTACCGGGGTGGAGGCGCTGGCCCGCTGGCAGAGGCCGGGATATGGCTTCGTCCCGCCCGACATATTCATCGCCGCTGCCGAGACGA
Organism: Agrobacterium sp. RC10-4-1; assembly: GCF_014138475.1. Lineage (NCBI taxonomy): Bacteria > Pseudomonadati > Pseudomonadota > Alphaproteobacteria > Hyphomicrobiales > Rhizobiaceae > Agrobacterium > Agrobacterium sp. RC10-4-1. The sequence continues at coordinate 739,943 of NZ_JACJIT010000001.1, forward strand.
GCGGTCTCATCGACCGGCTCGGCCTGCTGGTGCTGCGCAAGGCCTGCGAGACAGCACAGCAATGGCCGTCCATCAAACTGTCGGTCAATATTTCACCCGTGCAGTTCCGCAATCCGGCCTTTTCCGGCCATGTCGCGGATATTCTGGATGCGACGAAGACGCCGCCGGAAAGGCTGCGGCTGGAAATGACGGAAGGTTATTTCATCCAGCACCCGGAGCGGGCAAGTGCGGCGATAGACAAGCTGAAACAGCTCGGCCTGCATATTGCGCTCGACGATTTCGGCGCCGGCTTTGCCAGCGTCGGCTATCTGCGTCGCTTCGGCTTCGACAGGATGAAGATCGACCGTTCGCTCATCATGGCGCTCGACAAGGGAGGCCGCTCGCTGGAAATGCTGCAGGCGACCGTGGCGCTGGCGAAATCACTCGACATTCCGGTCACGGCCGAAGGCGTGGAAACGGAAGAGCAGGCGGCCATACTGCATCTGTGCGGCTGCGACGAATTGCAGGGTTACCTGTTCTCAAAACCGGTCGCGGCGGAAGAGATCACCGCCATGCTGGACGGACAGGATGCGCCGCTCTTTGCGCTGCGGGCGGGGGCGTGAGGTTCTCGACGTGTCGCTTCTCGTTTCTTCTCCCCGGCGGGGAGAAGAAACACGCGGCGCCGCTCTATCCAAATTTAGATACAGTCCTATAGCTACCTGGGCTTACCGCCCCAGATGCCGCTCGCCGCGCTTCTTTGCCAGGTCGATCTGCTGTTGCCGGTCGCGGAAGCGCTGGCGGTCTTCTTCGCTGCGCTCATCGTAGCAGCTCGGGCAGGAGACGCCTTCCTCGAACTTGGGTGACAGGCGCACTTCCGGGGTGATCGGGTTGCGGCAGGCGTGGCACAGCTGGTGGTCGCCTTCGGCCAGGCCATGCACCACCGACACACGCTCGTCGAAAACGAAGCAGGCGCCCTCCCACAGGCTTTCTTCTTCCGGCACTTCTTCCAGATATTTCAGGATGCCGCCCTTGAGGTGATAGACCTCGTCGAAGCCCTGCTCCTTCATGAAGGCCGTGGCCTTTTCGCAGCGGATGCCGCCGGTGCAATACATGGCGATCTTCGGCTTGTTGTGCAGGCCGGGATTGTTCTTCACCCAGTCCGGAAACTCGCGGAAGGTTTTCGTCTTCGGATCGACTGCACCCTTGAAGACGCCGATGGCGGTTTCGTAATCGTTGCGGGTATCGATGACGATCGTGTCCGGGTCGGAGATCAATTCGTTCCAATCGCGCGGGTCGACATAGGTGCCGACGATCCGGTTCGGATCGATATCAGGCACGCCCATCGTGACGATCTCTTTCTTGAGCTTCACCTTCAGCCGCACGAAAGGCATGTGCGAGGCGCGGCTTTCCTTGTGCTCCAATGCCGAAAATTCCGGCTGGGCGCGCAGGAAGGAAAGCACGGCGTGAACGCCCGCATCCGGGCCGGCGATCGTGCCGTTGATGCCCTCGGCGGCCAGCAGCAGCGTGCCCTTGACGCCGTTCTTCTGGCAGAGCTCGAACAATGGCTCACGCAGGCTCTCGAACCGCGGCAGGCGGGCGAAATGATAAAGCGCGGCCACAAGGAAATCGCCAGAGACTTCCGGGCGGGGGAGAATGGTCGTGTCGGTCATGGCCGGTGAAATACAGCGACGGCGGCCGCAAAGCAATATTTATCGGTGGGTTCGGGTATTTTGAAAATCGTCAATCGGGAGGATTTGTGGGCTTCCTGTCATTCCTGCTGCCGTGTGCAGGCAACGGGATGTCGCAATGCCGCCTCCGTCATTCCGGCCTTGAGCCGGAATCCAGCCAACGCGCGTCTGCGCGGCGGGACAAGTCTTTTCAGCCCAAGGACTTGGGCTGGCTGGATTCCGGCTCAAGGCCGGAATGACGGAGGTGAGCGAGCGCCGAAAGTGGCGTTTGGCCTACTTCGCCGCCTGCCGCCACAGCAGGCCGACGATGCGGCTTTCCGTGCGGGCAGATTCGGAAAAGACCTCATCTGCCAGTTCAAGGCCTTCGGCACGCAGCGCCTGCTGCCTTTCGATGATGGCGTCGAGCAGCAGCGCCAGCCGTTCGCCGTTGCCAAAGCGGTCGGGCTCGCGGTCGGCCACGGCGGCCAGAACCGAGAGATCGTGTTCGTGGCCGAGAATGTCGACCAGTCGCTTGGTATCGGCGCGCTTGGCGCGCATGGCGGATGGCCAGATACGCCTCATCAGACCAAGATGCATCCAGTAGGTCTGGCCGGCCTTGCGCAACTCATGGAAATGCTCGACATCGGCCCGCTCGTGGCAATCGGCCAGCGCCCGTCGCGCCCGTTTCCTCTGCCGCGCCCAGCTTGTCCTCAGTAGCCGGGCGCTGTCCTTGAGCTCATCCGGCAGCGATAGCGTCTTCAGCCGTTCACGTCCCGCCTCGCAGCCGGTGATGGCCGCAGAAATCGCCTCGTCCAGAGCGGCCTCGTATTCCACCGCATGATCCCGACGAGCGCGCAGCATCGCCGTGATGGACCGCAGCGCCTCACCCTGTGTATCGGAGAGCGCGAAAGCCTCCAGATATTCCGCCGTTTCCACCAATGCCGTCGCATCACGGGCGAAGGCGAGCGAACGGGCAATATCCCGGAAGCGGGCATTTTCCTCTCGGCTGAAATCCGGCGCCGCCTTTCGGATGAGGCGGTAGAGGGCCCGCAGCCGCTTGAAGCGCTTGCGCGCATCGTGCACGGCCTCGTGCGGGCCGGACGGACGGTTATGCAGGATGGTGACTGTGTCTTCGATCAATTCCAGGCCGGCGCGGCGGATTTCATCGTCAAAGGGCTTTTTCGGATCAATTCTGAAAGGCATCCGACAGGTCTCCGCTCTGGTCGTCCGTGGCGAGGGACTGGTTGGAAAAGCGCCTGTCGCCCGTTACCTCCCTGCCGAGCCAGGGAGGAAGATCCGGATCGGCATTTTCGTCATCCATCTCCACTTCCGCCACGATAAGCCCCTTATATCGGCCTTCGAAAACATCGATCTCCCAGGTGAAGCCGCCGTGATCAACCGTGTGCCGCGTCTTCTCGATCACCACGCCGGGCGCGCTGGCCATCAGTTCCTCGGCATCTTCCAGCGGGATGGGATATTCATATTCGTCACGGACGAGCGCGCTTGCGCCGATCTTGATGGTGAGTGTCGCGTCACGCCCGTCGACGATCCTCACCCTGACCGAACGATTTTCCATGGAGGCGACATAGGCCTGCCGGAAAGCCATGCTATGCGTTACCTCATCGCGCCATTCACCGCCTGCAACAAGAAACTTCCGTTCGATTTCCTTGGCCATGCTGTCTCCGCAAACTGGTGCGCCAGACTATCGCAAGACAGCTTGATGAAGAAGCGAATTGATTGAAGTATCAGGGCAAAAAATGGCCTTGCCATGCCTCGACATCAAAGCCGGGGCAGGCTAATCGATAAACGGGATTTCAATCGTTTCAATCGCGCAAGGAGGCTCATCTTGGCCCAGGACTCCGAAAAACTTCTCTCCATCCTGAAACTTCAGCCGGTCGTGCCGGTGCTGATCGTGGATGACGCCGCCTCCGCCGTGCCGCTTGCGCGTGCTTTGGTCGCTGGCGGTCTGAAGGCAATCGAGATCACCATGCGCACGCCGGCCGCGCTGGACGCCATCCGTGCTGTTGCGGCGGAAGTGGAAGGCGCCAATGTCGGCGCCGGCACCATTCTCAATGCGAAGGATTTCGAGGCGGCTGCCGAAGCCGGTTCCACCTTCATCGTCAGCCCAGGCATCAACAAGAGCGTGCTGGAAGCCGCGCGCAGCTCCAGGGTGCCGCTGCTTCCGGGCGCCGCCACTGCCAGCGAAGTCATGGCGCTGCGCGACGAGGGGTACAAGGTGTTGAAGTTCTTCCCGGCCGAACAGGCTGGCGGCGCACCTTATCTCAAGGCGCTGTCTTCGCCGCTCGCCGGCACCGTCTTCTGCCCGACCGGCAGCGTATCGCTCAAGAACGCCAACGACTATCTCTCCCTGCCGAACGTCGTCTGCGTCGGCGGCTCCTGGGTTGCCCCACGCGAACTGGTGGCGACGGGTGACTGGGCGGGCATCACCAAGCTTGCCGCCGAAGCTGCTGCGCTGCACGGCTGATTTATCTCCTGTCAAACCCGTTCACGAAGGCGTGAGCGGGTTTGACATTTATATTCGGCCCACGGCTTCCTATCTCCCCTGTAGATTTGACCTCTACAGGAGATTTTGATGTTCGACGCCAAGAAGCTTCTTGAACAATTCCTCGGCTCGCAGGTGCCGGGCCTTTCGGGAAGCGTCCGTGACAGAGCCGGGCAGGCCGCCGATATCGCCAAGAACAATCCCCTCAAGGCCGGTGCTCTCGCCGCCGCAATCCTGGGCACCAAAACCGGTCGCAAGCTCGCGGGCAACGTCGCCACCATCGGCGGTGTCGCCGCCATCGCTGGCCTCGGTTATCTCGCCTACAAGAATTACAAGTCAGGACAGGCGCCGGAAGCCGCGCCGAAACCCGAGCCGGAACTTCTCGCTCCGCCCGCCGATTCCGCTTTCCATCCGCAGTCGCCGGCGCTTTCCAATGATTTCGCGCTGAAGCTCATCCAGGCCATGATCGCGGCGGCCAAGGCCGACGGGCATATCGATGAGAAAGAGCGCGCCAATATCATGGACAAGGTGCAGGTTTCCGGCCTTGATAGCGAAGCCGAGCGTTTCCTCGAAAAGGAACTGGCCGATCCGCTCGACATCGACGCGCTGGTGGCCGCTGCCCGCACGGAAGAGCAGAAGGTGGAGCTTTATACCGCCTCGCGGCTTGCCATAGAGGCCGATACGCGGGCGGAGCGGGGGTATCTCGATCTTCTTGCCGGGCGGCTTGGGTTGCCGGATGCGCTGGTGGATCACATCGAGGCGACGGTGGTGGCGGCGAAGGTGTAGGTTGGCGTTTGGGCTTGGGCGTGAAGGTTTGAGCGTGTGGCTCACCCCCCTTCTGCCCTGCCGGGCATCTCCCCCTCAAGGGGGGAGATCGACAAGCGGCTACATCTCACCTCTTTCGACATTTGCGATTGAAGCGGCGGTAGGGCCTCCCGCTGATCTCCCCCCTTGAGGGGGAGATGCCCGGCAGGGCAGAAGGGGGGGAGCCACGCCCACCGAGGACGATAAGCGCCCCGCCGAGATCACCGCATCCCACCCCCACATCCACTGTTGTCATCCCGCCCCGCTTGCCCTAATCCTTCTCCCAGCAAATGGGGAAGAGAATGCGCGATCTGAGTGAATTCAAGGGATGTCCGGCGCCGCAGCCGGTGGTGCTGAAGGGCCGCTATGTAACGGCGGAACCGTTCGATCGCGACAAACATCTGGAGAAACTCTGGGCTGCGCTTGGCGGCGAGGGCACCAATGCGCTGCTCAGATATTTCCCGCAAAGCGCCTTTCCCGATGCGGATGCCTTTGGCGACTGGCTTGTTGGCGCTGGCGAAAAGCTTAACTGGGTGACGCTGGTCTTTGTCGAAAACACAACGGGCGAAATCGTCGGCATGGCGAGTTACATGCGGCCCGATCCCGCCAATGGCGTGGTAGAAGTCGGCTCCGTCGCCCATGGGGCGAAAATGAAACGTTCCCCGCTTGCCACCGAGGCGCATTACCTTATGGCGAAGCATGTGTTCGAGGATCTGGGGTATCGCCGTTACGAGTGGAAATGCCACAACGAAAACGAGCCCTCCAAGACGACGGCGAAGCGTTATGGCTTCACCTTCGAAGGCGTCTTCCGCCAGCATATGATCTCGAAGGGGCAAAATCGCGATACGGCGTGGTTTTCCATGATCGACGGCGAATGGCCACTGATCGGCAGGGCCTTCGAGGCCTGGCTTTCACCGGACAATTTTACAGCTGACGGCACGCAGAAGCGCAAGCTTGAGGATATTCGCGCGGAGCTTGCCCATGCCAACGCCTGAAAAGCCAAAGCCCGAGACGCCAACCGCCAGAAAGGATTGGTCGCCTGCCATTGCCGCGGTGCTCATCATCCTCGGCTTCGGGCTGATATTCTTCATCATGCCTAAAATCATGTTGTGGCTCGGGGATTATTCGCCCTGGCTGGCGGCCGCCTTCGGCACGGTGGCGGTGCTCTGTTTTTTCCTGCTGTTCTGGCTGCGGGCGCGTTACCAGCGCCGCCATAACGATCAGAACTGAAGCGACGCCCCGAGCAGCATCAGGCCCATCAGCAAGACGAAGAGCGCACCGGCGATTTCGATCGCGTGGCTGATGCCGGCCGCCCTGCGGCTGCCGGGGCCGGCGAAACGCACGGCCAGACCCTTGGCGGAGACGGCCATGATGGCGAGGACCGAGACCGTGATGGCGGTGCCGAGCGACATGGCAAGGACGGAGAGCACACCGCCAAGATAAAGCCCGTTCAAAAGCGCGAAGCTCATGACGATGATAGCCCCCGAGCAAGGCCTGAGCCCTACAGCGATGATGGCTGACCATGCCTCGTGAAGACTGAAGTTCTTTGCCCTCAGCAGCATCGGATCGGGCGCATGGGATTTGCCGCAGGCGGTGCAGAGGTCGCCCGAGCCGTCATGGGCGTGATCGGCAAAAACCGGTTTGCCCTGAAACCGCAGCCCCGTGCCCATGCCGGTGGTTCTTGCTGCCGGTGCCTCACCCGCCACAGCGAAAACGGTGGCCGGCTCGCGCCGGATTCGCAGCGACCAGAGTTTTCGCACCAGCAGCCATGCGCCGAACAGGGCGACCATGGCGAAACTGGCGATTTCCATCGCCTGTGTCGCTTTCGTCATGGTAATTGAGGTGCCGCGCAGCACCAGCCAGGCCGCGCCGACAAGGCCGATCGCGACAGCGCCCTGAATGAGCGCCGAGACGAAGGAGATGACGATGCCACGTCTCAGCTGTGTTTCATTGGCGATCATGTAGGAGGAGATGACCGCCTTGCCGTGGCCGGGACCGGCCGCATGGAACACGCCATAAGCAAAGGAGAGGCCGATCAGCGAACCGAGCGCCCAGCTGTCCTCGCGCATCGCCTTCAGCGCGCCGGTCAGCGCCCGGTAGAACATCTGCTGGTGCACGTTGATCCACTGCATCAACGGGGCGAAAGGCCCGCCGACGGAAAAGGACGGTTCGGCCGAGCCTATGCCGAGCGGCGATTGCGCATGGGCCGCGCCGGCCACGGCAATGAAGCCGATGACGACGGCAAGCAGGCCGACCCGGCGGCTCAGCATGTGACCTCCAGCCGCGTGGCAAAGAGCTTGGTCATGTCTGTACCGGTGGGATCGTTGAAAAAGGCATCGGTGAGCGTATTCTGGTTCTGGGAGATCACCTCGTCCGGATCAGGGCGCACCACATGCTGCTTGCAGGCCTTCAAATCCTTGCCCTCGGTGGCGATATCGCCGTCCTTGGCGAAATCGATCGCCGTGTACATCGTCGGATCCCACGCGCCAAAGCTGAGCCTGCCCTTTACCGCCAGAGGTTTGAGCGGTTTCACGGAAAAGAACATCAGAATCTGCTGGTCCTTGTAATCCACATGAATGGCGTCGGGTTTACCGAACTCCACCGGTTTCCCGTCAGCGGTGATGAAGGTGTAGTAGGAATATTCGGCCAGCGATTCCAGCACGGTGTTGCCGATTTCGGCCAGCTCGTCCTTGTCGAGTTTCAGATCGCTGTTCTTGTCGTAATCCATCACAACGCTTGCTGAGAACATCTCGTCGAAACGCCAGATGTTGCGCACTTCCTGGATGGTCCGGTTCGGTCCCTCGACGATTTCCATCCGGGCTTCGGCAAAGATATGCGGATGGGCGGAGGCGGCGACGGGGATGCAGGCGAGGCCGGCCGCGAGAAGCAAAAATCGTCTGTACATTATCCGGTCTGTCCTGCCGTCGAATCTGGAAGGTCTGACTCTAGCAGAAATTGGGACCGAATTTCGACCCGATGCGTCCGAACCTTCGCGCAGGTTGAGACGAAGTTCAGAAGGTGCCGGTGAAACGCGAGGTGACGCTCGAGCCATCATAGGCAAGGTCGGTATCGCGCTCGTCATGCAGCAGGCGGTTGAACTCCACCTCCAGCTTGCTGTTCTTGCCGGTCTCGAAAGAGAGGGTGGCGACCAGCCGGCGCTCGCTGGTATCGTAATTGTAATAGATCCAGTCCTTGTGGACCTGCTGCAGCGCGAGGTCCAGGCCGACCTTCTCGGCCAGCCTGCTTTTCACGACGAACTGCCAGCGACGGTGAAATTCGGCGATCGGGTCGTCGGGGTCGAACAGGGCGTAATCCTGCGAGAAGCCCACGCCGAAGGCGATGCGGTCCGTGGCCTTCAGCTCGGCTTCCGCCCGGAGATAAGGCCGGGTGCGCTTCACCTTGTCGCTGATCTCGTCTCCGGAAATGGAGGTCAGCCCAGCTTCGGCAAGCACCGCGAGACGGTTCGAGAACCTGTAGCCGTAAGCAAGCGAGCCGCGCAGCGTATGGGCCGGAAACCGCTCATATTTTTCCTGCTGCCCTTCCGGCACGAGAATGCGGTCATAGGCGATCGTGATGCCAGCCTCACCGCCGGCGAGTGGCCGTTCATGTTCCGCCTTCAGCGACAGGAGCGCCTCATTGGCCTCCAGACGCGTGGGGATGAAATAGGCCGGGCGGAATCGCGCCTCGCCTTTCATCAGGCTGGCAAGGCTGGCCGTCAGCTTGTTCTTGCCGCCAAGGGCAAGGATGCCAAGCTGGGAGGAGGCTTCAAGCTTGTGATCCAGTTGCCTGTATCCGATATTTTCTTCCGGCAGGTGCAGGAAAATATCGCCGGCATCGCTGCGGGTGCCGCGCAACTCAAGAGCCCATTCCAGCTTTTCGGAAATGCGTCTGGTCAAACCCAGCGACGCGATGGTGTTATGCTCATTGGCAAAACGGTAACGGGGAAGGCGAACCTCTTCCTGCTCAAGCGAGTAACGCAGTTCCGCCCCTTCAAGCGCGATCTTGCCCGTGAGCCCGAGGCCTGCACGCAGCGAAATGGCGCTCAACCGATTGGTGTCGGCGAAATAATTGCTGTCATAGGAGATGCCGGATTTGTAGGTGATGGTGTGCTCATCGGCCTTTTCTCCCGCCCACCCGCGGCAGGCGCAGGCAAGCCCGAGAACAAGCGCGATATATCCCCCCAGCCGCATTTGCATCTCCGGTCGCTAATTAAGCAATATCTTATATTTGGATGGTTAATAAAGTTTCCTGCCCGGGTTTACTGTCTTCGCCAAAGGTGCCTGCCGATACTGTTAGGAAAAGGAGCGAAAGGGCGGAGGCGAGATATGTAGTATTTGATTAAAATCGCCAGTATTAGTGTTAATCGTTTATTGTAATATTAGCCTTTGCTTGAATTAGAATCCTCTAAATATACAGTTCAGTTACGCCAGATGGCGTGATCAAACAAAAGAGGAGAGAGAAATGATTGCAAAGTTCGCTTGTGTAGCCGCTATTCTTACTGTCGCTTCCGTTGGTCAGGCCAATGCGGGCGGTCTTCTGGGTGGCATCCTGTCCGGCAACAGCAACAAGGGCGGCGCCCTTGTCGTGGTTTCGCCGAGCATCGATCTCGGTGTCAGTGGCATCCTGTCCAATAACGGGATTTTGAATGGCAACAAGACCGGCATCCTGAACGGCGTGCTGAATGGCAACAAGACGTCCGTCGATGTCATCGACAACAAGAATGACGGCGGCAAGAAGCGCCGGCACTAAGGAATGAAGAAAGGGATGGCGAAACCATTGTCTTTCGCCATCCCGCTCTGACGGGACAGCTCGAAGATCATCAGGGATTTTCGACGCAGACGATGCGCGAAGCGCATAAGCCGGTAACGAACCCAGAGTTGCGTGTGTGTGACGCATGGTATTTCCGGCAAGAACAAACGGCGCATCGCATGACTGAAGGGGGCCCTCGGGCTCCCTTTTTTTGGAGGATGATCCAGCTGCGTCGTCGCGCTCGCCGATCCTTGACGTGCCTTAGAAAGATGCGTGCATCCGGTGTATTTATGTTTATATATTCTAATTTTACTTCAAATGAAATAAGAAGTTATAATGTAGAAATATACAATATAATTTGCTATTCTCTGGCTTTGGCGTCATTGTTACTTGTTTTTAACGTTTGGATGCTTCAATTAGAACGTGTCCCCGACTCGTCGTTTGTGACCGTGATTTCGGCGGCGGGTATATTCGAGGCCCGCTTCGTGGCGGGTAGGGCAGTTTTGAAGGAGCAATTTATGTTGAAACAATCATTTCTCGTCTTCGCCGCACTTGGCGTTCTTTCCGGCGCAGCCATTGCTGCTGATGCCGTTAGCGACATTCCGGCGGCGCCTGCTGTCAGCGACGTTGCGCCTGCCTTTTCCTGGGATGGTTTTTACGCCGGTGTTTCCGGTGGCTATGGCTGGAACCGTTTGAAAGCCACGGAAGACGGTGACACCGAAAAGCATAGTTTTGATGGCGGTCGCTTCGCGGGCTTTGCCGGTTATAATGCGGAAGTGGCGCCGTCAGTCGTTCTCGGTGTCGAGGGCGACCTCGGTTACGCCTGGGGCAAAAAGACGATCGAGCTCAGCAAGGTTTCCTCGGGCTTGAACGGTTCGGCACGTCTGCGCGCCGGCTATGCCATCGACCGCGCCCTGATCTACACCGCCGGCGGTTACACCGCCACAAACAGCAAGATCAAGACGCCTTTCGGCAACACGAGCGAGACGCTGAATGGCTGGACGATTGGTGCGGGTATCGATTACGCCTTCACCGACAACATATTCGGCCGTCTCGAATATCGCTACAACGATTTCGGCAAGAAGACCTACACTATCCAGAACCTCTCTGCCGATGGAAAGCTCAGCGACCACGTCGTTAACGTCGGTCTCGGCGTGAAGTTCTGATTGGCGGTTGTTCGTCCCTGCCGAACGCGTCGGGGCGACAGTCAAGCAGTATCAATCCATAATCTGCCCGGTGGCGAGAACATCTCCGGGCGGGTGCCCTTAATCGAACGACACTTGCTTTCCGCTGAAGCAGGTCCAGCCCGTGGGCGATAGAAATCCTGAGTGGAGAGAAGAGGTCTCGTCTTCTTCCAGCGACGAAACGGCATGCAGTGTTGAGCTCAGGCTTGAACAGCGGAGCGTTTTGATGTGATGGTGGGTGCCACCCCCGCTTGCCAGCCTTCAGACGATTCCCATGCAACAAAAAAGCACTTTGCCGGGCGCTTTTGATCGCCAGGCCTATATGATCGCGTTGCTGGTCTTCATTGCCGGCAGCACCAATGCCGCCGTTGTGCCATTTATCGGCTTCTACATCATTCAGGTGCTTGGTCATCCGCCGGCCACCGTCGGATTTTACAGTGTGACGGCGGCGCTGGCTTCGATTGTCGCAAGCCGCGTTTATGGTGAGCGCGTTGATGCCGGGATGCGGGTGAAGCCGCTTTTGTTGCTTTCGGTGTGCGGCGCTCTTGTCGCGGCCGCGGCGGCAAGCTTTGGGCATATGGCGCTGCTGATGGCCGTAACGGCGACCGGCATGGGGCTTTCCAACGCCGCAAGCACGCTCATTTTCAGTTACGGCCGGTATCATGGCCGGGTGAAGGGGCTGGACACGGCCGCCTATAATGCCTTCCTGCGGACGATGGTGTCGCTGGCATGGATGCTGGTCCCCGCCGCCGCCTATCTGATCTTCGACCTTGCGGGCGCGAAGGCGGTATTCGTGAATGCCATGCTGATGGCCGTCATCTGGGGCGGTCTTGCGCTCGTCGTTGTGCCGTTGAACCAGACAAGCCCGATGGAACGGCGGCCGCAGGGCGAGGGCGACACACGGCGCAATATGCCGCTGCTTCTCGCCGCCGCGGCCAGTTTCTGCATGTCTTTCGCCCATGCGCTCTGCGCTTCGGCATTGCCGGTGTTTCTGGTGCGTGAAGTGGGGTTGCCGGACTATGCGCCGGGCCTGTCGCTCAGCGTCAAATGCGCCATGGAAGTTCTGCTTATTCTTCTTGCGCCGCGCATCATGCGCTGGATCAGCGCACGGCTGCTGCTGAGCGGCGCGGCGATAACGGCGATAATCGCCTTCAACATCATCGCTTCGGTCACGACCCTGCCCGCAATGCTGGTGGGGGCTGCGATGGAGGGTGCCTATTACGGCCTTTTCGCCGGCACCTGTCTGACCTTCGTGCAGGGCTTTGCCCGTGGACGCACGGCGCGGGCAACGGCGCTCTATATGAATTCGATTTTTCTCGCTGCGCTGTTTGCGGTGCCGCTAATGGGGTTCGTATCGCAATATGCCAGCTTCGGGGCCTCGATCCGGCTCGCCTCGGTCGGTGCAGGCGCGGCTTTGCTGCTCTTGTTCCTCACGCGGCGGCAGGTGGGAGAGTAGGGTATTGCAGGGTATTGCAGGGGGCAGCAATCCTGCACAAAGGCTTGGCGGCGAGATAGCGGACGACCCTCGTTCCTGTGCCTGTCACAGGATTCCGGTCGACGCGCGTCTGCGCGACGGGAGGCTCCTTTCAGCCCAGGGACTTGGGCTGGCTGGATTCCTGTGACAGGCACAGGAATGAGGCAGCGAGATTGGCCGTGGGATAAGCGGCCGCCTCGCGGGCGGCCAGCCCTCAAGCCGAAATGTCTATAATCCCGCAATCACCCGCTTCTGAAGCGAAGGCGAGCAGCTTGCCGGTGGCGCTCCAGTCCATGGATGTGATCGCACCCTTGCCGGGACGACGCAGCAGGGCTTCCTTGCCGTCCGCAAGGCGCACGCCGAGGATCATGCCGTCGATGAACCCGATGGCGAGCACATCTTCCACGGGGTGGAAGGCGACATTGGTGACCATGATGTTGGCGCGGGTGCCGAGTTCCTCCGGGGCCTTGCCCATCGGACCATCCTTGCCGGAGAAGGGCCAGACGATGGCGGCCGGTGCGCCCGATGAGGCGAGCCATTTGCCCTTTGCCGACCAGGAAACGGATTTGACCTTGCCGGGATAACCCGTCATGCGCATATGGCGGGCCTCCATGCCGCCCTTGGTGGCTTCCATCTTCCAGCCGTGCAGGGCATTTTCCTGCATGGTGGTGACGAGGAACTTGCCGTCGGGCGAGAAGGTGATGCCGGTATGCGCGCCCTTCCATTCGAGATCCACCGGGTCGCCTGCTGTGGCGACCCAATGCAATGTCACGCCGTTATACCGGGCAACGGCAATGCGCAGGCCCTTGGGCGCAAACGCGATCGCCTCCACCGTGCGCTCTTCCTTGAATTCCTTGACCGTACCGTCCGGCAGCCGCACGAAGCTGGATTTGCCGACACCATAAGCAACCGCCTTCTGTGGCCCGCCGGCAACGACGCCCACCCATTTGCGCGGCACGTTGGCAATTTCGCTGAGGCTGCCATCATGGCCGATGCGCAGCACACGCCCGTCTTCGCCGCCGGAAAGCAGCGTGGCGCTGTAGGGGTCACGAATGCAGGTCAAAAGCCCGTCATGCGCCTCAGTCACCTTCTCGCCGCCATCGAGCCGGTGAATGGTGCCGGCGGCGGTGGCAAACAGGGGAATGTCGCCGAGAAAATGGGTCGAGACCACGTGGCCTTCGATATCAAGCGGGGCAACAGTCGGCATGGGGTATTGGTCTTTCGTATCTGTGTCTGATTGGCGGGGCGTCATTCCCGCCGGCTGGCATGGTTCTAGAGCATTTCCGGCAAAAGCGGAACCGCTTTTACGTTCGGACGATTCGCGAAATCAAGGAGATAGAATTCTTTTTGGTAGAGGAATCAGCCCTGCACAGCGGTTGAAAATCACTGATACTCCCGTGCTCCGGGCTCACCCCTCTGTCCTGCCGGACATCTCCCCCTCAAGGGGGGAGATCGTTCCGTGGCGAGGTTTCGCACCTCGCGACGGTCGAGAATGAAGTGAGAAAAGCGCGTCTTGCCGATCTCCCCCCTTGAGGGGGAGATGTCCGGCAGGACAGAGGGGGTGAGCCGAGAGCACCGGAGCGTCAATGATTTCAACTGCCGTATACGGTGTCGAAGAACGCGCGTCGGGCGGATGACGAGCGCAGCCGTACCCCGGCTGAGGACCGGGGTGACGGAAGGATAAGATCAAGCCGTGGCGAGGCAGGCGTTAAAACTCTTTTCCAGCTTCTCGCGGTCCAGCTCGCGGCCGATGAAGACGAGGCGGCTTTCGCGTTTTTCATCTTCCTTCCACGGGCGCTGGTGATCGCCCTCGATGATCATGTGCACGCCCTGCACCACGTAACGCTCGGCATCGCCCTTGAAGGCGATGATACCCTTGAGGCGCAGAATGTTCGGGCCGTCGGTCTGGGTGACCTTCTGGATCCACGGGAAGAACCGCTCGGGGTTCATCTCGCCGCCGCGCAGCGAAACCGACTGTACCGTCACGTCATGGATTGGGGATACCGCGCCATGGTGGTGATGATCGTGGCCATGGTCGTGATCGTGGTGATGATGCCCGTGGTCATGGTCATGATGGTCATGGTCATGGTCATGATGATGATGGTCGTGATCGTGATGATGATGATCGCAATCAGGGCCGCAGACGTGGTCGTCATGGCCGTGCTCTAGGAAATGCGGGTCGTTTTCCAGCGCGCGTTCCAGATTGAAGGCGCCCTGATCGAGAACCCGGGCGAGATCGACGCCGGAACGGGTGGTCTTGTAGATGCGGGCGGAAGGATTGATGGCGCGCACGATATCCTCGATGCGGGCAACTTCCTCCGGCGAAACGAGATCGGTCTTGTTGACGACAACGACATCGGCAAAGGCGATCTGGTCTTCGGCCTCGCGGCTGTCCTTCAGGCGCAGCGGCAGGTGCTTGGCATCAACAAGGGCGACGACCGCATCAAGCTCGGTCTTGGCGCGCACGTCGTCATCCATGAAGAAAGTCTGGGCGACGGGCACCGGATCGGCAAGGCCCGTCGTCTCAACGATGATACCGTCGAAGCGGCCGGGGCGGCGCATCAGGCCTTCCACGACGCGGATCAGGTCACCACGCACCGTGCAGCACACGCAGCCATTGTTCATTTCGTAGATTTCCTCGTCGGATTCGACGATCAGATCGTTGTCGATGCCGATCTCGCCGAATTCATTGACGATGACAGCGTATTTCTTGCCGTGGTTCTCGGAGAGAATGCGGTTGAGAAGCGTCGTCTTGCCGGCGCCGAGATAACCCGTCAGGACGGTGACTGGAATGGGCTTGGCTGTTGCTGTTTCGGTCATGGAAAACCCCGCGTGGAGAGAGGCCCGATGGCCTCAGGAAGATGTGTCGTCGTCCATATAGGCGCGACGCTCCGGCAGTTCAAAGAGATTTTGGCCGAATCCGGTCATCTCACTAAAATTTTGTTATGAAATAACGTTATGTCAAAAGCATGGATATCTTCAAGCAGTTCGACAAGGCCTTTTACGGCGTGGGAAATCAGCCTTTCGCCCTTTTCCGCTGTCGCGGCGGCGGCGTTTCCGGCAACGCCATCGGGGTTGAGGTCGCTCATCAGCCAGCCGAATGCGTGTGGGCCATAGGCGCGCAGGTGTTTGAAGCGGCTGGCGAAATCGCTCTGGCGGGAGGGGAAATTCGCGGCCTTTTCCATTGCCACGCATTCGGGGTGAAGTGCCAGCATGACGGATGTCTCGATATCGCCGCCGTGAATATCGACCGCCTTGTCCTCCGGCTTCACGATATCGGCCGGTACGCCAAAACGGGTCCAGCTTGTGGCGACCGCCAGCATGCCGAAACGGGCGCGGGCCTCGGTGGCGACGATGGTCATCAGCGGTGAATTGCCGCCATGGGCGTTCAGCATCACGAATTTGCGCACACCTCTTTTATGTTCCAACTCGGCGATGCCGAGCCAGCGCTCGATGGCCTCATCGTATCGCAGCGTCTTCGTGCCCGGCACATTCATGTGTTCGATGGAATATCCGACCGGCTCCGCTGGCAGGAAGGAGACGGGCAGATGACCGGGCAAGGCGGCGGCAAGGCGGGCGACGATGCCTTCAGCAATCAGAGTATCGGTCTCGAAGGGCAGGTGGGGGCCATGCTGTTCATGCGCGCCGAGCGGCAGCACGGAAATTGCGCCTGTTGCGTGAAGATGAGGGTCTGTTACGTTTTCGTCGTGATAATGCGTGTATGAGTTTGGCATCTGGCAGTCCGCGCGAGCATTCGGTAAGGATTTCCAGCAACATATATCGGTTCCGCCACAGGGTAAAAGGCACTCGCGTATGAGCAAGGACAAATCCGGGAACAAGGACAAAAGCGCCAAGAAGGATAAGGGCGGCAAGAAGGTCAAGGACGCCAAAAAGAGGGATGAAAACTTCAACCCGGAGGAGTTGGCGCAATCGATAACCCAGGCCGCCCGCTCCATGCGTACCGCGCTCAGCCACAGCCTCGCCGAAAGCGGGCTTTATGCCGGACAGGACGGCGTCATCCTGGCGCTGGCGCAGGAAGGCAGCCTGACGCCGGGGCAAATCGCCCAGAAGCTGGGTGTCAAGGCGCCGACCATGACGCGCACCATTGGCCGCATGGAAGCCCAGGGTTTCGTGGAACGCAGCGGTGACGACGGGGACGGCCGTGTGACGCTGGTGAAGCTGACCGAAGCGGGCCTGAAAAGCGTCGAGCACATCAACGTTTCCATCGCCAATTGTGGCGCGAAAGCTGTCGAAGGCCTTTCGGCCAAGGATATTCGCAACATTGTTAAACTCTTGAAAGCCATAGACGCCAATCTTCAATAATTTTTGCTGAAATTTTTAAAAGAACCATCTGTTTTGCGGTTATTCCTTAAACGGGTTGCGGATTTTGTTTAAATTGTTTAATTGCGATTTAAACGGAGCCATCCGTCACTGACACGCGTTTGGGGAGGAATGCCGTGGCCCAAAAGGTCAAACTGTC
This sequence comes from Agrobacterium sp. RC10-4-1, assembly GCF_014138475.1. NCBI lineage: Bacteria > Pseudomonadati > Pseudomonadota > Alphaproteobacteria > Hyphomicrobiales > Rhizobiaceae > Agrobacterium > Agrobacterium sp. RC10-4-1. The sequence goes on from NZ_JACJIT010000001.1 coordinate 756,783, forward strand.
TACCATCGCCGAAAGTCTCGGCCTTTCAACCGCCACCATTTCCCTTGCATTGCGCGACAGTCCGCTGGTCGCCGCCGACACGCGTGACAAGATCAAGGAACAGGCGCGGGCGCTGGGCTACATCTACAACCGCCGTGCCGCCAGCCTGCGCACCTCGCGCTCCGGCATTGTTGGTGTCGTGTTCCATGACGTGATGAACCCCTTCTATGGCGAAATCCTGAAGGCCATTGAAAGCGAGCTGGACCGCAGCCGCCAGACCTTCATCCTGTCCAACCATTATGATTCGGTTGAAAAGCAGCGCACCTTCATCGAAACGCTGCTGCAGCTCGGCTCCGACGGCATCATCATGTCGCCGGCCATCGGCACGCCGATCGAGGACATGACGCTCGCCGAAGAAAACGGCATGCCTGCCATTCTGGTGGCCCGTTCCATGGATGGCGTTGATATGCCGACCTATCGCGGCGACGACAGCTACGGCATTTCGCTCGCCACCAACCATCTGATCAGCCTCGGCCACCGCACCATCGCCATGGTCGGCGGCACTGACCAGACTTCCACGGGCCGTGACCGTTACCAGGGTTACGTCAATGCGCTGCGCAAGGCCGGCATCGAGGTCGACCCGAACCTGCGCATTCCCGGCCCGCGCTCCAAGCAGGGCGGTTTCGAGGCGGCGGTGCATTTCCTGTCGCTGCCGCAGAAGCCGACTGCGGCCGTGTGCTGGAACGATCTCGTCGCCATCGGCCTCATGAACGGTATTTCCCGCGCCGGTCTGGTGCCGGGTGTCGATATCTCGGTAACGGGCTACGACGACCTGGAGGAAGCGGCCATCGCCACCCCGGCGCTGACCACCGTTTCCAACGGCCAGGCCGAGGTCGGGCGCCTGGCGGCCCGCGCACTGCTGGACAGGCTGGCGGGCAGCCATGAACCTGACGGCATTCACCTCATCAAGCCGGAAATGCGTATCCGGCAATCGACCGGGCCGGTGCGGCCGCGGGTGTGAGCGTAACGCCCTCGCAGGCCTGGATACGGGAGGTTACGTGCTCCTCGCCGTCTACGGTGTTTCCTCCCTCCGTCATTCCGGCCTTGAGCCGGAATCCCGGCCGCCGCGTGTCTACGCGGTGAAAAACAGTCATTCAGCCCAATGACTTGGGCTGGCTGGATGCCGGATCAACTCCGGCATGACAACCTTGCAAGTGCCGCAGCAAAGGCTGCATGATGCTGCCGGGCGCTTAAAAAAATCGGCATGAAACGTCGCTCTGCCCCCATAGCTTCCGCTTATTGGCCTTTTCACGGCAGCCGTTGTTTGAAAAGATCGCGGTCCGATGGAGCCGGATGGCGGGTAGTTTGCCCGCAACCCTCTCCGGCTATTGGAATGTTATCAGGAGGAATATCCGCTTATGTCTGACAAAAAGGCCGTCGTTCTCGTTCCCGGCAAGATCAATCCGCGCGTTCTCGAACGCCTCGAAGGCGAGGTCGAGATTGTCACGGCACCCGCCGGCGCAGAGCCGGTTCTGCCCGCTGGCGCGGCGGAGCGCATCAACGCCATTGCCGTTTCCGGCGCCGTCAACGCCAAATGGATCGACGCGCTGCCGAAGCTCGAGATCATCGCCAATTTCGGCGTGGGTTACGATGGCGTTGATGCCAAACACGCCGCCACGCGTGGCATCGTGGTGACCAACACGCCTGATGTGCTGAATGACGAAGTGGCCGATACGACGATTGCTCTGTTGATCAATACCGTGCGACGTCTCTATCAGGCCGAAACCTGGCTACGGGCTGGCAAGTGGGTCGGCGAAGGCCCGTTCGCGCTGTCGCCGTTTTCGCTGCGCGGCCGCAAGGTCGGCCTTTTCGGCATGGGCCGCATCGGCCAGGAAATCGCGAAGCGCCTTGAACCCTTTAAGGTGGAGATCGGCTATCACACCCGCAGCAAGCGCGACGAACTCTCCTACACCTATTACGCTTCGCTGAAGGAGATGGCTGAGGCCGTCGATACGCTGATCTGCATCGTGCCGGGCACGCCGGAGACGCACAAGGCGATCAATGCCGACATCCTGACCGCGCTCGGGCCTGAGGGCGTTTTCATCAATGTCGGTCGTGGCTCCAGCGTCGATGAGGACGCGCTTCTTGAGGCGCTCAAAAACGGTGCGCTGGGTGCTGCTGGTCTCGACGTGTTTTATGCCGAACCGAAGGTGCCGGAGGCCTTCCTGTCGCTGCCGAATGTTTCCCTGTTGCCGCATGTCGCTTCTGCGTCCATCCCGACGCGCAATGCGATGGCCGATCTGGTGGCTGACAATATTCTCGGCTGGTTCAGGGATGGCAAGGTGCTGACGCCGGTGCCGGAGACGCCGGTCAATGGGTAAGGCCTGTTGGCAAGCCTTGACCAATGTCCTCTGGTGGGGCGAATGGCTTTGCCCCCTCGCAAATCCCGCGCACCGTCACCCCGGACTTGATCCGGGGTCCAGCGCGATAAAGTCTTTGATCGCATAAGACTTGTTTCTCACGGCGCAGACGCGCCGTGGCTGGATGCCGGATCTAGTCCGGCATGACGGAAGAGAAGTTTGTGACGACGGCGGTCGGCCTCGTACGTGCACGCCGTCCTACTCCGCAATTTCCTCCGCCGTCACCCATCGCCCTTCGGCAAAAGACCGTGCCATGGCGTGAATGCTGCGCTCGATCTTCAACCCTTCCTCGAAGTCGATGATATGCGCCTTTTTCCCTTCGATCGCCGCGATCAGCTCCCGGCATTCGATGACCTTCAGGTCATTGAAGCCGAGACCGTGGCCGGGGGCGGGGATGAAGCGGTCGTAGGGCTTGTGGTGGGGGGCGGTGAGGATGGTTCGGAAACCCTGCTCTTCCGGGCGTCCATCCGTGGTATAAAGCTGGAACTCGTTCATCCGTTCCTGATCGAACAGGATCGAGCCGGTAGAGCCATAAATCTGGATGGCGATGCGCCCCTTGCGGCCCCAGGCGGAACGGTTGGCGATGAGCACGGCGGAAATGCCGCCTTCAAGTTTCAGGAGAACGCTCGCGAGATCATGCGTCTCAACCGCGCGTTCGCCGCCGCCGGCAAGCGGACGGGTCTCGTAAGGTTTGACCATGTCGGTAATGGCGCTTTGTGCGTGGCCGAACAGGGCGTAAAGCAGCGATAGCGGGTGCACGGCGAAATCGTCCAGCGCGCCGTAACCGGAAGACGCCTCGCTCTTCCAGTAGAAGGGCTGGGTGGCATCGGCCATGAAGTCCTCGTCCATTTCGGCACGTACATGATAGACCCTGCCGATCGCACCTTCGTCGATCAGGCGGCGGATGTGGCGGATGACGGGGTTCTGGATGTAGTTGTAACCCATCGCCGCCGCCTTGCCGGATCGGCGGGCGGCATCACGCATCTTCACCGCGTCAGCAAAGGCGGGCGCCATCGGCTTTTCACACCAGACATGCTTGCCGGCCTCAAGCGCGGCAATCGCCATTTCCGGGTGGAAGGCGTTGGGCGTTGTGACGGAGATCACGTCGATCTCGGGGTCGGAAAGCAGGTCGCGCCAGTTGCCTGTCGAGCGGGCAAAACCGAACTCTGCGGCTTTCTTCGCGGCAAGCTCGGGGTTGACTTCCGCCAGCGTCACGAGGCGGGGGCGTTCCACGTCGCCGAAGACGCTCGTGACGTTATTCCACGCCAGCGCGTGGCATTTGCCCATGTAACCGGTGCCGATAAGGCCCACGCCAAGAGCGGTCATGGTGTTCTCCTCCCGAAATTATTTGAATTAATACAATTCGTTAATTGCGTTTGTTGTGTGCCAAGACAGTCTCAAGACGTGTCTTCGCGCACTCCCTCATTCCTGTGCCTGTCACAGGGATGAGGAGGCGGCGATGTTTGTCTGAAATGCCTTACGGATTATCGCGCTTGAAAATCCAGTCATGATCCGGGTGGTTCTTGAAGCGCCATTTGCGCATCGGCCCCGCCATCACGTTCAGATAATACATCTCGTAACCATAGGGCGCGCCGCAGGGGTGGTGGCCCTTTGGCACCAGCACGACATCCCCATCGGATACTGCCATGGTCTCATCAAGCGAACCGTCTTCGGTGAAGACGCGCTGGAAACCGAAACCCTGCGCCGGGTTGAGGCGATGATAATAGGTCTCTTCGAGATAGGTCATGTCGGGGTAGTTATCCTCGTCATGCCGGTGCGGCGGATAGGAAGACCAGTTGCCCGAGGGTGTGAAGACTTCCGTTACCAGCAGGCTGTCGGCGACGTCGCGTTCTTCCATGGCGATGGGGAAGATGTAGCGCGTGTTGGCGCCCTTGCCGCGTTCCGTCAGCTGCACGCCGTCAGGTCCGATCTGCTGCGCCTCGCGGCTGCCTTTTTCGCCGGGAGCAGTGCAGACGCCGACGGTGCAATCCGTTGTGGCCGTCAGCGACCATTCGGAACCGGCCGGAACATAAACGCAATGCGGCGGCTTGCGCTCGAACACATTCATGCGGTCGCCAAGTTCACCGAAATCCTTGCCGCCAGCGGAAATCGTTGCCTTGCCTTCGACAAGGACGAGGATGACTTCCGTGTCGCCGGTGCTTTCGGCTGCCGTCTCGCCCGGCTTCAGTCGGTAAAGACCGAAACCGACATAACCCCAATCCGCGCTTTGGGGCGTGATATCGTGCACCTTGCCGCTTGTCGCGACCGGCTTGCGCAGAAGTGAGGTCATGGTGTCGTTCCTTTTTCGTGTGTAGCACAAACATGTCGTTCGGTAGTTTCGCGCCCTGCCGTCATTCCGGCCTTGATCCGGAATCCAGCTGACGCGCGTCTGCGCGGCGTGAAGACTTTTTCAGTCCAATGACTTGGGCTGGCTGGATACCGGCTCAAGGCCGGTATGACGGGTGGGATAGGTCACCCGCCTTCCTTGGCTCAGCTCAAGCAGCCTCAGCCTTATCCAGCCCCGCTTCGCGCGCAAACGCCTTCAGCGATTTCAGCCCGAGGCTCTGATATTCGAACGGGTTGCGCACGCCAGGATCCTGCTCGGCCTCGATCACCAGCCAGCCGCTATAGCCATGCTCGGCCGCCACTTTCAGCACGGGCGGGAAGTTGACGCCGCCTTCGCTATCGCCCGGCACGGTGAAGACACCGCGGCGAACGCCTTCGAGGAAGGAGAGCCGCTCATTGCGGACCTGATCGGCAATGACCGGGCGCACGTTCTTGGCATGGATATGGCCAACGCGGCCCATGTATTTCTGCGCGACGCGAACGGGGTCGCCGCCGCCGAACAGGCAATGGCCGGTATCGAGCAGCAGATGCGTCTTCGGACCGGTGTGCTTCATCAGAAGGTCGATCTCGTCCTCGCTCTCGACCACCGTGCCCATGTGGTGGTGATAAACGAGGGTGACGCCCTGTTCTGCGGCAAAGGCGGCCAGCGCTTCCACGCCTGCGCCGAATTTCGCCCAGTCATCGGCCGCAAGGCGCGGACGGTCCACCAGCGCCTTTCCGTCATCGCCGTGGATGGCGTTGGAGGTCTCGCAGACGATGATGACCTTCGAGCCCATGGCCTTCAGAAGGTCAAGCGCGGGCTGCATCGCCTTCTTTTCGGATTCGATATCGTCGGTCAGAAGGTTCAGCGAATGCCAGCCCGAGACGAAGGAGAGGCCGCGCGGCGAAAGCACGCCCTTCAGGCCTTCCGGGTCGGTCGGGAATTTGTGACCCTTTTCGATGCCGTCGAAACCGATCTTGGCGGTTTCATCAAGGCATTGTTCCAGGCTGATATGGGCGCCCAGCGTGCGGTCGTCGTCATTGGACCAGGCGATGGGGTTGGTGCCGTAACGGATCATCTTACTGTCTTTCCTTGACATGGTTTTCATAGCGGGCGCGCGCCGGGCCGATTTCGGCGCGGTCTGAGACTTCAGGCACCGCGACATCCCACCAGTGGCCACCGGCTCTCGGGGTCGGATAGGGGTCGGTATCGATGACGATGACAGTCGTGCGGGTGGAGGCGCGGGCGGCGGCGAGGGCCTCTTCCAGTTCGGTTATGGTCGAAACCTTGCGTGCATCCGCGCCCATCGAGCCGGCATGGGCGACGAAGTCGATGGCGATGGGATTGACGTTGGTATGGGCGTAGAGGTTGTTGAACTCCGCGCCGCCGGTTTCCATCTGCAGACGGTTGATGCAGCCGTAACCCCTGTTGTCGGTAATGACGAGCGTGATCTTCACGCCCATGGCGACCGATGTGGCAAGCTCGGAATTCATCATCATATAGGAGCCATCGCCGACCATGACGATCACGTCCCGGTCCGGTTCCGCCATCTTGATGCCGAGACCGCCGGCGACCTCGTAACCCATGCAGGAGAAGCCGTATTCCATGTGATAGGAAAGCGGCAGCTTGGATTTCCAGAGCTGGTGCAACTCGCCCGGCATGGTGCCTGCGGCGCACATGACAACGGTATTGTCCTGCGACTGGCGCTGGACAGCACCGATCACCTGCATGTCCGTGGGGAGACTGTTTGCGTGTTCCTCGCCCGGAGCCGCCGTATCGGCATCGGCCTTTTCGAACCATGCTGCCTTCAGGCCGGCATCCGGCGCTGCAAAACGGTGAGCGCCGAGGGCTGCGGAGAGTTTTTCAAGCCCGATTTTGGCATCCGCCGTCAGGCTGATCGCATCATGCTTGGCGCTGTCATAGGGCTGGACGTTGAGCGCCAGGATCTTGCGGTTCGGGTTCTTGAACAGCGCCCAGGAGCCGGTGGTGAAGTCCTGAAAACGGGTGCCGACACCAAAGACCAGATCGGCCTTTTCGCTGATGATGTTGGCGCTTTCGGCACCGGTAACGCCAACGGGGCCGAAATTGAGATCGTGATCCCAAGCCAATGCTGATTTACCAGCCTGCGTTTCGACGACGGGGATGGAGTGGGTTTCGGCAAAGCGCTTCAGCGTCTGCGTTGCGCCGGCGAAATGAACGCCGCCGCCAGCAACGATGATGGGGTTCTTCGCGGCCTTCAGCGCCGCGACGGCCTCTTCGAATTCCACCACGTCGGGCTCGGGGCGGCGCTGGCGCCAGACCCGCTTTTCGAAGAAGCTTTCGGGATAATCATAGGCTTCCGCCTGTACATCCTGGCAGAAGGCGAGCGTGACGGGGCCGCAATCGGCAGGGTCCGTCATGGTGCGCATGGCGCGGGGGAGGGCGGTGAGCAACTGTTCCGGGCGCATGATGCGGTCGAAATAGCGGCTGACAGGACGGAAGCAGTCATTCACCGTCATGGTGCCATCGCCGAAATCTTCGAGCTGTTGCAGCACGGGGTCCGGGCCACGATTGGCGAAGACATCGCCGGGGATGAGCAGGACGGGCAGGCGGTTGACATGCGCCAGCGCTGCCGCCGTCACCATATTGGCGGCACCCGGGCCGATGGACGAGGTGACCGCCATGGCGCGGCGGCGGCGCAGCTGCTTGGAATAGGCGATGGCCGCATGAGCCATGGACTGCTCGTTCTGGCCGCGATAGGTCGGCAGCTCGTCCCTGATGCCGTAAAGCGCTTCGCCGATGCCGGCGACATTGCCATGGCCGAAAATCGCCCACATGCCGGCGATATAGGTTTCGCCATGTTCATTCATCTGCGCTGCCAGGTAACGAACCATGGCCTGCGCAGCCGTCAATCTTACTGTCTTCACGCTGCCTCTCCCTTTTTGGCGCGCGCCTCATCCCAAATACGGCACAGGCTGGTATAGCGCTGCGCCATATCCTTGACCGCTTCCTCGTCGGTCATCTTGCCGGAAAGCCAGCCGCGGGCGGCGTCGGCAAAAATCGTGCGGCCAACCGCGAAACCTTTGACCAGATCGAAACCAGCCGCAAGGCGGAAGCTTTCTTCCAGCTCACTCTGCGGTGCGTCGAGACCGAGAACGACGATGCCCCTCACGTAAGGGTCGTTGCGGTTAACGGCGTCGCAGGCATTCTTCCATGCCGCGGTGGTTTTCATCGGCTCCAGCTTCCACCAGTCCGGGTAAACGCCGATCTCGTAGAAACGCTCGATGATGCGGGCGGCGGTCAGATCGTCGGTCGGGCCGACCTTGGAGGGAATGATCTCCAGCAGCATTTCCAAGCGGTTGCGCCGTGCGGCCTCGAACAGCCGTATCACGGTCTCTTCCTGCGCAGCGCGCATCTCATCCGTGTCGTTGGGGTGATAGAAACAAAGTACCTTGACGACATTTTCGAGCGGCCATTCGGAGAGCCCGCCAAAGTCCTTGCCGAGATCGGGTTCCAGTGTCAGCGGGCGCGAGCCCGGCCATTCCACCGGACGGCCGATCCAGAGGCCGGAGCCGCTGGCGGCAAACAGCGCGTCACGTCCAAGGCGTCCGTCGCAGAGAATGCCATAGCCCGGCTCACCACCGGAAACTTTTTGCGCGGCCTGGAGGCAAAGCTTCTTGAAGGCGCCGATCTGCTCATGCTTGACGCCAAGCTCGTCGGCGATCGCTTCCAGCTGCATGCGATGGTCGAAAGCGAAGACGCGCATCGTCTCCCAATCGCCCTTGCGGTTGGTGGACCAGTGCACCTGCTCCAGCGCCTCGTCCTTGCGCAGCGCCTTGTTGCGAATGCCGGCCTTGAAGAAATATTGCAGCTCTTCCCAGCTTGGATAGGCAGGCGTGCAGCCATGGCGGGAGACGGCGAAAGCGCCGCAGGCATTGGCGTATTTCAGCGTCGTCGGCCAGTCTTCGCCGCGCAGCCAGCCGCGGAACAGCCCGGCCATGAAGCCGTCACCAGCGCCCAGAACATTGAAGACCTCGATCGGGAAACCTTCGCCCGTCTGCCCGTCATCGAGGCTTGCAGGAATATCGCGGGTGAAGACCGAAGCACCCATCGGGCCGCGCTTGCAAACGAGCGTGGCATTCGAAACCTTGCGCACGGCATTCAGTGCGGCCAGCGTATCTGTCGAGCCGCCGGCAATGTGGAATTCTTCTTCCGTGCCGACGATCAGATCGAAGAGATGCAGGGTGGATTGCAGCTTGGCGGTGACCTTCTGCGATTCCACGAAACGGCTCTCGCCATCGCCATGGCCGGCCACACCCCAGAGATTGGGGCGGTAATCGATATCGAGCGCGGTTTTTGCACCATTTTCGCGGGCAAGTTTCAGGGCTTTCAGCACGGCCGCTTCCGTTCTTGGATGCGACAGATGCGTGCCGGTGGCGCAGACGCAGGCCGCCTCGGCAATGAAGGCGGGATCGATATCGTCTTCGCTCAGCGCCATGTCGGCGCAGTTTTCGCGATAGAAAATCAGCGGGAACTGGTTCTGGTCACGAATGCCGAGCAGCACCAGCGCGGTCAGGCGCTCCGGGTCGGTTTTCACGCCACGCACGTCAACGCCTTCGCGCACCAGCTGTTCGCGGATGAAGCGGCCCATGTGCTCGTCGCCGACACGGGTGATGACGGCGCTGTTAAGGCCAAGCCGCGCAGCACCGGCTGCAATGTTCGTGGGAGAGCCGCCAATATATTTGGCAAAGGAGGCCATGTCCTCCAGACGGCCACCGACCTGCGACCCATAAAGGTCAACAGACGAGCGCCCGATCGTGATGAGATCAAGTTTTTTCAAAAGGTTCCTCCTTAGCACCGCACGCTGGCGCGGTCTGCCTCATGTGTGTCGAGCGGATCAGGCAACCATGCCGCCAGCTATCGCCATCCCCGCTCCGGTGAGCCTCCTCCGCTCACTTGTCCGTCACGAGAAGGACCGTCGTGGAATGTCCGTTTCATGAATTTGGATCATAAATTCTATTTTTTCCGTTTTCAATAAAAATATTCAGGCCGTCTTGCGTGTTCCCACAGCCACGGCCAGCGTGATGGCGAGACAGAGCGTGGCCGAAAGGGAGCGGAAAGCGCCGAAATCGATCTCTGTAACCGTCAGCAGCGTTGCGCCGGATTTCCTTAGCGGATTGACGGCGGAATCGGACATGGCGACAACCGGAACGCCCTTGGCGCGGGCCGTTTCCGCCAGTTCCAGCGTCTCGGTGGAGTAGGGGGAAAAGGTGATTGCGATCAGCGCGTCGTCGCGGGAAATCGCACTGATATTGCCGAGCCCGCCCACGGCGCTATGCAGAACCGCCGGCACCTTCATCTTCTCGAAGGCATAGGCCAGATAGCTGGCAATGGGGAAGGACCGCCGCAGGCCGACGATATGCACGGTGCGCGCCTTGGCCAGCACGGAAACCGCCTCATCGAGCTGTCGGGTGTCGACCGATTTCAGCAGCATTTCAAGCGACGAGCGGCCGGCTTCCACGAATTCGGCAAGCAGGCCGGACGCGCTTTCATCGCCCTTTTCGCGCAGATGATCGAGCCGCGTGGCATAATCCGGCCAGCCGCCGACATAGGAATCACGGAACAGGCGCTGCATTTCCGAAAATCCGGAAAAACCCATGATCTGGCAGAAACGCATGAAGGCCGAGGGTTGCACGCCGGCGCCTTCAGCCATTTCGGCGACGGTGGAAACGGCGATTCGATCCTGATTGGAGGCGACATAATCGGCACATTGCCGCAATCGTTTCGGCAAACCCTCCGCCACCTGGAGCAGCCGCTCCTCAAAAGCCTTTACGGAGTCTGGCGCCTCGATTGCCGTCATTGTCGTTCCCTGGTGCAGATTGAAATCGTGTGCACTTTAACTGCAATGGAATTTTTATTCCATTGGGTTTTTCGGAGGAAGGGCAGATGAGACGGCGGGGGCTTTGTATGATCGGTCACCCTCCGTCATACCGGCCTCGAGCCGGAATCCAGCCGACGCGCGTCGGCGCGGCGCGAAGGGTCTCTTCACCCCAAAGACTTGGGGTGCCTGGATGCCGGCTCAAGGCCGGTATGACGGAGATTATATATGAACGCGCAATGGCGATACGTTGGCTTAGTGCAGCCCACCCACGCCTAGATGCGTATCGATAATATCCGGGTTCTCCACCAGTTCGCTCGACGGTCCGTCCCAGACGATGCGGCCGCGTTCCATGATGATGGCGTGGTCGGCGAAGTCGATGGCCATCTGGATGCGTTGTTCGACGAGAAGAATGGTCATTTCGCCGGATTGGGCAAGCTTGGAGAAGGCGGCCATCAGCTCTTCGCAGATGACGGGGGCGAGGCCTTCGAGCGGTTCATCGAGCAGCAGTACCCGCGGCTGGCCGAGAATGGTGCGGGCGGTGGACAGCATCTGCTGTTCGCCACCGGAAAGTTGCGAGCCGAGATTGCGGCGGCGCTCCTTGAGGCGCGGAAACAGCGTGTAGGCTTCCTCGATCGCCGATTTCGGTCGCCCCTTGAGGCCCACGAACAGGTTTTCCTCCACCGTCAGCGTCGGAAACACGTCACGGGTCTGAGGCACGTAACCGAGGCCGGCCTTGGCGCGCGCAGCACTTGGCAGGGTGCCAATCTCCTGCCCCCCGATGCGGATATCGCCGGAAAAACGCTTCGTCTGGCCGGCCAGCGTGGCGAAGAGGCTCGTCTTGCCGACGCCGTTGCGGCCGAGCACGGCGAAACGCGAGCCCGATGGCACGGAAAGCGACAGGCCCTCGATGACCCTTGTCGGGCCATAACCGGCCGTGAGGTTGACGATTTCAAGCGGCGCTGCGGGCATCGGCGTAACTTCCCAGATAGGCTTGGCGGACTTCCGCATTGCTGGTGACATCATCAGGCGAGCCGTCGAAAATGACGGCGCCGGCGGCCAAAACGACGACGCGCTTGGCAAAACGGAAGACCAGATCCATGTCGTGTTCGATCATCAGGATCGCGAGGTCGGATGGCAGCCGGTCAAGCGCCTGTTCGATGCGCGCGGTTTCCGTGGAAGGCACGCCGGCGGCCGGTTCGTCGAGCAAGAGGATTTTCGGGCGAAGCGCCATGGCAAGCGCGATCTCGATCAGCCGCTGCTGGCCATAAGCGATTTCGCGCACCTTTGTTTCAGCGAGGGCCGTGAGGCCAAGCGTGCCGAGAATGTCGCGGGCTTCGCCCATCACGGCAGGCATGGCACGGTAACGGCCGAAAATCCGGCCGGTCTTGCCTTCACGCTGGAGAATGGCGAGCGCCACGTGCTCCTCTGGCGTCATGTCCTGAAACAGCCTGGTAACCTGGAAGGAACGTACGAGCCCGCGTTTCACGCGCTGGCTGGCGCTGAGGCCCGTCACATCCTCGCCGGCGATGCGCACCGTGCCGGCTGACGGTTTGATATTGCCGGTGACGAGATTGACAAAGGTCGTCTTGCCGGCGCCATTGGGGCCGATGAGTACCGTCCGGTCTCCCGGCGAAAGCGACAGCGAGACGTTGTTGGTGACGACGAGGCCGCCGAAATTTTTCTGCAGGCCGGAGACTTCGAAAATGGCGCTCATTTGCGACCTCCCCGGAGACGCGCGATGATCTGTTCGCCTGCGCCATAAAGGCCGCGCGGCGCGAAGAGCACGACGGCGATCAGCAGCAGGCCGACAATGGTGAGCCAGTGAAACGGGTTGGCGGCGGAAACCACGTCTTCAAACCACATGAAGGTGACGGTGCCGATCAGCGCGCCGTAAAGGGAACCCGCGCCACCGAGCACCAGCATGACCAGCCCCTCGGCCGATAGCGTGAAGCTGAGGCTGTCCAGGCCGACGACCTGCGTGGAGATGGCGTTGAGCGCACCACCAATGCCGGCGACGATGCCTGAGATAACGAACATCTTCAGGATTGTGCCATTGACGGCGCCGCCCATGGCCTGAATGCGGATGCTGTCCTGTTTGACGCCGCGGCACAACATGCCGAAGGGTGAATTGACGACCACCTTTAGGGCGAGGAAGACGACAAGCAGCAGGCAGACACCATAGATATAGGCGGTGCGGCCGAAGAGGTCGAATTCGAAGGTGCCGAACAGCGCGTCCGGCGAAACGCCGGCAAGACCGTCGCTGCCGCCGGTCCAGCCTGAAGCCTTGTTCGCCGCCTCGTGGAACAGGTGGATGACGGCGATGGATAGCACAAGCTGTGGAAGCCCGTGGGCACGCAGCAGCACCGCGCCGGAAAGCAGCCCGGCCACGCCGCCCGCAGCCGCGCCGATGGCGGTCATGAGAAGCGGGTCGGTGATTTCGAAATGGGCGGCGGCGATGCCGGCGGCATAAGCGCCGGCGCCGAAGAGGGCGGCATGGCCAAGCGTGGCGACGCCGCAATAACCGGTGACGAGATCGATCGACAGCACCAGAAGCGCAATGGCTATGATGCGTGTCAGAAGTGCCAGATTATCCGGAAACAGGTAATAACCGGCAACAGCGGCGGCGATGATGAGGAGCGGCCCCGCGAGCGCGCGCAGTGGTGAGCGCGCCTTCGGAATGTCTGCCGTTTCAGTCACGTCGTTCATGAGCACCGCCATCTCATTTCGCCCTTCCAAGAAGGCCGCGCGGGAACAGCGTGATGATCACGATGACCGCCAGATAAAAGAAGAATTCGCCATATTCGGGCGCAAGATATCGCCCGGTCGTATCGATGGCGCCGAGCAGCAGACAGGCGATCAACGCTCCGGGAATGGAGCCCGCGCCACCAACGGAAACTACGACCAGAAAGGTGACCATGTAGCGCAGGGCATAATAGGGTTCCACCGGCAGCAGTTCCGCGCCGATGACGCCGCCCATGGCGGCTAGTCCGACGGCGATGGCGAAGCTGACGGCATAGATGATTTCGGTGCGCACGCCGAGGGCTGCGGCCATGGCGGCATTATCGACCGCCGCGCGCAGCTTGATGCCGAAGGCGGTCTTTTCAAAGGTGAACCACAGCGCGCCGGCCACGGCAAGACCGCAGGCAATGGCGAAGATGCGGTGGGTGGCGATGGTGCGGAAGCCAAGATCGGTGGGGCCGGCCAGCTGCTGCGGCAGCGGAATGGTCTTCAGCGTCGGGCCGAAAACGAAGTTTGCGATGCCAATGATGCAGAAGGTGATGCCGATGGTCATCAGCACCTGTGTCAGTTCCGGCGCGCCATAGATGCGGCGATAAAGGAAACGTTCGAGCGGTATGGCGATGACGATGGTGCCGACGATGGCGACGAGGATCGCAGCCGCATAACCGAGACCCAGTCCGTGGGCGGCATAGGAGGCGAGATAACCGCCGATCATGGCGAAAGCGCCGTGCGCCAGATTGACCACACGCATCAGCCCCATGGTGACCGAAAGGCCGATGGAGATGATGAACAGGACCATGCCATAGGCAAGCGCATCGATGAGGATGCTGAAGACCGTCTGCATGATGAAGAAACTCCTCCCGGTGCTGCAATGCCCGTCCGGGCCGGAAACGGGCCGCCACTGGCGGCCCGGCAATATTGTCCTGTCTGGCCGTTACTTCGCGGCGGCGAGACCCGGATCGCCCTGTTTTTCGAAGGTCTGGACTTCCTTGTTGTAATAGCTGCCGTCATCGGCCTTGGCTACTTCGCGCAGATAGATGTTCTGCGTGATGTGGCGGCTTTCCGGGTCGATGCTGACCGGGCCGCGCGGGCTTGTCCAGGAAAGGCCCTTGACTGCCTCAACCGCCTTTTCCGCATCCTGCTTGCCGCCAGTGGCCTCGATCATCTTGCTGATGACATACATGCCGTCAAAGGCGCCGACGGAAGGGAAGGAGAGTTCCTTCGGATTGCCGATTGCCTTGGTTGCGGCTTCCACGAAGGTCTTGTTCTCGGGTGAATCATGCGAGATGGCATAATGGAAGGTCGTCTGCATGCCGAGTGCGGCTTCCCCGAGCGCCGGCAGGTCGGATTCCTGCGTCAGATCACCCGGCGCGAAGAGCTTGACGCCTGCGGATTTCAGGCCGTTGTCGTTGAAGGCCTTGACGAAACCGAGCGTGGTCGGGCCCGATGGCAGGAAGGCGAAAACACCCTGTGCGCCGGAATCCTTCACACGTTGCATGATGGGACTGAAATCATTGGTGGAAAGCGGCATGCGGATGGTTTCAACCACTTCGCCGCCGGCAGCGGTGAAGGCCGCCTTGAAAGCATTTTCGGCATCGACGCCCGGGCCATAATCGCTGACCAGTGAGATGACCTTCTTCACGCCGCCGTCAAAGGCCACCTTGGCGATGGGGGTGGAAGTCTGCCAGGTGGTGAACGACGTGCGCACCACATAGGGGCTCTTGGTCACGATGGCCGAGGTGGCGGCATTCATGACCACCATCGGCACGTTGCCCTGCTTCAGCAGGGGTGTGACGGCCATGGCGTCAGGGGTAAAATAGAAGCCGGCAAGATATTGCACGCCTTCCTTCACCACCAGCTCCTGCGCCAGTGCCTTGGATTGCGCCGGATCGGCCTGCGGCACATCGCGATAGACGACCTCGACCGTGTCATTGCCGACCTTGTTACCGTGAAGGGCAAACCAGGCATCGATGCCGGCCTTGAAGTTCTTGCCCTGCAGCGCAAACGGGCCGGAGAACGGGCCGACAACGCCCACCTTGATTGTTTCTGCATAAGCGGCAGAGCTGAAACAGATGGCCGCTATCGCCACGGTGATCCGAAATTTCATGGTTTCCTCCAAATTCGCCTGTGGCTCCCATCCACCGGTCCAGGCTGCCAGATTGATGATTAAGAATATCAAAGTAAAATGAAATAAGGGGGGTAATAAATAACCTGACGGTTATCAATACTGCGTCTTTGACGCCTTGCCCATATCGGATCGGGAAATCAGCCCGGCGCCTGCCCCTTTTTCAGCTCCGCATCGGCCTTGGTCTTCGCGGTCAAACAGTTCGGGGCAAATGTCGCCTGCAACCGCGCGACCGGCCGTCCCGCAACCAGAGCTTTAACCAGTTCTAAGGGGATTTTTCGTAGTCTTCCCAAGCATATTTAGAACGTTATTTGGTGTCTTGATGGGCGAATATCAGAATAAAGCTGTTGAGCTGATGCGCAATCGCGTTGGAGAAAACAGGCTCAACAACCGGATCGAGCGTCGTGAAGCATTTCTGCGCAAGGCGCTGACGCTTTATCATGCCATGGGTGGTGCGATGGAGGATGTGGAAGCGGCCGTCAAGGACGCCGTGTCATCACCTGCACCGACCATCGACGTGGCCGTTGGCGACGTGATGTACAAGCTGGCCGCCATCGGCCATGTGGCCGATCTCGATATTATCCAGGCGGGATATAACAAGCTTGATGCCGCCAACCTGCATATTCTCAGCAAGGGCAAGAAGCTGCTGCAAAAACAGCGCGATCAGAAACTGGCTGCGGCAACGCCGGGGAAGTGAACCGCCCGCCCGGGGCGGTTGCCGTATCAGGCCACTTGCGGCGACAGGATTTCCTGCCAGGCATCGTAGGCGGACAGCACCGTTTCCATTTGCGCGGTGTGGCCGGTGATGAAATCCGTGCCATAGATGGTTTCGTCGGGATATTCGGTGATCAGCGTCATCGGCACGGTGTGGCGGTCATCGATGGACGACAGGCACGGAAAGCCGTTGATGATGCGGAAACCGGTTTCGCCGGCGTGGATTTCATAAAGCGCGATCTGGCGGTTATTGTAGTCGAGCAGGCCGGGAATGGCGCCGAGATGGCGGGTTACCTTGTCCAGCAGGGCTTCCGCTCGGCTTTCCCAGTCCGCATGGTGGCGGATGATGAGGAAGAAACCCTTCGGCAGCGTCCACATGGCGAAATTGCGCGGCACATAACCGGATAGTGGTCTGGTCCACTCATGCGAGGGATAACCGTGCAGGTTCACATGCAGGCTGGCGCCGCTCATTTCCTGCGCCTTGAAGCGGATTTCCTTCTCGTTCAGATGCGCAGCCGAATTTTCCGGCGTGCGATATTCGAGGTCATCGCCAAGGGCGGTGTACCGCGCCGCATGATGCATGTGGCGCGGATTATCGACGCGCAGACGCTGATGCAGGGCGTAACCGTCAGGATTTTCCAGCGGCGAGATGGTGAAATGCGCGCCCTTGCGATCAGCGAGTTTGCGGGCGCCGCGGATGGCGCCGACGATGCCCGTCGTCTCGTTGGGGTGCTGGCCGCCGCTGATCATCACCGCGGCATCGCTGCCGGCGACATAACGGGCGGAAAGGACGCGGCCGGAGCGGGAGCGCGCCTGGAATGCCTCGCCGCCGATTTCCTCAAGCAGCCCTGCGAGCTGGCCTGCCGCAACCGGTTCGCGCGCCTCATCGATCGGTTGCTCGCCGCCATCGAGGAAGGCGGTTGTGAGCGGGCGCGTCTCGATGTGAAGGGTGATCTCGCCTTCGCTTTTGACGATTTCCGGTACGATCTGGCCGGGCTTGAGGCCACGGTCACCCAGCGGGCGGCCGGATTTTTTCTGAAAGAACTCCAGCAGCGAGAAATAGAAATCCTCGTGCAGCGCTTCGCGGAGGCTGACGACCTCATCACCAACGGAAAGAGGCAGATCTTCTGCCGGATGGGTAACACGGATGTTCAGTTCCTCGAAATAGGGCTCTTCACCGCCCCAGCCGTGGTTGGCGACGGCACTGATTGCCGCTTCAAAAAGCTGTTCGTAATCCGTCTCCAGTCGCTCGCCCGAGGCATCACCGGCAAGCCGGAACCAGCCGGTTGGCGAGACATTGGTTTCGCCGACGATATCGGTATGAACCCGGTTCGGAGCCAGAACCTTCAGAGTTTCCGTCTTGCCACGGCGGCTCAGCCTCACCTCATAATGGAAACTGTCGTCCTCGCGGGCGATGAAATCCAGCTTCGCATCGCCCACCAGCGCGGCCAGCGGATAGGCCTCCAGCCGGAAACGGTTGGCGGGGGCGTTTTCGTGTACGGGGTAACGCACTTCGATGGCGTCGACGCCATCCAGATTGATCTCTTCCAGAAAGGTGAAGAGAAGCGGCTTGTAGGCGCTGCGGATGCGGGCGCAGATGCCTTTTTTCTTCAGCCTCTCTTCAGTCTCACGGCGGCTTTTGGCGTCATCGAAGGTCCATGCCTCGAAGGACTGGCCGGGCTCGGCTTTGGCGACAAGCGCGTCCAGCGTGCGTTCGAAGGTCTTGTCGAAAATCTGGCTCATCACGGTTACCTCGAGGTTCTGCCTGTTGGGTCGAGGCTGTCGCGCAGCCAGTCGCCGAGAAGGTTGAGGCCAAGCACGGTCAGAAGAATCGCAAGGCCGGGAAAGACGCTAACCCACCATGCCGTCTGCAGATAGGTACGCCCATCCGCCAGCATGCCGCCCCAGCTCGGAATTGTCGGATCAACGCCGAGACCGAGGAAGGTGAGGCTGCTTTCCAGCAGGATGTTGTTGGCGACGTTGAGCGTCATCAGCACGATGACAGGGCCGATGAGGTTCGGCAGCAGGTGCTGAAGGATGATGCGCCAGTCTTTCACGCCGATGGCGCGCGCGGAAAGGATGAATTCCCGCTCCCTGAGCGTCAGCACCGATCCGCGCACGAGACGGGCATATTGCACCCATTGCGAGACAATCAGCAGGATGATGGTGTTGGTGAGACTGCCGCCGACAATGGCGATGAAGGTGATGGCGAGCAGGATGAAGGGCATGGCGAGCTGGATATCGGCAAAGCGCATGACCAGCATATCCCAGAAGCCGCGATAATAACCGGCGACAAGCCCAACCGCGACGCCGAAGATGACCGCGCCGATGACCGAGGTGAAACCGACCAGCAGCGAAATCTTGCCACCGGCGACGACACGCGCCAGCACATCCCGCCCGAGCGGATCGGTG
This sequence comes from Agrobacterium sp. RC10-4-1, assembly GCF_014138475.1. Taxonomy (NCBI): domain Bacteria; kingdom Pseudomonadati; phylum Pseudomonadota; class Alphaproteobacteria; order Hyphomicrobiales; family Rhizobiaceae; genus Agrobacterium; species Agrobacterium sp. RC10-4-1. The sequence goes on from NZ_JACJIT010000001.1 coordinate 775,358, forward strand.
CCGAGGGGATGGGCGGCATTGGCGAAGGGTTTGGCAAGGCGCGCCATCAGGTCGATCTTGTCGGCCCCGCCAGGAAACAGCACATCGGAAAAGATGACGGCAAGGCAGATGATTGTCGTCAGCGACGCGCCGAGGACGAATTCGAGATTGGTGAAGCGCGCGAGACGCGAGGTTTTGGCAGCCATCGTCACTTACTCCGTGCGGATGCGCGGATCGACAAGCCCATAGGCGATATCGACCAGAAGGTTGATGCCGACGATCATCAGCGACAGCACGGTGATGACGGCCTGAAGCACGGGATAATCGCGCGCGCCGACCGCGTCGAAGGCGAGCGTGCCGAGGCCCGGCCAGTTGAAGACACGCTCGATAACGACGATACCGCCCAGCAGCCCGCCAAATTGCAGGCCGAAATAGGTGATGAGCGGAATGGCGCAGTTGCGCAGCGCATGTTTGTAGAGAACCTTGCTTTCACTGAGCCCCTTGGCGCGCGCCACCATGACGTATTGAGAACGCAGCGTATCGAGCATTGCCGTGCGCACAAGGCGTACATTGGTGGCAGTAAGGATCACACCCATGGTGACCGCGGGCATGATGTAGCTCGCAAAACCGCCCATGCCGCTTGGCGGCAGCCAGCCGAGCGTGATGGAGAACAGCAGCACCAGCATGGTGGCCAGCCAGAAATTCGGGAAGGAAAGGCCGATAAGCGAGAAGATGCGGATCACCTGATCGGCCGTCTTCCCGCGCGATGTTGCGGCCTTGATGCCGAGCGGGATGGACAGCGCAATCGACACCGCCATGGAGATGAAGGCCAAGAGCAGCGTGGCGGGCAGGGCATCGGCGATCAGGCGCGAGACCGGCGTGCTGCCGGTGAAGCTGCGGCCGAAATCGAGCGTCAGAAGGCCCTTCAGGAAGCTGAAATATTGCACGAAGAACGGCCGGTCGGTGCCGAGCGCCGCACGGATGCGCGCCAGATCATCTTCCGTCATGCTGCCGCCGCCCTGGAACATGGTGACGGCGGGGTCACCCGTCAGGCGGATGGCGAAAGAAACGAGAAGGGTGATGGCAATGACGACAAAAATCGCCTGCAGCAATCGCTTGATGAGGAAACCGGCCACGTTTTTTACCTTGAAGAGAAACCCGGCCTTGCCCGCATTGCGGCGGGCAAGGTGTGTTGATCAGAAACCAGCCCGATTATTCGACGGTAACGTCGGTCAGCTTCAGGCGGTTATCCGGCGGTGCCACGAAACCCTTGACCCGCTTGTTGATGCCGTAAATGGCATTGGTGTTGTAAAGCGGGATTTCCAGCGCGCGTTCGGCGGTGTAGCTGCCGATTTCCTTGAGAATCTTTTCGCGCTCGGCGCGGTCCGTCAGCGGACGCTGGGATTCCAGGAGCTTGTCCAGCTTTTCGTCCTTGTCATAGGGGTTCCACTTTTCACCCGAGTGATACATGGAATAGGCGGTGTTATCGTAATCGAAGGTCCAGCCGCCCCATTTCTGCTGGAACATCGCGCCGGTCTTGCCCTGTGGAATGATGTCGTTCAGGAGAACGTTGGTTTCATAGGGCTTGATGGTAGCGGTGATGCCAACCATGGAGAGGTAGCTGGAAATGACCTGCGCCACTTCGTTCATCGTCGCGTCATTGCCGCGGATATCGATCTGGAGCGCCGCACCCGGCTTGACGCCGGCTTCCGCGAGAAGCTTCTTGGCGCCTTCAGGATCGTAAGGCAGCGGCTTCAGTTCCGGATCGTAACCGAAGGACAGCGCGCTCTGGAAGCTTGCGATTTCCGATGCTTGGCCGGCAAGGATCGACTTGACGATGGTGCCGCGGTCGACGGCCATGATGATGGCCTTGCGCACCTTCGGATCGGCGGTGATGCCGTCGCGGGTGTTGAAACGCAGCGCATCGACGGTCGGGCCGGGGACGCTGACGATCTGAAGCTTGGAATCGCCTTCGATGACCGGGATCATGCCGATCGGGATGGTGGGCGGAATGACGAGATCGACGCGGCCTGCCTGCAATTCGGCAACGGCGGTCGCCGGCTCTGAAATGAAGCGGTATTCCAGTTCGGAAAGCTTCGGTGCGCCGCCCCAGTAATCCGGGTTGGCTTCAAGCTTGATGTTGGTCTTCGGTGCATAGGATACGAATTTGAACGCGCCGGTGCCGATTGGGTTGAGGTTGAAGTTGTCCTCACCCTTTTCCTGAATGTATTTCGGCGGCACGATCATGCCGCCATAACCGGCAAGCTTGGTGAGCAGAACCGGATCCGGCGCCTTCAGCTTCATGTCGACGGTGTAGTCGTCGATGACATCAACGCTTTCGATGGAAACATAGTTGGAGCGCTGCGGGCCCTTGGCACCCTGTTCGCCAAGAAGGCGCTCGAAGGTGAACTTGACGGCGGCGGCGTTAAAGGGCTCGCCATTGTGGAACTTGACGTTCTGGCGCAGCTTGAAGCGGATGCGCTTGCCTTCATCCAGCTCTTCCCAGGATTCGGCGAGGCCGGGCACGACCTTCAGGTCCGGGCCGCGATAGGTGAGGCCATCGAAGATGTTGGTGGCGACAGCGGCCCATTGAACGAGGAAGGTGTCGATCGGATCCCAGCTGCCCGGATCCTGCGGGCTGGAAATGGTCATCTTGCCGGCGGCAAGAGCCGGTGCGGCGGTCAAGGCCGTTGCGGCCATGGCAAGCGCGACGAACGTTGTCGTCATCCCCTTCTTGATCATTGTCATCTACCTGTTCCTCTTCAGATGGTTGTGGTTCTGGTTGTTATTCAGGCGCTCTTCGCGATGAAGTGGCCCGGATTGATTTCCTCATGGGCGAGAATGGCCGGCTCATCGCCGACACGGCGCACGGGATTGGGAATTTCGCCCTCGATCATGGCAATGCGGCGCTCGATGGTCGGATCGGCGACCGGCACGGCCGACAGCAGGCGGCGGGTGTAATCATGCGTCGGCGTTTCGAAGACCTGCCGGCGGCTGCCCATTTCCATGATCTGGCCGAGATAAAGCACGGCGACGCGATGGCTCATCTTTTCCACGACAGCCATGTCATGGCTGATGAAGAGATAGGCGAGCCCGCGCTCGGCCTGCAAATCCATGAACAGATTGATGATCTGCGCCTGAATGGAAACATCGAGCGCCGACAGCGCCTCGTCCGCAATGATGAGCTTCGGATCGGAAGCAAGCGCGCGGGCAATGCAGACGCGCTGGCGCTGGCCACCGGAGAACTCGTGCGGATACCGCGCGGCGTGCTCGGAGGAGAGGCCCACACGCTCCAGCAATTCATCCACCCGCCGCTTTACGGCCTTCTGATCATTGATCAAACCATGGGTGTTGATCGGCTCGGCAATCGAAAAACCGACCGTCTTGCGTGGATCGAGCGAGGCGAAGGGGTCCTGGAAGATATATTGCACTTCCTGACGCATGCGGAAGCGTTCCGCCGCCGACATCTGTGCAAAGCTGCGGCCGTTGAAGGTTATTTCGCCCGAGATGGCCGACTGCAACTGCTGGATGGTGCGGCCGATGGTGGATTTGCCAGAGCCGGATTCTCCCACCAGCGCCAGCGTTTCGCCGGCATGAATATCGAAACTGACCTTCTGCACGGCGCTGCACCGGTGCGTTGCCTTGCCGAACAGGTTCTTGCGGATATCGAAGCGCACGAACAGGTCCTTGACCGACAGAAGCGGTTTCTGGTCGTATTTCGCGGTATTTTGCACGCGCTCTTCACCGATCACGACCGGCTGGCCATCCTGCAGCACGGTGAGCGGCAGGCGCTTCGGAAAGGCTTCACCTTCCATGCTGCCAAGGCGCGGAACGGCGGAAAGCAGGGCGCGCGTGTAAGGGTGCTGCGGATTGGCGAAGATATCCTTGACCGGACCTTCCTCGACCTTTTTGCCCTTCCACATGACGACGACGTCATCGGCCATTTCCGCCACCACGCCCATGTCATGGGTGATGAAGACCATGCCCATGCCGAGCTTCTTTTGCAGGTCGCGCATGATGTTGAGGATCTGCGCCTGAATTGTCACGTCGAGCGCCGTCGTCGGTTCGTCGGCAATGAGAAGCTTCGGGCGACAGGCGAGCGCCATGGCAATCATCACACGCTGGCGCATGCCGCCGGAAAGCTGGTGCGGGTATCGCTTCAGAAGCTCGGCTGCATCGGGCAGGCGCACCATTTCGAGAAGCTTCTGTGCTTCTGCCATCGCTGCCTGCTTACCCATCTTCTCATGCAGCACAAGCACTTCGCAGATCTGGTCGCCGATGGTGAAGACGGGGTTGAGCGAGGTCATCGGCTCCTGGAAGATCATGGCGATCTCCTTGCCGCGGATCGAGCGCATCTCTTTCTGAGAGGCCTTTAGCAAGTCCCTGCCTTCAAACAGGATTTTGCCTGTCGGATAGGTCGCGCCCATCATGTCCGCAAGGCGCATGGTGGAGAGCGACGTGACCGATTTTCCCGATCCGGATTCGCCGACGATCGCCACCGTGCGGCCGGGCTCGACGCGAAAGGAAATATCGTCCACGACGCGGCTGTTGCCAAACTCGACGCTCAGGCCTTCGACGGACAGCAGGGCGTTTGCGTTTGCGGCAGTCATGTCAGTGTCTCCGGCGTGGCCTGCGCCGGTGAAGCGGCGCGGTGGTCTGGAAAAGGAAAAGGGCGATGGGCAGGCGAGCTACGCGCAACGCCAGGCGGGAATATCGAAAATGTCGGGTGAGATCGCATCTTCAGGATGCTTTTTCACAGGGAGCCGCGCGACAAGCGATGCCCCGCATTAATAGCCGCAGTGCCGCCGCAGCCGTACCGGTCAAATCCATGGCAGCCACCCGACGCGAAACGCCGGATGCCAATTCGACAATGCGCATGAAACCTTATTCTCCCCCGCCCTTGTTTTATGGAAAAAGCTAACAAAACAGAACAATCATGTCCATAGTGTTGAACAATTTTTGTGTACTGCTCTACAAATACGCATATGCACCGATTTTGAGCGCGTGTTCCTGCACAATGCTTCGCAAAGAGGCGTGTATTCCGCCTGTAGCGCCACTGAAAACGCTGAGAAGAACGAAGAGGAATGGGAATGCCGTGCATGAAGAATAGGGCGGGCGCAGTCAGGCTGAGGGGTTTTCTACGATGCTTGTCCAAGCATGATGTCGATCTGGTCCGGCGCCACCTTCCTGAACATCTTCGTCTGACGAGAGAGGAACCCGGCTGCATTTCCTTCGAAGTATCCGAGACAGACGATCCCCTGATCTGGCGGGTTGAGGAGCTTTTTGCCGATCGTGCCGCCTTTGATTTTCATCAGCAGCGGACGCGGGCGTCGGAGTGGTTTATGGCGACCTCCGCCATTCCACGCGATTACGAGATAACGATATTGGAATAAATGAGAACAGGCCGCAGCGGCATTCCTGCCGGCTGCAGCCTGTTCGGATTTCGCTGCCGAGACCTATTCCTTCGGCATGCCAACCGGCGGCGCAAGGCGTCGTTGCGCGGCGATGCGGAAGGGGGCGTTCATGGCACCATAACCGCCGTAAGCCCCGCGCCTTTCGATGATTTCGAAGAAGAAACCTTCGCCGAAGGTGCGGCTGTAGATCTGGAAATATTCGCCATTGTCGTCGCGGTCATAAAGGATGCTCGCCGCTCGCAGCGCATCGGAAAATTCCGGCTCCAGACCGAAACGGGCCTCCAGATCGTCGTAATAATTGCGCGAGATCGGCAGGGCCTGAAAACCGCGCGCCTGCATCGCCCTGGCCGTGGCGAAAATATCGTCGGTGGCGAAGGCGATGTGCTGGATGCTGGTGCCGAAACCTTCAGCGAGGAATTTGCCGGCGAAGGTCTTGCGATTGTCGGCGCCGTTCATGGTCAGGCGGAAATGCGGTGAGGGTACGCTTTCAATCGCCTGGCTGCGCACCAGCCCGCCCGGATCGACCACATCGATCATCGGTGTGCGGCGGGAGGAAAACAACGAGGTGTAAAACAGAAGCCACGTCAGCATTTCATCGTAATGCGTTGTTTGCGCAAGATGATCGATCCTCTTCAGCCCGGCATCGCCAGCTCGTTTATTGTCGCCGACTGTCGCAAACTCATTGTCCCAGATGGAAGCAAGCGCCGGCGAATCGTCGAGGAAATAAATGACACCGTTGCCCACGCCCTGAATGGCCGGGACGGCGACTTCGCCCGTCTTGCGCGGCTCGGCGAAGGTGGGCGCACCCAGCGCTTCAGCACGCGCCAGCGCCGCTTTGGCGTCATCGACCTTCAGGCCGAATGCATACGCATTGGTGCCGTGGATGGAATAGGACGCCCCGGCGAAACTGTCGCCGCCATCACTGGTATTGATGACGATGCGGATATCGCCCTGGGTGTAGAGGTCGACATCGCGATTGCGGTGATGTGCGGTTTTCTCGAAACCGAGCGTGGCGAGCAGCGCCTCCAGATTGATCTTTTCTTCCGGCGCCGTGGTGAATTCCACGAACTCCACGCCCCGCGTCTCAACCCGGTCCGGCATGGCGGGCACGTCGATTCTGATATCCGGCTCAAGACGGCGCACCTGATCCATCAGGTTGACGAGCGAGCGGTGGCCGTCCTCCGCGAGCAGCCGGGCCGAGCCGCCGCGGAACTGGTCATTGAAGATTTCGAGCGACAGCGGGCCGCTATAACCGGTTGCAGCCACGGCGCGCATGAAATCCACGACAGGCAGATCGCCTTCTCCCGGCATGTTGCGGAAATGGCGGCTCCAGTAGAGCAGGTCCATGTCGATCAGCGGCGCATCGGCCAGCTGGACGATGAAAATCTTGTCGCCGGGAATGGAACGGATGGAATTGGGATCGATCTTGCGCGACAGCGTGTGGAAACTGTCGAGAATGATGCCGACATTGGCGTGGTCGGCACGGCGCACCACTTCCCAGGCATCGCGGTGATCGCTGATGTGACGGCCCCAGGCCAACGCCTCGTAACCCACGCGCACGCCATGTTTTGCGGCGAGTTCGCCCAGCTGATGGAAGTCGGCGGCGGCGCGGTCTATGCCGCCGAGCGAGACCGGCGAGACATTCGAGCAGATCAGCATCAGATCTGTGCCGAGTTCGCCCATGATGTCGAATTTCCGCTGCGCTCTCTCGAAGGCGCGGGCGCGGTGCGGCTCCGGCATGCCCTCGAAGTCGCGGAACGGCTGAAACAGGGTGATATCAAGTCCGTGGTCGGCAGCCAGTGCCTTTACCTCGCGCGGGGAGGCGTCATAGGTCAGGAAATCGTTTTCGAAAATCTCCACGCCGGAAAAGCCGGCCTTGGCGATCGCCGCCAGCTTTTCGGGGAATTCGCCACTGATCGATACGGTTGCAATGGATGTGCGCATTGGCATGCCGTGTCCTGCTGTGTCATAGCTCGCCATATTGCCTTCCTTTTCAGCCTTATGTACTGATTGGTTAATAAGCAGGGCGTGACCGCAGGCCGCCGCCCCACCGATGGAATGGATGATGACCAAAACTGCGACTTTGAACGCGACCCGAGAAAGCCGGCAGGCGAAGCGTGATCCGGAAGGGGTTCGCCGCGACATTCTTTCGGTGGCCATGGAAGAGTTTTCGCAAAATGGCCTCTCCGGCGCCCGCATCGATGAAATAGCGGCGCGCACGCGCACGTCCAAGCGCATGATCTATTATTATTTCACCGACAAGGAGAGCCTTTACCAGCGCGTTCTGGAGGAGGCTTATGCCAAGGTTCGCGGCGGCGAGAGCGATCTGGAGCTCGATGATCTGGAACCGGCTGCGGCGCTCGACAAGCTCTGTCGGTTCACCTTCGATCACCACCGGCGCAATCCCGCTTTCATTCGCATGGTGATGATCGAGAACATCCATCACGGCCGGCACATGCAGTCCTCCGAAACGATCCGCCAGCTCAACCGTCCGGCCATCGATGCGCTGGAAAGCGTGCTGCTGCGAGGCCAGCAGAGCGGCGTCTTCCGCGAGGGCATCGATGCGCTGGAATTGCACTGGCAGATCAGCGCGCTGTCCTTTTTCAACGTTTCGAACGTCACGACGTTCTCGTTCATCTTCGGCGACAGCCTGTTCACCGATGCGGGACAGCAGACATTGTCGCGGCATGTCAGCGACATGGTGCTGCGTTATGTGCTGACGCCCGCCCATATCACGACGAGCGCGAAAGACGGCCGATGAGGTGGCGCAGCGCCACGTCATAACCTTCGATGCCGAGGCCGGCGATCACGCCTTCGGCGCGGGTCGAGACATAGGAGTGGTGCCGGAAGACCTCGCGTTTGTGGATGTTGGAAATGTGGACTTCGATCACCGGCCCCTCAAAGGCATTGAGCGCATCGAGGATGGCCACCGACGTATGGGTAAAGGCGCCGGGATTGATGACGATGCCTGCGGATTTGCCGCGGGCTTCGTGAACCCAGTCGATCAGCTCATATTCCCGGTTGCTCTGGGCAAAAAACAGTTCGTGGCCGGCGGTTTCTGCGATCCCGCGGCAACGGGACTCGATATCGGCGAGCGTTTCATAGCCGTAGATTTCCGGCTGGCGCTGGCCGAGCAGGTTGAGGTTCGGGCCGTTGAGGATTGTGAAAAGGCTCATGCCACCCCCTCCGCCATGCACAGCTCGGTGAAATGTGCGGTCATGCGCGCAGCGTCCGGCTCGCGGCCGCAGAAGAGGCGGAATGCGCCAACGGCCTGAAATACCGTCATGCCGCCGCCGGGCAGGGTGCGACAGCCCTTTTTCGCCGCCGTCGCCAGCAACTCGGTCACGAGCGGCATGTAGACGATGTCGGCCACCCAGTGTCGTTGTTCGATCAGGTCGGCCGAAACCGGCATGCCGGGATGGGCGGGCATGCCCATTGGCGTGGCGTGGATCAGGCCATCGGCAAAGGGCAGGGAAGCGGCCGGGTCGCCAACGGCAAAGGCGCGCCCTTCTCCGAACCGGTCGTTGAGTTCGCTCGCCAGGCGCTCGGCCCGGGGCAAATCGCGATCGAAAATATCGAGTCTCATAATATCGAGCTTCAGGGCGGCATGGGCGACAGCAACGCCGGCGCCGCCTGCGCCGACCAGCAGCGCCCGATCACGCTTTGCATCCGGCAGGCCGCGCACGAAGCTTTCGTAAAAGCCGTACCAGTCCGTGTTATGGCCAATGCGGCGGCCGTCGCGGAAGACGACGGTATTGACCGCTCCAAGCATGCGGGCGTCGTCAGAAAGTTCGTGCAGATGCGCGATGACGGCCTGTTTGAACGGATGGGTGATATTGGTGCCGGCAAAACCGCGCGCCTCCAGCTCATCGAGCAGATCGGGAAGGGCGCTTAAGGGCAATTTGCGGGCGGAGACATCCACCAGCTCATAAGAATAGTCGAGACCATGGGCTGCTCCCTCGCGCATATGCAGCGCGGGTGACTTGGATAGCTGGATATCGGCGCCTATCAGGCCGACCTTGAATGCGGTTTTGTCTGTCATGATCTCGGGTCGTTCATCTGTTCGGCGGCGGGCATCGCCTGCCTTCGGGTTGCTGGCGAGGTGTTGAAACCTCGCCGTCGTCATCCTCGGGCCTGATCCCGGGGATCTGTCATCCGCTGGCTCCATGGATCCCCGGGCCTGTCCCGGGGATGACGCTGTCTCTGCGGGGGAGGTCGCCAAGAGTTCCCCGCGGAGCGCGGACCTCAATGATGGGCGAGAATTTCGCCAAGGAACGTGCGGGTACGCTGGTGCTTGGGATCGCGGAAGAATTCCTCCGGGGGGCCTTCCTCGATGATCTCGCCTTCCGACATGAAGACCACGCGGTCGGCCACCTGCCGGGCGAAACCCATTTCATGCGTCACGCAGATCATCGTCATGCCGTCGCGGGCAAGACCGATCATGGTGTCGAGCACTTCCTTCACCATTTCCGGATCGAGGGCCGAGGTCGGTTCGTCGAACAGCATCGCCTTCGGTTCCATACACAGCGCCCGCGCAATCGCCGCGCGCTGCTGCTGGCCGCCGGAAAGCTGGGCGGGGTACTTGTCGGCCTGGTTGAGAATGCGCACGCGCTCCAGATATTTGCGTGCCGTCGCCTCCGCATCGGCCTTCGACAGGCCTTTCACCCGCATGGGCGCCAGCGTGCAGTTTTCCATGATGGTCTTGTGCGGGAAGAGATTGAAGCTCTGGAACACCATGCCCACTTCGCGCCGAACCGCATCTATGGCACGGCTGGAATCCGAAAGCATGGTTCCCTCCACCGTAATCTTGCCTTCCTGGATTTCCTCCAGATGGTTGATGCAGCGAATGAGGGTGGATTTGCCCGAACCGGACGGGCCGCAAAGAACGATCTTCTCGCCCTTGCGAACCGTCATGTTGACATTTTTAAGCGCGTGGTAGGCTCCATACCACTTTCCGACCCCTTCAAGGGCGATAAGCGGAACCTGTGCGGCGGCGGATTGCGGCATGGAAACCTCCAGATTACTTCACGGTGAAGGGGATGTCGGGAAGGCTGTCCGGGAAGGCCGGCACTTCGCGCTTCATCCATTTGTCGTAAATCTTGGCGAGCTGACCATCCGACTTGATCTTGTCGAGGAAGGCGTTGACGGTTTCGTTCCAGTCCTTCTCGCCCGGGCGGGTGCCGGCGCCGTTATACATGGTCGTCAGTTCGAACTTTGATTCGTACTTGCCCTCGGCGGCCTTGTTCAGCCGGTCGCCGTAGAACATGTTGCCGCCCACGGCTTCGACCTGGCCCGATATCAGCGCCTGAATATTGGCGGCGTCGTCATCGAAGCGCAGGATATTGGCTTTGGAGCCGGCACCGGCAGTAATCGCCGTGTCCATGGCGCTCGACTTCGGCACGCCGACATTGATGCCGGTCAGATCATCGTAACCGGCGATCTTCTTGTCCTTGGGGGCATAGACGGAAAACACGTTGCCGACATAGGGCTTCGAATACTGGATGCTCTTGGCGCGCTCGGCGGTCATGGCCATGGTGGCGAAGAGCACGTCGACCTTGCCGGTCAGCAGCGCCGGGATGCGGTTTGCGACGGCGAGCGGCACGAACTCGGCCTTCACGCCGAGATAGTCCGCGAAGGCCTTGCCGATATCGGCATCGAGACCATCCTGCACGCCGCTGGAATTCACGAAGCCCCAGGGCGAATTGTCACCCTGAATGCCGATGACGACCTTGCCCTTGGCCTTTGCCTCTTCAACGGTCCCGGCGAAAGCATCGCCCGGTGTCACGAAAGGCAGCGCAACCGTTGCCGCGGCGAGCGCGAGCAGGGCGCGACGCGAGAATTTCATGCTGGTGGTTTTCATCTTTTGCTCCTCCTTACAAAGCTGATGAGATGGTTTTGACGTTTAACGGGACGCGGCCTGCAGCCGCTTTTCGACGCCGGCGCCCCACAGGGAGAGCGGCCAGCAGATCAGGAAATAGATGATGCCGACGAGGGCGAAGACGGTGAGCGGGCGGAACGTCTGGTTGGAGACGATCTGTCCGGCGCGGGAGAGCTCGACGAAACCCACGATCGCCGCAAGCGAGGTGCCCTTGATGAGCTGCACGAGGAAACCGATGGTGGCCGGCAGTGAAATCTTGAGCGCCTGCGGCAGGATCACATCCTTCATGCGTGAGACGTAATGCAGGCCGAGCGCATTGGCCGCTTCCGTCTGGCCCTTCGGCACAGCCTGGATGCCGCCGCGCCAGATTTCACCCAGAAAGGCGCTGGCATGCAGCGTGAAGGCGATGGCAACGGCGATCCAGGCATCGACATTGAGGCCGGCGAGCGCCACGCCGTAATAAACGACGAAAAGCTGCATCAGGAGCGGCGTGCCCTGGAAGATGGCGATGTAGGCCGTGCTTGCCCGCTGGATTGCCGGGCTGTCCGCAACGCGGGCGAGCGCCACGCAAAGGCCGAAAATGCCGCCGCCGATAAAGCCGATGATGGTCAGCGCAAGGGTCCATTTCAGGCCCTGCAGCAGGAAGAAGAGTTCGTTGGGACCGATGGATGCCATTGTCTTTTCTCCTCACTTGACCGGATAGCTGAAGGAAAGGCGGGAGATGAGCGAGAAGACGGCCATCATCAGCGAGGAAATGACGAGATAAAGCAGCGTGATCGAGAAATAGACCTCGAAGGACCTGAACGTATCCGCCTCGATCTTCTGCGCGACCGAAGTCAGCTCATAAGCGGCGATCGAAGTGCAGACCGACGTCGTCAGCGTCAGCATGATGAACTGGCTGGTGAGTGACGGATAGACCGCGCGCAACGCCGGCTTCAGGATGATATGGCGGAAGATCTGCGCCCGGTGCAGGCCGAGCGCGAGGCCCGCTTCCACCTGGCCCTTGGGGATGGAATCGACCCCGCCTCGAATGATTTCAATGGCGTAGGCGCCACCGTTCAGGGCCAGCGCAATGATGGCGGTGACGGTGGGATTGAGCTTGATGCCGATCTGCGGCAGGGCGAAGAAGATGAAGAATATCTGCACCAGAAACGGCGTATTGCGGATGGCTTCCACAAAGCCGATGACGATGCCGCGCAGCAGCCTGAAACGCGAGCGTCGGGCGACAACCCCGAGAACCCCGATGACGGTGGCAAGCGACATGCCGGCAATGGCAAGGCCGATCGTCGCCAGACAGGCTAAAAGCAGCTCGGGCAGCCGGTCTATGACCGCTGAGAAATCGAGACTGTAAGACATTCTTCCTCCCAACCCCTTCGGGCCCGGACAGGCTTTGCGCCTTGTCCGCATCGCTCTGGAACCGTGCGGCGCCAAAGCCCTCCATTTGTCGATTTTTGCCGCTGCGGGCTTCGAACCCTTGCCGGCGGCGTCTCGTTAATCTTAATGTTTGTACCAGTTAGTTCATTTTTGTGTCAAGCGCCATGTCCGGTTAAAAAGTGGCGTTACCGCGGTTTTTTTATTTTTTGAAATTCCCGATAAAGTCTTTTTTATCAATGGCTAATGCAAAGGAGCGCAAGCGCTTTCCGCACGTCACCATGTCGCCACCGGCCGCCCGTCTGGCAGTCCCTTGAAGCCCTGGTCTATGGAAGATGCCGATCGTCCTGAGGCTCGTTGTCGCCTGCGCCCAACCTGTCTATCTGCCCCGCCAACCGCTCGGCGATCAACAGCGAAGCTCCCGTTGCCGTCACCATTTGTGGGAGCGACAGCCATTCCAGCATCCAGCCCGCACCGGACCTTTCCTGTTCGTGCACAAGCGACTGGTGCAACGCCGATATGTGCACGGCATTGAAGCGCGCGAGCGTCACCAGCGTTTCGGCATTGACCGGGTTTTGTTTGTGCGGCATGGCCGAGGAACCGCCGCCTCCGGAGAGGCGGATTTCCGTGCCGAGTTCGGCCATGAGCGCGATGTCCTGCCCGAACTTGCCGAGCGTGCCCGTGATCAGCGAAAGCAGACCGGAAAATTCGGCGATGCCGTCGCGCTGGCTTTGCCATTGTGGCCGATCCGCAAGGCCGAGGCGCCTTGCCAGATCGATGCGCACGGCTGCGGCATTGTCACCGAGCTTTTCGAGCGTGCCGGCCGCGCCGCCGAATTGCAGGGCGAAACCGGTCTGCGCGAAGCTCTGGAGCCGCAGCAGATGGCGCTCCAGCGGTGAAATCCAGCTTGCCGCCCGATCGGCGACCGTGATGCCGATCGCGGCCTGCATGCGGGTATAGCCCGTCAACGGATTATGGCCGTCGCGGGAGGCGAGATCTCCCAGCGTATCGACGAGACGCCCGAGCCGCATGGCGATGATTTCCGCCGCCATTTTCAGCCGCAGCATCAGGCTGGTATCGATGACATCCTGGCTGGTCGCGCCGAAATGCACCTTGTCCGCTGCCTTGCCGGCGACCGCCGCCCGCATCTGCCGGATGAGTTCGGGAACCACAACGCCGTCCTTTGCGACGCCGTGGCGAAGGGCGGTGATGTCGGCGGCAAAGTCCGACAGGCCTGAGACAATCGCTTGTGCCACCTCATCCGCAAGGATGCCAGCCTCCGCCTCCGCCTCCGCCAGCGCCGCTTCGAAACGGATCATGGCGTCGATATCCGCCCTTGCCGAAAACAGCTCGACGATTTCGCTGTCGCCGAAAAGGCCTGAGAGGAAAGGGTGCTCGAAGGGGGAAAGGCTCATCGTCCGTCTCGCTTTCTTTTGCGCATATCGTTGTCGCAAAACCGCTGCACACTTTTGCGCGATATGCGTCAGATATCGAAAAACACGGTTTCGCCTTCGCCCTGCAGACGGATATCGAAACGATAAACGTTGCCTTCTTCCTTTTTGGCGACAAGCGTGGCGATGCGGCTTTTCTGCTCGATGCGGGCGAGAACGGGATCGGCGGCATTGGCCTCCTGTTCTTCCGGGAAATACATACGGGTCTGCAGGCCGATATTGATGCCACGCGCGACGATCCAGAAGGTGATGTGCGGCGCCATCGGCCGACCGTCGCGGAACGGCACCGAGCCGGGCTTGATGGTTTCGAAGACGAATTCGCCCGTATCCATGTCACCGGGCGAGCGGCCCCAGCCGATGAAATTCGGATCGGCCTTGCCGCGCGTTTCGCTCGGGCTGTTGTAATAGCCGTCGGTATCGGCTTGCCATATCTCGATCAGCGCATCCTTAAGCGGCATGCCGGCGCCGTCATAGACCGTGCCGCGCACGCTGATGCGCTCGCCGCGGGCCTTGTCGTTATAAAGCGGGCCGGAACCGAGATCCTTCTCGAACACGCCTTCGATGCCGACGAAATTTGGTGTGCAGCCGATATGCACATAGGGCCCTGCCGTCTGTGAGGCGGTTTCCTTGAAATAGTTGAGCGGCTGAACCATGATCAGTTGCCCTCCATGCGGTTTTCGAAAAGGGTGGAGCGGCGGCCGCGCAGCACGATATCGAACTTATAGGCCAGCATGTCCATCGGCAGCGTCGCATTCATGTCCAGCGGCGCGATCAGTCGCCGTATCGCATCCTCGTCCGGAATGGTTTTGACGATCGGACATTTCCAGATCAGCGGATCGCCCTCGAAATACATCTGGGTGATGAGGCGCTGCGCGAAACCGTGACCGAAGATGGAGAAATGGATATGGGCCGGCCGCCAGTCATTGACGCCGTTCGGCCAGGGATAGGCGCCCGGCTGGATGGTCTTGAACCAGTAATAGCCGTTCTCGTCGGTGATCGTGCGGCCGACGCCGCCGAAATTCGGATCGATGGCGGCGAGGTAGCTTTCCTTCTTGTGGCGGTAGCGACCGCCGGCATTGGCCTGCCAGAATTCCACCAGCGCGCCGCCGACGCCGCGACCGCGCTCGTCCAGCACCCGGCCATGAACGAGAATACGCGGTCCAACAGGCATTTCACCGGGGCGGGCATAGTTGAGGATGAGATCGTTATCCAGCGGATTCAGCATGCCATGGCCAAAAACGGGACCGGTGATCTCGCTCTTGGTTCCTTCAAGCGAAATCAGGGCGCGTTGCGGCGAGCGCAGGATCGAGGTCTTGTAGCCGGGCGCATAGGCCAGCGGGTGAATATCGCGGTTGCGCGCGAAGAAAGGCCCGGTTTCTGGTGGCTGGTTGCTCATTTCGTCTCCTCCCCATCGCCAGTTTTATCAAGGGAACTATCGGCTTTCATGCTGGCCAGGGCAAGCTTGGCAATCTTGAAAGCATGATTGGCGGCAGGCACGCCGGCATAGATCGCCACGTGCATCAGCGCCTCGCGAATATCCGCCTCGGTTGCGCCGGTATTGACGGTGGCGCGCACATGCATGGCAAGTTCTTCGTCCTGGCCCAGCGCCGCAAGAAGGGCGATGGTGACCATCGAGCGCTCGCGTTTCGTCCATTGATTGCCGGACCAGACGGTGCCCCAGGCGCCTTCGGTAATGAGCTGTTGAAAAGGCTGGTCGAAGCCCGTCGTCACGGTCTGGGCGCGGTCCACATGGGCATCTCCCAGCACGGAGCGACGGGTCTTCATGCCCTGTTCGAAACGTTCGTTCTTGTTGTTCTGGTCCGCCATCGGTCAATGCTCCGGCAAGGTCTTGAGAAAAATGCACGCGGCCTGCGCGTAGGCGAGTGGCTGTTCAAGGCAGGGAATGTGGCCGCAGCCGGCGATTGTTACAAAGCGGCTTGCGGGAATGAGGTCCGCCAGCGATTTTACGAGTTCCGGCGGTGTCGAGCCGTCCTGATCGCCCACGACACAAAGGGTCGGCACGGCAATGCGCCCGGCGGCCGCGGTAAAATCCGCGTCGCGGATGGCGGCGCAAGTGCCGCTGTAACCGGCTTCCGGCTGTTGCGACAGCATGTTGCGTGCGCCGGCATAGGCGGCATTGTCAGGCGTGCGGAAGGCGGGCGTGAACCAGCGCTCCATGACGGGATCGACCAGCGAGCCGAGGCCATCGGCAGAGATTTTGTCGATGCGGGCGTTCCACATGTCGGCCGTGCCGATCTTGTGAGCGGTATTGCTGAGCACGAGTGCGCGGACGAGATCGGGCCGGCGGGCATAAAGCCCCTGGGCAATCAGGCCGCCGACGGACAGTCCCCAGATGACGGCACTTTTCACGCCGAGATGATCGAGCAGCGCGATCAGGTCACCGGCATGGTCGTCGATCGAATAGGGTGGGCGACCGATATCGGAAAGCCCGTGGCCACGCTTGTCGTGCAGCACGTAGGCATAGTCATCGCCAAGCACCTCGATCACCGCATCCCAGATGCGGAAATCCGTACCGAGCGAATTGATGAAGGCGATGACCGGCTTGCCGCTGTCCAATCCCTTGACGCGATAATGGATCACGGTCTCGCCGCAGCGCAGAAAATGCATGATGGCTCCTCCTGCCGGGGATATTGCAAGCGGGTTCCGGTTAAGTAAAATGACATTATCGATGAAAATCATAACCACTGGATTATACGAGCGATGGTCGACCAGCGTATCAAGTTCCGCCACCTGCAGACCTTCGTGGAGGTTGCGCGGCAGAAAAGCGTTATCCGCGCCGCCGAAATCCTGCATGTCAGCCAGCCGGCGGTGACAAAAACGATCCGCGAACTCGAAGAGATTCTGGGTGTCTCGCTATTCGACCGCGAGGGTCGCGGCATTCGCATCAGCCGCTACGGCGAGGTTTTCCTGCGCCACGCCGGCGCGACGATGACGGCGTTGCGACAGGCGGTCGATTCGGTTTCGCAGGAGGCGGCGCGCGCCGGTCCCCCGGTGCGGGTGGGTGCTCTGCCCACGGTTTCGGTCCGCATCATGCCGAAGGCGATGGCCGGTTTTCTGGCGGAAAAGACCGGCAGCCCGGTGAAGATCGTGACGGGCGAAAACGCTGTTCTGCTGGAGCAGCTGCGGGTCGGCGATCTCGATCTCGTCGTCGGCCGTCTCGCGGCGCCGCAGAAGATGGCCGGGTTTTCCTTCGAGCATCTCTATTCGGAAAGGGTGCGCTTCGTGGTGCGGGCTGGCCACCCGCTTCTGACGCCCGGTGTTTCAGTGTTCGATCACCTGCATGAATATCCGGTGCTGATGCCCACACGACAGTCCGTCATCGGTCCTGTCGTGGAACAGTTTTTGATCGCCAACGGCGTTCCGGCCCTGCCGATCCGCATCGAAACCGTATCCGACGCCTTCGGTCGCGCCTTTCTGCGCACCAGCGACGCGATCTGGATCATCTCGGAGGGTGTGGTGGCGGCGGATGTGGCCGATGGCATCCTCGAAATTCTGCCGGTCGAGACCGGCGATACCAGCGGCCCGGTGGGACTGACGGTGCGGGCCGATACACAGCCCTCGCTGCCGCTTTCGCTGTTGATGCAGGCCATACGTGAGGCGGCGGGCGAGTTGCTGGATGGGAGGGCGGAGGCTGGTTCTTGAGATGAGGGTGAGGGTCGGAAAAGTCTGAGAACCTCTCCTCCGTCATTCCGGCCTTGAGCCGGAATCCAGCCACGGCGCGTCTGCGCCGTGAAAAGAGTCCTTTTTGCGATCAATGACTTGATCGAGCTGGACCCCGGATCAGGTCCGGGGTGACGGGTGTGGAAACGGTAGGGATAAAAGCCGCGTGTCTGGGGCAGCCCTAATACGGAAGCCCTACGTAATTTTCCGCAAGCGCGGTGGAAGCGGCGCGCGATTGGACGAGATAATCCAGTTCCGCCTCCTGAATGCGCTGGCCGAAATCCCCCGTATCGGGAAAACGATGCATCATCGTCGTCATCCACCAGGAGAAGCGCACCGCCTTCCACACGCGGGAAAGCGCCTTCTGCGAATAGGCGTCGATGCCGGCCTCAGACCTGTCGCGATAAAACTCGATCAGCGCCTCGCTCAGATAATGTACGTCGCTGGCGGCAAGGTTCAGGCCCTTGGCACCCGTTGGCGGCACGATATGGGCGGCATCCCCCGCTAAAAACAGCCGTCCGAACCGCATTGGTTCACTGACAAAGGAACGGAGCGGCGCGATCGATTTTTCAAAGGAGGGGCCGGTCACCATTGCATCCGCATGGTTTTCCGGCAGGCGACGGCGGATTTCATCCCAGAAACGTTCATCGCTCCAGTCTTCAGG
Organism: Agrobacterium sp. RC10-4-1; assembly: GCF_014138475.1. Lineage (NCBI taxonomy): Bacteria > Pseudomonadati > Pseudomonadota > Alphaproteobacteria > Hyphomicrobiales > Rhizobiaceae > Agrobacterium > Agrobacterium sp. RC10-4-1. The sequence goes on from NZ_JACJIT010000001.1 coordinate 793,796, forward strand.
CCGGTCCTCGAGCGAACATTGAATGTAATAACGGCTGCGCGTGTGCGAGCGCATGGAGCAGAGCGCAAAACCGCGCGGATGATTGGCGTAGATGAGTTCGTGGTTGACCGGCGGCACTTCGGCCAGAATGCCGAGCCAGCCGAAGGGGTAGACCTTCTCGAATTCCCTGATCGCGCCTTGCGGCACGGATTTTCGGCTCACCCCGTGAAAACCATCGCAGCCGGCAATGAAATCGCAATCGATCCGGTGGGTTACGCCATCTTTCTGATAGGTTACATAAGGGCTTTCGCCATCGAAATCATGCGGCTCGACATCAGATGCATCGTAGATGGTCGAGAGGCCGGCCGCTTCGCGCACATCCATCAGGTCATGGGTCACTTCCGTTTGGCCATAGACGGTCACACGCTTGCCGCCGGTCAGATCGAATAGATCGATACGATGGTCGCGACCGTCGAAGGTCAGCGAAAAACCGTCATGCGGCAGACCCTCGCGGCGCAGGCGCTTATCCGCGCCGGCCTTTTCCATGAGCTGTACCGTGCCTTCTTCCAGTACGCCGGCGCGGACGCGGCCGAGAATGTATTCCTTGCTGACGCGGTCGAGAATGACGGTCTCGACACCGGCTTTCGCCAGAAGCTGGCCAAGCAACAGCCCCGATGGACCGGAGCCGATGATGACGACCTGTGTACGCATTGTTTCCTCCCGAACTTGTCTCCGGTCAAGAAATTGACCAAGCGTTGCCGGAAGCTCAATGGACTTTCCGGTCCGTAAATTGCACAATCCGACCATCGGGTCCAGGAGGGGGATGAGATGCGTGTGACTGCCAATGAAGGGCTCTATGGTGAGGAAGCCGCGCAGGGCAGCGATTTTCGCTTCCATTGCGAAACGCTTTTTTCGCGGAGCAGCCTGCATCGCTTTGAAATCGGCCTGCATCGCCATTCTGCTTTTTTGCAAATCTTGTACATTTTTGGCGGCGAGGGCGATGCCTTGCTGGATGGCCGCATCGAGCCGATCCGCCCGCCGGTCGCCATCATCGTGCCACCCGGTTTCGAACACGGCTTCCGTTTTTCCCGCGATATCGGCGGCGTGATCGTCACTATGCTGCAGGGCGCGCTGCCGGCATCGGTGCAGGCGCTTCTGCTGCGGAATTTCTCCCAACCGGTGCTTCTGCCCTTGCAGGATTTTGCCGATGGAGAAGGAGTGCGCAGCGGGTTCGAACGGATTTCCGCGGAATATGAGGCCCGTGAGATCGGTCGCGACGCGATGATAGAAGGCCAGCTTGCGACCGTCGTAGCGCTTCTTTCACGGGCGGCGCGGCCGCTTCTGGAAACAAGCGGTGAGGGCCTGGCGGAGCAGCGTTTCGAACGGTTGCTGTCGCTGATCGCCCGCCATATCCGCGAGCCGCAGAAAGCCGGTTTTTATGCGAGGAAGCTCGGCCTTTCGGAAACGCACCTCAACCGGCTTGTCCGTTCCGTTTCCGGGCTCAGCCTGCAGCGGCTGATTGCCAAGCGCCAGATCGAGATCGCCCAGCAGGAACTGGTCTTCACCGTTTCCAGCGTACAGATGATCGCGGAGGGTCTTGGATTTGCCGATCCCGCTTATTTCAACCGCTTCTTCAGGCGGGAAACCGGCATGACGCCGCGCGCCTGGCGGCTCGCCGAGCAGCGCAGGATGGGCGATACCGGCGTGCGGCAGATGCCGCTTCAGACCAGCATTCTCGCCAGTTCCCGCTGAACGGACAGAAGTGCGGGCAAATATCGCTCCACCAGATCATCCATCGAAGCGACCGAGGCGGCGAGCCCGACATTCAGCGCGGCAACCGTTTGGCCACGCACGCTTTTCAGCGGCACGGCGATGGAGCGAAGGCCGATTTCGACTTCCTGATCGATCAACGCATAACCGCGATGGCCGGTCACCTCGATTTCGGAGAGCAGGGCCTGAATATCGGTGATGGTCTTTTCCGTACGGGCAACCAGCCGGGAGGCTTCGAGAATGTCGCGCTGGCGTTCGGGCGGCTGAGCGGAAAGAAGAACACGGCCCATCGAGGTGCAATAGGCGGGCAGGCGCGACCCCGGCATCAGCGCAATGGACATAACCCGCTGCTGGGCGGCGCGGGCGACATAAACGATTTCGGTTTCGTCCAGGATAGAGACGGAGGTGCTCTGGCCGATCTCCTCAGAGAGATGGTCGATGAGCGGTTGTACGATTTTCGGCAGCGGCATGGTGGCGAGGCAGCCGGTGCCGAGCCGCAGCACCTTCGGCGTGACGGTAAAGAATTTGCCGTCATAGGCGGCATAACCAAGTTCCGATAGCGTGAGCAGGCAGCGGCGTGTGGTGGCGCGGTCCAGTCCGGCGATCTCGGCGGCATCGGAGATGGAAAGCCGCGGCCGCTCGGCGCTGAAGGCTTCGATTACGCGCAATCCCTTGGCGAGACCGCCCATCATGTCTCTTTCACTGACGGCCATGGCTAGGCTCCATTTGTGCGATATACGAACAAAAATCATATAACGCACAAAATCCTTGCCGTCGAGGCAATTTCAGCTTTACCTCATGGCCAAGCAGCCCTGCCGGTCCATCCGCTCGGCTGGATGGAGGTTTTGAGAATGGACAAGACAATCAAGAGCGCGGAAGAGGCGCTTGCTGGCATCGGCGATGGTGCGACGATCATGATCGGCGGTTTTGGCGGCTCCGGCGCGCCGATCGAGCTGATCCACGCACTGATCGACAAGGGACCGAAGGACCTTACCGTCATCAACAACAATGCCGGCAACGGCCGCATCGGCATCGCCGCGATGATCGATGCGGGCATGGTCAAGAAGATGATCTGCTCCTTCCCGCGCTCTTCGGATCCGCGCGCCTTCACCGATCGCTATCTGGCCGGCGAAATCGAACTGGAGCTGGTGCCGCAGGGCACGCTTGCCGAGCGCATTCGCGCTGGCGGTTCCGGTATTCCGGCCTTCTACACCCCGACAGGTTTCGGCACGGAACTGGCAGAAGGCAAGGTAATCGCGGAATTCGACGGCCGCTCCTACGTGCAGGAGCGCTGGCTGAAGGCCGATTTTGCCATCGTCAAGGCCGAGCTTGGCGACACCTATGGCAACCTCACCTACAACAAGGCCGGGCGCAATTTTAACCCGCTGATGTGCATGGCCGCGAAAACCACCATTGCGCAGGTCTCGAAGATCGTCGCCGCCGGCGAGATCGATCCGGAGCATGTCGTGACGCCGGGTATTTTCGTGAACGGCGTCGTGGAAATTTCCGATCCGCAACAGGAAGAAGTCCTCATTCGCGCGGGAGTAGCCTACGCATGACCACGACCATCGACACCCGCGAAGACATCAAGCTTTCCAACGCCCAGATCGCATGGCGCGCGGCACAGGACATCGAAGATGGCGCCTACGTCAATCTCGGCATCGGTTTTCCCGAAATGGTGGCGCGCTATCAGCCACCCGGCCGTCAGGCGATCTTCCATACCGAAAATGGCATCCTGAATTTCGGCGAAGCGCCGCCGGAAGGCGAGGAGGACTGGAACCTCATCAATGCCGGCAAGAAGGCCGTGACGCTGAAACCGGGCGCCGCCTTCTTCCACCATGCCGACAGCTTCGCCATGGTGCGTGGCGGACATCTGGATGTGGCGATCCTCGGGGCCTATCAGGTGGCGCAGAATGGCGATCTCGCCAATTGGCGCGTCGGCTCCAGGGGTGTGCCAGCCGTCGGTGGGGCCATGGATCTTGTTCATGGCGCCAAGCAGGTCTTCGTCATTACCGAACATGTGACCAAGAATGGCGAGCCGAAGCTGGTTGAGAAATGCGCCTTCCCGCTGACCGGCGTAGGCTGCATCACCCGCATCTATACCAGCCACGCGGTGATTGACGTGGTTGATGGCCGCTTCGTGCTGCGTGAAAAACTGCCGGCAATGACGTTTGAAGAGCTACAGGCCATGACCGGCGCGCCGCTTCATGTGGATGGCACGGTTGCTGATCTCGTTGCACCGGAACTTTGAGGAAACACCGATGACCGAAGCCTATATCTGCGATTACATCCGCACACCCATTGGCCGTTTCGGCGGTGCGCTTTCTTCCGTAAGGGCGGATGACCTCGGCGCGGTGCCGCTGAAGGCGCTGATGGAACGCAATCCTTCCATCGACTGGGAAGCCGTCGAGGATGTGATCTTCGGCTGCGCCAATCAGGCGGGTGAGGATAACCGCAACGTGGCGCGCATGTCGTTGCTGCTCGCCGGCCTGCCGGTGTCGGTAACCGGAACGACCATCAATCGTTTGTGCGGTTCCGGCATGGATGCCGTCATTGCTGCCGCCCGGGCCGTCAAATCGGGCGAGGCGGAGCTGATGATTGCCGGCGGCGTCGAAAGCATGAGCCGAGCGCCCTTCGTTCTGCCCAAGGCGGAGAGCGCTTTTTCGCGCAATGCCGAAATCTACGACACCACCATCGGCTGGCGTTTCGTCAACCCGCTGATGAAGGCGCAATATGGCGTCGATTCCATGCCGGAAACCGGTGACAATGTCGCGGTCGATTATCAGGTCTCGCGCGAGGATCAGGATGCCTTCGCCGTACGCAGTCAGCAGAAGGCGGCGGATGCGCAGGCCAATGGCCGTCTCGACAGGGAGATCGTTTCGGTAACGATCCCCCAGCGCAAGGGCGATCCACTTGTCGTCTCGAAGGATGAACATCCCCGGGCCACAAGCCTCGAAGCACTGGCTAAGCTGAAGCCGGTGAACAAGCGCGAGGGCGCTACGGTAACGGCGGGCAATGCGTCTGGCGTCAATGATGGCGCGGCCGCGCTTATCATCGCGTCAGCCGAGGCTGCGAAGAAATATGGCCTCACTCCCATCGCCCGTATCCTCGGTGGCGCCGCTGCCGGCGTGCCGCCGCGCGTCATGGGCATCGGCCCGGCTCCGGCCTCCGCCAAGCTTTTGGCGCGGCTCGGGCTGAAGCAGGAACAGCTCGATGTGATCGAGCTGAACGAGGCTTTCGCGAGCCAGGGCCTCGCGACGCTGCGCCAGCTCGGCATTGCCGATGACGATGCGCGGGTAAATGCGAATGGCGGTGCCATCGCGCTCGGCCATCCGCTCGGCATGTCCGGTGCTCGGATCGCCGGCACGGCGGCGCTCGAACTTTCCTTGAAGGGCAAGCGGCTGGCGCTCGCCACCATGTGTATCGGCGTCGGGCAGGGTATCGCCGTCGCGCTGGAGCGGGTCTGACGGGATAGCGGCTTCAGTATCGTGATAACGGTGCTAATGCCGCCGTAAACCGGTACGAATGCCCGCTGCCGCATCTTCCTTGGTGTGACAGTGGCCATTCAGGTTACTCGGCAGGTGATTTTTTCGCTCTGACACATCCCAGCCCCCTCATTCCTGTGCTTGTCACAGGAATCCAGCCGATACGCGTCTGCGCGGCAAAACAATCCCTCAGCCCAAAGACTTGGGCTGGCTGAGTCTCTGTGACAAGCACAGAGATGAGGGGAGGAGGCGTGCTGGGCCAAGCAAGCCGGCCCTGCGATGCAGGCCCCGGTCGATTATTCCCTGATAAAGTACTCCACGCTCTTATCCCTCTGCACATGTTGGATTCCATCATAATCCGTGACATGTTTTGCGAGATATGACAGGAATCTTTCCGTCTACGGGGCACCCGCATGAAACGTCCGACCATTACCGATGTTGCAAAGGCCGCCGGCGTCAGCGTCGCCACGGTCGACCGGGTGCTGAACGGCCGCCTGCCGGTGCGGGAGGAAACCTCGCGGCGTGTGTTCGAGGCCGCGGAGAAGATCGGCTTTCATGCCACCAACATCATTCGTCAGCGTATGCTGGCGGATATGCCTTCCTATGGCCTTGGCATCATTCTGCGCAAGGAGCGGCATGCCTTTTATCAGACCTTTGCCGATGAGCTGGAGCTTGCGGCGCGCAACATCCGGGATCGCCACGTCAATCTGCGCATCGAATTTGCGCAATCCGGTGAGCCGGCGGAGCTTGCGGCGCTGCTTATGGGCATGAAGGGCCGGGTACAGGCGGTGGCCGCTACCGGGCCGGACCACCACGATGTCACGGCCGCCGTCGAGGCATTGAAGATCAAGGGCATTCCGACATTCTCGCTGCTTTCCGATTTTGCCCAGGGCGTGCGGGAAGCTTATCTCGGTGTCAACAGCATGAAGGTGGGACGCACAGCGGCGTGGATGATCTCACGACTGGCGCGCAGCAAGGGCAAGGTGCTTCTGCTGCTTGGTGGTCACCGGTTTCATGGTCATTCGCTGCGCGAAACCGGTTTTCGCAGCTACATGCGTGAATATGCGCCGGAATTTGAGGTTATGGATGCCCTGATCACGCTGGAAACGCGACGCGTAACCTATGAGCTCGTGATGGACTCTATTGCCAAGCACAGGGATCTCGTCGGCATCTATTGCGTGGGCGGCGGCATGGAAGGGGTGATCGAGGCGCTTCAACACGAAAAGCGGCAGGAACCCATTGTCTGCCTTGTCAACGAACTGACCCCCGTGTCCCGCCAGGCACTGCTGGAAGGCAGCATCAGCGGCGTGTTCCAGACCCCGCTACGCGAATTGTGCGCCGATCTCATCGCAACCATGGTTCACACTATCGAACATGGCATGGCGGAGACGCCGGGACAGCGTTTCCTTCCTGCCCATCTCTGGGTTCCTGAAAGCCTTTGATGGTTTGATAGATTACATCATATCGCGTGCGCCCGTTTCTATCATGCTTGATGGTTTTGCCTGCTGCTGACGCGTTGACGTGGTGACCGGACTAGGAAATCTTGCCTGCCTGTGGAGCGGACAGGAGGCCGACCTTCACAGCATGAGATTACGTCGGGGTTGCTTGACGCTGCGGATATTCCTTCGCGGCGCGGGGCAGCTTTTTCCGGAAAGCCGTGACGGCGCACTTCGAGCGCGATGGTGCGGCCGGTTCTTTTCAAGGTTTGGAGGGGAAAGAGATGAAAAGACATTTCGCGAACGCCGCTTTCGCTACCATGCGGACGACGGGCGCGCCGGTGCAGGCCGTTGGAGTTTCGATGGCGCTGAAACCTGCCAGAAACGCTGCGGCAGACAGGAGGGTCTTCGTGCCCTTCGAGCTGGTAACGCCCACCAATCTCAAAAACCATCAGGCCGGGAACTGAGCCATGGCCGTGCCTGCCGGCTTCTGCGCTCCCCGGGGGAGTGCCGCCGGAGGGGCCTGACGCGCCGCAGCCGGGCACGACCGGCTACGGCAAAAACTGGACAATGCAATCAGCAGCGATTTCCGCGGGAGGAAACCTTGAAAAAACTATTGATGGCGACGGCACTCTGTATCTTCGCGACACCGGCTCTGGCCGAGACCCGAATTGCAGTCTCTATGACGTCTTTCGACAATCCGTTTCTGACGATCCTGCTCAACGGCATAAGGGCCGAGGCCGGGCGCGACAAGACCATCGAGCTTCTGGTCGAGGATGCCCAGCTCGATCCTTCAAAGCAGCTGAATCAGGTGCAGAATTTCATTGCCAATGGCGTCGATGCGATCATTGTCAACGCCGTCGATGGTGACGCTACCTCGGCGATAACCAAGGCCGCATCCGCTGCGAAAATTCCGCTTGTCTATGTGAACCATCCGCCGGCTGAGCTGGAAACCGGGCTGCCTGACGGCACGGCATTTGTCGGCTCCAACGAACTTGATTCAGGCACCATGGAAGCCGAAGCCGCCTGCAAGCTGATGGGCGGCAAGGGCAAGGCCGTCATTCTGATGGGCCCTTTGGAAAACCATGCGGCGCTGGTTCGCACCAAGGATGTGGAAACGGTGTTCTCCAAGCCGGACTGCAAGATCGAAATCCTTGAAAAGCAGACGGCGAACTGGAGCCGCACGCAGGCACAGGACCTCGTTTCCTCCTGGCTGACGGCGGGCATACAGTTCGATGCGGTCATCGCCAACAACGATGAAATGGCGATTGGCGCCGTGCAGGCGCTGAAGGCAGCGGGCGTATCCATGAAGGACGTCGTCATTGCCGGCATTGACGCGACACCCGATGGTCTTGCCGCGATGCAGGCGGGCGATCTCGATATCACCGTCTACCAGAATGCGACGAAGCAGGGCGAGGTCTCCGTTCAGACGGCGGTGAAGGCCGCTGCCGGTCAAAGCACCGAAAAGACGCTCTGGGTGCCCTTCGAACTCGTCACGCCGGAAAACATGTCCGCCTATGCCAAATGAGCCGGGCTTCGGCCCCGTCCCTTATCCCACCGACTGGAAACAGCCATGAAACATACGCTCGATCCCCACATGTTCCGGCATCTTTCGCTGGCCGAGACCTGCCGCAAGGTCGCAGAGCTCGGTTACGACTATGTCGAACTTTCACCCCGTCCGGATTTTCTGTCCTGGTGGACGCGACCGAAGGTCTATCCCGAGCGCGTCGCCGAATTCAAAAAGGCCCTGAAGGATCACGGCGTCGGCCTTGCCACGCTGCAGCCCATGTATCGCTGGGCGAGCCCGTATCCGGACGAATGGGAGGTAGCGATCGACAACTGGAAACGCGCCATCGAGATTGCGGTCGAGATGGAGTGCCCGATGTTCGTTTCGGAATTCGGCCGTGGAGGCTCGCCGGAGCGCAGCCTCAACGACCGGTCCGGCCTGCACCGTCCGGAAACCTGCGAAGCGCAGTTCTTCCGCGCCATGGATGTTCTGGTTCCGATCCTCGAGCGGGAGGGGCTGGTGCTGTCGCTGGAGGCGCATCCCGAAGACTGGGTCGAGGAAATCGCGCCGGCCATCGACATCATCAAGACCATCAATTCCAAGGCGGTAAAGGCCTCCTTCATCGCGCCTCACACCTTCTTTTACGGTCCGGACATGGTTGCCAACCTGCGCGCGACCGAAGGTCATCTGGTGCATGTGCGCCTTGCCGATACCTATGACCACACCAAATCGTCGCAGCTGCGCTACATCGTTAATCCGCCCGGCGCCAAAGTCAGGGTGCACCAGCACACGGATTTCGGCCAGGGCGAGATCGACTGGGAGATATTCTTCGCCACGCTGGCCGACATGAAATTCGACGGTGTGCTGTCGAACTGCGTCTTTGCCTGGGAAGATCGTGTCGATGAAAGCGCGCGTTTCATGCTCAGCGAAACCCGGCGATATGTCGCCAAATACTGGAAATGAGGTTTTTCAGATGACTGTGAAAATTGGTGTCATCGGCACCGGTGCCATCGGGCGCGATCACGCCCGACGTATCAATGAGGTTCTGGGCGGTGCGAAGGTCGTTGCGCTGAGCGACGTCAACCGCGCCTCGGCCGAGGCGGTCAAAAAAGACATCGCCCCTGATGCCGCCATTTTCGCCACCGGCGAGGAGCTCATCGCATCAGCTGAGGTGGATGCCGTGCTTGTCACCTCCTGGGGCGCGACGCATGAGCAATATGTGTTGGCGGCCATCGCCGCCGGCAAGCCGTGCTTCTGCGAAAAGCCGCTGGCGACGACGGCAGAGGGCGCGAAGCGGATCGTCGATGCTGAGGTGGTGCATGGCAAACGGCTGGTGCAGGTGGGTTTCATGCGCCGCTACGATGCCGGTTACGTGGCGCTGAAAAAGACCGTGGACACCATGATCGGCGCCCCGATCATGGTCCATGCCGCCCATCGCAACCCGACCGTTCCGGAGCAGTATGTGACGCCCATGGCGATCCACGACACGATGATCCATGAGATCGACGTGCTGCGCTGGCTGCTCGATGACGACTATGTGTCGGCACGGGTTCTCTTTCCACGTGCCGCCGCCCGCAGCCATGCAAAGCTGAGGGACCCGCAGATCGTCATTCTGGAAACGGCCAGGGGCACGATCATCGACGTCGAAATCTTCGTGAACTGCCACTACGGTTACGACATACAGTGCCAGGTGGTCGGCGAGGACGGCATTGCCAGCCTGCCGGAGCCGATGGCGATACAGACACGGCTCGGCGCCAAGCTGCAGAACGATATTCTCACCGACTGGAAGGATCGCTTCATCGCGAGCTACGACGTCGAATTGCAGGACTTCATCCATGCGGCGGCGAAGGGAACAGCCTCCGGCCCCAATTCCTGGGACGGCTACGTGGCCGCGATCACTTCCGATGCCTGCGTCGCCGCGCAGGAGACGGACGGGGCAGCCGTCGCAATCAGGCTTCCCGCCCGTCCCGCCCTTTATCAGTGAGGTCTTTCATGCGTTTTGCCATCAACCACATCACCGCCCCGGCGCTTTCGCTTGAGGACTTCTTCCAGACCGCGCGCGAACTCGGCCTCACCGAGGTCGAGATCCGCAACGACCTGCCGGATATTGTCGGTACGGTGACACCGGCGCAGGTGAAGGCGGCGGCCGAAAAGGCCGGCGTGACGATCATCTCCATCAACGCGCTTTATCCCTTCAACGTCTGGTCGGGCGACCTGCCGCAGCGCGCCGTCGCCATGGCCGATTACGCCGCGGCGAGCGGTGCAAAAGCGCTGGTCATGTGCCCGCTCAATGACGGCAGGGCGGTTTCCTTCGACGATCTCGTGACGGCGCTGAAGGCCATGAAGCCGATCCTTGAGGAGAGGGGCCTTACCGGTCTTGTCGAACCGCTCGGCTTCCCGGTCTCCTCGCTGCGCACCAAGACCGAGGCGGTGAGAGCCATTGATGTGGCCGGCGGCGGCGATGTCTACAGGCTGGTGCACGATACCTTCCACCATCACCTCGCGGGCGAAACGGCGTTTTTCCCCGAACGCACCGGTCTCGTCCACATTTCCGGCGTCACCGACCCCGCCGTCTCCGTCGCCGACATGCTGGATGCCCACCGCGTCCTGGTGGATGGCGCCGACCGGCTGGAGAATATCGCCCAGATCAGGGCGCTGGAGGCCGCCGGTTACAAGGGGCCCTACAGCTTCGAGCCCTTTGCGACGGAAGTTCATGACCTGAAGGACCCGGCCGCTGCCGTGAAAGCCAGCATCGACCACATCGCCGGCACGCTCTGACCGCGCTGCCGCCCGCGGTGAAGCGCGGGCGGCAACCGGACGATCGCCAAAGCCGGAGAAATCAATTCCGCATTTACGGATGATGCTGTAGTCTCCGGTAACGAGAGAGCAGCAGACCGGCGCGGTTATTCTTCAGATCGATTGCGTGAGTCTTTCCGCCAGGGCCGTCCGAAGAAGAGTGGTTGAATTCCCTTTTATGAAAATAGACAGGAAAACGACGCTTAAGGACGTCGCGCGGGAGGCGAACGTTTCGCTGAGCACTGCTTCGCATGCGATCAACGGCACGGCGCCGCTCACCACGCAGGTTCGCGAGCGGGTTCTGGAAGCCGCCCGGTCGCTTGGTTATCTCGAAAACCGGCGCCAGAAGGCGACCATCGCCACCTTGCGTGTCGTCCTGCTGGCCATGACCAATGACGCGGCACCGCAGAGCGACCTCAACATGGTCAGCTGGACAATGTTGAACGGCTTCCGCCGCGAATGCGAGCGGCGCGGCATCCGCATCGTTCCCTATGTCAGTGCAACGAGCCGGCTCGACCCCGTGGCGGTTGCCGAAGCCGTCAGGACAGATAATGTGGACGGTGTCGTGGTTCTGAATGACGACAGGCCGCAGCTGGTCGAGGCGCTTTCCGCGCTCGGCAAGCCCGTGGTGCTGATCAATGGCGAAGATCCGGCCATGATCGTCGATACGGTAACGGCGGAGAACCGGTTCGGCGCTCGCCTCGGCATCGAGCATCTGCTGTCGCTCGGGCATCGCAATATTGTGCATGTGACCTGGAAGGGCCGCACGACGATCCGCCGTCGCCATGATGGCTATAACGATGCATTCCTTGCAACGGGCCTTGCCGTTCCGGCCGATATGGTCATCGAGGTCGAGAGCTACGAGCCCGAATGGGGGGAGGTGGCTATCCGCCGTCTGCTTGCCGAGCAGCGACCGCTGCGAAACGCCACCGCGATTTTCTGCGCCGCCGATAATCTGGCGCTCGGCTGTCTGAAGGCCTTGGGGGAGGCCGGCATCCGGGTGCCCGAGGACGTCTCGGTGCTGGGTTTCGATGACATCATGCCAGCCGCCTTCAGCACACCGCCTCTCAGCACCATCCAGTTGCCCGCCGACAGGCTGGGCGGGGCGGCGCTGTCGCTGCTGGAGCAGCGGCTGGTGGCGGCCGATCCCACCCGGCCGGCGCACCGGCTGGAACTCGGTTGCCGGCTGGTGCTGAGGGGCAGTATCGCCCCGCCGCGCAAATAGGCCGCTTTCCGCCGCCGCCGTGCCGATCGATGTTTTCCACGTGATATTCGATTGCAAAAACCTATCCCATGAATAGCCTGTGCGGCATGGATTCTGGAATCGGGAGGGTTCCCCGCATGTCGCACAGCAATGAAAACGTCCCTGCTCTGGCGAGGCTGGATGAGCTGGATCGGTTCTGCCGCGCCGTTTTCCTCGCTGCCGGTACGGATGACGAGACGGCCGATGCGGCGACCCGCGCCATGATGCATGGCACGCGGCTTGGCGTTGACAGCCACGGTGTGCGCCTGCTCGCTCATTATGTCACCGCACTTGAAGGCGGGCGTCTCAATCCGCGGCCGCAGATCAGCCGCGTTTCCGGCTTCGGCGCGGTGGAGACGGTGGATGCGGACAACGCCCACGGCGCCCGCGCCACCTATGCGGCCATGGAAAACGCCATGGCGCTCGCGGAAAAATTTGGCATCGGCGCGGTGGCGATCAGGAATTCCTCGCATTTCGGACCGGCTGGGGCTTATGCGCTGGAGGCGGCCCGTCAGGGCTATATCGGCCTGGCATTCTGCAATTCGGACAGTTTCGTGCGCCTGCATGATGGCGCCATGCGCTTTCACGGCACCAACCCGATTGCCGTCGGCGTTCCTGCAGCGGATGACCTGCCGTGGCTGCTGGACATGGCGACCAGCGCGGTGCCCTATAATCGCGTGCTGCTTTACCGCAGCCTAGGACAGCAATTGCCTGCGGGGGTTGCCTCGGATGGTGACGGCGTCGATACAAGGGATCCGAATGCAGCGGAAATGCTTGCCCCCGTCGGCGGCGAATTCGGCTTCAAGGGCGCGGCGCTGGCGGGAATGGTGGAGATTTTCAGTGCGGTTCTGACCGGCATGAAGCTGAGCTTCGATATCGCCCCGATGGGCGGGCCGGATTTCTCCACGCCGCGCGGGCTTGGTGCCTTCGTTCTGGCGCTGAAACCGGAAGCCTTCCTTGAGCGCGACGCGTTTGACGAGGGCATGAAGCGCTATCTCGAAGTGCTGCGGGGTTCCCCCGTTCGCGAGGATTGCAAGGTCATGGCGCCTGGCGATCGCGAATGGGCGGTGGCGGCGAAGCGGGAAAGGGAGGGGGCGCCGGTCGATCCGGTCACCCGCGCGGCCTTTTCGGAAATGGCGGCAAAGTTTTCGGTCAGCCCGCCCGCATATCACTAAGCTTCCACGATTGTCAGCGCCCGCTCAGGCGGGACGAAGAAGCATGCTGGGGCGCGGATAGGGTGCTTTTGCGGGTCCCAGCCTTTCCGCCACGACCGGACGGCCGATGTAATAGCCCTGCGCGTAATCGATTTCCATCTGGCGCACGAGCCTCAGCTGTTCCTCGGTTTCCACGCCTTCGATCAAAATTTTATGGCCGCGATTGCGAATGAGGCGGATCATGTCCTGCAGCATCGCCCGTCCGCGTGGGGTCTTGCTGTCATGCAGGAAGGAACGATCAATCTTGACGGTATCGAAATCCGTCATGCGCAGCCATGACAGGCCGGCAAAACCCGTTCCGAAATCATCCAGCCAGATTTTGATGCCAAGCGTCTTCAGGTCGTTCAGGCAACGCAGCACATCCGAATGCATTTCCATGTCCAGGCCTTCGGTGATTTCGAAGGCGAGCCTGTTGCCGGCAATACCGGCTTCCACGAGAATGGCCGCGACGGACGTGGCGAACCCAGGGTTCTTCAATTGCATGGGTGACACATTGACGCTGACGACATCAACCCTGTCATCGGCCAATATGTGCTTGCAGACCGTCTTGATGGTCCACAGGCCCAGTTCCATGATCGTGCCGGTACGCTCGGCGATCGGGATGAAGATGCTGGGGGCGACGGAATTGCTATCCAGCAGGCGAAGTCGCATCAGCGCCTCGACGCCTGTCGTTTCATTGGTCGAGATGTTCAAGATCGGCTGGTAGACAAGGGAAACAAGGTTCTCCGCAACTGCGATCTTCAGAAGAGCGGCGATGTTTTCCGTTTCGTCGCTGGTCTGCGGATCGTCGGGATCGAACAGCTTCATGCAATTGCGGCCATTGCCCTTGGCGATGTAAAGCGCGCGATCGGCCTCGTTGATGATCTTCTCCAGCTTGCCGTCCGGATTGGGGCGGGTGAAGGAGGCGCCGATGCTGACAGTGACGATGAAGGTGCCGTCACGGCGCTGGTCATGTGCGAGGGACAGGCTTTCCACGGTATGGCGGATCGTTTCGGCGAGCTCGCCAACCTGCTGTTTGGACTTGAATGGCGCCAGCACGATGAATTCTTCGCCGCCATAACGGCCGATCGAGGCGCCGTGCTGGATGATTGCATCCTGCAAGGCATTGCCCACGGTCACGAGACACTTGTCGCCTTCCTGGTGGCCATAACGGTCATTGTATTTCTTGAAGAAATCGACATCGATCAGGAAAACGGAAAAACCTTCTTCCTTCTTCATCCAGTTATCCCACAACAGGCGCAGATGGTGATCGATGGCGCGGCGGTTCTGCAGCCCGGTCAGGGAATCGGTGTTGGAAAGACGCAGCAGCGCCTGGCCACGCTCATCCGCCGCCTTTTGCTGGGCCTTCGCTTCCAGCCCGTTGACGAAGACATGGTAGCGTTCCCTGTTCAGGTTCCAGTTCACATAAGACGTGAAGACGAAGCAGGAGATATAGAAGGTGCCGAAAGCGAATTTGTAGAAAGCGTCTTCAGGAAACTGCGTCGCCGCCAGAAAATAGGTGACGAGAATGATGCCCGATGACACCAGCGACAGATGGAATCTGAAAGTGAAAAACAGATTGGCGCCCATCATGAAGATCGCCCCGAAAACCATGTAATAGGACATGTTTTCGATATTGTCGGTCAGCAGCGATGGCAATAGCCAGCCGATATAACCCATGACGAGGGCGGTCGCACAGGTGAGGTCGAGCGCTGCGGTGCTGGCTCCCCGGCGTACCTGGATTTCCAGTGTCAGCAGCGCTGATACAGCGACCGCGAAACGTGCGACAATGGTGTAAAACGCGACGTCGGGTATCAGAACGATGTCTGAAGCGGCAAACAGAAGATAAATGAAGACAGCCGTCCACAGGCCCCGACGGATAGAACCCCGGCGGCTGCGTTCGCCTTCCTGCTGGTAAAGGGCAAGAAGTTCATCAGAAAACCGGGAGTCCGGCCGCCGATAGTCTTGCTGTCCACTCACCTCTCCCAATGTGTGCTTCATGCACTTTCCCATAGTGTTGCGTATACTTATTAAGTAACTGCTTATTCCACTTTTCCGTGTGCTGTCGCACCCAGTTCGGGTTCCTGTCGATCTCTGCCAAAGCGGATTGAGACCATGGAAAGGAAGAACGCATCATACGTTCGCAACATTAAGTTTCACTAAACCGCCTATCCTCCCAGCCGCCACCCGAGAGTGTGACCAAAAAAATACGCTAATTTACTAATCTATCCCTACACCGCGCAAAAATCGAAATCGAGTGGCCTTCGGTGTCCCAGAAACGTATAGTTAACAATGTGTTAACACTGGAGGCTGAAGTGGTGCGGGTAAAGAAGAAAAATCTGGATGGGGCAAGTCTGATCACCCCGGATACTGTCGCAAAAGAGATTTTTGCACGCAAAACGAAAACGTTCGATGAGCAGTTCGCAGTTGCAAAAGCAGAAATTGCCATCATTCTCGAATTGGCACAGCAGCAGTTCGATAATGGTATTTCAGCACATGACATAATACATCGAACGGCGGGGGCGCTGCATGGGTTGCGAGAAAAACTCCACTCAAGCGTGTGGGCTGAACTGATCCCCATCATACAGAATCACCCCGTGTCGGAGCGTTTTCTGCAGGATCCGTTCACGCGCTGGTCGTTCGACAAGCCGCGGGGTTATTCCGGCGATGCGCAATTGCTGGATTTTATCTATGGCCACGAAAGCGTTGCCGGTCTGGTGAAGAATGCGACGCCGCTGGGGCGTGATCTTTACGACTATACGAAGGACGCCAGTTCTTCCGTGGCGGTGCGCGAACGACGGGATCTGCTGACGCGCTTTGTCGACGAAGCGGCGGCCCGGCACGGTGAAGATACCGAAATCCTCACCATAGCGTCCGGACATCTGCGCGAGGCGGATGCTTCCGCGGCGCTGAAGGAGGGCAGGCTGCGGCGCTGGGTGGCGCTCGATCAGGACCCCTTGAGCGTCGGTTCCGTTGCCCGCGATTTCGCCGGCACCTGCATCGAGGCGATCGACGGCTCGGTGCGCGATATCGTCCTGCGCACGCAGGAGCTCGGCACTTTCGATCTGATATACGCAGCCGGTCTATACGACTACCTGAACGACCGTGTGGCGATCAAACTCACGCGGCGCTGCATGGAGATGCTGAAACCCGGCGGCATGTTCCTCTTCGCCAACTTCTCCGAGGACATCGTTGTGGACGGCTACATGGAAACCTTCATGAACTGGGCGCTGCTGTTGCGCTCGAAGGCGGATATGTGGCGGATCGTCAATGCCAGCGCCGATCCCGACAGCATCGAGGCTGAGGTGTTCTTTGGCGAGAACCACAATATCGTCTACGCGACGATGCGTAAGAAGGCATGACATCCTTCGGCCCGTCTTCCTGCCAATAACCATTTGCTTAAACCTCGTCGCGGGCCTAAGAATCCGCGCCGAATGCATTGCAGAATGGAATGGCTGAAATGAAGAGATATTATTCGGATATGGGCGGTCTGCCCGGGCAGACGGAACTCCTGTCGAGCAAGGCTGTATTCAAGACCGCCTATGCTGTCATCCCCAAGACCGTGATGTCCGATATCGTGACAAGCGTGCTGCCCCACTGGACCGGCACGCGTGCCTGGATCATCGCCCGGCCGATGACCGGCTTTTCCGAGACTTTCGCGCAATACATCGTTGAAGTGCAGCCCGGCGGCGGCAGCGACCGTCCGGAGCCGGACGCACGGGCGCAGGCGGCGATCTTCGTCGTCGATGGCGAGATGACCGTGGAATTCGAGGGCGCCCGGCATGAGCTGCGGGAGGGCTCCTTCGCTTTCCTTCCGGCCGGCAGCCGCTGGCAGATCCGTAATTCGGGCAAGGCGCCGGTCAAATTCCACTGGGTGCGGAAGGCGTTTCAGGCCGTAGACGGGCTGGAGCCGCCGCCGGCGATCTTCACGCATGAAGACGAGACCGCCCTTTCGGCAATGCCGGACACCGACGGCAAATGGGCGACGACCCGTTTCATCGATCCTGATGACGTGCGTTACGACATGCATCTCAACATCGTCACCTTCGAGCCGGGCGCGACCATTCCCTTCATGGAAACCCATGTCATGGAACACGGCCTCTATGTTCTCGAAGGCAAGGCCGTGTACCGGCTGAACGAGGACTGGGTGGAGGTGCAGGCCGGCGACTTCATGTGGCTGCGCGCCTATTGCCCGCAGGCGTGTTATGCGGGCGGGCCGGGCCGATTCCGCTATCTGCTCTATAAGGATGTAAACCGACACGTGAAGCTCTGGTAACGGGCCTGCGGTCTGTAAAAAACCATGAATTGTCGCGCAATCCGGCGGTTTGCGCGATAAATGCTTGCTTTGGATCGAATATCCCTAATAAATTCCCGTAGGCGGCGGCTATTGCTGCGCCGCTCCGTTTGGTGATCCGCCTGCACCTATCCTTGAGAAGACTTGCCCGTATGACTGAGACGATCGATGCCAATGTCTTCAATCTTGCGCCCGTGGCGATGTGGATCGAGGATTTCAGCGAGGTAAAGCGCCAGTTCGATATCTGGCGGGCGGAGGGCGTAGAGGATCTCAGGGCGTTTCTTCTGGACGATCTGACAAGGGTGGCGGCCTGTTCGCAGAAGATCCGCGTCATCCAGGTCAACGCCAGGACGCTGGAACTGTTCGAGGCCCACGACCAGAACCATCTCGTTGACAATCTGCACCGCATCTTTCGCGATGACATGCTAGAGAGCCATGTGAACGAGCTTTCCGAACTCTGGGCCGGCAAGACGGAATTCACCAGCAATGCTGTCAATTATTCGATCGGTGGCAAGCGGCTGGACATTCAGTTGCGCGGCGCGGTGATACCCGGCCACGAGGACACGCTCGACCGGCTGCTTCTGACCACCGAGGATGTGACGGAGCGGGAGGAGGCCCGCCGCAAGGAGCTGCTCAACCGCCGTTATGCCGAGGGCATGTTCAAACATTCGCCTGTGTCCCTGTGGGTGGAGGATTTCAGCCGGGTAAGGCGCCTGATCGAGGAGGTCAGGGAGCGCGGCATCATCGATTTCCGGGTCTTCATGGATGTGCATCCGGAATTCGTGCGGCAATGCATGAGCGAAATCCGCGTCATCGACGTCAATCGCGCGACGCTCGACCTGTTCTGTGCGCCGGACCGGCAAGTTCTGCTGCAGCGGCTCGGCGATATTTTCCGCGACGAGATGGAAAAGCCGTTCCGCGAACAGCTGATGGAACTCTGGAACGGTAATCTCAGCCATCACCGCGAAGTGGTGAACTACGCGCTGGACGGTTCCGAGAGGCATCTGCTTTTGCATTTTTCGGTTTTTCCCGGGTATGAGCGGGACTGGTCTCTGGTGCAGGTGGCGCTGACGGATATTACCGCGCGCAAGAAAGCCGAAGCCTACCTCGAATATCTCGGCAAGCACGATGTGCTGACCAAGCTGCACAACCGCGCCTTCTATTCCGACGAGCTGAACAGGCTGGAGCGCAGCGCGTTGCGGCCCGTATCGGCGATCGTGATCGATCTCAACGGCCTGAAGGACGCGAATGACAAGCTTGGGCACGATGCCGGCGACGCCCTGTTGCGACGCATGGGCGAGGTGCTGAACGGCGTGGTGACCGCGCCGAACCATGCAGCCCGCATCGGCGGCGACGAATTCGCCATTCTTCTTCCCGGCGCCGACAAGCAGGTGGCCGCCGCCATGGTCGAAACCGTTTATGAGCTGCTGAAGATCAACAACCAGTTCTATTCCAGCGCACCGCTCAGCCTGTCGTTGGGTGTGGCGACCAGCGAGGCAGGCGAGACGATGGAATCGTTGGTGCGCCGCGCCGATATGAATATGTACGAGCAGAAAAATGCCTATTACGCGGCGCTGCGTAACAGATCTGCCGACAATAACGACAAGACCAATGCCGGCCCCCAGCCGGAAGCCAGCTCGCTGAAGCGTTTGTCCTGAGGGAAAGTCGGGTCATCGACCCTTGCTCGCGCAATTATTTCTGATCTTCCGGCCATAAGGCCCAAGGTGGGACCCGCGCCGTCGTGGGTCCCAGCCCCCTTCCGTTTCCCGATGCTCTTGCGAATGCAGGCCGTGTTTCCACGCCGTCTCGCGCGGCTTCACAAGCGCGTGAGGCTGGTTTTGCGCTGCAACAATTCTATTGTCAGAAATTTACATACGTCTTAGTATGTATGTAAATGTGACCTTTTTCATGGATTCGGAGCGCAGAATGGCGAATAGACTGGGGCAGATCGTGGCGGTGTTGTTGGCGGGCATCGTTGTGGTCGGATGTAGCGACGAGCAGGCGTCTGCCCCCGGGGCGCCGCCGCCTGGTGCAGTCAAGGTCGTGACCGTAAAGCAGGAAGAGCTGCCGATAACCAACGACCTGCCGGGCCGCATTGCACCGACGCGACTTGCCGAAGTGCGCCCGCGTGTCTCCGGCATCATCGTTGAGCGCGTGTTCGAGCAGGGTTCGCTGGTGAAGGAAGGCGATGTCCTCTACCGCATCGATCCCGCCCCGTTCCAGGTGCGCGTCGACAGCGCCGAGGGCACGTTGCGCCGGGCGCAGGCCGCGCAGCTTCAGGCGCGCCAGACGGCCGACAGGCAGCAGCAGCTGCGCCGTTCCAACGTTGGTTCGCAGCAGGAATTCGACAACGCCATTGCCCAGCTGGCGCAGGCCGATGCCGAGGTGGCGGTGGCTGAGGCAGGCCTGGCCGAAGCGAAGCTCAATCTTCAATATGCGGATGTTAAAGCCCCGATCAGCGGCCGGATCGGCCGCGCGCGTATTACGGAAGGCGCGCTCGTCAGCGCGACCGGCTCTGAAAACCTGGCGACGATCCAGCAGCTTGATCCGATCTATGCCGACTTCACCCAGCCGGCGGCCGATCTCATTCGGCTGCGCAAGGCGCTTCAGGACGGCAAGCTGATGACCGGCCCGAATGAAGCCGAAGTCAATCTGCTCTTCGATGACGGCAGCCGTTACCCGCAGCCCGGCCGTCTGCTGTTTTCGGAGGCAGCGGTGGATGAGACCACCGGCCAGGTGACGCTGCGCGGCGAATTTCCCAATCCGAACGGCGATCTGCTGCCGGGCATGTATGTCCGCGTGCAGATCCAGCAGGGCATTCAGAAGGCTGCATTCGCGGTGCCGCAGCAGGCGGTTCAGCGCGATGCCGGCGGTCAGGCGAGCGTGCTTGTCGTCAATGCCGAAGATACGGTCGAGCAGCGGCGCGTCAGCGTCGGCCGTTCCATCGGTGACCGCTGGGTAATTTCGGAAGGGCTGAAGGATGGCGACCGTGTTGTTGCCGAAGGCTTCCAGAAGACCGCCCCGGGAGCCAAGGTGAAGCCTGAACCCTGGTCCGACGAGGCCGATGTCGCCGCTGCCGCAGGTAGCGAGAGCGCGGCTCCGGCCCAGAAGCAATAAGGACCGATTTCATGGCACGTTTTTTCATCGATCGGCCCATTTTTGCCTGGGTCGTCGCCATCTTCATCATGCTGGCGGGCCTGCTCGCCATTCCCATGCTGCCTATTGCGCAATATCCGAATGTGGCGCCGCCGCAGATTTCGGTCTCCACGACCTATCCCGGCGCTGCGCCGGAAGATATCTACCAAAGCGTCACGCGCCCGATCGAAGAGGAACTGAACGGTGTTCCCGGCCTGATCTATTTCGAGTCGACATCGGAGGCTTCCGGCCGCATTTCGATCAACGTCACGTTTGAACCTGGCACCAATATCGGTGAGGCGCAGGTCGAAGTTCAAAACCGCATCGCGCGCGTGGAGCCACGCCTGCCGCAGGCAGTGACGCAGCAGGGCCTGCGCGTGGAACAGGCAGGCACCTCGTTTCTGATGATGGTGGCGCTCACCTCCGTCGACGGCAATACCGATGCCATCGGTCTCGGCGATTATCTCAGCCGCAACGTGCTCGGCGAATTGCGCCGCGTTCCCGGCGTCGGCAGCGCGCAGCTCTTTGCCACCCAGCGCTCCATGCGCATCTGGATGGATCCGGACAAGATGCTGGGCCTCAGCCTGACGTCGAGCGACGTCATCGGCGCCATCCAGGCGCAGAACTCGCAGGTCGCCGCCGGCCGCATCGGTGCATCGCCAAACCCGATTGGCCAGCAGATTTCCGCGACCGTCAACGTGCAGGGTCAGCTCACCTCGCCGGAAGAGTTCGGCTCCATCGTGCTGCGCGCCAACCCGGATGGTTCTTCCGTCAGGCTGCGCGATGTCGCGCGTGTGGAAGTGGGCGGCGAAAGCTATAATTTCTCGAGCCGCCTGAACGGCAAACCGAGTGCCGCCATCGGCGTGCAGCTGTCGCCGACCGGCAATGCGCTGCAGACATCGGAGGGCGTACGCGCCACGATGGAGGAGCTGTCGCGCTATTTCCCGCAGGGCATAGAGTATGAAATTCCCTATGACACCAGCCCCTTCGTCAAGATTTCGATCGAGAAGGTCATTCACACGCTGATCGAGGCGATCATCCTCGTCTTCGTGGTGATGTTCGTGTTTCTCCAGAACATCCGCTACACCATCATTCCGACATTGGTGGTGCCCGTGGCGCTGCTCGGCACCTGCGCCGTCATGTATGTCTCGGGTTTCTCGATCAACGTTCTGACTATGTTCGCCATGGTTCTCGCCATCGGCATTCTGGTGGATGACGCGATCGTCGTCGTTGAGAATGTCGAGCGCATCATGGCGGAAGAGCATCTGTCGCCGAAGGAGGCGACCCGCAAGGCAATGGGCCAGATTTCCGGCGCGATCATCGGCATCACGCTGGTGCTGACGGCCGTGTTCGTGCCCATGGCCTTCTTCCCCGGCGCCGTCGGCATCATCTACCAGCAGTTCAGCCTGACCATGGTGGTGTCGATCCTGTTCTCCGGCTTCCTGGCCCTGTCGCTGACGCCGGCGCTGTGCGCTTCTTTCCTGAAGCCCATCAAGGCCGGGCATCATGAAAAGAAGGGCTTCTTCGGCTGGTTCAACCGCAACTTCGACAAGGCGTCGCACAAATATTCGTCTTCGGTCGGCGGCATCATCAAGCGCTCCGGCCGCTTCATGGTGATCTATGCGGCGCTGCTGGTCGGTCTCGGCTGGGCCTATATGCAATTGCCGAGCTCGTTCCTGCCGAACGAAGACCAGGGCTACCTGATCGTGGACATCCAGGCGCCTGCGGAAGCCAGCAGCGACCGCACCCTGCAGTCCATCCAGCAGATCGAAAAGATCTTCCTGGAAGAGCCGGCGGTTGAACGCGTCATCGCCGTGTCGGGCTTCTCCTTCTCCGGTTCCGGCCAAAATGCCGGCCTCGCCTTCGCGACGCTGAAGGACTGGAGCGAACGTGGACCGGAGGATTCTGCAGCGGCCATCTCAGCCCGGATCAATGGCAAGCTCTGGGGCCTGCCGGACGCAATGTCCTTCGCGCTGTCGCCACCGCCCATTCAGGGTCTCGGCAACTCCAGCGGCTTTACCTTCCGCCTGCAGGACAGGTCCGGAGCGGGCCAGACGGCACTGAGCGCCGCCGGCGCGCAGCTGATGGCCGCGGCGCGGCAGAGCCCCATCCTTGCCGGCCTTCGCATCGAAGGCATGCCGGATGCGGCGCAGGTCAATCTCGTCATCGACCGTGAGAAGGCAAACACATTCGGCGTGACTTTCAGCGATATCAACGCCACCGTCTCAGCCAATATGGGTTCGTCCTACGTCAACGACTTCCCCAATGCCGGCCGTATGCAGCGCGTGACGGTGCAGGCCGAACAGGGCCAGCGCATGAAGACCGAGGATCTCCTGAACCTCAACGTCCGCAACGCCAATGGCGGCATGGTGCCGATCAGCTCTTTCGCCTCGGTGGAATGGGTGCGCGGTCCTTCTCAGGTGGTCGGTTATAACGGCTATCCGGCGATCCGTATCGGTGGCCAGGCGGCGCCGGGCTACTCCTCCGGTGATGCCATTGCCGAAATGGAACGTCTGGCGCGCGAATTGCCCGGCGGTTTCGGTTTCGAATGGACCGGCCAGTCGCTGCAGGAAATCCAGTCGGGTTCGCAGGCACCGGCGCTCATCGGTCTCAGCGTGCTGTTCGTCTTCCTGCTGCTCGCAGCGCTTTACGAAAGCTGGTCAATTCCGCTCTCTGTCATGCTAGTGGTGCCGCTCGGGGTCATCGGCTCGGTGGCGGCGGTGATGCTGCGCGGCATGCCGAACGATGTCTACTTCCTCGTCGGCCTCGTCGCCATCATCGGCCTTTCCGCGAAAAATGCGATCCTCATCATCGAATTCGCCAAGGATTTGCGGGCAGAGGGCAAATCCACCTATGATGCGACGGTGGAGGCGGCGCATCTGCGCTTCAGGCCGATCCTGATGACGTCGCTCGCCTTCTCGCTCGGCGTGCTGCCCATGGCGATCGCCTCCGGTGCGAGCGCCGCGAGCCAGAATGCCATCGGTACCGGTGTTCTCGGCGGCATGATCTCGGCGACGATCCTCGCGATCTTCTTCGTTCCCGTGTTCTTTGTTTTCGTCATGAAGATTTTCGGGGATCGGAAGAAGGAGAACGAGATTGCTGCTGACGCCGTTTCACCGGCGGAATAACATCGAGGGAAAGCCGGGATACCGTCATGTCATGACGCCCCGGTATTGAGGAAAGGCACGGTGCGGAAGCGCCGTGCCGGCAGTGGAAGGAGATAACGGAATGCGCCGTACCAAGGCCGAGGCAGAAGAGACGCGTCAGGCGATCCTTGCCGCTGCCGAGCGGGTGTTCTTCAAGAAGGGCGTTGCCAACAGCTCGCTGGACGAGGTGGCGGCCGCGGCCGGGGTCACACGCGGGGCGATATACTGGCATTTTTCCAGCAAGACCGATCTCTTCATCGGCCTTTACCAATCGGTGGCGTTGCCGGAATCCGACCTGCTCGATTTCGGCGATCCCGACCTCAGGGGTGCGGCGCTGCTCTCCAGGATAGAAGAAGCGGCCTGCAAATGGCTGGCGCTCCTGGCGGGCGACGAACAGCGCCAGCGAATCATGACGATCAGTC
Source organism: Agrobacterium sp. RC10-4-1 (assembly GCF_014138475.1). Taxonomy (NCBI): domain Bacteria; kingdom Pseudomonadati; phylum Pseudomonadota; class Alphaproteobacteria; order Hyphomicrobiales; family Rhizobiaceae; genus Agrobacterium; species Agrobacterium sp. RC10-4-1. The sequence continues at coordinate 818,202 of NZ_JACJIT010000001.1, forward strand.
TTCGTACCAATTATTCCGATGAGTTCGCGCCCGTGCTTCATGCGCAGGAGGAGCTGGATCGATACCACAAGGAGCGGCTGGAGGCGGCTTTCGAGCGGGCGCAGGCGGAAGGCGCGTTTAACGACAACTGGACCGCGGAATCCGCGCTTGGCGCGCTTTACTGGCTTTTGAAGGGCATGTGCTCCGATTGGCTGCTGTTCGGCAAACGATTCGATCTGGCCAGCGACGGCGCCGAAGCGGTACATCGCCTCATGAAAGGCTTCCAGCGTTCCCCTGCAGAGTGAGGCGTTTTGCGGGCTCCCCGTCCACCGGTCGCCCCTCACATTTCAGTGTATTCTAACACACAAGCGAAATTTGCTTTACGTACCTCAAAACCAACGCTAGCTTCTTCTCCGAGCTTTGGGAGGAGCTCGCTCATGGTCACTTCAAGGACAATCGAAGGGCAGGAGCCGCCCGTTCGCACCGGATGTCGGTGAGGGCGCATGGCTATTGCTGAGGTTACTGCGGAACCGGCACTTGTCCGGACGGTCGGGTTATCGAAATCTTTCGGACCGGTTCAGGTTCTGAAGGACATAGAGATAGACGTGCGGGCCGGTGAGGTGCATGCCATCATCGGTGAGAACGGCGCCGGCAAGTCGACGCTCATGAAACTGCTGGCGGGCAATGAAAAGCCCTCGGGCGGTGAGATCCGTGTCGACGGCGACCCCGTTACGCTGAGCGGGCCGGTGGATGCCGAACATCGCGGCATTGTGCTCGTCCATCAGGAAATATTGCTCGCGCCCGATCTGACGGTGGCGCAGAACATCTACCTTGGCCGCGAACTGCGCAAGGGCCCGGTGGTGGACGATCGTGCCATGCGCGACGGCGCCCGCAGGGCGATCACCGAACTGGGCGGCGTGATAGACCCCGACGCCATCGTCGGCAGTCTGTCTATCGCCCAGCGGCAGTTGGTACAGATCGCGCGCGTGCTGCTCGTGCCACATCGGCTGGTCATTTTTGACGAACCGACGGCCAGCCTGACGCCTATCGAAACCGAGGCGCTGCTTAACGTCATCCGCGATATTCGCGCGAAAGGCGTGGCCGTGCTCTATATCTCGCACCGCCTGCCGGAAGTGAAGGAAATCGCCGACCGCGTAACCGTGCTGCGCGACGGCCGGCTGGTCGCCTCTCACCCGGCCTCGGAGCTGGAGCCGGCCGATATGGCGCGGCTGATGGTGGGGCGCGATGTGGCGAAACTCTATCCCGACCGGAACGCCGGCGGCGAGCGCGAGCCTGTTCTTGAGGTGGAGCATTTTAACGTTCCCGGTTATGCGCAAGATGCCGGTTTCAGCCTGCGCAAAGGCGAAATCCTCGGTTTTGCCGGGCTGGTGGGGGCGGGCCGGACGGAGCTGATGGAGGGAGTGCTGGGCCTGCGGACCGGGCGTGGGACGGTGCGTCACCTTGGCCGGACGGTGCACTTCGCCAAGGCGGAGGACAGCCTCAGGGCCGGCATCGTTTACCTCAGCGAAGACCGTAAGGGGAAGGGGCTGTTGCTCACCAAGGATCTGCGGGTCAATCTCACGCTTGCGTCGCTGAAAAAATTCAGCAGTCTGTTCCAGATCGACACTGGCCGGGAAACGGCCGCGCTTGATGCTGCAGTGCGCGACTTCGACATTCGCACAGGACGCAAGGACTTGCTGGCGGGCCAGCTTTCCGGCGGCAACCAGCAGAAGCTGCTGCTGGCCAAGATGATGCTGCTCGACCCGTCCATCGTCATCATCGACGAGCCGACCCGCGGCATCGATATCGGCACCAAGGAGCAGATTTACCGCTTTATCGCCGGGCTTGCGGATGAGGGACGGTCGATCATCGTGGTTTCCTCGGAAATGCCGGAGCTGATCGGCATCTGCGACCGCATTCTGGTGATGCGTTCGGGCAGGATTGTCGGTGAGGTGACGGGGGAGCGCATGACTGAAAACGACATCGTGGCGCTGGCGACGGGTGTTCATACGCAGGAACCCGCCTGAGCGCCCGCTTTCCGGAAAACATGGCCTGACAAAAGAAACTGAGGGGAAATATGACTGAGGCCGCATTTGATAACGGCAAAACGCCGAAGACCTCGAAGGACTGGGACCTGCGCGCCGTCGCGCCTTTCGTGGCGCTGGCACTGCTGCTGGTTCTCGGCACCATCGCCAATCCCAATTTCATCGGCATCGACAATCTGTTGAATGTCATCACCCGCAGCGCCTTCATCGCCATCATCGCGCTGGGCGCGACCTATGTCATCACGTCAGGCGGGCTGGACCTGTCGGTGGGCGCCATGGTGGCTTTCGTGGCCAGCCTGATGATCCTGTTCATGAACAGCGGCGCGATAGCGAGCCCGTTGCTGATGCTTCTTGCGGCAATGGCGCTCGCGCTCGCCATCGGCGCGGCCTGCGGGCTGGTAAACGGGCTCATCACCACCATCGGCCGCATCGAACCCTTCATCGCCACACTCGGCACCATGGGTATCTATCGCGGGCTGACGACCTGGCTGTCGCAGGGCGGCGCGATCACGCTGCGCAACCCGGAAATCCAGACGCTTTATCGCCCGGTCTATTTTGGTAATGTTCTGGGCGTGCCGGTGCCGGTCATCGTCATCTTCGTCACGGCTGCGATAGCCGCCTTCGTGCTTTACCGTACACGCTACGGGCGGCATCTGACGGCGGTGGGCTCCAGTGAGGATGTTGCGCGTTATTCCGGCATTCCGGTCGCCCGGGTTCGCACCATCGCCTATGTGGTACAGGGGCTCTGCGTCGCCGTTGCGGTGCTGCTTTACGTCCCGCGCCTCGCGTCTACGTCGGCAACGACAGGCATGTTGTGGGAGCTGCAGGCGATTACGGCCGTCGTCGTCGGCGGTACGGCGCTGCGCGGCGGGGTAGGGCGCATCTGGGGCACGATCTGCGGCGCCTTCATTCTGGAGATCGTCGGCAACATCATGATCCTGTCGAACTTCGTCAGCGAATATCTGATCGGCGCCATTCAGGGGGCCATCATCATCATCGCCATGCTGGTGCAGCGCTCGCTCAGCCGCAGGTAAGGTATCACGCCGCGCCATGTGGGGCAGGCGCGGTTGGAGGAGGAACGCCCCGGTCTTGGGAGGAAAGAGACTATGCGTAATAAATTCATCGGCGTGGCCTTTGCCGCGCTGGCAACGGTGCTGGCGGGTTCGGCCCACGCGCAGGACAAAAAGGTCACGATCGGCGTGTCCATTCCGGCGGCCGACCATGGCTGGACGGCGGGCGTGGTCTACCATGCCGAACGTGTGGCGAAGCTTCTGATGAAGGAGCATCCGGGGCTCAACGTCATCGTCAAGACATCGCCGGACGCCGCAAACCAGGCCAATGCGCTGCAGGATCTGGCCGTGCAGGGGCTCGACGCGCTGGTCGTCCTGCCGTCCGATCCCGATCCGCTTGTCAACGCCATCAAGGAGATCAAGGACAAGGGCACCTTCGTCGCGCTCGTCGACCGCGCGCCGAGTGTCAACGACAATTCTATCCGCGATCTCTATGTGGCCGGCAACAACCCGGCGCTCGGCCAGGTGGCCGGCGAATACATCAAGAAGACGACGCCGGATGCCGAAGTCGTGGTCATTCGCGGCCTGCCGATCCCGATCGACCAGCAGCGCCAGGATGGCTTCGACAAGGGTATCGCCGGCTCGAATGTCAAGGTTCTCGACCGCCAGTACGGCAACTGGAACCGCGACGACGCCTTCCGTGTGATGCAGGACTATCTGACCAAGTACAAGAAGATCGACGTGGTCTGGTGTCAGGATGACGATATGGCGATCGGCGTGCTGGAAGCCATCCAGCAGGCCAAACGCACCGATATCCAGTATATCGTCGCGGGCGCCGGGTCCAAGGACATGATCAAGAAGGTCATGGACGGCGACAAGCTTGTGCCGGTCGACGTGCTCTATCCGCCGGCGATGGTGGCGACCGCCATGCAGCTGACGGCCGGGCATTTCTACGATCAGGTGCCGGTCGCGGGTGAGTACATCCTCGATGCGACGCTGATCACCAAGGACAATGCCGAGCAGTTCTACTTCCCGGATTCGCCGTTCTGACGAGCTGGCTTCTGCCATGCGACGTCCGCTGCAAGGCGGGCGTCGATGCTGCTAAAAGTTTTGCCTAGGTTTGGATTTGGCGAGACGGCTGCATCCCCACTCCGTCACCCCGGACTTGATCCGGGGTCCAGGGCGATCAAGTCCTTGATCGCGGGAGAGTCGTTTCACGGCGCAGACGCGCCGTGGCTGGATGCCGGATCAAGTCCGGCATGACGGAAGGGCGCTCGGCGAATGCCGCCCGGCCCTTCACCCGTTCTTCCTGAACCACGCCGAGAGATAATCCACGAAACTGCGCACCTTGGCGGGCAGGTAGCGACGATGCGGATAGACCGCATAAATGCCGCGGTCCTTGGAAATGTAATCGTCGAACAGCGTCACCAGTTCTCCGGACTGGATATAGGGCCGGGCGATAAAGTCAGGCACCATGGCGATGCCGAGGCCGGCACGGGCGGCGCGCAGGGTCGCCTGTGGGCTGTTGACCTCGATGGGGCCGCTGATGGCGACCGAATTTGAGCCGCCATCCGGCTCCAGATACCGCACCGTATTATGAAAACGCGTATTGGTGTCGATGATGAAGGGAACGCGGGAGAAATCCTGCGGACCATCGAGCGGTCCGTGTTGCGCGACGAAATCCGCCGTCGCCACCGCATAGACCCGGAAATCGGAAAGCTTGCGGGCGATCAGGCCCGAATCCTCCAGCCGGGTGATCCGGATCGCGAGATCGAAGCCTTCTTCGATCAGGTCGACGAATCGGTCTTCCGCGACGATCTCGAGCGACAGTTCCGGATTTTCCTTGGCGAAGTCGATGAGGCTCTGGCCGACCTCCGCGTCGATGAAAGTGCGTGGAACGGAGATCCGCAGTTTTCCTTTCAGATCGGCATTCTTTTCCCGAACAAGGTCGGCGAGATTGTCGATCTCCTTCAGAATGTCGGACGCTGTGCGGTAATAGGTGTGCCCGGCTTCCGTCAGCGAAAACTGCCGCGTGGTTCGGTTTAAGAGAAGCGCTCCGAGATCGTCCTCCAGTTCCCGCACATATTTGGACAGAAGCGCCTTGGAGCGCCCGGTCTTGCGCGCCGCAGCGGAAAACCCCTCCGCTTCGACAACATCGATAAAGGCGCGGATGCGCGTCAGCGTGTCCATGAAAACCCTCCAGTTTGTTCCATATAATTGAACGCTGCATCCTGACTGTTCAACCTTAAAATCGCTGCTGAAAAATTCCGCTATATGGTGAAAAAATCCTCTTGATTATGACGGCGAATATTCTTATCTCCCGTGCTGCCCAAAGTCGCACGTGCCCATGTGTGTCCGCCGATTCCTCGATGTGGTGAGGATTTAGGTAAGGTACCTGGAACTAACCCCTCCAGTCGCTATTCCGGCCAACCGGAAAATGCGAGGACATACGAAGCAACGACGGTGCGGGCCTTTCTGGTTCTCTGCCGGCTCTCCATCAGCCGGGGTACTAAAGAGGCACACCATCATTGCCTGAAGTGCGGTCGGGTCATTCCCTCCAATCCATGGCAGACAAAGCCGAATGATGCTCTGGCAGGGCGTCGTTCACATTCGCGCCTTGAGCGTATGCTATCGATTCTGCGCCTCCACCGGCTGATTCGAATGCATATCTCGAGCGTCCTTTGTCCTCCGGATTTTTCCGGAGCCGGTTTAACAGGGAATACATCGATGACGACTGCACGCATTCTCGACTTCATCAAGACCCGACGTCCCGAAGGCCCTTGCCTCGTGGTTGATCTCGACGTCGTGCGCGACAATTTCAACGCGTTCCGGCACTCCCTGCCGAACAGCGCGATCTATTATGCCGTGAAGGCAAACCCGGCTCCCGAAATCCTGAAGCTGCTTGCTTCGCTCGGCTCCAACTTCGATTGCGCCTCCGTGGCTGAAATCCAGATGGCGCTCGATGCGGGTGCGACTTCCGACCGTATCTCCTTCGGCAACACCATCAAGAAGGAACGCGATGTTGCGCGCGCCCATGCGCTCGGCATCGATCTCTTCGCCGTGGACAGCCATGAGGAAGTTGAGAAGGTTGCCCGTGCAGCTCCCGGCGCGCGCGTGTTCTGCCGCGTTCTGACGGATGGCGAAGGTGCGGAATGGCCGCTGTCGCGCAAGTTCGGCTGCGTACCGCAGATGGCTGTCGACGTTCTGGTTTACGCCCATCAGCTCGGTCTTGAGTCCTACGGCGTATCCTTCCATGTCGGTTCGCAGATGATGAACCTTGACGCATGGGATGCGGCACTGGCCGATGCCAAGCGCGTTTTCGCTTCGCTTGCCAAACAGGGCATCCACCTGCAGATGGTCAATATGGGCGGCGGTTTCCCGACCAAGTACCTGCGCGACGTTCCGGCTGCCGAAGAATACGGCCAGGCCATCGACACGGCGCTGCGCAAGCACTTCGGCAACCAGATCCCGAAGACCATCATCGAACCGGGCCGCGGCATGGTCGGCAATGCCGGCGTCATCAAGGCGGAAGTCGTTCTCGTGTCGCGCAAATCCGACAATGACAACCACCGCTGGGTGTTCCTCGACATCGGCAAGTTCGGCGGTCTCGCCGAGACGATGGATGAGGCGATCCGTTACCCGATCCGCACCGAGCGCGATCAGGACGAGATGGAGCCATGCGTTCTGGCCGGCCCTACCTGCGACAGTGCCGACGTGCTGTATGAAAAGAACATGTATCCGCTGCCGGTCTCGCTGACCATCGGCGATGAAGTTCTGATCGAAGGCACGGGCGCTTACACGACCACCTATTCGGCGGTCGCGTTCAACGGTTTCGAGCCGCTGAAGGCCTACGTCATCTGATCCGAACGCCGTCCGCTGAAAGGGCGGCGTCTCGACCAAGCTTCCGTTCCGGCCCTGCCGATTGTGCTGTTGCGCAAATCCCTGCTTGCTGCACCTCTTCCAGCCGAGGAAAGCGTGTCGGCGGGCCGGAACGGCTCCACCAATTTTCATCAAGGGCCGCGTGTGGGCGGTTGTGTGACGGGAGGCCAAGGATGGCCGCTCTTTTGAATTCGGTACGGGCATTTTTCACACCGCAGACATTTCATGTCGATCAGGAAAATCCGGGCGATGTCGTTGCCCGTGAAAACCTGCTGGACCGCGCCATGGGCGCCGGACGCCGCCGCAAGTCTTCCGAAAAGCTGCGCGCCGGCCGCGTTCCCGCCGAAGGCCTGGCGCTCGTCGCCCGCGATGAGGACGGCCATGTCATCGGCACGGTGCGCCTGTGGAACGTCGAAGCCGGTATCTCCCGCGAAGGCCGCGCCGTCGAAGCGCTGCTGCTCGGCCCGCTTGCCGTCGATGCCGCCTATGAGGGCAAGGGCATTGGCTCGGCGCTGATGCGCGCCGCCATTACCGAGGCCACCAGGCGGGGCCATGGCGCCATTCTTCTGGTTGGCGACGCGCCCTATTACGAGCGTTTCGGCTTTTTCGCCGACAAGGCCCAGCATCTCATCATGCCCGGCCCGTTCGAGCGTAGCCGTTTCCTGGCGCTGGAGCTGAAAGCTGGCTGGCTTGAAGGCGCTGCCGGCCTGCTGGTGGCAAGCGGCCGCAGGCTCTCTGCCTGACCCCGTCAACCGTTGATTTCGTGCTCCGGCCGGGTGGCCGGGGCCGATCCAGCGAAATTGTATTGCCGCGAAATGTTCTTTCATGAGAGGCTGGGGAATCGGATGCGATACCGGTTCGGCGGCGATAGGTCGCAATAGCCTCTTTGGCCATCGTGACAGTTTATGTCTGCTCCGTCGTGATTTCAGCAGCAGGGGATCAGGCATGCAGGCAGCTCTACTCCGAACCAATCGTGATTACCGCCTGTTATTCTCCGCGAGCGCCGTATCCAATCTTGCCGATGGTATTTCGATGGTGGCGATACCATGGCTTGGCACGTTGCTGACCAGCGATCCGCTGCTGATATCCATGATCGCGGTGGCGCAACGGTTGCCATGGCTGCTTTTTGCGCTGCCGGTGGGGGTTTGGACCGATCGAAGCGACCGGCGTTTGCTGATGGTGCGGGCAGACATGGTACGGCTGGCGCTGATGATATGCGCAGTCGCCATGATCTCCGCCACTGCAAACCTGCCATTACCGATTCAATCGGGTTCGACGGCGATTTTTTCGCTCGCGGTAATAGCCTTCCTGTTCGGCTGCGCCGAGGTCGTTCGGGACAATGCGGCGCAGACGATCCTGCCTTCGCTTGTCGCGCCGGGTGATCTTGAACATGCCAATGGCCAGATGTGGAGCGCCGAACAGGTGACCGGCCAGTTCATCGGCCCGCCGCTGGCCGGCCTGTTGATCGCGGCGGGCATTGCCATTCCCTTCGGCCTTGATGCCGGCTTTTACGCGGTCTCGGCGGTGTTGATCTGGCTCATCGTGCTGCCGCCACGCAAACCCTCCGGTCCGGCTTCATTCTGGCCGGCATTGCAGGAAGGCCTTGGCTGGATGTGGCGCAACCCCATGGTGCTGCGGCTCGCTATCATGCTGGGCGCAATCAACGCCGTATTTGTCGGGGGAATGACAGTCCTCGTTCTCTATGCGCAGGAGGTGCTCAATCTCTCCTCGGCCGCCTATGGCGTGCTGTTGACCTGTGGCGCAGCTGGCGGCGTTCTTGGCGGGCTGGTCTCACCCTGGCTTGCCCGGCGGTTGGGGGCGAGGGCAAGCCTCTTTCTGGCGCTTTGCACATTTGCATTGTTCAATCTGGTGCTTGGCCTGTCGGCGTCCTTGCCGCTGGTGGCGGCCGGCCTGTTTTTCGAGGCGGCAGCCGGCATGTTGTGGAATGTGGTCACCGTCAGCTACAGGCAGAGGCTCATTCCAGATGAGCTTCTTGGACGCGTCAATTCCGTCTATCGGTTTTTCGGTTGGGGCGCGATGTCGTTCGGCGCCTTTGCCGCCGGGATAATGGTCAGTTTGGCCGAACCGGAGATCGGCCGCACCGCGGCGCTGCATATGCCTTATCTGGTTGGCGCCTCTGTCTGTGCGGTTCTTGCCGCCTATGGCTTCTTCCGACTGCGCTTCTGAACCCTGCCGCATGCCGATCTCCGGCCGTTTTGTCGCATCTTTGCGTTCCATGCCCCCTTGCGCCCGGGAATTTGCGGGTATATACCCGAGACAAATGCCAAACGATAGCTGCCACTGCATTCTGTTGCGCAAAGCATCCCGCAAGGTCTCGTCCTATTATGACGAGGCACTGGCGCCGCTTGGTGTCAACATCGGTCAGTTCAGCCTGCTGCGGAACATCAACCGCGTTGCGCCGGTCTCGCTGACCGACCTGGCTGCAAGGGTGGAACTGGATCGCTCCACCGTTGGCCGCAATGCCAAGGTGCTGGCGCGGATGGGTCTGGTCGCTATTGGTCACGGCGAGGATCAGCGGGAAGCGATGCTGACCGTAACGGAGGAAGGGCACGCGATCCTCAAGGCGGGCGCACCGCTCTGGGATGGGGTGCAGGATGAAATCGAGGCCCGGCTTGGGCCCGAGAAGACAGCACAATTGCAGGAACTGCTCGCAGCCCTGTAGTTTTTTGGGCATATGCGGGTATCTGCCCGCAGTGTGGGTATATACCCGTAAAATATCGGCCGCGGCCGCCGGAAAGGGAATTCGAACATGCTCTCCACACGCCTCGCCAGCTGGATGGCCAGCAGAAATCTGCACTATGGCTGGCTCGTCGCCGCGACCACCTTTCTCACCATGCTGGCCACCGCCGGTGCGATGGGATCTGCGGGGGTGATGATCCAGCCGCTGCATCAGGAATTCGGTTGGGATATCGCCGATATTTCTTCGGCCATGGCCGTCAGGCTTGTGCTGTTCGGTCTGCTTGGGCCCTTTGCCGCCGCTTTCATGAACCATTTCGGCATCCGGCAGGTGGTTTCCACCGCGCTTGCCCTGATCATGGGCGGCATTGTCGCCTCGTTTTTCATGACTGAGGTGTGGCAATTGCTGCTGCTCTGGGGCGTGGTGATCGGCGTCGGCACCGGCATGACTGCCCTGGTGCTGGGCGCCACCGTGGCGACACGCTGGTTTTCCAAGCGTCGGGGACTGGTGATCGGCCTGATGACGGCAAGCAACGCCACCGGCCAGCTGGTTTTCCTGCCGCTGCTGGCGGCGCTGACGGAAGCCTATGGCTGGCGAACCGCCTTGACCCTGTCCGTTGCTGTGATTGCCACCGCCATGGTCCTCGTCCTGCTTTTGATGCGTGACCACCCCGCCGACGTCGGTTTGCCGGCCTATGGCGAGACGGTGGTGACAAAGCCGGTCAAGCAGGACCACAATCTCCTCGCCACGCTGGCATCGCCGCTGGTGACGCTGAAAAGCGTCTCGGGCAACCCCGTCTTCTGGGTGCTGTTCGGCACGTTTTTCGTCTGCGGACTTTCGACCAACGGTCTCATCCAGACACACTGGATCTCGATCTGCGGCGATTTTGGCATGGCTGCGGTAACAGCGGCGGGAACGCTGGCGGTGATCGGCATTTTCGACTTCTTCGGCACGATCTTCGCCGGTTGGCTTTCCGACCGGTTCGACAATCGCTTCCTGTTGTTCTGGTTCTACGGTCTGCGCGGGCTGTCCTTGCTTTACCTCTCATTCTCAGGCTTCAGCTTCGTGGAGCTTTCGGTCTTTGCCGTCTTCTACGGGCTGGACTGGGTAGCGACCGTGCCGCCGACGGTGAAGCTCGCCGCGGAAAACTTCGGCCGTGAAAAGGCCGGTCTTGTTTTCGGCTGGATCTTTGCCGGCCATCAGCTGGGGGCAGCCACCGCCGCCTTTGGCGCCGGTTTCTTCAAGAGCGACTTCGATACCTATATGCCCGCGCTGCAGATTGCCGGTCTGATGTGCATGATTGCCGCCGTCTCGGTTCTGCTGCTGCGAAAGCCGGGCTCCGCGACCCTGACGCCGCAGACGGCGTGATATGCATGGGGGAGGCCTGCGCATGTGGCCTTCTCCGTATTCCGACTTTCGTAGGCGGGTCGCCGGGCGGCATTGTTGCGTAATTGCCACAATGCTTGCCGGTTCATCGCTTCCATACATGAAGGGCATCCCGGTTTGATCCATCTCAATCGGCCTGCGTCACCCTTCGTCATAGTGGCTCCCAAGCGGTTGCGGCAGGCGAAGATTCGCAAGGCCCGCCGTCATCAGCCGGTTCCGGGGACTTGCCCGGCTGCGGTGCGCTATAGGAGAGATGGAATGACGAATAGAAACAGAAACAACGCCTTGCTTGCCAGTGTTGCGATTGGCGTTGCCGCCATGCTCGGGTCCGCCGATGCGATAGCCGCTGATATGACCCAGGCGGCGCCGGCTCCGACTGCGGAGGAAGCGATTGCGGCGGCAAGCCCGTGGATGCTGCGCGTGCGCGGCCTCGGCGTCATCACCAACGACAGCGGGAGCGTCGACGGTGTGCCAGGGGCTGGCCTGTCCTATTCGGATACCGTAATCCCGGAACTCGACATCAGCTATTTCTTCACCGATAACTTCGCCGCCGAACTCATTCTCGGCACCACCTATGCCAAAATCAATGGCGAGGGCGTGCTGGCCGGCACGCCGGTCGGCAAGACCTGGCTGCTGCCGCCGACACTGACGCTGCAATATCACTTCACCGACTTCGGCGCTTTCAAGCCCTATATCGGCGCGGGCGTGAACTATTCGCTGTTCTACAACCAGACCGAAAAGCCCGGTTTCAGCAATCTCGACGTCAAGAACAAGCTGGGCGCCGCCGTGCAGGTCGGTTTCGACTATATGCTGGATGAGCATTGGGGTGTGAACTTCGACGTGAAGAAGATCTTCCTCAAGACCGACTGGACGGCGGAACTCGGTGGCACGCCGATCAGCGGCAAGGCCAAGCTGGATCCGTGGCTGATTGGCGCGGGTATCACCTATCGTTTCTGACAGTAGATCAATGAAGCGCGGCCTTTGACGGGCGGCGCTTTCTGGGCTATAGGGACGGCCACGGGCAAGAGCCCCGGCCGTCCGCAGGCGCGTTTGCGCCCCTGGTGAAGCTCTTTTCTTGATAACGGTCATCCCATGTTTTGCATGTCGTCGATGGCAACGCGGACCCCTTCGGAACATTCGGCATGCACATGTTGGAGAACCGTTATGAACGTGTCCAAACCGCTTCCCGCACTTGAGGGGCTGAAAGAACAGGCAAAGCGCCTGCGTGCCGCTCTTGAGGATGAGGGGCAGTCAATCACCCATTCAAAGGCGTTGGAACTCATCGCCGCACAATATGGCTTCCGCGACTGGAATACGCTACATGCCGCCGCGGGAAATCGTCCCGCGTTCAATCCCTATCTTCTGGGTTCCAGGGTGGAAGGTTTTTACCTCGGGCAGCCTTTCGTGGCCTCCGTTCTGGGCGTGCAGGCGCTCGGCGGCGATCCCGAACGTTACCGGCTGACCCTGCATCTCGATGATCCCGTGGATGTCGTGACCTTCGAAAGCTTCTCCGCTTTCCGCCAGCGCGTTCATTGCAATGTCGATACCTCCGGCCGCACCCTCGAGAAAACTTCCAATGGCCGGCCGCAGGTGGAACTCGTCTGGTAGGTTGGCGCTCCCTTGATTGGTCGCCGTCCATGGAGGCGAAGCACGGGATTTCAGGCGTTTGAACCCCTTTTCATTTGAAAACTGAAAGGGGGTTCAGTCGAAATTTGCGATGTTTGCTTCACCGCGTCTTTCCGCATCACCCCCTTAATACACGTCAGTGCTCGTCCGAGTATATATAATATATATTTTGGTTGTGCTTGTGTGTTATTAATAGCATTTATTGTTGATATATATGTTTTTGCAAAGTAATATCTGTTATTGTATTGAGTGGATATATAAATATTATTGTCTGCTTATGTTTGAGGGATTTTATGAGCGATACGCAGTGGCTGGAATGGGGCAGGAAAAACCCATATTACGGCGTGTATTCCGAAGACCGATTTCACACTTCAAATATCGAGGCAACGAAGGGGGAATTCTTCGCAACCGGGGAAGCCAATGTCTCTTGGATGCTGGGTCGTGCGGAACAGTATTGCGGGCCGTTAGGTAAAGGGCGTGTTCTTGAGTTCGGTGCCGGGGTGGCTCGAATGAGCATACCGCTTGCGTCCCGTTTTGAAACCGTAATCGGCGTTGAACTATCTCCAGACATGCGTGCCGAAGCCGTTAAGAATTGCCAGTTATACAATGTCAAAAATGTCGAAATGGTCCCTTCAGACGACGATTTAAGTCACGCTTCGGGCGAATTTGACCTCGTCCTCAGCTATATCGTTCTCCAGCACGTAGATGCCAGGAGGGGAGTGATGCTGATCGACAAGTTGCTGTCTAAGGTCGGCCCCAGCGGTGTCGCCATTCTCCAGGCGAGCGTCAAACGGCCTGAACGCCGCTTGTCAGACCGCCTACGCTATCACCTGCGCCACAATGTGCCAGTGCTGGCGGCAACATATAGATTCCTGCGTGGAAAAGGCTGGAATACACTTTCAATGCGAATGTCGGAATATGATCCTATCGCCATCCTCGCGGTGTTCAGTCGGAACGGAATGAAGGACGTTTTGCTTTCCGAGCATTATCAAGGTGATGTCCTTACCTTTCATTTCACGGCGAGAAAGGGCGGCTAACACGACGGGACGCCATTACTTAGATGCTGGACGTCGCAGTAATGGCATCCCGCAGTGGCTTAAATCCGCTTCCCCGCCGAATCGAACAGATGGAAATCCTTTGCCTGGGCGGCGATTTTCAGCGTTTCGCCGATGCGCAGTTGTGAGCGGCCGTGGACGCGGAAGACGATGGTGGTGCCGTCGGCGAAGGAGCCGTGCACGTAACTTTCCGCACCCACCAGTTCCACGGCGTCCACCTGCACGGTGCCGGTAAATGCAGCGTCGGTGGGTGCCTCACTGGCAAGGGTGATGTCTTCCGGGCGGATGCCGAGCGTGGCAGCACCCTGCGGCAGTGCGGTGCTTTCCATCACCGACCAACCGGAAGAGCCGTTGGCTGTCGCCGTCCCGTGGTTCAGCAGGTTCATCGAGGGCGAGCCGATGAAGGTGGCGACAAAGGTCGTGGCCGGTTTCTCGTAAAGCTCGATCGGCGTGCCCATCTGCTCGATGCGGCCGGCATTCAGCACCACCAGCCGGTCGGCCAGCGTCATGGCTTCCATCTGGTCGTGGGTCACGTAAACGCTTGTCGTGGCGAGAGAGCGCTGCAGGCGGCGGATTTCGACGCGCATCTGCACGCGCAGCTTGGCGTCGAGGTTGGAAAGCGGCTCGTCGAACAGGAATGCCGCGGGCTTGCGCACGATGGCGCGGCCCATGGCCACGCGCTGGCGCTGGCCGCCGGAAAGCTGGCGCGGCTTGCGCTCCAGGAATTGTTCGATTTCGAGAGCCTTGGCCGCCTCCGTGATACGCCGCTCGATCTCCTCCTTCGGCGTGTTGCGGTTCTTCAGGCCATAGGCAAGGTTCTGGCGCACCGTCATATGCGGGTAGAGCGCGTAGTTCTGGAACACCATGGCAATGTCGCGGTCTGAGGGTTCCAGATCGTTGACGACGCGGTCGCCGATGACGATCTGGCCGCCGGAAATGCCTTCCAGACCGGCGATCATGCGCAGCAGGGTGGATTTTCCGCAGCCGGAGGGACCGACGAGCACGATCATTTCGCCATCGGCGATGTCCATCGATACGCCCTTGATGGCTTCGACATTGCCGCCATAAACCTTGCGGACGTCTTTCAGCGCAATTTTTGCCATTACTTCTCGGTCTCCACCAAACCTTTGACGAACCAGCGCTGCATCAGCACCACAACGATAACAGGGGGGATGATGGCGAGGATCGCCGTCACCATCACGTAATTCCAGGGCGTCGAGGCATCGGTAAAATCCACCATGCGCTTGAGGCCGATGATGATCGTGTTCATCTTTGCGTCGTTGGTCACGAGCAGCGGCCAGAGATATTGCGTCCAGCCGTAGATGAAGAGAATCACGAAAAGTGCCGCGATATTGGTTTTCGACAGCGGCAGCAGGATATCGCGCATGAAACGGAACGGACCCGCATTGTCGATGCGCGCCGCTTCCACCATTTCACCGGGAATTGTCAGAAAGAATTGCCGGAAGAGAAAGGTCGCCGTGGCTGAAGCCATCAGCGGCAGGGTGAGCCCCGCATAGGTGTCGATCAGGCCCAGATCGACGATGACCTTGTAGGTGGGCAGAATGCGTACTTCCACCGGCAGCATGAGCGTGATGAAGATCATCCAGAAAAAGCCCATGCGGAAGGGAAAGCGGAAGAAAACGATGGCGAAGGCGGACAGGAACGAGATGATGATCTTGCCGATGGCGATGGCCAGCGCCACGACGAAGCTGTTGAACAGCAGCCGTTCCAGGCTGACGCCGACGACCCTTTCCACGCCGCCAACCATGGCGTCGGTATAGTTTTCTCCGAGATGGCCGCCTGGCAGCAGCGACATGGGCGGCCGGATGATGTCGTTCGACGTCATCGAGGAAGCGATGAAGGTGTAGTAGATCGGAAAGGCCACGATGATGATGCCGAGCACCAGCATCAGATGGGCAATCACGCGTGCGATGGGGCGATTTTCAATCATCAGGACGTCCTCAGCCGTAATGCACGCGCTTCTCGACGAAGCGGAACTGGAAGGCGGTGAGCGCGATGACGATCACCATCAGGATCACGGATTGCGCGGCGGATGAGCCGAGATTGAGGTTCACGAAGCCATCATTATAGACCTTGTAAACCAGCGTTTCCGTCGCCTTTGCGGGGCCGCCGCCGGTCACCGCATGGATGATGCCGAAGGTGTCGAAGAAGGCGTAGACCGTGTTGACGACCAGAAGGAAGAAGGTGGTCGGCGCAAGCAGAGGGAAAACGATGGTCCAGAAGCGCCGCGAACCGCGCGCGCCATCAATGGAGGCGGCCTCCAGCAATGATTTAGGAATTGCCTGCAAGCCCGCGACAAAAAACAGGAAATTGTAGCTGATCTGTTTCCACGCAGCCGCTGCAACGACGAGCAGCATGGCCTGATTGCCGTTGAGCAGCGGGTCCCACATGATGCCGTTGCGACGCAGGATATAAGAGAAGGTTCCCATGGCCGGATTGAACATGAAAAGCCATAACATGCCGGCCACCGCCGGCGCGACGGCATAGGGCATGATCATCATGGTGCGGTAAAAGCCCTTGCCGCGCACCACCCTGTCTGCCGCCGTTGCCAGCAGCAGCGCCAGCCCCATGGAGACAAGCGCGGTGAGGATGCTGAAAACGACGGTGACCTGCAGAGAGTTGAGGTAGCTTTCATCAGAAAGTACCGCGGAAAAATTCGCCAGGCCGACGAAATTGCTGTTCAGCCCGAAGGCATCCTCGCGCATGGTGGACTGATAGAGCGCCTGGCTGGCCGGCCAGAAGAAAAAGATCACCGTGAGGATGATCTGCGGGGCGACCAGCAGATAGGGCAGGATCTTGTTGGGGAATACGACGCTTTGCACGGCGATCTCCTGATGACATGGAAATGCCGCCCGCATCTGTCAGAGGATGCGGGCGGGGCAGGGGATCGTTTAATTGCCGGCGGCCTGTTTGATGGCCGCGTCGCCGCGCTGGACTATCTTGTCGAGTGCTGCCTTCGCATCCTGCTTGCCGGCCAGCATCGCCTCGAACTCCTCGTTCATGATGTCGCGCACCTGCGGCAGGTTCACGAGACGCACACCCTTGGAGTTTTCTGTCGGCGGTTTGCCCATCATCTGCAGCAGCGGCGTTTCACGGCCGGGGTTCTTGTCGTAGAAGCCGGATTTCTTGGTTTCCTCATAGGCTGCGATCGTGACCGGCATATAGCCAGAGACCTGATGCAGGCGAGACTGGATCTTGGTCTGGGAGAGGAAGTGGAAGAACTCCGCTACACCCTTATATTCGGCATCGCTCTTGCCACCGAAGACCCAGAGGCTGGCGCCGCCCGGGATGGTGTTCTGCGGGCCATGGCCCTCATAATAGGGAAGCTGGCCGATGCCGTAATTCATTCCGGTCTTGATGATATCTCCAAGGCCGCCGGAGGATTCGGTCAGAATACCGCATTCGCCGGACATGAAGAGCTGCTTGGCTTCCGAAGTGCGGCCGCCATAACGGAAGACACCGTCTTTCGCCAGATCGGCAATCGCCTGGAAATGCTCGACAAAGAGCGGCGCATTGACGGCGAGCTTCACATCGGTGCCGCCGAGACCGTTTTCATTGCTGCCATAGGAGACGTTGTTCCATGCGGCGAAGTTTTCGGTCTGGATCCAGGTCAGCCAGGTGGAGGTGAAACCACATTGCGCGGCACCGCTGGTCTTGATCTTCCTGGCGGCATCGAAAACTTCCGGCCAGGTCTTCGGCGGGTTGGCGGCATCGAGGCCGGCCTTCTGGAAGATATCCTTGTTATAATAGAGGATCGGCGAGGACGAATTATAGGGGAAGGACAGCATGGTGCCGTCAGGCTTGGAATAATAGGCGACGATGCCTGCCAGATATTCATCCTTGTTGAAGGTGTAGCCGCCTTCCTTCAGCACGTCCGCTACCGGTTTGATGGCGCCCGCAGCACCCATCATGACACCGGAGCCGGCATCGAAGACCTGAATGATGGCAGGCGCCTGCTTGGCGCGGAAGGCGGCGATGCCGGCGTTCAGGGTTTCGGGATAGGTGCCCTTGAAGACGGGCATGACCTTGTAGTCTTTCTGGCTGTCGTTGAATTCCTTGGCAAGCGAATCCACGACTTCGTTGTTGGCGCCGGTCATGGCGTGCCACCACTGGATCTCAGTCACAGCATATGCATTCGATGTGACAAAAAACGAAAGCGCGGATGCCGCAGCAAGGCGGTAGCTGAGTTTTTTCAAGGCGATTCCTCCCATTATGAAAACAGTAAAAGATACAGCCCCTTAATTGCAGCCTATCCTCCTCGATATGGCTGCGGGCGATCTTTTCTGTATTAGCATTGCCGATTAAAAGCGAACTCTAACGAAAATGCAATAGAACGTGGAACGATTAAAACGAAAGTGAAGGAAACGGATTTATTATTCCATTTCCTTCGTTCCGCGGTTTTTTCATGCGCTTGGCCACCGGCGCGTGTCTCCGCTGGATTCGCTCCTGTCGAAATCCAATAGTTGCCATTGATATGTTATTACATTACGTATTGTATCGCTGTGAATTTGTGCGGGCGAAGAGGTGGATGTGTTCGGATTGAAGCGGAAAAAGGCGGTTGAGCGCAGGGACGATTCGGCTGGCCTGCCATCTTTGCGAACGGTGCCGGTTACCCTGCTTACCGGCTTTCTCGGTGCAGGCAAGACCACCTTGCTGAACGCGCTTCTGGCTGAGCCGGCCATGCGGGATGCGGCCGTGATCGTCAACGAATTCGGCTCGGTGCCCATCGATCACGGTCTGGTGCGGACGGGTTCCGAACGATATTTCAGAACGACGACGGGTTGCATCTGCTGCACCGCCACGAGCGATATCCGCACCTCGCTTTACGAACTGCATCAGGCCATTCTGGAAGGGATAATGCCTGATGTCTCGCAGGTTGTCATCGAAACCACCGGTCTCGCCGATCCTGCGCCGATCATCAACAGCCTCATCGCCGGCGGCACACCGGCGCTGGGCCTGCGGGATCACATCGTCGCCCGGCATTTTCATCTTTCCGGTGTGGTGACGGCTTTCGACGTTGTCTCGGGCCCGCCGATGCTCAACAGCTTCATTGAGGGCTGGAAACAGCTTGCCTTTGCCGACCAAATCGTTTTGACGAAGACCGATCTGGCCGATGACGCGGCGCTGGATCGCGAAAGCCTCGCCGATCTCAATCCCGCAGCCTCGTTTCATGATCGCAATGCAGCCGATTTCGATCTGATGTCGTTGTTCAACGCATCGGATTATTCGTTGTGTGGCAAGCCGGAGGATGCGCCTGCATGGCTCGCGGCCGACAGGCTTAGCCTTCATGCGGCCCATCAGCACGATATCAACCGCCACGGCGTCGGGGTCGAGGCCTTCAATCTCACCTTTGACGGGGTTTTTGACCCCCAGGCGATTGTGACTTTTCTCGAGCTCGTCACCAGCAACGTGCATTCCGGTCTTCTGCGGCTCAAGGGAATTTTCGGGGCGACGGATGATCCGGAGCGACCGGTTGTCGCCCACGCGGTGCAGCATCGGCTTTATCCGCTTACCCGCCTGGAGCGCTGGCCGGATCAAGATCGTTCGACACGTATCGTGCTGATCGGCATGGACATGCCGCAAAAGCCCATTCGCGAGCTTTTCGACACATTGGCCGCGCAGGCAAGGCGGAAGGGCGGGGCATGAACAATCCGCTTGCACGCAGTGGCTCCGCGATCATCTCGCACGTCCGTCTTCTGAAGCAATGGTCACGCGATTTGCTGCAACTCAAGCCGGAAGACAGTATTACCGTCAGCGAGCTTTCCTGCGCGCTGCCGGATTGCCCGCCACGGGAAACGGTGATCGTCATCCTCGCCGTTTCCGGTACGACCCGGCAATTATCCATCCACAAGGCGCTTCTCGCGGTGGATCATGACGATATTGTGCGCGCCATCTCCGCGAATTCAGCTTGAGAACCCGCCTCCACGCGGCAGAGCCGCTTGACCGCCGCGGCCCTTATCCGCCACTTCAGGGACAGCGATGGGATTCGCGGATGATGAAGGACACGGAATGGCCGATCTGGCTGTATATGCGGGTTTGTTTCTGACGGCGTTCATTGCGGCGACCATCCTTCCCATGCAGTCGGAGGCGGCGCTTGCGGGGCTCATTCTTCTGAAATCCCAGCCCGTCTGGCTGCTGGTTGTCGTGGCGAGCGTCGGCAATGTCGCCGGGTCCTTCGCCAACTGGCTGCTTGGCCGTGGCATCGAACGTTTTCGACATGAACGTTGGTTCCCGGTCGGGGAGGCTGCGCTGCAACGGGCGCAGAACTGGTACCGGCGTTACGGCAAATGGTCCCTGCTGCTCAGCTGGGCGCCGATCATCGGGGACCCTCTAACGGTTGCGGCCGGCATCATGAAAGAGCCGCTGCCGGTGTTTCTGCTGCTGGTCACCATCGCGAAGGTCGGGCGATACGTGGTGCTCGCGATGGTGACGTTGAATTTTTCATGAAGCTTCTCCTCCGTCATGCCGGACTGGATCCGGCATATCCAGCCACGGCGCGTCTGCGCCGTGAAAAGAGTTTTTCGCGATCAAGGACTTGACCGCGCTGTGCCCGGACCTTGTCCGGGGTGAGGGTTCGCGGCTGCCCTGCATCGGTAGCTACCGCTCAAGCCGCCTGCCGGTCCCAGCTGGCGAAAGGATCGGGCAGGTGCCGCCAGGCATCGGGCGTGAAGGCATCCGTGTCTATCAGGCAGGCATCGAGCTGGGCGCGGATGCGGGCTTCATTCATTGGATCGGAACCTATGAAGACGATTTCCTGCCGGCGGTCGCCGAAGACCGGGTCGAGATAGGGCTTCATCATATCAAGGAACTGCTTTTCGCGCGGCCATTGCTCTTTCGGCACGGCGGACCACCAGAGACCCATCTTGCCGGTGCGAACCAGGGCGCCGGCCTGGCTGATCTCTCCCACATAACGCGGCCGCGTCGCCAGCCAGAAAAAACCCTTGGCGCGCACGACCCCCGGCCAGGCGCGATCGATGAAACGCTGGAACAGCACGGGGTCGAAAGGCTTTTTGGCACGATAGACGAAAGAGCGAATGCCATATTCCTCGGTTTCGGGAATGTGGTCCTTGAAACCATGCAATTCCTTGAACCAGAGAGGGTGTTCTTCGGCCCTGGCGAAATCGAAGCGGCCAGTGCCCAGAACCTCCTTCAGCGCCACCTTGCCGAAATCGGCCTCGATGAGTTTTGCATCGGGGTTCAGCCCGACGATGATCTTGCGGGCGGCATCCCGCTCCTCTGGCGTTGCAGCGCCGATCTTGTTGAGCACGACGACATCGGCAAATTCGATCTGCTCCACCAGAAGATCGACGATGGTGCGGTTGTCGCCATCGCCCGCCGTTTCGCCCCGGTCGGCCAGAAAGTCGGATGAACCGTAATCGTTGAGAAGATTGGCGGCGTCCACCACCGTCACCATCGTGTCGAGCCGGGCAACATCGGAAAGGCTGCGACCATTCTCGTCGCGGAAATCGAACGTCGCGGCGACGGGAAGCGGCTCGGCGATGCCGGTCGATTCGATCAGCAGATAGTCGAAACGGTCCTGCTCCGCCAGCGCCCGCACTTCCTTGAGAAGATCGTCACGCAGGGTGCAACAGATGCAGCCATTGGTCATTTCCACCAATTGCTCTTCGGTTCGGGAGAGATTGGCCCCGCCGTCACGAACCAGCGCCGCATCGATATTGATCTCGCTCATGTCGTTGACGATCAAGGCCACGCGCAAACCATCGCGATTGGCGAGAATGTGGTTCAGAAGCGTCGTCTTGCCAGCGCCTAAAAAGCCGGAAAGCACGGTGACGGGTAGTTTTTTCGACATTTGGACCTCGTTTTGTAAACGTGTTTCGAGTGGACCTTGGCGGGCACGTCGGGGCATTGGGAAACGATCCGGCGCATCGTTACCATACGTAACGTAATAACATTACATATATGGGGCGTGTCAACAGGTGAGCGAGAAATTGCCTTCGGCATGAGCGTGGTGGTTACGCGTCCGGATGAATAATTCGCCGTTTGCCAGCAACGGCCTACCCCGCGGAGGGGACAGCGTGCCAGTCCGCTTCCACCAGTAAATGTTATTTCATTACATATTCGTTTGACGAATGTAATAACATTACATATCAAGGGTCATCGAATGACATCCTGCTTCCGGAGGGATCGATGAACGATCCGTGCCTTATCTTCTCAAATCTGACCCTTGGATATGCCGGCCGGGCGGCGGTGCACCATCTCAATGGTAGTATTGCCTGCGGCTCGCTTACCGCCGTTATCGGCGCCAACGGCTCGGGAAAATCCACGTTGATGAAAGGCATTGCCGGCATTTTGAAGCCGCTTGGCGGCGAATGTCGGGTCAGTCCGGCGATCTCCGTCGCCTATCTGCCGCAACAGTCGGAGCTGGACCGGTCCTTTCCCGCTCAAGTACGAGACCTTGTGGCCCTCGGTCTCTGGCCGAGACGCGGCCTGCTCGGACGACACCGTTCCGAAGATCGGACGGCGATCGACCAAGCGCTGAAAGCGGTCGGACTGTCCGGTTTTGAAAGGCGAAATATCGACTCCCTCTCGGGTGGCCAGATGCAGCGTGCCCTTTTTGCCCGGGCCATGCTGCAGGATGCGCAGCTCATTCTGCTCGATGAGCCCTTCAATGCCGTCGACGAGCGGACGGTGACCGACCTGCTGGTGCTGATCAAGGCATGGGTGGCGCAAGGGCGCACCGTTCTGGCCGTACTTCACGATCACCAGCTCGTGCAGCAGCATTTTCCCCAGACGCTTTTCCTGGCGCGAAGGCTGGTCGGGCTTGGTCCAACGGCTGAAGTCCTGCAGGCGGAGAATCTTCGCCAGGCCCGACATTTCCATGAGGCGTGGGAGGCGAATGCGCCTTGGTGCGCGCCGGCTTCCCCTCCGCTCCCTCCGGATCCGGCGGCGCCGCCGCACGCCCACGCCCACTTCCACGCGAATTCGAATAGCCATGGCTGATATCTTCATCGATCCTTTCATCCAGTATGTCTTCATGCAGCGTGCGCTTGCCGGTGCGCTGATCCTCGCGGTCAGCTGCGGCCCCGTCGGGGTTTTTCTGATGCTGCGCCGCATGAGCCTGACGGGCGATGCCATGTCGCACGCCATCCTGCCGGGCGCTGCTGTCGGCTTTCTGTTTTATGGGCTGGACATTCTGCCGATGACGATTGGCGGGCTCGTCGTTGGCCTCGTGGTCGCGCTGGGGGCCGGCGCGGTGTCGCGTTTCACCGTTCAGAAGGAGGACGCCTCTCTCGCCGCGCTTTATCTGATTTCGCTGGCGCTCGGCGTGCTGCTCGTCTCATGGCGTGGCTCCAGCGTCGACCTGATGCACGTTCTGTTCGGCACGGTGCTGGCGCTGAACAATGAGGCGCTCGGACTGATCGGCGGCATCTGCGCCATTACGCTTGCGGTGATGATCACCTTCTGGCGCGCGCTCGTGGCGGAAT
The DNA here is from genome assembly GCF_014138475.1 of Agrobacterium sp. RC10-4-1. Lineage (NCBI taxonomy): Bacteria > Pseudomonadati > Pseudomonadota > Alphaproteobacteria > Hyphomicrobiales > Rhizobiaceae > Agrobacterium > Agrobacterium sp. RC10-4-1. The sequence continues at coordinate 841,347 of NZ_JACJIT010000001.1, forward strand.
GCCTCGATCCGCTCTTTCTGCGCTCGGTCAGCAGATGGGGCAGCCCGGTGCATTTCCTCTTCCTCGGCATCGTCGTGCTCAATCTCGTGGGTGGCTTTCAGGCGCTGGGGACGCTGCTTTCAGTCGGGCTGATGATGCTGCCGGCTGCCGCCAGCCGCTTCTGGTCAAACCGCGTCGCGCCCATGTGCTTCATTTCCATCGGCATCGGCATGGTGTCCTGCTTTGCGGGTCTTGTCCTGTCCTATCACGCGTCGCTGCCATCGGGCCCGGCGATCATCCTTTCGGCGGGCGCCGTCTATGTGCTCTCCATCCTCTTCGGCACGCGCGGCGTGCTCATCGATCTTCTCGGTTCCGGCCGCCACCGTGCGGCCTGAAAACAGCCTTTGAAACAGGAGAATCCAATGTTCAAAACCTTCCGCTTAGCCACGTGCGCCAGTCTTCTTTCCCTCTCACCGGTTCTGACGGCGCAGGCTTCCGCCGCCGAACTGAAGGTCGTCGCCAGCTTCTCGATCATCGCCGACTTCGCGAAAAATGTCGGTGGGGATCGTGTGGAGATCACCACGCTCGTCGGGCCGGATGGCGATGCCCATGTCTACGAACCGCGCCCTGCCGATGCTGTCGCCGTCAGCAAGGCGGATGTGGTGCTGGTCAACGGCCTGGAATTCGAAGGCTTTCTGAAGCGGCTGATTGAAACGAGCGGCACGAAGGCGCCGATTGTCGAGCTGACCAAGGGTGTCGAGCCGCTCAGGCTTTCCGACGAGCCCGCGGGCCACGCCCATCCTGAGGCCGAGGAAGAGGAGGCTCACAACCACAAGGCGGAGGAAGCCGGCCACAAGCACGAAACGGCTGACGCCCACGATCACGACCATGGCCACGAAGGACATCACCATCACGGCGAGTACGATCCCCATGCCTGGCAGTCCATCAAGAATGCCCAAATCTACGTGAAGAACATAGCCGGCGCCTTTTGCAAGGCCGACAAACCCGGCTGCGCGACCTATACCGCGAATTCCGACGCCTATGTCGCCAAGCTTGCCACTCTGAACGAGAAGGTGAAGACGGAGATCGCCGCGATCCCGCCGGAGAAGCGCGTCATCATCACGTCGCATGATGCCTTCGGTTATTTCGAGCATGCCTATGGCCTGAATTTCCTCGCGCCGGAGGGCATCTCGACGGAGTCCGAAGCCTCTGCCGCCGATGTCGCCAAGCTGGTGGACCAGGTCAAACACGACAAGGCTTCGGCCATCTTCGTCGAAAACATCACCGACAAGCGGCTGATCGACCAGATCGCCAGCGAAACCGGCCTGAAGGTTGGCGGCACGCTTTATTCCGACGCGCTTTCCACGGCCGATGGCCCGGCCGCGACCTATATCGACATGGTCAACCACAATATCGAGACCATCTCGGCCGCTGTACTCGGGCAATAAGACCGCCGTTCAGCCGAAAAGTTTCAGGGTGGCTTCGGCCACCCCGATTTCGCTCATGTCATTCAGGCCGGGATCGCCCTGCTGTCGTCGGCGTGATGAAACGGCCTGACCGAGCCTGAGCTCGAGATTGCCATCGGTTCTGGCCGGCGACCCTTGTCGACCTTGCGCCCTGGCAGGGACGGACCGGAGCTTTCGAGTTGTTTGATCCGGCCACTATAAAACTCTAATTTGCGGCCGATTGATCGTTTCGCCGTTGATAACCGCATCGGACCGGCTTTTCGTGCGAAGGCCCGTCGATGTAAAGTGCCACCTGTGACGTTCATGGGGGCAAGCACTTTGGCCAAATCTATCAGGACGATGGAGGAGTTTTCGGAGTTTGTCGGCCTTTCCCGCCCGACCGTTTCGAAATACTTCAATGATCCGGCCTCGGTCCGCAAGAAGACGCGGGATGCCATCGAGGATGCGCTGAAGAAATCCGGGTTTCGGCCGAACATTTTTGCCGTCAACCTCAACCGCCGCCGTTCCAACATCATCGGCATCATCATCCCGAGTTCCACCGACCCCTTTTATATGGCGCTCACGAGCCGTATCGAGCTCATCGCCAGCGAAGCCGGGTTTCTGGCCTTCGTGCTTTCATCGGACGGCAAGCCTGAAATCGAAGACCGCGCCATCCGCACCTTCAAGTCGATGAACGTGGCGGGTGCCATCATCGCGCCGCTTGGCGTCAAATCCTATCGCGCTACGCTGGAGCAACTCGCGGCCACTGTCCCGATCGTCTATGTCGATTCGCCGCTCGACGAGACGTCCGCCTTTGTCGGCACAGATAACCGACAGAGCGTGGGACTGATGGTGGATTATCTCTGCCGGTCGGGAGAACCGCCCTGTTTCTTCGACATGCCGCAGGTCAATACCAATGCCGCCACGCGCCGCACGGCCTATGTGGAGGCCATGCAACAACTCGGCTTCGAGCCACATGTGATTAACGTCCCGGGCGACATCACATGGGAGTTTGAACGGTTTGCTTTCGAGGAAGCAGGCCGGCTTCTGGAACGGCGCACGCTTCTGCCGTCGCGGACGATCCTGTGCGCCCATGACCGCATCGCCTTCGGCGTCATCGCCGCGGCTTTTCAGAAGGGCATCAGGGTTGGCCACGGCGCCGATTACGATCTGAGGGTCGCTGGCCATGACGATCATCCGCTGGCGCGTTATGCCTGCCCGCCCATCACCACCGTGGCGCAGAACTACAACGAGATCGGCAGGCTGTCGATCGAGCTGCTGTTTCAGAAACTGAACGAGGAGGCAGACGATGCCACCCGAATGCGGGAGCGCATCCTGCTCAGCGCGGATCTGATGCTGCGGAAATCGGCCTGAGGATCGTTAGAAAAACTAAAATAAAAATGTGATTTTCTAAATAGAACTAATATTTGAACGCTCCTACTCTGTTCTCAAGGTTGCTTTGGGAGGCGACCGCGAGAGCCGGCGCACAGGTGTGCCGGGCTTCGGGAGGAACGTCAGATTGCCATGTCTCCAGTGCCGCGAGGGGAGCCTCGCAGCCGCGGTATCGCATGGTTTTCGCCGGGCTGACTGGACATTCTCGCCAGCAATTTCCCCAGCGAAGGATGATGAAACATGAACCTCTATTCTCTTCTGTCAGAACGTGCGGCCGGCGGCAGGCCTGTCCGCGTCGGTCTCATCGGCGCAGGCAAGTTCGGCTCCATGGTGCTGGCGCAGGCGCAGCGCATCGCCGGTTTCCACATGGTCGCCGTTGCGGACCTCAATGTCGGAAAGGCGAAGGAATCGCTGGATCGCGTCGGCTGGCCGAAGGAACGTTACGATGCGAAGAGCTGCGCCGAGGCGCTGAAGAGCGGCAAGACCTATGTGACCGACGACGTGAACAAGCTTTTCGCCTGCGGTGAGATCGAATGCGTCATCGAGGCCACCGGCCATCCGCTGGCCGGTGCCCGCCACGCGTTGGGCGCCATCGACCACAACAAACACGTCGTCATGGTCAATGTCGAAGCCGACGTCATGGTCGGCCCGATCCTTGCCGAAAAGGCCCGCGCCAAGGGCCTGATCTATTCCATGGCTTACGGCGACCAGCCGGCGTTGATCTGCGAGCTTGTCGACTGGGCGCGCGCCACCGGCTTCGAGGTCGTTTCCGCCGGCAAGGGCATGAACTTCGAGCCGCGTTACCGCTATTCGACGCCGGACACGGTCTGGGGTTATTTCGGCTGGACGGACGAGGAAGTGGCCAAGGGCGACTTCAATCCGAAAATGTATAATTCCTTCACCGATGGCACCAAGGCAGCCATCGAAATGGCGGCTGTCGCCAATGGTACGGGGCTGGACTGCCCGGATGACGGTCTGGCTTTCCCGCCCGCCGGCCTGCACGATCTCGCCCGTGTTTTCCGTCCCGCCGCCGATGGCGGCCGCATGGCCCGTTCAGGCCTGGTGGATATCGCCGCGAGCCAGGAGCCGGATGGACGCGAGGTGTTCAACAACATCCGTTACGGCGTCTTCGTCACGTTCAAGGCGCATAATGAATATGCCCGCGCCTGCTTCAAGCAATATGGCCTGCTGACCGATCCGTCCGGCTGGTACGCCTCCATGTGGCGTCCGTTCCATATCATCGGACTCGAAACCTCGATCAGCGTGCTCTCTGCCGTATTGCGAAACGAGGCAACCGGCTGCTCGAAGGAGTTCCGCGGCGATGCCGTCGCCACCGCCAAGAAGGACATGCAGCCCGGCGAAATGCTGGACGGTGAGGGCGGTTATGCGGTCTGGGCGAACGCCATTCCAGCGACCCGCAGCCTGGACATGAAAGCGCTGCCGATCGGCCTCGCCCATAACGTCAAGCTGAAGCGCGCCATCAGGAAAGACCAGATCGTCAGCTTCGACGATGTGGAGCTGGTCAACGATCTCGACGTGGTGAAGCTGCGTCAGGACATGGAAAACCGCTTCCGCCCGCAAAAGGACGCTGCGGCGTGACGGGCGGGGATCAGGACATGTCGAAGGGGGCTTTCGTGGTGATAGCGGAATTTCGGGTCAAGCCCGACGCGATGGAGGCCTTTCTCGACGCTGCGCGTGATGATGCCACCCATTCGGTCCGTGATGAACCGGGTTGCCGGCAATTCGACGTGGTGCGGCCGGAAACGGGAAACAATGTGGTGTTCTACGAGGTCTATGACGACAAACAGGCTTTTGACGACCACCTGAAGACACCGCATCTCGACCGCTTCCGCGAGGCGTTCCCGGCGCTTATCGAAGAAGAACTGCCGGTGCGCTTCCTGAACCGGCAATGGCTTTGAAGGATGGGAACGATGGCAGACATCCGCCAGGTCGCCGTTATCGGTACGGGTATCATGGGCGCACCCATGGCGGCGCGCCTGGCAGAGGCCGGGTTTTCCGTCAAGGCCTGGAACCGCAGTGCCGACAAGGCTGCGGTTCTGGCAGAGAAGGGCGTGCAGCCGACCGTAACGGCTGCCGAGGCTGCGGCCGAAGCGGATGTGGTGCTCTGCATGCTGAGTTCCGGGCCGGTCTGCAACGATGTTCTGCTCGGTTCGCCGGGCATCGTTTCAGCCATGAAGCCCGGTGCGGTTCTGCTGGTCATGAGTTCCATTCCCGTTGAAATTGCAATGGAACAGGCTGAAGCCGCCCTGGCATGTGGCGTCAGATATGTCGATGCGCCCGTGTCCGGCGGTGAAAAGGGAGCGATCGAAGGAACGCTCGCCATCATGGCCGGGGGTGAACAGCGGGATGTGGATGCGCTGCGGCCGCTCCTCGGTTGTCTTGGCCGCGTCACGCACGTAGGGCCGGTGGGCTGCGGCTCTCTGGCCAAGCTTGCCAATCAGCTGATCGTCGCCTCGACAATCTGCGCCGTTGCCGAAGCTCTCACCCTTGCGGAAGAAGGGGGAGCGGACCCGGCACAGGTGCGCCACGCCCTGCTTGGCGGATTTGCCGATTCCACCGTCTTCCGTCAGCACGGAAAACGCATGGTTGAGGGCGATTTCCGCCCCGGCGGGCCGGCGAAATATCAGGTCAAGGATACGTCCACGGCGCTGGCCTTCGCCAGAAGCCGCGGCCTGACATTACCGGTCAGCGAGGAGGTTGACCGGCTGTTTCGCTCCATGGTCGAGCATGGCGCGGGCGAGCTTGATCACAGCGGTGTGATCCTTGAAATTAAGCGCATGAATGCGTTCGGAGGAACGCTCGAAACTGTTTAAGACACAACAAAGGGAGGAACACATGAAAATTTCGAAACTTTACGGGCTGGCCCTTGCCGCCACCATGCTGGTCGCATCGATTGCACGGGCCGAGACGCTGACGCTGTCGACGCCGGATGCAGACAATTCCGAAATCACGCTTTCCGCCAACAAGTTCGCGGAACTGGTTTCAAAAAAGACCGACGGCAAGCTCAAGATCAAGGTATTCCCCAACGGTACGCTTTATGGCGGCGATCCTTCGGCGGGCGTCAAGCAGCTGGCCGGCGGCTCGCTTGACATGCTCCTGAATTCGACATCGCTCTACGCGACGTTCAACCCGAAATTCACAGCTATCGCCATCCCCTACCAGTTCCGCGATATCGACCAGCTCCGGGTCTATCTCGACAGCGATCTCGGCAAGGAGCTTTCCGGCGATCTGAGCAAGATCGGCATTCTCGGGCTCGATCTCTGGTCACGGCCGCTGCGCCAGATCACCAATTCGAGGGCGCCGATCAAATCGCCAGCCGATCTGAAGGGCATGAAGCTGCGGGTGCCTAACAATCCGCTCTGGGTTGAATTCTTCGGCGCCATGGGGGCCGCCCCGACGCCGATGGCTTTTGCCGAAGTCTATAATGCCCTCCAGCTCAAGGTGGTCGACGGGCAGGAAAATCCGGTCAATGTGCCGGTCAGCGCCAAGCTCTACGAGGTGCAGAAATACCTGACGATCAGCAACCACATCGCCGACGCCTGGGTGCTGGGCATGAATCCTGCCCGTTTTGAAGGTCTTGATGAGAACTTCAAGACCGCGCTCAAGGAGGCCGCCGTGGAAACGGAGGCCTGGAAGGCGCAGAACGACGCTGCCGATATCGACAAGTCACTGGAAACGCTGAAAAAGAACGGCATGGAGGTGAACGCGCTGACCGATGACGAGCGCAAGGCTTTCGTGGCCGTGGCGGCCGGCCTTTCGGCGAAATTCTCCGCTCTGGTGAAGGATCAGGCCTTCTTCGACAAGACGCAGGCGTTCCTCAAGACGAACTGACCTTTCCGCAAACGGACGGCCGGGTTTCGATCCGGCCTTCCCAAATGTCAGGCAGGGTCGTCTTGCCGTAAGGGCAGGGTGGCATTCGTTTTACCGGATATCCGGTTTCAGCAGTGGAAGGGTATTGTCATGAACGATACGAAACCTTCGGTGCTCGGCACCATCGTAAGACTCATCGCCGATGTGGCCGCAGGCGCGGCCTGCGCCGGCATTCTCATCGTCGTGCTCCTCCAGGTCATTGGCCGCCTCATCGGCAGTCCTCTCCCCTGGACCGAGGAAGCAACCCGCTTTCTCTTCATCTGGATGGTGTTTCTGGGCCTCGCCGCCGGCTTCCGCACCGTTGAAAGCGCCCGTGTTGTGGTGTTTCTCGTGCTGTTTCACCGCTTCTTCCGGCGGCTCGCGGTGCCGATCTACGTCGGTTCATCCGTGTTCTTCTTCGGCATGATGGGCTGGACGGGCCTGACCATGGTGCGCCAGCAGGTCATGATGAACGAAACCGCCGCCACGCTTCCCATCCCGATGTGGACCATCGGCATCGTTCTGCCGGTTTCCGCCATCATCGCCGTGCTCGCCATCGTCGAATCGTTGCGCAGCCGCCGGGAGCTCATCGCGCTTCCCGAGCTTGGCCTGCCGGCGGACGAGATCGCACACGCCGACATCTCCATTTCAGCAGGACATTGATCCATGTCGGTCTTTCTTCTCGTCGCCTTTTTCGGTCTCAGCATGCTCGGTGTACCGCTTGCCATTGCGCTGGCGCTCGCCAGCGTCGGCACGCTCTGGCTCTTTACCTCCATGCCGATGGACCTGCTGTCGCAGACGATGTTCTCATCCATGAACTCCTTCCTGCTCGTCGCCGTGCCGCTGTTCATCCTCGTCGGCACCGTCATGGAGCGGGGGCGTGTGGCGGAGCGCATTTTCGATTTCGCCGAGGCCATGGTGGGCTGGTTGCCCGGCGGCCTCGGTCACGTCAACGTCATCTCCTCGGTGATCTTTTCCGGTGTCTCCGGCTCGTCCGTCGCTGACATCGCCTCTGTCGGCGCCATCGAGATCAAGGCGATGGAGCGGCATGGCTTCCCGAAGGGTTATGCCGTCGGCATGACGCTTTGCACCTCCACGCTCTCCTCGATCATTCCGCCGTCGATCCTGATCGTCATTGCCGGCTCCATCGCCAACGTGTCCATCGGCACATTGCTGATCGCGGGCCTGGTGCCCGGCCTCTTCATCGCCTTCGCCTTCCTGGTCTTCAATCACTTCTATTCCGTGCACTACGGATATAACCCGCCGACCCCCTTCAACTTCCGTCTGGTTGTCATCACCGGACTTCGCGCCATCCTGCCGATGCTCACCCCGCTGATCCTCATCATCGGCATCGCCAGCGGCCTGTTCACGCCGACGGAAGCCGCTGCCATCGCGGTCGTTTATGTCGCGGTGCTCGGCGTCATCGTCTACCGCACGCTGCCGGTGCGCGAACTGCCGGAAATCCTCATCTCGACGGCACGCATTTCCGGAACCATCCTGTTCATCGCCGCCACTTCGCAGCTGGCTGCCTGGGTCTTCACCTTTGACGGCCTGCCGGAACAGGTCGCCGAACTCTTGAAGGCGATGAACCTCGGGCCGATGACGGGCATGCTCGTGATCTTCGTGTTCCTGCTGATCATCGGCATTTTCATGGAAGCGATCCCCGCCATGTTCATCCTCATTCCGGTATTGATGCCGCCGGTCGAAGCGCTCGGTATCGATCCGATCCATTTCCTGATCGTGACTGTCATGACGCTGACGCTCGGGCTGGTGACGCCGCCAGTCGGGGTCTGCCTGTTTGCCGCAGCCCAGGTCGCGAATATGAAGATCGAGGATGTCATCCGCGGTTCGCTGGCGCCGATGACGGTGCTGACGCTCGCCATATTTGCGCTGGTGCTTTTCCCGATCCTGACGCTTGGGCCGATACGGCTGATGGGTCTCTACTGAGCCGAAACAGTACGCCTGAAAAACTCAGACAACGCGACGGTCACGCCACTCGTCGCGTTGTTTTCGCATCCACTCCAGGAAAAGCGTCACCTTTCGCTGCCGCAGGTGAGAATGCGGGCAAACGATCCATTGGGTAACGAGCTTGATGCGCGGTGCGTCGATGACAGGGCAGACAAGCGCTCCGGTACTCAGTTCCCGTTCCATCATCAGCGTGCTTTCCAGCGCGACGCCCAGACCGCCGGCCGCGGCGTCGATGGCCATATGGCTGCGGTCGAACAGCACGCGCCGCCATCTTTTGTCTGAATGCACGCCCGCCATCGGGAACCAGTGCGTCCACTGCGCCTGTGCCTTCACCGAATGGATGAGCCGCAGTTCAAGCAGATCGGTGGCCTGAAGGCTTCCGGCGGCGGCATAGTCCGGTGAGGACACCGGCAGGAATTCCTCTTCCACCAGCCCTTCCACGAAGAGGCCCGGCCAACGACCATCGCCGTGGCGCAGCTCCACATCGACGAGTTCCTGCGAAAAATCGGTCGGCTCGTTGGTGCCGTCCAAGCGCACTTCCAGTTCAGGATGCTCCTCCAGAAAGGAGCCGAGACGCGGCAGAAGCCATTTGTTGGAAATGGTCGGCGTCGCCCGGATCGTCAGTGCCGTGACGGAACGGAAACCACGAATGCTGTCGGTCGCGTCGGATATCTGCTCAATCTGGGCGGTGATCATCGAAAAATAGCGCTCGCCCGCTTCGGTCAATGTCACCTTGCGGCCGGTTCGCGCCATCAGCGTCGTGCCGAGCTGGCCTTCCAGCAGCTGGATCTGCTGGGAAACGGCCGAAGGTGTCACGCTCAACTCTTCCGCCGCCCGGGAAATGCTGCCCGCCCTTGCCGCAGCGTGGAAAACGAGGATCGATTTTATCGGGATTTGCATGGGTAGGGCTTTGCTCAACGGAATACGGCGGTCACCCGAGTATCACAGGTGACCGCCGTGTTGAAAAGCGTTGAACGCGAGGCTTTTAGCGATGGCTCGGCAGTTTCGGCAGGAAGACCGTCAAAAGGCCGAGCAGCGGCATGTAGGAGCAGATGCGGTAGACGAATTCAATGCCTTCCTTATCCGCATAGACCCCCAGAACCGCAGCCCCGATGCCACCGAAACCGAAGGCGAAACCGAAGAACATGCCGGCGATGAGGCCGACCCGGCCCGGCACAAGCTCCTGCGCGAAAACGACGATGGCCGAGAAAGCCGAAGAGAAGACGAAGCCGATGACGACGACCAGAACGGCTGTCCAGAACAGGTTCGCATAGGGCAGCATCAACGCGAAGGGAATGACGCCGAGGATCGAGAACCAGATGACGACGCGCGAGCCGAAACGGTCACCGATCGGGCCGCCGAAGAACACGCCGAGTGCGGATGCCCCGAGGAAGAGGAACAGCAGTACCTGCGCGTCCTGCACGCCAAGGCCGAACCTGTCGATTGTGTAGAAGGTGAAGTAGCTCGAGAGGCTGGCGAGATAGGCATTCTTGGTGGCGGTCAGAACCACCAGCACCAGAAGCGTCATCATCACGGTTCCGCGTGAGAGCGGCAGGGCGCGGCTGGCCGGAGCCTTGCCGACGGTTGCGCGGCGGTGGCGGGTATACCAGACGCCGACCCAGGACAGCACGCCGAAGCCGAGGAGGGCAATCAGCGAGAACCAGCTGAGGCTCGACTGGCCCAACGGAATGACAATGAAGGCGGCGAGCAGCGGGCCGATGGCCGTGCCGGTATTCCCACCCACCTGGAAGAAGGACTGCGCCAGACCATGGCGGCCGCCGGATGCCAGGCGGGCAACGCGCGAGGCTTCGGGATGGAAGATCGCCGAGCCGATGCCGATGAGGCAGGCGCCAATCACCAGAACCTCGAAACTATGGGCAAAGGCGAGCGTGATGAGGCCGGCGCAGGTGGAGAGCATGGCCACGGGCAGGGAAAACGGCATGGGCCAACGGTCTGTCACCATGCCGACGACCGGCTGCAGCAGCGATGCCGTGACCTGAAAGGCGAAGGTAAGCAGTCCGATCTGTACGAAATCGAGCGCGTAATTGGCTTTCAGCAACGGGTAAAGCGACGTCAGCAGCGATTGCATGATGTCGTTCAGCATGTGGCAGAAGCTCGCGGCTGCGATGATTGAAAACGCCGTGCGTTGCGGGTTGAACCCGGTGCTGGTGACGGTGGCCATGAATTATCCTCTCCAGATCCCCGCCGATGAAACGGGAAACATGTCTTTATTTGCTCCCGCTTTTATTCATATTGTGTCTGGCCTGCATTTGTGTTCTGGACGAGTTTCTTTGTGAGTGGGCCAAATGGCAAAAATCAAATCGCGACAGACAGTCGGTGTGACGCTCGAGGAGCATGAGCGCAGCCTGAAATTGATCGACGGCACCAATGAGCCGGTGCTGGCGCTCCATCGCATCTATCCGACGGGGCATCGCACTCCGCCCCATAACCATAGTCGCGTGCAGATATGGTGCGCGCGCCGGGGGGTGGTGCTGGTCAGCACGGCGGATGGGCGCTGGATGATACCGCCGGGTCACGGGCTGCTCATTCCCGCCGGTCTGCAACATGAGGCCGAAGTCATCTCCAATGTCGAGATGCACTCCATCTACGTCCATCCCGATCTCTTCCAGGCAACGTCTCCAAGGGTCGTGGAAATAACAGATCTCGCCTCGAGCCTCATTTCCGAGTTGCTGGCCGAGGAACATCAGCCAGCTGCTTTTCACCGGCAGGGTCTCGTGCGCGCACTTTTGCTGGATGAAGTGAACCGCCTGCCGGAACGCCCTTTGGGTTTGCCATTTCCGGACAATCAGCGGCTGGCAGCGCTTTGCCGGGATTTCCTCAACAGGCCCGTGGCGCGGGTGGAGATCGATGACTGGGCGGCGGCCATGGGTATCAGCCGCCGGTCCTTTACGCGTCTGTTTCGCAAGGAACTGGGGGTGAGCTTCGCCACATGGCGTCAGCAGGCCTGCATCTTCGCCTCCCTGCCGCGGCTGGCGGCGGGGGAGGCCGTGACGAACGTGGCGCTGGATGCCGGTTATGAAAACATCCCCGCTTTTACAACGATGTTCCGGCGAATGCTGGGCAGCTCGCCCCGGGCTTATCGCCAGGCGGCGCGGCAGCGCAGCGCCGCTTTTCCCGATTTTGAAGAGATGGGTGGCTAAGGGTTGGGGTGCTCACTCAACCTCATCCCTGTGACGAGCACAGGAATGAGGAGGGTACCCTAAGCCGCCGCCGCCCGCATGTCGCGGCGGAAATCGGAAGGCGACATGCCTGATATCTGGCGGAACGCCTTGTTGAATGCGCTGACCGAGCCAAAACCGCTTTCCATGGCGATTTGCAGGATATTGTCCTTGCCCGTCATCAGCATGGCCTGCGCGCGCGAAAGACGGAGCAGGGTCAGATATTTGATCAGCGTCATGCCGGTGGATTTGCGGAACAGGTTCATCGCATATTTCGGGTGAAGCGCGGCGGCGCGGGCGATGTCGGTTGCGTCGATATCGTCGAGGAAATTGGCGGCAATGAAATCGCACATGCGTACCACGCCGATGGAGGGCGCCATGCCCTCATCATTCTCTCTGCGTTTGCCGCTGGCGGCGGAAGATACGACGGCGTATGGCTCGAGGAACATCCGCTCGACCCTGAGCAGCAATTCTTCCACCGCGTGCTGGGCTTTCGCCGGGTCGCCGGAGGTGACATAGCGAAACCAGCGGCCGAAATTTTCGGCGTCTGCCTTGTCCGTCTCAGCACTCACCATCGTCGCACCGCCCATCAGCAGGCTGGAAACGGTAGCGGGCAGGCGCATGCGGAAAAAGTGCACGAGCGGAAGATGCGCGCCGGCGTAAAACGAATCGTCGGAAGAGTGGTCCATCTGGTGCGGCTGGCCACCCCAGAAGATGCACATCTGGCCGGAATTAAGCGTAAGGTCATGATCGCCCATGTGATAATGCACCGATCCCGCCATCACGTAATTCACCTCCACCTGAGCGTGCCAGTGTGGCCTGAGCATGATGGGCGGGTGATTGTGAAAAAGCTGAAGGGTTGTCGGCATGCCTTCGATGCTGCTTGCACCCGGCTGGTAGAAGGCTCTTTCAGCAATCTTACTTTCCGCCAAATCGATGTTCCCTTTTTACGAGACAGATTTCCTGCCGCCGGTAATGTGCCCATGTTCGCTGAAGAACGGCAATTGAAAAAGGGAGGTTTTCAATGTGCTTGAAATTTCTTGGCGCGTCTACGGCCATGCTGCTTCTTGCAGCCCCGGCTTTCGCGCAAACCGAGACCGTCACCATCTGGAGCTGGAATGTCGCGGCGTCCGCGCTGAAATCCACGGTAGAGGGCTTCAACAAGCAGAATCCGGATATCAAGATCGTCGTCGAAGACCTTGGAAACAATCAGGTTTTTGACAAGACGCTGGCCGCCTGCGCCGCCGGGGGCGATGGTCTTCCTGATATCGTCACCATTGAAAATTTCGAAGCGGAACTGTTCTGGAGCCGTTTCCCAGACTGTTTCACCAATCTGACCGAGCTTGGCTATACGCCTGAGAAACAGGCGCTTTTTCCTGATTTCAAGCGCACGGAACTGGAGGTTGACGGTGTCGCCTATGCGGTTCCGTGGGACTCCGGCCCGGTAGCGGTTTTCTATCGCCGCGACTTCTATGAAAAGGCGGGCGTCGATCCGGCCACCATCAAGAGCTGGGATGATTTCATCGCCGCCGGCAAGAAGGTCATGGCTGCCAATCCCGGAACGGTCATGGCGCAGGCCGACTTCAACGGCGATAGCGAATGGTTCCGCATGATCGCCAATGAGCAGGGATGCGGTTACTTTTCGACCGATGGCCAGAACATTACCATCAACCAGCCCGCCTGTGTCGCGACCCTTGAAAAGGTCAAGGAAATGAAGGACGCCGGCATCATCACGGCGGCGATCTGGGATGAAAAGATCCAGGCCAATACCGCCGGCAAGGCGGCAAGCCAGATGTATGGCGCCTGGTACGAGGGCACGATCCGCTCCGGCTCGCCCGATCTCGCGGGCAAATGGGGCGTCTATCTGATGCCGAGCCTCACGCCTGACGGTCCGCATGCGGCCAATCTCGGCGGGTCTTCGCTGGCGATCAGTTCGACGTCCGAGCACAAGGAAGCCGCATGGAAATACATCGATTACGCGCTGACCACGAATGAGGGCCAGGTGACGATGCTGAAATCCTTCGGCCTCGTTCCCTCGCTGCTATCAGCCATCGACGATCCCTTCGTGAAGGAGAAGCACCCCTATTGGGGCGGGCAGGCGGTCTGGACCGATATTCTCGCCACGCTGCCGAAGATCGTTCCAAGCCGCGGCACGGCATTCCAGTCCGATGCGGATGCGATCTACAAGGCGACGCAGACGAAATATTTCGCAGGTGGCTATCCCGATGCGAAGGCTGCGCTCGATGATGCGGCAAAGCAGATCGAAACGGCCACGGGGCTGCCTGTCGCGCAGTAAGCCGGCGGCCCGGACCGAGCGGGTGCCACGGGCTTCTTCTCCCCGATGGGGAGAAGTCCGCGGCAGCGGGATGAGGGGGCAACGTTGGTGATAGATCGCGAGCTAACCCCCTCATCCGACCCTTCGGGCCACCTTCTCCCCCTTGGGGAGAAGAAATAGGCCGCACCGCCTTGCAATGGTCTCGCCCTCGAAATCGGGCAGGCCTTCAAGCTTTTCCATTTATCCGGCCCTTGTCCGGCATCTGGAGGTCGTCATGCCGTCTAGGAACAGGATCGCTTATGCGTTCCTTGCGCCCTATCTCCTGATTTTCGCCACCTTCTGGGTCTGGCCGATCATCAGCTCGTTCATGCTGTCGTTCCAGAATACCCGCATTAACCCGTGGCGGTTTGCACCGTCCATGAACTGGGGGCGGCTCGTCTCCGATCCGGCATTTTATAACGCGCTCTACAATACGCTGATCATTCTGGTCATTCAGGTGCCGGTCATGATCGCGCTCGCCACCGTCATGGCGGTGCTCCTGAATTCGCCGCTGCTGAAAGCGCGGCCGCTCTATCGTTTTGCCTTCTTCGCGCCTGTCGTTGTCGGCGAGGTGGCCTATGCGGCGGTGTTCCGGCTGATGTTCAGCGCCGATTTTGGCATCATCAACAAGCTCATCACGTCAGTCGGCCTTGCGCCCATCTCGTGGTTCGACAATGCCAATGCGGCCATGGCGCTGGTCATCATCGCGGTGACCTGGCGCTGGGCGGGGTATAACGCCATCATCATTCTCGCCGGTCTGCAATCGATCCCCGGCGATGTCTATGAGGCCGCGACGCTGGACAAGGTGAGCAAGCGCCAGCAGTTCTTTTACATCACCCTGCCGTTGCTTAAACCCATCATCCTGTTCTGCGTTGTCCTGTCGGTCATCGGCACCATGCAGCTGTTTGCCGAACCCTTCCTCATTACCAACAGGGGCGGGCCGGGCGGCGGCACGGAGACGCTGGGGCTGTTCCTTTATCGCCAGGGCTTCACTTCGCTTAATTTCGGTTATGCCTCTGCCATTGCCTACACCATGGCGGCGCTCGCCATCGCCATTTCACTCCTCAATCTCTGGGTCGGGAGGGAGCCGAAATGAGATCGAAATCGAGATCGCTTTTCTGGCAGAAGATCGCGCTGCACGCGGTGCTTACGCCGCTTGCCGTCATCTGGCTGTTTCCGCTGTGGATGATGTTCGTATTCTCGACCATGCCGGATTACGGTATCTTCAGCCCGGATATTATTCTGGCACCCTCCACAAACTTCGTCGAGAATTTCAACAACCTGCAGGCTGATACTGATTTCCTGCGGGCCATGTTCATCTCGATAACCGTTGCCGTCATCTATACGGTGCTTTCTGTCATGCTGACCTCAATGGCGGGCTGGGCGCTGGCGCGGTATCGTTTCGCCGGGCGCAGGGTGGTGATCGCCATCATTCTCGGCACCATCACCCTGCCGTTTGCAGTCGTCGTCATTCCGCAATTCATCATGGTGGCGCGGGAATTCAAGCTCGCCAATACCTGGGTGGCGCTGATCGTGCCGCCGCTCTTCAACTCGCTCGGCGTGCTGTTCATGCGGCAATCCTTCTCGATGATGCCGACGGAGCTTTTCGATGCCGCGCGGGTGGAAGGCGTCAAGGAATGGCAGATTTTTCTGCGCATTGCTTTGCCCTTGGCGCGTCCCACAATGGCGGCACTCTCCATCATTCTCTTCCTGGCCTCGTGGAACAACTACCTCTGGCCGCTTCTCATCAATTCCCGCCCAGGAATGATGACCGCACCCGTGGCACTTGGCACCCTTATCGGGCTCACCAAGGTGTCATGGGGCGGCATCATGGCCGGCGCGGTGCTGCTGACCGCACCCATTCTCGTGGTTTTCGTGGTCCTGCAGCGTCACTTCATCGCCGGCATTTCAGCCGGGGCAGTCAAGTAAGGGGAGGCCGCATGGCGGAACTTTCGCTCAAAAACGTGGTCAAGCGATACGGTGCGCTGGAGGTGATCCATGGCGCCAATCTTGAGGTGAAAGACGGGGAATTCGTCGTTTTTGTCGGCCCGTCCGGCTGCGGAAAATCCACGCTTCTCAGAATGATCGCCGGGCTGGAGGATATTTCCGGTGGCGATATCGTGATTGGCGGCAATACGGTCAGTGATGCTGATCCGGCCGATCGTGGCATTGCCATGGTGTTCCAGTCCTATGCACTTTATCCGCATATGACGGTGGCCGAAAACCTCTCCTTCGGCCTCAGAATGAACGGCAACCCAAAGGCCGATACGGAAAAGCGGGTCAACCGCGCCGCCGAAATCCTGCAGATCAATGAACTGATGGATCGCCGGCCGAAACAGCTTTCCGGCGGCCAGCGGCAGCGTGTGGCCATCGGCCGAGCCATTGTGCGCGAGCCGCAGGTCTTCCTGTTCGACGAGCCTCTGTCCAACCTCGATGCGGAACTGCGGGTGCAGATGCGCGTCGAAATTTCGCGCCTGCACAAGCAACTCGGCACCACGATGATCTATGTGACGCATGACCAGACCGAGGCGATGACGCTGGCCGACAAGATCGTGGTCCTGCGGGCGGGCAATATCGAACAGGTGGGTGCGCCGCTCGATCTTTACGATGATCCCGCCAACCGCTTTGTCGCCGGCTTTGTCGGCTCGCCGAAGATGAACTTTCTCGACGCCACTGTCATCGGCGGCGGCGCCGACAGCGTCACGCTCGCCCTCGACAGCGATCCTGCGGTGCGGCTGACTTTGCCGATTAAAGAGCGCGTCAACGAGGGCGCCAGGGTCTCGCTCGGCATCCGGCCGGAGCATTTTGCCGATGCGGGCGGGGGCGATGCCGATCTCACCGTGCATGTCGATGTCGCCGAGCATCTCGGCAATACCAGCTATGTCTATGCCCGAACCGAAGGCGGCGAGCAGCTCATCATCGAGCGGCCGGAATCGCGTGATGTCGGCAATCGCGACCGGCTGACGGTCGGCCTTTCCGCCCGCCGGGCTTTCCTTTTCGACAGCAAGGGCGAACGCCTGCGCTGAACCCTTTCCCAAGCACCCAAGACCGATACGAAAGACGAGGATTTCATGACCACCGAACAACCGATCCGCTGGGGCATCATCGGCCCGGGCACCATCGCCAGAACCTTTGCTGACGGTATCGCCCATTCCCGCACCGGCAGGCTTGAGGCCATCGCCACGCGCAATCCGGACAAGCCCGGCCTTGCCGAAGCTTTTGCCGGCGCGCGCATTGTGAAGGGTTACGATGCGCTGCTTGCCGATCCCGATATCGACGCGGTCTATATCGCCACGCCCCATACGGGCCATGCCGAGTGGGCAATCAAGGCAATCCGGGCGGGCAAAAACGTGCTGGTGGAAAAGCCGATCGCGATTTCCGCTTATGACGCCGACGCCATTTTCCATGAGGCGAAAAAGGCCGGCGTTTTTGCCGGTGAAGCCTATATGTATCGCCTGCATCCGCAGACGGCGAAATTGCTGGAACTGGTGAAAGCCCGCGCGGTGGGCGATATCCGCATCATCCGCTCCAGCTTCGGTTTCAACATGGGCTCGTTCCGGGCCGATCACCGGCTGTTCGCCAATGAAACCGCCGGCGGCGGCATTCTCGATGTCGGCGGTTATCCGGTTTCCATGGTGCGGATGATCGCAGGCGCAGTGGATGGAAAGCCTTTTGCGGAGCCCGAAAAAGTGGCAGGTGCTGCCCTTCTCGGCCAGTCGGGCGTTGATGAATGGGCCTCGGCCGTGCTGAAATTCCCAAACGGCATCGTCGCCGAAGTCTCGTGCTCGATCATGGCGGCGCAGGACAATGTGCTGCGCATCATCGGTTCGGACGGCCGGATCGAGGTCAGGGATTTCTGGTTTGCCGCCGGCCACAAGGGCGGCACCGGGCGGATCGATATCATCAGGGGCGACAAGGTCGAAACCATCGAGCTGCCGGAGGATCGCTGGCTTTATTCCTTCGAGGTCGATGCGGCGGGCGAAGCAATTCGCCAGGGTAAAAAGGAATTCGATGCACCCGGCATGGCCTGGGCGGACAGCCTCGGCAACCTGCGCGTCATGGACCAGTGGCGGGCTTCCGTCGGGCTGGAATACAGCGTCGAAAAGGCGACGTCGCGCATCGCCAATATAGCCGGTGGTAAGGTTGTATCCGGAAATACGGTCCCGAAGCGGCAGATACCGGGCCTTGCCAAGCCCGCTTCGGTAGTCGCGCTCGGCTTCGAGTTTTTCCCCAATTTCGCCTCCGCATCCCTGACGCTCGATGCGTTTTACGAGACCGGCGGCAATCTCTTCGATACGGCCTATGTCTATGGCGGCGGCAAAACGGAGGCGATTTTCGGCGACTGGCACACCAGCCGCAACGTGCCGCGCGAAGAGATCGTGCTGATCGGCAAGGGTGCGCATTCGCCGCTCTGCTATCCCGATATGATCGCCAAACAGCTAGATCAGTCGCTGGAGCGTCTGAAGACGGATTACGTCGATGTTTATTTCATGCATCGCGATAATCTCGACATCCCGGTGGGCGAGTTCGTTGATGCCATGGATGCCGAGGTTCGGCGCGGGCGCATTCGCGGCATTTTCGGTGGCTCGAATTGGACGCGCGAACGCATGGATGAGGCCGCGGCTTACGCGCAGAAGAACGGCAAACAGGCCCCCGGCGCGCTTTCCAACAATTTCTCGCTTGCCGAAATGCTCGATCCCATCTGGGCAGGCTGCGTGGCGGCATCGGATGACGAATGGAAAGAATGGCTCAAATCCCGACAAATCCCCAATTTCGCCTGGTCCAGCCAGGGGCGCGGTTTCTTCACCGAGCGGGCAGGGCGGGACAAGCATGACGATGAGGAAATCGTCCGCGTCTGGTATTCCGACCGCAATTTCGTCCGTCGCGATCGGGCGATCGAGCTTGCGCAGAAACTCGGGCGCCACCCAATCCATATCGCTCTCGCTTATGTCATCGCCCAGCCTTTCCCGGTCATCCCGCTGATCGGGCCGCGCACGATTGCGGAGCTGGAGGATAGTCTTTCGGCGCTGGATATTGCGCTGACGGACGAGCAGGTGAAGTGGCTGGAGGCGTAAGAGTGGATGGAGGCTGCGGATTTATCTGCCGCCTCTTTCGGATAGGGCAAGCTGTTGCGGCATATTTCTTCTCCCCGCCGGGGAGAAGGTGGCCTGAAGGGTCGGATGAGGGGGGCCAGCTCTCCGGATATCTCTACCATTGCCCCCTCATCCCGCTGCCGCGGACTTCTCGACGGCGGGGAGAAGAAACAAGGGGCATCCGCTCGCTCCCACTGACGAATCTCGGGGTTGAGACATCATCTTCCACCTTCTTTCCTCTCCCGGTGACTGCTAAAGCGTAGGTTCACAAACCTGCCGCCAAACAATCACCGGAGTTCCCATGAGCGATATCGACCGAGGCCGCGCCCATCAGCTGATGCGGGAGGCGGAGATTGATGCGCTGGTACTGTTCCAGCCTGAGGCCTTTCGTTATGCGGTTGGTGCGCCTGCCGGTGTTGCGACCATGTGGGGCAAAGCGGGTTCCGCAATTGCGCTGGTGCCTGCCGATGCCGGGGCAGGGCTGGCCGCCGTCGTCAGTGATCATGCCGCGCCGATCATCAGGAGGGCGGCACCTGATATCGATCTGCGCTGCCATCGCATCTGGATCGATTTGGTCGATCTTTCGGGTGTGGAAACCATTGCGCAGGTGGATGATGACTATCGCCGCAACAATTCTGGCGGGGCGCGGCCAGAGACATTTGATCGTACCGCCTGCTTCGGCCTGCTCTCCGATCTGCTGCGGGAGCGCGGACTGTCCGCGGCGCGCATCGGTGCCGACCTTGAATTCATGCCCGCCGCCGATTTTTTCGCCCTGCGTCAGGCGCTGCCCGAGGTGAACTGGGTTGATGGTTCGACGGTGCTGAAACGTCTGAGGGCGGTGAAATCCCAACGCGAGATCAAACTTCTCAGGCAGGCGTCAGCCGCAGCCGAGGCGGGGCTGGTCGAGATGGCAGCCGCCGTCCGACCGGGGGCGGCCCTTGGTCAACTCTCCGCCGCCTGGAAATCCGGCGCGCAGGCATATGCCGCGAAATCCGGTTTTTCGTTGAGCGGGCATTGGGACTTCATTTCGGTCGGCCCGGCTTTGTCGGATATGACGGCAGCGGTCGCGCCGGGTGCGCTGATCAAGGCCGATGTGGGCACGCTGGTGGACGGTTATTCTTCGGATGGCGCGCGGACTTTTTCATGGGGGCCGGTTTCGCCTTTGGCGGGCGATATCTTCAAGGCTCTGGAAGCGGCCTTCGCCCGCGGACTGGACGCGCTCCGCCCGGGCAATACATTCGGTGCAGTGCACGCCGCCATGCTGGCCTCGATGCGCAAGGACGGCTTCGGTGAATATTATCGCGGCCACTTCGGCCACTCCGTTGGTGGCAGCGTGGGTATCGAGGAATGGCCGTTCTTTTCCCACGACAATCCGGAAGTCATCCTTCCCGGCATGGTCGTTGCGCTCGAAGCGCCGTTTTATGGGGAAGGCGTGGGTGCGTTGATGATCGAGGACCAGTTCCTCGTCACCGCATCTGGCGCAGAGTGCATGAACAGCCTGCCACGCACCCTACGGGATTTATCTGCGGACTGATCGCCGGATCAGAGGAAATCGTCGCGGCGCGGCGTGAAGCAGTCGATCAGTTCGCCCTCTTCCAGACACAGGCAGCCATGCTCGATATGGCCGGGAATGACGAGGCTATCGCCCTTCTTGAGGTCGTAGGCCTCGCCATCACGGTAAAAGCGGAAGCAGCCGCTGGCGACATAGGTCGATTGTACATGCGGATGGCTGTGCAGCTTGCCTTCCGCGCCGGTCTTGAAACGGAACGATACCACCATCAGTTCAGGCGCTTCGGAAAGCACGGTGCGTTCTACGCCATCGTCGGGCGAAACAGTGGGGAAGGTCGGAAGCTGCTGCATATCTTTCTCCTCAGTCAATGCGGTTCAGGCGGCAATCTCAGCGCGGTGCGCGCAACATCGCGCGGTATCGCATCTGGCTGCTTTTCAGGTGGTTGCGCATGGCGCTTCGCGCCGCCTCCTCGTCGCCGTCCTGTATCGCGATCAGTATCGCCTCGTGCTCTCCCACCAGACGGCTGAGATCAGCGGGCGAAAGCACGGTCTCGGAGCCGTTTTCGGCCACGGCGCGGCGGGGAATGACGGTCGGGCCAAGCACCTGCAGAAACTCGCTGAAGCGGGGATTGTTGGTCGCTTCGGCAACGGCCAGATGGAAGGCGAAATCGGCCTCGGCCGTCGGGCTGCCCTTGGCGGCACTGGCGCGGAAGGCGTCGAAGGCCTCGATGATCTTTTCTTCCTGCGCCGGCGAACGGCGGATCGCAGCAAGGCCCGCGGCATCGCCTTCCACCGCAGTGCGCAGTTCCAGCATTTCGATCAGCGAGGAGACGCGGGCCAGATCGACATTATGGAAAGGCCGCCGTTCGACCGGGGCGGGCTCCAGTACGAAGACACCGGCGCCCTGACGCGGTTCGACGAGACCGTCTGAGCGCAGGGAAGCAATCGCCTCGCGCACAACGGTTCGGCTCACGCCGAATTCCTGTGTCATCTGCGCTTCCGATGGCAGGCGGTCGCCAGTCTTGTAACGGCCCTTGGCGATCTGGCTGCGGAGTTCCTCCGAAACCTTCACCACAAGCGTTTTGGCCTGTGGCGCTGCCGGTTCGGAGGTCGTCGTTCTTGTCATCTTCGTCGCCGTTCTAAAAATATCGGTTGCGTCTACCGTTCCTCGATACGTTATTCGCGGCCCGGCTTGCAATCCCACCGCCTGCCGGGAACGTTCCCTGCCGCATTTCACGTCGCCTTGAAGATCGGGTTGTCGACGAAAACACCGCCCTGAAACCGCACCATGGCATCGCCGGGGTCGGGTTTCGGCGTTGTCTCGGCAATGTGCCGCCGGAAGGCCTCCGCATTGTCTTTGGGTTTCCATCCGAGAAAACCGAGATGCGAATTGTCCCACCAGCCGGCGTCATTGGCAGACGCGCCCCATACAACGGGGCAGCCGAGGATCGGTGCGCGAAATACCGCTTCGATCAGCGATACGAAATCGTCGTGCGAGAACCAGGTGGACAACATGCGATAATTGGTGGGTTCCGGGGTGCAGGAGCCGATGCGCACAAGCGCCGTCTCCTGCCCGAACTTCTCGAAATACATGCGTGCCAGGTTTTCGCCAAAACACTTGGAGACGCCGTAAAGCCCGTCCGGTCGGAAGGGGGCGTCGGGGCCAAGACGCTCCGTCTGGGGATAATAACCGATCGTGTGGTTGGAACTGGCAAAAACGATCCGCGGCTGTCCATGGGCGTGGGCGGCTTCATAGAGATTATAAAGCCCGATGATGTTGCCTTGAACGATTTGTTCGAACGGCTTTTCCACCGATATGCCGCCAAGGTGGATAATCCCGTCGCAACCGGCGACCATGGCATCCACGGCATTTGCGTCCGCCAGGTCGCACTGCACGCATTCCTCGTTCGGGCCTGCCGGGTCTAGCGGAGCAAGATCGGCGAGGCGCAATATCTCGGCCACCGGTGCGAGGCGTTCGCGCATGACGCGGCCGAGCTGACCTGCCGCACCGGTAACAAGAAGCCGTTTCATCGCAATTCTCCATCAGCATTATACGTCATCGACGCAGTCAGATATGGCAGCGCCTCTTGACCTTGTCATACAGATCGTACAAAAAGCGGATAACATATATTATGTGCCATATGCAACAATCATGAAGGATGAGTTTGATGCTGACCGTCGAAACAAGGCAGGCCGTGAACCCGGAATATGCAAAAACGCTGGATACCGAAGGTCTCCGCCGGCATTTCCTCGCCAGCGACATGTTCCGTTCCGGTGAAATCAAGCTGATCTACACCCATTACGACCGCTTCGTGATGGGCGGCGCCGTGCCTGACGGAAAGCCGCTGACGCTCGACAAGGTGGAGGAAACCAGGACGCCTTCCTTCCTCGATCGGCGTGAAATGGGCATCGTCAACATCGGTGAGGCGGGCACGGTCAGCGCCGGCGGCGAAACCTACACGCTGAACCGCGGTGACGTGCTTTATCTCGGTGCCGGCAGCGGCGCGGTGACCTTCGACGGCGCCGGGCGATTCTACATCACCTCGTGCCCGGCGCATCGCAGCCTGCCGGCGAAGCTGGTGACGCTGGCGAACAGCAAGGAGGTCAAGCTTGGTGCAACCGAAACCTCCAACAAGCGCACCATCAACCAGTTCATCCATCCGCTGGTCATGGAAAGCTGCCAGCTGGTGCTGGGATATACGACACTGGAGGACGGCTCGGTCTGGAACACCATTCCCTCGCATATTCATGATCGCCGCATGGAGGCCTATCTCTATTTCGGCATGGATGAAAAGTCGCGCGTGCTGCACCTGATGGGCGAGCCGCAGGAGACCCGCCACCTGTTCATTTCAAATGAAGAAGGCGCGATTTCCCCGCCCTGGTCCATTCATTCCGGTGCGGGCATCGGCTCCTACACCTTCATCTGGGCCATGGCCGGCGACAATGTCGACTATACCGACATGGACTTCATTCAGCCGGGAGACCTGAAATGAGGAACCCCTTTTCGCTTCAGGGGCGCAAGGCGCTCGTCACCGGCGCGAATACGGGGCTCGGCCAGGCGATTGCGGTGGGTCTCGCCGCTGCCGGTGCGGACGTCGTCTGCGCCGCCCGTCGTGCGCCGGATGAAACGCTTGCCATCATCGCGAGGGACGGCGGCAAGGCCAGCGCATTGTCTATCGACTTTGCCGATCCGCTGGCGGCAAAAGACAGTTTTGCCGGTGCCGGTTTCGACATTCTCGTCAACAATGCCGGCATCATCCGCCGTGCCGATTCCGTTGAATTTTCCGAGCTGGACTGGGACGAGGTGATGGACGTCAACCTCAAGGCGCTGTTTTTCACCACGCAGGCCTTTGCAAAGGAGCTGCTGGCGAACGGCCGCCCCGGCAAGGTCGTCAATATCGCCTCGCTCCTGTCGTTCCAGGGGGGCATTCGTGTGCCGTCCTATACGGCTGCAAAACATGGCGTCGCCGGTCTCACCAAGCTTCTGGCAAATGAGTGGGCGGCGAAGGGCATCAATGTGAATGCGATTGCGCCGGGTTACATCGAAACCAACAATACAGAGGCGCTGCGCGCGGATGCGGTCCGCAACAGGGCCATTCTCGAGCGCATTCCGGCTGGCCGCTGGGGTCATTCAGACGATATAGCCGGGGCGGCGGTTTTCCTTGCTTCGCCGGCGGCGGATTATGTGCATGGCGCCATTCTCAATGTCGATGGCGGCTGGCTGGCGCGCTGAGCCGCGCCCGCTTGTAAAATTCATCATATAACTTGTATGATGAATTGTTGACAAATATACGGCAAGTCGTTTAGGTGACTTTCAGTCATTGAACTTCAAAGGAATACCAATCATGAACCCTGAACAAATCAAAACGGCTCTCGGCTCCGGCCTTCTGTCTTTCCCGGTCACCCATTTCGATTCCGAGGGCCGTTTCGCTGCCGACAGCTACAGGGCCCATGTCGAATGGCTTGCCGGTTACAAGGCGCCGGTGCTGTTTGCCGCAGGCGGCACCGGCGAGTTCTTTTCGCTGAAGCCGGATGAGATTCCGACGATCGTTTCCGCCGCCAAGGAAGTCGCCGGCGAAACCGCCATCGTTTCCGGCTGCGGTTACGGCACTGAAATTGCGGTTGATATCGCCCGCTCTGTCGAAAAGGTCGGCGCCGATGGCATCCTGCTTCTGCCGCATTACCTCATCGATGCGCCGCAGGAAGGGCTTTACGCCCATATCAAGAAGGTGTGTCAGTCGGTCGGCATCGGTGTCATGGTCTATAACCGTGACAACTCGGTTCTTCAGGCCGATACGCTGGCGCGGCTGTGCGACGAGTGCCCGAACCTTGTCGGCTTCAAGGACGGCACCGGCGATATCGGCCTCGTTCGCCAGATCACCGCCAAGATGGGGGACCGCCTGATGTATCTCGGCGGAATGCCAACCGCGGAACTGTTCGCCGAAGCCTATCTCGGTGCCGGTTTCACGACCTATTCCTCGGCCGTATTCAACTTCGTGCCCGGCCTTGCCAACGAGTTCTACGCAGCGCTGCGCGCCGGCGAGCGTGCCACCTGCGAGCGCATTCTTGTCGATTTCTTCTATCCATTCATGGCGATCCGCAACCGCGCCAAGGGTTATGCCGTCTCCGCCATCAAGGCCGGCGTCCGCCTGCAGGGCTTCGATGCCGGTCCGGTGCGTGCGCCGCTGAAGGACCTGACGAATGAGGAAATCGGCATGCTCGAAGCCCTGATCGGCACGCACAAGCGCAAAGCCTGATCACGGCATAACGGGAGGGGAGCCATGAAAATCACGGCAGTGCGCACGCATCTGCTTGAACACCGGCTGGACACGCCGTTCGAAAGCGCCTCCATGCGTTTCGACCGGCGGGCCCATGTTCTGGTGGAAATCGAATGCGACGACGGGACCGTCGGCTGGGGCGAATGCCTCGGCCCGGCGCGGCCGAACGCCGCCGTGGTCCAGGCCTATTCCGGCTGGCTCATCGGCCAGGACCCTCGCCAGACCGAAAAGATCTGGGCCGTGCTTTATAATGCCCTGCGCGATCAGGGCCAGCGCGGCCTCAGTCTTACGGCCCTGTCCGGCATCGATATCGCGTTGTGGGACATCAAGGGCAAGCATTACGGTGCTTCCATCTCGATGCTGCTCGGCGGGCGCTGGCGCGAGAGCGTGCGCGCCTATGCCACTGGCAGCTTCAAGCGTGATGGTGTCGACCGCGTTTCAGACAATGCGTCCGAAATGGCGGAGCGCCGCGCTGACGGCTTCCACGCCTGCAAGATCAAGATCGGCTTCGGCATCGAGGAGGACCTCAGGGTCATAGCCGCGGTTCGAGAGGCGATCGGGCCTGACATGCGGCTGATGATCGATGCCAATCACGGTTATACGGTCACCGAAGCCGTCACGCTTGGCAACCGCGCCGCCGACTATGGCATCGACTGGTTTGAGGAGCCGGTGGTTCCCGAACAGCTCGATGCCTATCAGCGTGTACGGGCAGGGCAGCCGATCCCGGTTGCGGGCGGCGAGACCTGGCACGGGCGTCACGGCATGTGGCAGGCGCTTTCCGCCGGTGCCGTGGATATTCTCCAGCCCGATCTCTGCGGATGCGGCGGTTTTTCAGAAACGCAGAAGATTGCCACGCTTGCCACGCTGCACGGCGTGCGCATCGTGCCGCATGTCTGGGGCACCGGCGTACAGATCGCCGCCGCGCTGCAATTCATGGCGGCGATGACGCCTGATCCGGTGCGGGTCAATCCCATCGAACCGATCATGGAATTTGACCGCACCCATAATCCGTTCCGTCAGGCGGTTCTCAGTGAACCTCTCGAAGCGGTGAACGGTATCGTCGCCATTCCCGATGGTCCCGGTCTCGGCATCGAGATCAACCGGGATGCACTCGTTGAATTCAGGATGCCAGACCCATGAGTGAACTCGTCAGAAAGCTGAGCGGCACCGCGCCGAGACCCGCTTTCCCGAAAGGCGCGGTCGATACGCAGATGCACATGTATCTGCCCGGATATCCCGCCTTGCCGGGTGGCCCCGGCCTTCCGCCGGGCGCCCTGCCGGGACCGGAGGATTATCGTCGCCTCATGCAATGGCTCGGCATAGACCGGGTCATCATCACGCAGGGCAATGCCCATCAGCGAGACAATGACAATACGCTGACCTGTGTTGCCGAGATGGGCGAGGCGGCGCGCGCGGTCGTCATCATCGATGCCACCACGAGCGAAAAGGACATGGAGAAGCTTGCCGCCGCGGGTGCGGTCGGCGCGCGTATCATGGATTTGCCGGGTGGCGCTGTGAACCTTTCCGAACTGGAAGCGGTGGACGAGCGGGCGCATGCGGCCGACTGGATGGTGGCGGTGCAGTTCGACGGAAACGGTCTTCTCGACCATCTGCCGCGTCTTCAGAAAATCCGCTCGCGCTGGGTGTTCGATCATCACGGCAAGTTCTTCAAGGGCATCAAAACCGATGGGCCGGAAATGGCGGCGCTTCTGAAACTCATCGACGGCGGCAATCTGTGGTTCAAATTCGCCGGCGTTTATGAAAGCTCCCGCGAAAGCTGGCCCTACGAGGATGTCGCCGCCTTTTCGCGGGTGATAGCCGCCCATGCGCCTGAACGTATCGTGTGGGGCACCAACTGGCCCCATAATTCTGTATGCGAGACGGCCGCCTATCCTGATGATGCCCGTCTTGCAGAACTGACGCTCGGCTGGCTGCCGGATGAGGCGGCGCGCCGTCGGGCGCTGGTCGAAAACCCCGAAGAGCTGTTCAAGCTGTCGCCGGTCAAGGCGGCCTAATTTGATCCGGGATGGTTGGGGAAGGGAGGCCCCATCATCCTTTTCACATGAAAGGTCTTTGCATGCCGGCCCGGATGGGCGTGAAAAATCGGCCCGACAAGCCTTGGAGGGGCTGGGCCGTTTCAACAATGGAGGAGGAAAGCATGAAAAAGATTGCAAGCATGATGTGCGTCGCGATGGGGATCGCGCTGTCAGGCGTTTCCGCCATGGCGCAGGAAATCACCCTGCGTTCGGCCGATATTCATCCGGACGGTTATCCCACGGTCGAAGCCGTGAAATATATGGGCGAGCTTCTGGCCGAGCGGACCAATGGCCGTATCAAGATACAGGTCATGAACAATTCCGTTCTTGGCGGTGAAAAGGACACCATCGAGCAGACCCGCTTCGGCGTCATCGACATGAACCGCGTCAATGCCGCGCCTTTCAACAATCTGGTCAAGGAAACCACCGTTCTTGGTCTGCCTTTCCTGTTCCGCTCGACGGAGCACATGCACAATACGGTCGACGGTCCGATTGGTGATGAGGTTCTGGCTGCTTTCGAACCGCACGGTCTCGTCGGTCTCGCCTTTTACGATTCCGGCGCCCGATCCTTCTACACCACCAAAAAGCCCATCGAAAAGCTGGCGGATCTGAAGGGGCTCAAAATCCGTGTCCAGCAGTCGGACCTGTGGATTTCGATGATGCAGGCCTTCGGCGCCAACCCGACGCCGATGCCGATGGGCGAGGTCTATTCCTCACTTGAAACCGGTGTCGTCGACGGTGCCGAAAACAACTGGCCATCCTACGAATCCGCCCGTCATTATGAGGTGGCAAAGAACTATTCTCTGACCGAACATTCTCTGAACCCGGAAATCCTCGTCATTTCGAAGATCTCCTGGGACAAGCTCTCCCCGGAAGACCAGAAGCTGCTGCGCCAGGCGGCCAAGGATTCGGTCGGCAAGATGCGCGAACTGTGGAGCGCCCGCGAAAAGGCATCGGAAGAAAAGGTCCGGGCCGGCGGGGTCAATGTCATCAAGGTCAACAAGGAGGAATTCGCCGCCGCGATGGGTCCGGTCTACGACAAGTTCGTCACCGATCCGAAGATGAAGGACCTTCTGGAACGGGTGAAAGCGGTCAAGTAACGCGTGGGAAACCGGCCTTGGAAACAGGGCCGGTTTTCTTTTGTCGCCGTTGATGCGGGAGGAACAGACAATGCGACACTTCATGCGGGCCATCCGCCCTTTTCTCGGCGCGCTCAGCCACGCGTCGCTTTATATTGCCGGTATCGGCATGATCGCCATGACGCTTATCGTCGGCTGGCAGGTCTTTGCGCGGTACATTCTCAACGATTCACCCAGCTGGTCTGAGCCGCTGTCGCTGCATCTCATGTCGTGGTTCATCATGCTTGGCGCCGCCGTCGGCGTGCGCGAGAGCGTGCATCTGGGGCTCGATATTCTGCGCTACATGATGCCGCCGCGCGTGCAGAAGGGCATGGACCTGACAAGCCTTGCGCTCATCTTCTTCTTCGGCGTCGGCATGGCCTGGTACGGCACGTCGCTTTCCATGGGCACCTGGACGGCTACGATCCCCGTTCTGGGCTGGCCGGGCGGAACGGATTTCTTCCCGCTGATCGGCGGCGGTTTCCTCATCGCGCTGTTTTCCGCCGAACGTTTTGTCGATCTTGCCATCGGCGAGGACATCGCGGCTGACGTGATCGTGCAGGAGGCCGCATAAATGGCTTACACCATTCTCTTCGGTGTCTTCACCCTTTTGATGCTGATCGGCACGCCGATCGCATTCTGCCTCGGCATCGCTTCCTTCGCCACGGTTCTTTATCTCGGCCTGCCGCCCATCGTGGTGTTCCAGCAGATGAATTCCGGCATGAATGTCTTCGCGATGATGGCAATACCGTTCTTCATCTTCGCCGGCGACCTGATGGTGCGCGGCGGCATCGCCCACCGCCTCATCCGGTTTGCCGCCGGTCTTGTCGGGCATCTGCGCGGCGGCCTCGGACAGGTCAATATTGTGGCCTCGACGCTGTTCGGCGGCATTTCCGGCTCGGCCGTCGCCGATGCTTCCGCCGTGGGCGGGCTGATGATCCCGCAAATGGCCAAGCGCGGCTATGACAGGGACTATGCCGTCAATGTCACGGTCAATGCCGCCATCATCGCACTGATGATCCCGCCCTCGCACAACATGATCCTCTATTCCATCGCGGCGGGGGGCAATGTCTCTGTGGCCGATCTCTTCACCGCCGGTATCATTCCGGGCCTGTTGCTTGCAGCAGCGCTGATGG
The DNA here is from genome assembly GCF_014138475.1 of Agrobacterium sp. RC10-4-1. Lineage (NCBI taxonomy): Bacteria > Pseudomonadati > Pseudomonadota > Alphaproteobacteria > Hyphomicrobiales > Rhizobiaceae > Agrobacterium > Agrobacterium sp. RC10-4-1. Next base: position 871,164 of record NZ_JACJIT010000001.1, read on the forward strand.
TGACGGCCTATATCGTCGCCCGGCGCAAGGGCTATCCGTCCGAGCCTTTCCCCGGTTTCTCGAAGCTGATGTATTATCTGCTGGCGTCTTTCCCCGGCATCCTGCTGATAGGCATCATCTTCGGCGGCGTGCGTTCGGGCATCTTCACCGCGACGGAGAGTTCCTGCATCGCCGTGCTCTATGCCTTCCTCGTCGCCATGCTGGTCTATCGCGAACTCAACTGGGACGGCTTCGTGGAAGCGGTGATGGGTGCTGTCCGCACCACGGCCATGGTGCTGCTGGTCATCGGCACGGCGGCGTCCTTCGGCTGGCTGATGGCCTTTCTGCAGGTGCAGACGTTGATGATTGCCGCAATCAGCGCGATTTCGGACAACCCGATCATCGTGCTGCTTGTCATCAACATCATCCTGCTGCTGCTCGGCACCTTCATGGACATGGCGCCGATGGTCATCATTTCCACGCCGGTGCTTCTGCCTGTCGTAAAGGCCTTCGGCATCGACCCCGTGCATTTCGGCGTGGTGATGATCCTGAACGCCGGCATCGGTCTCAATACGCCGCCGGTCGGAACGGTGCTCTTCGTCGGCTGCGCGGTTGGCGGCATATCGATACGGGAGGCGATGCGGACGATCTGGCCGTTCTTCGGCGCCAGCATCGCCGTGCTGCTTGCTGTCACCTATATTCCGTCACTATCCCTGTGGTTGCCGTCACTGTTCCGGTAATTCCAGCGCTTTCAAACGAGGAGGCCCCGTTATGCCGGGGCCTTTTCCGTTTCGTCGGCAAGCAGCCTTTGCTGCTCATGCTCGTCAAATGCCATCAGGTTGCCGTGCCGGCTGCGGCGTATCCGGTTCATATGGTCACGCGGGCTTAATCCCAATGTCCGCTTGAACATGCGCGAGAAATAATAGGGGTCGCCATAACCCACCTCGGCCGCCGCTGCCGAGACCGAAAGTCCGGCCTCGAGAAAATGCATGGCGCGTTCCATGCGTTTGAACTCCTGATATTTGCGCGGCGTCCGTCCCACCCGCTTCTGGAATTCCCGCAGGAAATAATCGCGATTATAGGGCGCCGCATCGGTGGCCCGCCCGGCAATGTCGGGGTCCAACGGATTGGCGGAAATCATCGTGATCGCCTTCATCACCGCAAGGTCGAGGCCTTCCGTACCCTCCGGCTGAAAACTCGGGCGGTCGACCCAACCCAGAAACGCGTCATCGATGAAGGCGATCAGAAGCACCATGAAGAGATGATGTTGACCCAGAGTGACGGAGGAAGGAGGCGCGCTCTGCCGGTAGTGGCGCACCAGCGGCTCCAGAAGCGACCAGCGGCTTAGCCGCAGTTTCGGTTTCAGGTCCATCTGCGCGATCAGGTTGTGGCGGCCGTAAATATCGAGCGTGAAATGCTGCGCCACGCCGCGATAGGTGACTGCCTGCTCGTTCCACCCGACAAAGCGTTGCCCTCGGAAAATAAGCATGGCGTCACCGGGCTCCAGTACCCTTGCTTCGCCATCAACGAGATAGTGCCCGCGCCCCTCCAGGCAGATGATGAGATCGTCCACCGGATTGGATTTGTCGATCTGCCAGGTGCGCGAATGCTCCATTTTGATCGTCGCGCGCGTCAGGTTGAGGTTGAGCGCCGCAGGCGGAACGGATGACAGAATGCCACCTTCGATTTCGTCCATCTTTTTCCTCGTCTTTGTTAATTCACCTTGGCGCTGAAATTTGGTTTTGTCACCGCATAAATTGCTTTTACGCGCCGTATCAATGAGGGAGGAGATCGGTCGCGGCGAGGAAATACGCTTTATTGCGCCCGCCGCTGGCCGTTCCGGGAGAATCACTTGTACGAAATTGTATTCTGTCAGTCGCGTTCCGCCGGGACGCGGGGAGGAGCATCATGAAATCTCAGCGCTTCCTGGGGCTGGGATATCTGACGCCTTACATCATCGGGCTTTTGGTCTTCACGGCCATTCCGTTTCTTGGCTCGCTCTATCTCAGTTTCACCCGTTACGACTTGATGAGCGATCCCAGCTGGGCAGGGCTTGCCAATTACGAGCGGCTGTTCACCCGCGACCGCACCTTCATGAAATCCCTGAACGTCACCCTGTTCTACGTGTTTCTGACGGTGCCGCTGAAGCTTGCCTTTGCGCTGTTCATCGCGGCAATACTCAATTACAAGCTGCAATTCATCAACTTTTTCCGCACCGCCTTTTACGTGCCGTCCATCCTCGGCGGCTCGATCGCGATTGCGGTTCTGTGGCGCTATATCTTCGCCAGCGAAGGCCTTGCCAATATGGCGCTTGCCGCCGTGGGACTGTCGCCGGTGGACTGGTTCGGAGATCCGGGCAATGCGCTTTTCACCATCACGCTGCTGCGCTGCTGGCAGTTCGGTTCGGCCATGGTGATCTTCCTTGCGGCCCTGCAATCCATCGACAAATCGCTTTACGAAGCGGCCGCCATCGATGGTGCCGGCAAGGTGAGGACCTTCTTCTTCATCACCCTGCCGCTTCTGACGCCGGTGATCTTTTTCAACCTCATCATGCAGATGGTGCAGGCATTCCAGGAGTTCAACGGCCCTTACATCATCACCCAGGGCGGGCCGCTGAAGTCCACCTATCTCCTGCCTCTTTATATCTACGACGAGGCCTTCAAGAAGTTCAACATGGGCTATGCCTCTGCAATCGCCTGGGTGCTCTTCACCATCATCACCGTGCTGACCCTCGTGGCCTTCTGGTCCTCGAAGAAGTGGGTCTATTACGCCGGCGACAAGCGGAACTGATGCCATGACCGATATCGCAACCCTAAACGACATGCAGGCGGCCCGCCGGGCGCGGCTCAGGCTGCTTTCCACCTCGGTCCGCTACGTGCTTCTCTTCGCGGTCGGACTCGTCATGCTCTACCCGCTGATCTGGCTGGTGGGCGCAAGCTTCAAGACCAATTCGGAAATCTTCTCCGGTGCCGGTTTCATCCCGGAAAACCCGACGCTGGATGGCTATATCCGCGGCTGGGAAACCTCGACGCCCTACACCTTCGGCCGGTTCTTCTGGAACTCGTTCCTGATCATCCTGCCGAAGGTCATCGGCACGGCGATTTCCTGCACCATGGCGGCCTATGCCTTCGCCCGCTTCGATTTTCCGCTGAAGAAGATCCTGTTCGGCTCGGTCATCGCCATTCTGCTGCTGCCCAATGTCGTCACCCGCATTCCGCAATATATCCTGTTTCGGGATCTCGGCTGGCTGGACAGTTTCCTGCCGCTCTGGGTGCCCTCGGCTTTCGCCGGTGATGCCTTCTTTGTCTTCATGCTGGTACAGTTCCTGCGCTCGCTGCCCTCGGACATGGAAGAGGCCGCCCGGGTGGACGGCGCCAACAGCCTGCAGACACTGGTCTACATCGTCGTACCGATGCTGGCGCCGGCGCTGATCTCGGTCTGCCTGTTCCAGTTCATGTGGACGATGAACGACTTTCTCGGGCCGCTGATCTACCTGTCCTCGGTCGACAAATATCCGGTGAGCCTGGCGCTCAAACTCTCCATCGACACCACCGAAGCCTTTGAATGGAACCGCATCCTGGCGATGTCGGTGCTGACGATCGCGCCTGCGCTGATCGTGTTCTTCGCGGCGCAACGGTATTTCATTGAAGGGATCTCGTCTGGCGGGGTCAAGGGCTGAAAATGGCAAGCGTTCAACTTAAAAATCTCGAAAAAGTCTATGGCGGCAGCTTCAAGGCGGTGCACGGCATCAATCTCGACGTCGAGGATGGCGAGTTCATGGTGTTCGTCGGCCCTTCGGGCTGCGCCAAATCCACGACGCTGCGCATGGTGGCGGGGCTGGAGGAAATCACCGGTGGTGAAATCCTGATCGGCGATCAGCGCGTCAACGACCTGCCGCCCGGCAAGCGCTCCATTGCCATGGTGTTCCAGAACTATGCGCTTTATCCGCATATGAAGGTGCGCGGCAATCTCGCCTTCGGCCTGAAGATCGCCGGTGTCGCCAAGCCGGAGATCGAGAAGGCCATCGACAATGTCGCGCGCATCCTGGAGATCGAGCCGCTGCTCGACCGTCTGCCGAAGCAGCTTTCCGGCGGGCAGGCGCAGCGTGTGGCGCTCGGCCGTGCGCTCATCAAGAAACCGGGTGTGTTTTTGTTTGACGAGCCGCTGTCCAATCTCGACGCCAAGCTGCGTGCTTCCATGCGGGTTCGCATTACCGATCTGCACCGGCAGTTGAAAGCGGAAGGCCTGTCATCGACTGTTATCTACGTCACCCATGACCAGACGGAGGCCATGACCATGGGTGACCGCATCTGCGTCATGCAGGCAGGTCGCATCATGCAGGTCGCGACGCCGAAGGAGCTTTACAACCATCCCGCCAATCTCTTCGTCGCCGGCTTCATAGGCACGCCGGAAATGAACCTCGTGGATGTGGCAATCGAGGGTACTGAATTCGTGATCGCCGGTCAGCGCCTGCCGATCGGCGCGCATCTGGAACAGCGACTATCGGCGAGACCCACGGACGCCGTCATCGGCATCCGTCCGCAGCATTTTTCATTGGCGGAGGCGACCGATGGTCCGGCGCTGCAGGCGAAACTCACCAATGCGGAATTCATGGGCCACGAGGTCTATCTGCACGCCGATCTCGGCGGCCAGAAGGTCGTCAGCGTCGTCGGCGCGGCGGAATTCGAGGTGCTCGGCCGCGATGGTCTTCTGCGCCTGAAGCCGGACCCGGAGAAGCTGCATATTTTCGACAAGGCCGATGGGCGCAACGTTTCGCTGTGAGGAGCGGACGGGCGTGCCTGATTTTTCGAGGAGGAGAAGAACAATGAAGATGATGACCAGAATGATGGCGATGCTTGCCGGTGCCGCTTATGTGGCGATGGCGACCGCACCCGCGGCAGGTGCCGCGGAACTGCGCATGTCATGGTGGGGCGGTGAGAGCCGCCATGTCGCCACCCAGAAAGCGATTGCCGCCTGTGGCGAGAAATACGGCCACACGATCAAGGGCGAGTTCACCGGTTTCGACGGTTATCTCGAAAAACTCACCACCCAGATGGCGGGCAAGACGGAAGCTGATATCGTTCAGGTCAACTGGCCGTGGCTGCCGCTGTTTTCCAAGAATGGCGAAGGTTTTGCCGATCTGCGCCAGCTGAAGCCGCTCGATCTTTCCCAATGGGCCGAGAGCGATCTGGAGGCGGGGTCGATGAACGGCGTGCTGCAGGGGCTTTCCGTTTCCACCACCGGCCGCGTCTTCTTCTTCAATGCCACGACCTTCGAAAAGGCGGGTGTCGAAATTCCGAAGACCTGGGATGAGTTCTTCGCGGCGACGAAGACCATCAAGGAAAAGCTCGGTAAGGACTATTATACCTTCAACGCCGTGAAGGAGACCGCCCAGCTTCTGGTGACGCTGGCCGTTGTGCAGAAAACCGGCAAGGATCTGGTCGATCCCAAGACAAACCGCGTGGCTTGGACGCCGGAGGAACTGGCCGAGGGCATTTCCTTTGTCGGCAAGCTGGTCGAAACCGGATCCATCCGCTCCCAGAAAGAGGAAGCGGCCGATGGCAATGTCAATCTTTATGAAAAGCCGTCCTGGTCTGAAGGCCGCATTGCCGGCTCCTATGAATGGGATTCGACCTATTCAAAATATGCCGATCCGCTCAAGGAAGGGCAGGTTCTGAAACCGTTCCCGATGCTGAAGCTTGCCGATGCCGTAACCGAAGGCGTCTATCGTAAGCCCTCCATGGTGTTTTCGATCTCGAAAAATTCGAAGAACCCGGAAGCGGCCGCGCAAATCCTGAACTGCCTGCTGAACGAACCGGAAGGCATTGATGCACTCGGCACCTCACGCGGCCTGCCCGCCTCCAAGGCTGCGGCTGCACGTCTGGGCGACAAGGGCGAGCCGGAAGTGCGCGCCGCCAATGCCATCGTCATGGCCGCATCCGGGCCGGTGGTATCGCCCTTCAACGAACATCCGGAAATCCGCTCGGCCTTCATCGATACGCTGGAAGAATATGCCTATGGCCAGCTGACGGCGGAGGAGGCGGCCGAGCAGATCGTCGATTCCACCAATGATGTTCTGGCGAAGTTCGATTGACGGCAATCTCCCGCCGCCGCGTCCGTGGCGGCGGGCTCACTGACCGGCTGCCGGAACATGCGAGGCATGTCCGCCAGGGCCTGGCCGGATAGGGACGAAAGACGGGAAATGAACATGAACGAACCCCTTATCATCGCGTCTTCAGCGCGAACGGCAGCGCTTTGCCTCGCCGCACCCGGCGCTCGCCATTTCCTTCCGGCGAGGACGGAGTGGCGTTTGTCGTCGACGGAAGGCGACGAGCGGCGCGGCGAAACTGCGACCGTGGTGACGCTGCTGCATGATCTCTTACCGGATACCGGCTATCTGTTCGAGGCCGAGGGGTTCGCAGCGCTGGAGTTCAGAACCAGCCCTTGCGCCGGGCTTGTGGAGGCTGCGGCGTTCTCCCTTGCGCCGGATGTCGCGCTCGATGATGAAGAGGGCGCGCGTGCCAATGCCGAGGCGCTGGAAACGGCGGTGGCTGCGGTGCCGCATGGCGGCACATTGCGGCTTGCGGCCGGTCTCTGGACGTCCTTCCCTGTCCGCCTCAAAAGCAACATGACCTTCCATCTTGCCGAGGGAGCCGTGCTGCGCGCCCCTTCGAGCCGTAAAGCCTGGCCGATCCTGCCGGCACGCGATGATGCGGGCCATATGCTCGGAAGCTGGGAAGGCCTTCCGGATGCCTGTTTCGCCGCGCCGGTTCAAGCCATCGGGACAGATAATCTCATCATTGAGGGCAGGGGCGTTCTCGATGGTTCGGGCGACAGGGGTGACTGGTGGAGCTGGCCAAAAGAAACCCGCGACGGCGCGCGGCGGCCGCGCGGCCTGCATCTCGTTTCCTGCCGCAAGATCCAGCTTCTCGGCTTTACGATAAAAAACGCCGCCTCATGGACAATCCATCCGCAGGGCTGCGAAGACTTGATCGCTGCCGGCCTCACCATCAACGCGCCGCATGACAGCCCGAACACCGATGGTTTCAATCCTGAAAGCTGCCGCAACGTCACGATATCGGGCGTTCGTTTTTCGGTCGGAGACGATTGCATCGCCGTAAAGGCAGGAAAGCGCGGCCCGGATGGCGAGGACGATCATCTCGCGGAAACCCGTGGCATTCGTGTGCGCCATTGTCTGATGGAGCGCGGCCATGGCGGGCTGGTGATCGGCTCGGAAATGTCCGGCGGCGTGCATGACGTGTCTGTGGAGGATTGCGACATGGTCGGCACGGATCGCGGCCTGCGCCTCAAGACGCGGCGCGGACGGGGCGGCATCGTCAGCAATATCGCCATGCGCCGGGTGCTGCTGGACGGCGTGCAAACCGCGCTTTCCGCCAATGCACACTATCATTGCGATGCTGATGGACATGACGAACGGGTACAGTCGCGGCAGCCGGCGCCGATCGACAAGGGCACGCCATTCATCGATGGAATTATCGTGGAAGATGTCGAAATACGCAATCTCGCCCATGCTGCGGGCGTCTTTCTCGGCCTTCCCGAAGCACCCATACGCAATGTCGCCATCCGCAATCTCACCATCGTCTCGCGCGATCCATCGGCCATCGCCGCACCTCCCATCATGGCTGACCGGGTTTGTCCCATGCGCCATGAGGCGATTGTTGTCGAACAGACACATATAGTCTGCGACGATCCCGCCATGCTGAGCGACGCTTCCATTTCCACTGTTTCAGATCGCGATTGAGAAAATCCATGAAAGCCACTGAATATTTTGAGCAATTCTGCAGTCGTTATAGGCATTACAAGGGCGGCAGCTGGTGTTATGAGGATGGATGCATCTACCGCGGCCTGCAGCAGCTGTCCGAGGCCACCGGAGAGGCGCGCTGGAGCGACCATCTGCACCGGCTCGCCGATGTGCAGATAGCGACCGACGGCGCACTCGCCGGTTACGATCCGCAGGAATATAATATCGACCATATTCTTGCCGGCCGTATCCTCTTTCCCCTTTCGGAAGAAACGGGTGACCCACGGTATCTCGCTGCCGCGGACCATCTGGCGGGGCAGCTACGCAGCCATCCACGCATCGCCTGCGGCAATTACTGGCACAAGAAACGCTATCCGCATCAGGTTTGGCTGGACGGTCTCTATATGGGTCTTCCGTTCCAGATTGAATATGCGCAGGCAACGGGGCGGCCCGAACTGATCGACGACGCGCTGAGGCAGTTTTCAACGGCACTTGCCCTGACGGCGGATACCGGCGGGCTCTATGTTCATGGCTACGATGAAAGCCGCACCCAGCGCTGGGCCGATCCGCAGACCGGCAAATCGCCGGCCGTCTGGGCCCGTGCGGTCGGCTGGCTGGCCATGGCGCTGGTGGATGCGCTCACGATACTGCCGGATGATGGCCGGACAAATGAATTGCGACAGAGCACACGGCGCCTCCTGGCTGAGATCGTCGCACGCCAGACAGGCAGCGGTCTGTGGATGCAGGTTCTCGATAATCCGGATCTGGAGGGCAATTACGAGGAGACATCCGCCTCCGCAATGTTCTCCTATGCGCTGCTGCGTGCGGTCCGTCTTGGGCTGTTGCAGGGAGAGGCGGCGGGCGCGGCTTTGTCCGCAGGTCGTCGCGCGCTTTCGGCTCTGCTGGAGACCCGGCTTCTGGCGGGCGAAGACGGTGTCACTCGTCTTACCGGCATCGTACACGTCGCTGGACTTGGTGGTTTCGAGGGCAATTATCGCGACGGCTCGCCGGAATATTATCTGACCGAGCCAGTGGTTAGCGATGACGCCAAGGGAGTGGGTCCCCTGATGATGGCCTTTGCCGAAAATCTCCTGCTGGTCTGATGTGCCACCACCTCGATGAGCAGGATAGTTAGAGCGGGACTCCCCGAAATTTGCCCGGTTGCGGCGCTATCGGCGGATCAGGCCCGCCTCCGGCGCTTCACCGTCAAGCCGTGCTTTTTTCGATGAAGCGGATGGCGTCGCCGACGGTCAGGATCGTATTTGCGGCGGAATCCGGAATCTCCACCCCGAATTCCTCTTCGATCTCCATGACCACCTGAACTATTTCCAGAGAGTCTGCCCCGAGATCGTCGGCAAAACTGGCATCGTCCACGACGGCGGCAGGGTCTGCGCCAAGCTGGTCCACGATGATTTTTCTGATACGTTCGGCAATTGTGGGCATGAGAAGGCTCCGCGAGAGTGGTTGTCGCCGAACCTGCCCCATGGACATTGCCGGAACTTGTTCTTGCAAAATCACACATTTGCAGGAACAACACGGCTGTGTCACGGGGTCGAAACATCGATGACATCCGGACGTAGCACGCCTTTCTCCGCTGCGAAAGGGTGCCGGCCTCGACCCCATGTCCGGAAAAATTCGCGGCGACTGCAAGATTAAACGGTTTGTGACTGGAAGCGGAGAACCCGGACGCGGTAAAGCTGGTTTCCATTGAACAATTGCCGCTATCTCATTGAGCATCAACGCCATGGCCCCATCATCCCCGGAACGCTTCATCTTGCTTGACGGCATAAGGGGCGTGGCTGCGCTCTTTATCGTCCATCGCCATGCCGAGCAGTTTTTCGGCAGGGATCCGGCCTCGAGCTATCTTGCCGTTGATCTGTTTTTTGCTCTCAGCGGCTTCGTGCTCGCTCACGCCTATGGCGTCAGATTGCGTGACGGGGCTATCACGCCCGGCTTTTTCATGAAGGCGCGCTTCGCCCGACTTTATCCGCTTTATGTGCTGGCACTGGCGTTGATGGTGGCCTATTTCATCTGCCTTTATTTGCTGGGTCTGCCGACGCCGATCGACGATCTGCATCGTCTCATCGATCCCGGTGAACTGGCCTTTGCGCTGGTGACGGGGCTTCTCTTTCTGCCGGCGCCTTTCACGTTGACCCTCAATGGCGCGCTGTTTCTCGTCAGCCCGGCGTGGTCGCTTTTCAACGAACTGGTGGTGAACGTGGTCTATGCCCGCTGGGGCGTGCGGGCGACGGTGAAGCAGATCGCAGCCGTCATCGTTGCCAGCGCCATCGTGCTGGTGGTGGCCGCCGCCGCGTCTGGAAAGCTGCATCTCGGTTTCCGTTGGCATGAAATGTATGCCGGCATGGGCCGAGTATTCTTTTCGTTTTTCGCCGGTGTACTCGTTTACCGGTTCCGCAACCGTGTGCCGGAGCTGAGGCCCGTCCAGGCCGCGCTGTGTCTGGTGCTCGTCTGTGTCATCCTTGCCGTGCCCGTATCACGCGAAGTCCGGCCCTACTTCGACCTCGCAATCGTCCTGCTCCTCTGGCCGCTGCTGCTGTTCGTGGCCAGCCGAACGGTGCCGAGCCCCATGGTGAGTGCACTTTCGGGGTTTCTTGGTACGGCGTCTTACGCCGTCTATGTCCTACATATTCCGCTTCTGGCATGGACGGAGTTTTTGGTCCCGTCCATCACGCAGCAGAATATCGCCCTGCCGGCCGGCGTCCTGTTTCTCATCGGCACGACGTGGATTTCATGGTGGCTGACGGTCCGTTACGATCAGCCCGTTCAGAAATGGGTGAAAAACCGTCTGCGGAAACGCGCAGAAACCCGCCAGCCCGTCTAGTCGAAACAAGCGGGCCTGAAATTCAGTAGTGGGCAAAGATAGGCGCGGTCAGCACAAAGGCGGCCACAAGGCTGATGATCGTCAGTTTCGCCGCTCGCATGCGGCGCATTTTGCGGCCGCTCCAGTCATACGTCATACTCTCTCTCCACGCAGACGCAAACTCGCCGGTATGAAACCCGCTGACGTCGAGGCCTGTCCCGGCCTTCAGCGCGCATGTTCCATCCGCCACCTTCGTGCCGCCTGATCCGCGCACGGAGGTATCCATTTCAGTGTTGCCTGATATACGTCATTTGCCAAGCCGTTATTTTCATCGGTGATTTTGAAGGCTTGGTTTCCCTGTCGTCATGGATGGAAGAGCGCCGTTATCGGTAAAGAGGCGGCAGCCCCTGAATCGCGTAACGTGGCAACGGTTTCCATGATTTACTGCGATCATGTTTATGAACGCCAAAAAGAAAGCGCATTTCCTTCGAAAGCTCGGCAGGGTCGGTCAGCCCGCCCTGAAACAGCTGGATCACTTTTCGGGCGGCATTGTTGTAAAGCATGACTTCCTCGTCCATGGTGTGCCGGTCATAACCGAGGTCTGCCAGCACCGACTGGAGCATCTTGAGGTCCTGTGACGAAATGATGCAATTTTCATATGCGGAAGACATCACGTCCTCCTTTCTATGGGGTTCACCAAAACTGTGGTGTCTCGCGTCGCTGCGGATGTCATGCGACGCCGCTTCCGTGCATCCGAGCGACAGGCCGTGCCATTAAAGCGTCGCGCCTTGGACATTCATGTCGTGTGGGTCCGTATCGTTCCTGCGGGTCAACGACATGAGCAGGACGAGGGCTTCAGCGGCCGTCGTAAAGCGGCGGTAACGCCCTTTTCAGTGATTGGGAGGGTGCGCCCATTGGGCGGAATAGGCAAGTTAATTCCGTCGCAGTCGGCGGCAGTCGTGCATATTTATCTTCGGCTGCTCACGGCAACAAAAAAGGCCGGGGCAATATTGCACCGACCTTCCTCATATCGCTCTCAACACCAGTGCCAGTACATCCGTGGTCAAAAGTCTGAAGCGACTAAAACAACTGCGAACGACGAATTCATTCGCGCTCACCAGCAGTTGCTATGAGAGATATATAGAAGAGCAATATGGCCAAAACAAGTCCGGTCTCCCAGACGAGAGATTTATCGTCGTGACCTGCGCGCCGACACCGTGCCCTACTTCTTCTTGCCATCCGCTGTCGTGGCGTTTGCGAACTTCACCTGCGAACCGGCTGGCGCCGCGGCGGGTGTTTTCGTCTTGTCCTTCTTCGGCTTGCGGATTTCCTTGTTACTGCGCAACTGACCCTTTGCCATGGTGTCGTCCTCCTGCGTTGACCGGGTGATGTAAAAGCGCCCGCTATCTGTTACCGGATCGTTTCTTTGCGGGCACCGGATCGGCGGCGACAACCGCCGCTTCCTGTGCCTCGCGAAGCTGGCGAAGGCGTTCCGTCTTGCGGGCGCGCTGGTCGGCTTCGGCGTTGATGATCTGCTTTGCCGCGCTGTCGGTCAATGATGCTTTGTCCTGAGCGGACAGTTTACCGGGCTTGAAAAAAACTTCTTTCGTGGCGGCCATGGCAGTCTCCTTCGCGGAAGTGCGGTGTAGGGCGTTTACCGGGTACGGGCGGCCTTTTTGGGCACTGGCAGCAGCCCTTCGCGCTGCATCTTCTTTTTCTCCAGCTTGCGGTGGCGGCGTACGGCTTCGGCTTCTTCGCGAACACGCTTTTCCGACGGCTTTTCATAGGATTCGCGGGCGCGCATCTCGCGGAAAATGCCTTCACGCTGCATTCTCTTTTTCAGGACGCGAAGGGCCTGTTCAACATTGTTGTCTCTGACGAGTACCTGCAAGACTATCTCCTTTAAGCGGCCAATGCCGCTACTTTCTGATTTTGATCGTGTTCAGGTTGATCCAGCTTGATCCGGTTTCGCGTGGCGAGAGGCTTTCGCCTTTGCCTAGCCGCGAGGCCGTCGACATCGATGCGTCTATCTCATCGAGTGCGACGCTGCGCTCAAAATTCTCGTGCTGGAAACGCACCCTGTAACGAACCGTTCCCTGGGCTTCGGGCATGACTGACACGATCCGGCCGGGACCATCGGGCTGTGCATTGCCAAGGACGCCGGACTTCAAAAAGACGGTGTCACCGCAATGATAGGAATTTTTACGCATGAGGACCTCCATGGCCCAAAAACAAAAGGCCGGGCTTTAACCCGACCTCTCACAGTCATCGGCAAGCGCAGCCAGTACATCCGTGGTCTGCGGTGCCAAAATGACGAATATCAAGCTGCCTGAAGGTTGTCGGCAGAGCTCTTTCCGGACCGACGGTCCTGGACGATCTCGTAGCTGATCTTCTGGCCGTCGTTCAGAGAACGCATGCCAGCGCGCTCGACAGCGGAAATGTGAACGAAAACGTCCGTGCCGCCATTGTCAGGCTGAATGAAGCCGAAGCCCTTGGTGGCGTTAAACCACTTTACAGTACCAGTGTTCATAACGATTTCCTTTCGTAGAATCGTTGTGGTTCCCGCGATACCTTGCGGGATAAGATCGATTATTTGAGAGGAAATCCGACGGGGAACAGTCTGTTCCAGAACGACGTCACAAGCAATGGTCGATAAGGCAAATATAAGCTCAATTTTCGATTTTGCAATGACCACCGTGAAGAAACAGGTATTTCGCGACGGTTCGGGGGCTAAGTGACTGTTAATGCGCCGAAATATAATAAATGTATGATATTTCGGCGCAAATGGTCATCAACCGGCGCCAGGCGTGACGTCCTTGCTGTCGCCATCCGGCAGGCTTCCTGCGCCTGGTGTCTTTTCATGGTCGGTCAGGGAAGGTTTGGCGTGCGGACCTGCAGGAGGAATGTCGCTGACCTTCGAAGCCCTGTTGTCGTCGTTTTTCGTCTTTTGCTCTTGCGTCATGGCGTTCTCCTTCTGACAGGGAAACGCTGACGGCAGGACGAGGTTCCGTAACCGTGCAAGGGCGCGGGCGGGCGTGATCGGTCAGCGGCGGGAGCGCGGCTTCTTCTCTTCCCGATTCATGTCGCGCCCCACCCATTTGAAGAATACGACGAGGCTGACGCCGATGATGATGAGCGGAACGATGGATTGCAAACTGGACATGACTCACTCTTTCTTCCCCCGGCAATCAATTTACCGGTATGGAAGGAGTGCGTAATCTGCGGAATATCGCCCGTTCTTTTTGGTGGTTGCCCGTGGCGGATGGCGCCACGGGCTGAGGCAGCTAGAGGGGCAGGGATTTCACCGGCTGGGCGCCGCCTTCCAGCGCACTTTTCAGTGCCGCCACGCCTGTCAGAACCGACATGGCGCCAGCGCGCGAACCAGCCCGCTGCCGCAGCCGGTCGTTGGAGCCGGGCTTGAAGATCATGTCGCGCATGCGGTTGTCGCCGCCATAATGGCCGCCCGGCTCATGCGGCACCCAGATGTGCTCAACACCGCCGCCGAAGCTCTTCACCAGCAGGATTTCATCGGCTGGCGGCTCCGTCCAGGGCTGCTTTTCATATTGGCGCATCTCGATGCGACCCTTGTGGCCGTTGAAGGCGATGTGGTGACCCTCTATCGGCATGTAGGTGTTGAGTGAATAGGAAACCTGCACGCCGCTGGCATAACGGATCGAAGCGCTCATGGTATCGGGAATGTCGATGTCCTCCCGGAAGACGCAGGCATCACGCATGTATCCGTCAATGCTCGACGGGTCCTCGTAGAGGGCATCGAGGAAAGGATCGGCGCCGAGGTCCATGAAATAATCACACTCATTCTTGTGCGGACAGGTGCGACAGCGCGTTCCGCGGAACGGGCCGTTCTTGCCATAATGCAGCAATTGCCCGAAGCCCTTCACCTCGACGGGATCGGAGTCGAGATACCAGTTCAGGAGGTCGAAATGGTGCGTGGCCTTGTGCACGAACAGGCTGCCGGAATGTTCGGTGAAGGCATGCCACCGGCGGAAATAATCCGCGCCGTGCTGGTTATCGAGATACCAGTGAAAATCCACCGAGGTAACGGTGCCGATGGCGCCTTCGTCGATCAGTTCCTTGATGCGGGCTGCGGTGGGAGAGAAGCGATAATTGAAGGAGACATCGACCCGGCGGCCGCTTTTGGCCTCGGCTGCGCGAATCCGGTCAATCTTTTCGGGGGTGGTGGTCATCGGCTTTTCGCTGATGACGTCTGCCCCGCCTTCCAGCGCGCGGATGATGATGTCGTCATGCGTATCGTCGGGCGTGCAGACGATCACCAGCTCCGGGCGCTGCTCTTCCATCATCCGGTCGAAATCGTCGTAAAGCGGGGCGCTCGATCCCATCATGGCGCGGGCGCGCTCAGCGCGCATCAGGTTCAGGTCGCAAATGCCGACGAGTTCGACATAGTCGCTCCAGCCGGCCAGCAATTCGCGGCCCCACATGGTGGTGCCACGATTGCCGGTGCCGACCAGCGCATAGCGTTTGCGTTTCACCCTTTCAGGCATTGTCTCTCTCCCGGATCTATCAACAAACAGTCTTGAAACGCTCGACCACGGTGGCGAGGACCTCGTCCACCGGCCGCGCCTGCCAGCGATGCGAAAAGATTTCCACTTCCTGCGGGCCGTGGAAGCCCGCAGCCTCGATCATGGCGCGAAATGCCTTGAGGTCAATCACACCATCTCCCATCATGCCTCGATCGTTGAGCGGGTCTGTGGTCGGCACCAGCCAGTCGCAGATGTGATGGGCGAGAATTTGGCCATTCCTGCCGGCCCGCGCCACCTGCTCCTCCAGTTCCGGGTCCCACCAGACATGATAGACATCGATGGCCACGCCGGTGCCGGCACCCAGCCGGTCGCAGAGGTCGAGCGATTGTTTCAGCGTGTTGATGCAGGCGCGGTCCGCGGCATAGAAAGGATGCAGCGGTTCGATGGCGAGCGGCACGCCGGCAGCCCGCGCATAAGGAAGAAGTTCTGCCATGCCGTCCTCCACCATCTGCCGCGCACCTTTCAGATCGCGCGAACCGGCGGGCAGGCCGCCCACGACAAGCACAAGGCAGTCGGCCTTCATGGCGGCGGCCTCATCGACGGCGCGCTTATTGTCCTCGATGGCGAGACGTCGGCCTTCAGCGTCAGGAGCCGGGAAAAAACCGCCGCGGCAATGACCGGACAGGCGCAGGCCGTTCCGCTCAACGATGCGGGCGGCTTCCGCAAGGCCGATACCGTTCACCTGCTCGCGCCACGGAGAGATGGTGGTGATGCCATGGGCGAGGCAGGCATCCACGATGGCACCGAAATTTGCGCCTTGCCGCACGGTCGCGAAATTGATGGAAAGGCCTTCAAGGCTCATCTTCTATCCTCCCTCGTTCTGCTTCAGCTGATACCCCGGACGGCGAGAAATGCCTTCATCCGGTGCGTCGCCAGGTCAGGTTCAGCCAGCACGTTGGCCTTGTCCGCCAGCCGGAAAAGCTCGGCGAAGTGCTGCGTGGAACGGGTGCTTTCCTGGCCGCCGACCATGGTGAAATGATCCTGCAATCCGTTGAGATAGGCGAGGAACACCACGCCGGTCTTGTAGAAGCGGGTGGGCGCCTTGAAGATGTGGCGTGAAAGCGCCACCGTCGGCTCCAGAATATCGAAGAACTCATTGTCGGCACCGCGCTTCAGGCTGGCCAGTGCCTTGGACGCAGCGGGAGCGATGGCGTCGAAAATGCCGAGCAGGGCGTCCGAATGACCCTTCTCGTCACCGGCGATCAATTCGGCATAATTGAAATCGTCGCCGGTATACATGCGCACGCCAGCGGGCAGGCGGCGGCGCATGGCAATTTCCTTTTCCTTGGAGAGAAGTGAAATCTTGATGCCGTCGATCTTGTCGGCATTCTCCTCGATCATGGCAAGGCAGGTGTCCATGGCGGTCATATGGTCGCCCGAACCCCAGTAGCCCTCGAGCGCCGGGTCGAACATTTCGCCCAGCCAGTGGATCACCACTTTCTGTTCGGCGCGGGAAAGCACCCTTGTGTAGGTCTTGAGGTAATCATCGGGCGAACGGGCGGCGGCGGCGAGCGCGCGGCTGGCCATCAGGATAACGCGCCCGCCTTCTCCCTGAACAAAATCAAGCTGTTCGAGGTAAGAGTGGACAATCTGATTCAGATCGAAACCGCTTCCGTTCAGATGATCGGTGCCCACCCCGCAGGCAATCAGCGCATCCTTGCGGCTGGCGGCTTCCTTGAGCGAACGGGAGATCAGCTCCTGGGCCTGCGGCCATGCCAGCCCCATGCCGCGCTGAGCCGTGTCCATCGCTTCTGCGACCCCGAGGCCGAGGTCCCAAAGGCGATGACGGAAACGCAAGGTCGCATCCCAATCGATCGCGGGGGTCAGCCACGGGTCGTTGTCGGCGAGTGGATCGGCCACCACGTGGGCGGCCGCGAAAGCGACGCGGTTGAAATCGGCGGCACTTCGTTTTTCAACCGCGACCGGCGTGCCGGATAATCTGTAGACCTCGATGCTGCGGTCGTCTTTCGGAAGCTTGAGTTCACTCACGTCAGCCTCCTCAGGAAAGGGCGGGAACGTCGAGCCAGCGGCGTTCCTTCCATGATTTCAGCCCCAGTTCGGCAAGCTGCACGCCCTTCACGCCTTCCATCAGGCCATAGGGCCACGGATCATTGTCGACGAGGTGGCGGATGAACATTTCCCACTGTGCCTTGAAGCCGTTGTCATAAATGACGTTGTCCGGCACCTCCTGCCAGGTCTTGTAGAAGTCGATGGTCTGCGGCTGGTCGGGGTTCCATACCGGTTTCGGTGTGTTGGTGCGGTGCTGGGTGAAGCACTTCGTCAAGCCAGCGACGGCCGAGCCGTGGGTGCCGTCCACCTGGAAGGTGACGAGATCGTCACGGCGCACCCGTACCGCCCATGAAGAGTTGATGTGGGCGATAATTCCGCCCTCCAGTTCGAAGGTGGCGTAGGCGGCATCGTCCGCATCCGCCTTATAGGCTTTGCCCTGTTCATCGAAACGCTCCGGAATGTGCGTCGCTCCGAGGCAGCTCACGGATTTCACCGGTCCGAACAGATTGTCGAGCACATAACGCCAGTGGCAAAGCATATCGAGAATGATGCCGCCGCCATCCTTCAGGCGGTAGTTCCATGAGGGGCGTTGCGCTGGCTGCCAGTCGCCCTCGAAGACCCAGTAACCGAACTCGCCCCGAACGGAGAGAATCTTGCCGAAGAAGCCGCTGTCGCGCAGCATGGCGAGCTTGCGAAGGCCGGGCAGGAACAGCTTGTCCTGCACCACGCCGTGCTTGATGCCCGCACTTTCGGCCAGGCGGGCAATCGCCAGCGCCTCATCCATCGTGTCCGAAATCGGTTTTTCGCAATAGACGTTCTTACCGGCCTTGATGGCTTTTTCCAAAAGGCTGCCACGCATCTGCGTCGTGCCAGCGTCGAAGAACAGTGTGTCCTCAGGGTTGGCGAGAGCAGCATCGATATCGGTCGTCCAGCGCGCGACATTATGCTTTTTGGCGATTTCCTCGATCTTCGCGCCGTTGCGGCCGACGAGAATGGGATCAAGCATCACCCTTTCACCGTTCTTCAAAAGCACGCCGCCCTGATCGCGAATGGCGAGAACGGAGCGCACGAGATGCTGGTTGTAACCCATGCGGCCGGTGATGCCGTGCATGATGACGCCGATACGTTTCATGAATTTCCTCCCAAGGCGACCTTTTCCCGCAAGGCCGCTTCCGTCAAACATGGTAATTTGTAACCATTTGGTTATTTGTGATCGCGAAGAACACGATCTGTCAAGGTGTTTTTTGACAGGAAAAATTGATGAGGTTTGAAGGCTCGCCCTTGCAGTTATTCGCTGCGCCGCAAAAGAAAATGACGCGCTTCGCGGATGCGAATAGCGCGTCATCGCTGTAGTTAAACAGGAATCCGGCTTGGCTCGTTCAGACCCGCCGCACCGCAGCAAGCAACGTGTCGACGATGTGCTGGCCCCATCGCTCCAGCTCGGCAGGGTCTGTCAGGTCGCGCTGGAAGATCGTTGACAGGGTGAACCTGTTCGACAGGTAGAAGGCGCCGAGCGAAGCGATGGTCAGATAAACGTCGATCGGGTCGAGGCCGTCACGGAATTCGCCGGCGTCGCTGCCACGCCGCAGCACGTCCTCAAGCTCGGAAATGAAATTTGAGTGCATCGCCGTGATCGTCGGTGATTGCCTGAGATACCGGGCTTTATTGAGGTTTTCCGTGGCGAGGATGCTCAGGAATTCGGGGTGGTCGAGAAAGTAGTGCCAGGTGAAAAGCGCAAGTTCCCGCAAGCCCTCGGACGGGGCCTTACGGGCCAGATCAAGCCGTCTTTCAGTGTGGCGGATATGGCGGTAGGCGTCTTCCAGAACGGCGAGATAAAGCGCATCCTTGTCGCCGAAATAATGGTAGATCATCCTCTTGTTGGTCCCGGCGCGGCGGGCGACGACATCGATTCTGGCCCCCGCCAGCCCTTTGGCGGCCACCTCGCGGCGGGCAGCTTCAAGAATGGCGGCGCGGGTTCTTTCCGGGTTTCGCACCTGGGCAGTGGCCCGTTTGCGCTTTGGCGGCGGCGTTTTCTCCACGGCCGGATCGGGGCCCGGATCGGACGGCTGGTTCTTAGTCGTTTCTTCCATTTCGGCACCCGCTTGACAATGTTTGCGATCGGTGTTCCCATGTAACCAATTAGTTATAAAACGGCAAGTGTCGTTTGCGTTCATCATCAATTGGCAGTCAATAGGGAGGAGTTGCCAATGCCCGTGATGCTTCAGAGGAGAACTGTGCTTTCGGCAGGGCTTGCGGCCCTGTCGCTTGCAGCATTGGGAGGTGGTTCGGCGCAGGCGCAGGCCGCGCGCCTTCGCATGTTGTGGTGGGGGTCGCAGGAGCGTGCCGATCGCACCAACAAGGCGATAGCAGCCTACAAGCAGGTGAAGCCCGATCTCGACATCGCCGGGGAATTCGCCGGCTGGAGCGATTATTGGCCCCGCCTTGCAACGCAGGTGGCGGGCCGCAATGCGCCCGATCTGATCCAGATGGATTATCGTTACATCTTCGAATATGGCCGGCGCGGCGCGCTGGCGCCGCTGGATGATTACATCGGCAAGGGCTTGAAGATCGAGGATTTCGGCAAGATGAACATCGATTCCGGCAGGGTCGATGGCAAGCTTTACGGCATCAATCTGGGGGTCAATTCCAGCGCCGTCTTCTTTGACAGGGCGGCCTGGGAAAAATCCGGCGCGACACCGCCGGCCATCGGCCAGACCTGGGAGGAGTTTGCCGAAAATGCCGCCAAGCTCAGCAAGAACAAGCCGAAGCCCGGTTATTACGCCACAGCCGATGCGAGCGGCGTGGAGCCGAGCTTTGAAAACTGGCTGCGCCAGAACGGCAAGTCACTCTACACGCAGGATGGCGGCATCGGCTTCGATCCGACCGACGCGACCAAGTGGTTCACGCTCTGGGCGGATCTGCGCAAGAGTGGTGCCTGCGTGCCCGCCGATGTGCAGGCGCTCGACCAGCTCAATATCGAAACCAACCCTTTGACGACGGGCAAAGCGGCAACCGCATTTGCCCATTCCAACCAGTTCGTCGGGTATCAGAAGCTCAACAAGGCCAAACTTGCCATCAGCTCCTATCCGAAGAGCACGAAGGACGGCCCTTCCGGCCACTACCTTAAACCTTCCATGCTCATCAGCGTCGCCAATGGCAGTGCCGGTATCGAACAGGCCGTCGGGTTTATCAATTTCCTCGTCGCCGAGCCGGAAGGCATCGATATTCTCGGCGTGGAGCGCGGCGTTCCGGCGTCGGAATCCATGCGCAACGCGCTGACCCCGAAACTCGATGAAGTCAGCAAGAGCATGGTGGAATATATCGCCGAAATTACACCCGGCGTCGGCGATCTGCCGCCGGCGCCACCTCCGGGTGCGGGGGAATTCGCCTTTGTCCTGAAACGCACGGCGGAAGAAGTCGGCTTCGGCAAGATCACCCCGGAAGAAGGCGGTGACCGCCTCGTCAAGGAATCCGAAACCGTTATCAAACGGAAGTGATGGTTTATGGCCTTTCGATCTGAAACTCTTGTGGGGGAGAGCCGTGGCGCGGCTCTCCCGAAACGGGGCGGCCTGAAGCGGATCTTCGACCGCAACATTCACGCCTACCTGTTTCTCCTGCCCTGGCTGATCGGCTTTTTCGGCCTCACGCTGGGCCCGGCGCTTGCGTCGCTTTATCTGTCCTTCACCAACTACGACCTGTTGCAGTCGCCGGACTGGGTGGGTGCGGCCAATTATGTGCGCATCGCCACGGCCGACCCGAAGTTTGCCGCAGCCATGCAGGTCACCTTCACCTATGTGCTGCTGTCGGTGCCGCTGAAGCTGATCTTCGCGCTGCTGGTGGCGCTCGCCTTCAACCGCGGCATCCGCGGCCTGACCCTCTATAGGGCGATTTTCTATCTGCCGTCCTTGTTGGGCTCCAGCGTCGCGATTGCCGTCCTCTGGCGTCAGCTTTTCGCCTCTGACGGTCTCGTCAACATGATACTCTGGCAGGCCTTTGGTTATGAAGGGCCGAGCTGGATTTCCAATCCGGATTATTCGATCTACACGCTGGTCATCCTGTCGGTCTGGCAGTTCGGTTCGCCGATGATCATTTTCCTCGCAGGTCTGAGGCAAATTCCGCAGGACATGTATGAGGCCGCCGAAATCGATGGCGCAAGCAAGGTGCGGCAGTTCTTCCGCATTACGCTGCCGCTTCTGACGCCCGTCATCTTCTTCAACGCCGTGATCCAGACGATCGACGCCTTCAAGGCCTTCACGCCCGCCTTCATCATTTCCGAAGGCACCGGCGGGCCGATCAATTCGACACTGTTCTA
The DNA here is from genome assembly GCF_014138475.1 of Agrobacterium sp. RC10-4-1. NCBI lineage: Bacteria > Pseudomonadati > Pseudomonadota > Alphaproteobacteria > Hyphomicrobiales > Rhizobiaceae > Agrobacterium > Agrobacterium sp. RC10-4-1. Next base: position 892,607 of record NZ_JACJIT010000001.1, read on the forward strand.
CACGCTCTATCTTTACCAGGAAGCCTTTGGTTTCTTCCGCATGGGTTATGCCTCGGCGCTTGCCTGGATCTTGGTGATCATCATCTCGCTGTTCACGGCCTTCTCGTTCCTCAGCGCAAAATACTGGGTGCATTACGATGACTGACGCTGTTACCGCTCCCCGGCCGGGACAAGGCCCGCAACGCTCGCCGCTGAAATCGGTGATGCTCCATACGGCGCTGATCATCGCCTCCTTTGCGATGCTCTATCCGATCCTGTGGATGATTTCAGGCTCCTTCCGGCCGCAGGACGAGCTGTTCGGCTCCTCCTCGCTCATTCCCTCGGCAGTGGATGTCGGCGGTTATATCAGAGGCTGGACCGGGCTGCAGGTGAGCTTTGGGCAGTTCTTCTGGAACTCCTTCTTCATCTCGGTGCTGGCCACCATCGGCAACGTGGTCGGCTGCTCGCTCACGGCGTTCGCTTTTGCAAGGCTTCGCTTCGGCGGGCGCAATTTCTGGTTCGCGCTTATGCTCGGCACCTTGATGCTGCCCTATCACGTCGTGCTCATCCCGCAATATATCCTCTTCCTGGAAATGGGCTGGGTGAACACATCGCTGCCGCTGATCGTGCCGAAGTATCTCGCGACGGACGCCTTCTTCATCTTCCTGATGGTGCAGTTCTTCCGCGGTATTCCGCGTGAGCTGGATGAAGCGGCTGTCATGGATGGCTGCTCGCCCTTCCGTATCTACTGGAAGATCATGCTGCCCCTGTCGCTGCCGGTTCTGGCAACGGCCGCCATCTTTTCCTTCATCTGGACCTGGGACGATTTCTTCGGTCCGCTGATCTATCTGAACGACATCAACACCTACACCGTGCAGCTTGGTCTCAGGTCCTTCGTGGATTCCACCGGCAGCTCGGATTGGACCTCGCTTTTCGCCATGTCCAACCTGTCACTGGTGCCGGTCTTCCTGTTTTTCCTGTTCTTCCAGCGGCTGCTGATTGAAGGCATCGCGACGACGGGAATGAAACGCTGAGCGGATCCCGGATCGGGAACGTATTCTAAGACAATCAACACTGTCGCAGCCGTCCCGCATGCGGCGCGACAGTCGGGAGAAACAGCATGGCAAGCAGCATTACGCTCGAAAAAATCGTCAAGCGGTTCGGCGCTTTTCCGGTCATCCACGGCATCGATCTCAAGATCGAGCCGGGCGAATTCACCGTCTTCGTCGGCCCTTCGGGCTGTGGCAAATCCACGCTTCTGCGCATGATCGCCGGGCTTGAGGAAATCTCCGAAGGCGATCTGCGTATCGACGGTGAGAGGGTCAACGAAACCGCTGCCTCCAAGCGCGGCATCGCCATGGTCTTCCAGTCCTACGCGCTCTATCCGCATATGAGCGTCTACAAGAACCTCGCCTTCGGGCTGGAAACGGCGGGCTACAAAAAACCGGAAGTCGAGGCACGGGTGCAGAAGGCCGCCGATATCCTGCAGATCGGCCCGCTGTTGCAGCGCAAGCCGAAGGCGCTTTCCGGCGGCCAGCGCCAGCGTGTCGCCATCGGCCGCGCCATCGTGCGCGAGCCGAAAATCTTCCTCTTCGACGAACCGCTCTCCAACCTCGATGCGGAACTGCGCGTGCAGATGCGCGTCGAAATTGCCAAGCTGCACCAGACGCTCGGCAGCACCATGATCTATGTGACGCATGACCAGGTGGAAGCCATGACCATGGCCGACAAGATCGTGGTGCTGCGCGACGGCCGCATCATGCAGGTCGGCCGCCCGCTCGATCTCTACAACAATCCCGCAAACCAGTTCGTTGCGGGGTTCATCGGCTCACCGAAGATGAATTTCCTCTCCGCAAAAGTGGCTTCAGGCGACACCTCCAACCGCACCATCGAAGTGGCGGGACAGCGCATCGTGCTTGAAAAACCGGTCACTGCTCAGCAGGGGGAACCGCTCACCTTCGGTGTGCGCCCGGAACATGTGAACCCGCAGGCGCAATCCTCTCTCGGTGAAGCTTCCATCCAGCTCGTGGAACATCTTGGTGGCTCGACGGTGGTTTACACCAGCACCCCCGACGGCCAGCCAGCGACCGTGCTTCTCGATGGCCAACGCCAGATCCGCATCGGAGAAACGATTCCCTTTGCCTTCGATCTGGGCAAGACGCATCTGTTTGGGGCGGATGGACGGCGGATATGAGAACGAGTGGTGAGCTGTCTCACCACAGAGGCTGACGAAGTCCAGAAAGCTTTGCGTTCCTCATCCTCGGGCTTGTCCCGAGGATTTGCGACGTCTTTGTTCCACATGATCAGATTCCCGGCGCCGGGCCGGGGGTGACGTCGCGTGTGAGGTTAATCGTGCGCTAATCGGCCATTCCGCGGCCAGCGAGTATCTTGCCTAGTGTCAGCGCGTCTTCCGCAAACTGGCCGATGTCATCACCCCTGACGAATTCCAGCATCGCATAGGCGGGTCTCGTCCATTCGCCCTCAGGCAAAGCCGCGATGCACGCCCGCCAGTAGTCTGGGCGGTCGGCAAGCGGCAGGCGGCTGGCGTCGGCGAGCCAGGCGAACACATGCAGATGGCAGATGCGTGGGCCGAGTGCGGATATTTCCGCGAGTGCCTCTTCCAGCGGCAGGCCCGGGGCGGGCTGCCAGTAGAAGAACAGGTTAGGCATCGGCAAATCCTGCGCCAGCTGCTGGGCGGAGGGGAGGGTGTCGGTCAGCGAATTGGGGTGGTATTCGAGACCGATTGTCATGCCGTAGTCTTCCGCTCGGTGAGCAATTGTCGCCAGCGCTTCCGTTGCCCCGCGGCGCTCCGCGGGTGTGTAATCGGCGGATGGACGTTTGCGTTGCCCCGGCCAGATACGGATATGGCGTGTGCCGAGCGCCCTTGCCGTTTCGAGCACACTGGTCACATCGTCAGGTGTGAAATCCGGCGCGAAGATATAGGAACCGTAGGACGAGACGGAGAGGCCCGCTTCTGCCGTCCGCGCAGCAACCTGCCGCGCATTTTCGAGGTCGCCCGGCGGGACATGGACATCCGCACCCCATTCGATTGCCCTGATGCCATTGCTGGCCGCAAGCTCAATCACGACCTGTGGCGTCAGGGAGCGGAAGGTGACGGAGCACAGGCCGGGTTCGAAAGGTCTCACGCGATCAGGTCCAGATGTTCGGGCCGCACCTGCTGCTGCAAAGGCACCGCGCAGCAGAAGCGTTCGATTTCGGCAATCGCCATGTCGCCGAGCCTCGCCCGTTCGAGACCGGTGGCGCCGGCAATATGCGGCGTCAGGAAGACGTTCGGCAGGCTGTAAAAGGGTGAGTCCGGCGGCGGCACTTCGGGATCGGTCACGTCGATGACGGCTTCGATGCGTCCGGTTTTCAGTTCGGCCAGAAGCGCGTCTTCATCCACAAGTGCGCCGCGCGCCGTGTTGATCAGGGTTGCGCCGTCCTTCATGCGGGCAAGCGCTGCCGCGCCAATCATGTGCCGCGTCTGCGGCAGGGAGGGCGCATGCAGGGAAATGACGTCGCTCGCCGCCATCAGATCTTCGAGCGAGGCAAGACGGACGCCGAGCTTTTCCGCTTCCGCAGCACCGAGAAGCGGGTCGAAAAGCATGAGATCGAGATCGAAGGGCTTCAATAGACCAATGACGCGACGTCCGATGCGTGACGCGCCGACAATGCCGACCGTGAGGCCGAGATTGCCGATGGCCTGCGCCTGCAATCGCTCGACCGGGGCTCGGTCGCGATGCTCCAGATAAAGACGTCGGAAACCGAAGGTGCGCTTGCCGGCCAGCAGGATCATCGCCAGCGAAAATTCTGCGACCGGCTGCGCATTCGCCTCTGCGGCGCTGCACACCGTAACGCCCCGATCGAACACCGCTTGCGACAGGAAATATTTTACCGTGCCGGCAGCATGGGAGATGAGCCTGAGGCGGGGCATCAGCGCCAGTTCCTGCGCGCCGATATCCGGACAGCCCCAGCCGGTCAGGAGGATATCCGTCTTCGCCAGCTGCTCTTTCACCGCGGGATCGTGGAAATCGCGGATTGTGCCTGTGTCGAGAATCTCGACCCTCTCTGACAACCTGTCGAGCGCCTGCGATGTCAGCACATGCTGGGTCCGTTCCGGGTCCATGGCTATGCTGAGACGCGGAATCGGGCTCGTCATTGCGGCTCTCCCCTAGCCGCCATGCTGCTGACCGGCACGCCCTCTCTCGCGAAGAGGCGATCAAGCGCCTCCAGGTCGGGAATGGCTGGAACCGAAGCCATTGTTTTCTCGCCTTCCGGGCCGCTCGCCCCGGCGAAAACCGCGCAAATCAGAACGCTCTCGCCGGCGGCGATCTGGCCGCGCAATTGCGGCACGGTGGTCTTGGCGTTGATGAGATTTGTATTGGGCAGTGCCTTCAGCGCCACGCCGTGCCGATCTATGCTCGAACCGAGATCGATGATTGCCGATATGTCAGTGCCACAATCCGTCGTCGCCCGTCCGGCCTCTTCGCTCACGGCGTCGCGGTCGCCATCGTTGCGGTTGATCGCAAAGCCACCTTCCGTAACCCAAAGGGAGCGGGCAGAGGTGATCCGGTGCAGTCTGATGTGCCAGTCGCCAGCCGCAACCAGCGTGGTCTCAACGGCGACATCGGCAAACGGCTTCCATGTCGCCCGCAGGCTTGCTCCCGCCAGCAGAACCTTTTCGTTGGTCTCGCGCACGCGGTAATGCAGTCCGTCCTCGGAAAAGGCCAGCATATTGTCGAAACCGTTGGTCTTGAAGCCACGCTCGTCCACTTCCACGCCGAAGCCGTAGCGGGAGGAATAGGCGAATTTTGCGTATTTTTCCGGCCCGCCGCGCATGGAGAGATTTTCCTGGCCGCTGGAGAGCGCCGTGACGTTGCCTTTCGTCCGCATCATCACCATGCCGGGATGAACAAGCGGCTTAGGGCTTGCGGACGGTTCGGGCAGCCTTTCCTCCGCCAGCCAAAAGGGATGACTTTCCGGAAGGGCAAGCGGCAGGAAAGCCTTGAAAGCCCAATAGGGCGAACCTGCCGAATTATAACTTTCCGACATGGTGAGCTGCGGATAGGCGTAGCCGATGGAGAGCACGCCATCGCGATCGGCAATCGGCTTTTTGGCCCACCAGCGCAGATGCTGCAGATAAAGGCCCTTGATCTCGCCCCACGGCAGCGCCTCCTCGTCGGCAAAGGCAAGGCCCGCCCAGAAACCGCCACAGGCAAAACGGTAGGTCATGGAGCGGCCGAAAGCCAGGGTTCCGCCGTCCTCATCGAACCAGCTGGCAAAATCGCCAGCGAAAAGCCGTGCGCGCTGCCGGTAACGCTCGGCATAGGCGTCATCAGGCTTGCTGAGTTTCGCGTAAATCAGCCCGTAGAAATGCATGGCGAAGGCAATGTAGTGATCGATGCGGCGATAGTTGCCGTCGCGGTACCAGCCGTCGGATATATAGAAATCGTCGAGCTCCTTCTGGAAGGTTTCGGTCAGGCTGCGATCGAATTCGATACCGAGATGATCCAGCGCCATGTCGACCATGATGCGAAAAAACTTCCAGTTATTATCGGCGTAACCGCGCTCACGGGCGGTCAGCAAATAGCGGCGCACATTGTCTTTCTGTGTATCGGACAGTGGTTCCCACAGATGCTGCGGCGCAAGCCGCAGTGCAAAACCGATTGCGGCGAGCTCCACCAGCCGCTGATCCTTCTGGCGCACATCGCCCCAGTATTCAGGATGGGAAGGATCGGTGCCGTTGGCTATGCCCCGGGCGAGAAGCGGCCAATGGTCGAAACGATCGCCACTCAGCGCAAGCGGTGCGATGCCCCAGAGCGGTCGGGCAAAGCCTTCCAGATCGGCCGCCGCCCGGTCGAAGTGCGCGGCCGCTCCGCTGAGCGTCACCCTTGCGCCACCCGGCGAGAAATAGGGAAGAAGCGGCGCAAAGCTATCATCCAGCGCCCGCCGGACATCGGCGCGGCTTTTGAGCGGATTGCCGTGCAGCGGATTAAATCGCGCCATATGGGGTCTGCTCATGGTATCATGCATCGCGTGTCGCCTTTCCCGTCTTTTTCGCCTTGCCGGCTGTCTGTCCTTCCACCAGCTGCACGCCAAGTTGCACCTGACGGGCATTGGCGGAAGGCTCGGTCAGGCGCCGCCGCAGCAGGTCAACCGCTTCGCGCGCAATCTCGCGGCAATCGACCCGGATCGTGCTGAGACGTGGGGTAGAAAGTTCGGCAAAGGGCAGGTCATCGAAACCGATGATGGAAAGATCGTCGGGAACGCCGAGGCCCAGCTCCTGCGCTGCCCCGAGTGCGCCAAGGGCAATTGCGTCATTCATACAGAAAATGCCTGTCAGTTCAGGGTTTTTGGCCAGCAGCTGGCGAACCGCGTCGCCCGCCTGCCCGAAGCCGCTATCTGCCGTCGAAAGCAGGAACTCCTCATAGGTCGTTCCTTTTTCCTCAAGGATCGTATGGCGGAAGCCGCGCATGCGCTCCCTGATGGTGTGGCGATGATGCGGACCGATATAGGCGACCTTGCGATGGCCGAGTTCCAGAAGCCGACGGGCCGCCAGCGCGCCGCCGTAAAAATTGGAAGGCGAAACGCAATCGAGCATCATGGAGGGGTCAGCACTGTTGACAAGAACAGGTTGCAGTACGCCCTGCGTTATGCGGTGGATGATCTCCTCCTCGGGATCGAGCCCGATGGCCAGGAGGCCGTCCACCTCACAGACCCGCTGGATCAGGGAATCGTCGATCTGCTTCTGGTGCAATAGCCTGATGTCGAGTTCGAAACCGTCCGTCTGGGCGAGGCTGCGCAGCACATCGAAAATATCGTGGTAAAAGGCGCCAATATCGCCCGTCGCCCTTTCCGCGGACATGAGCGCGAGGATTGTCTTGCCTTCCAGCTGCACACCGGCCGCCTGGTTGGTCGCCGGTCGCAAGGGGTAACCGAGCTCCGCCGCAACTCCCAGAACCTTGGTCTGGATCGACGCGCTGATTCCTTTTTCCCCTGCGAGAACACGCGAGACTGTGCTGATGGAGACCCCGGCGCGCTGGGCGATATCCGACTGGCGCGGACGGCTGATGTCGGGCGTATCGTTCATATCGGCTCCTGCGCTTGCAAAAAAATCTATTATGATGCAAATATTGCAAACAGAGAAAATTTGCAAGAATTTAAGTGATATCAGAAAAATTTGCAAAACGCGGGAGGAGCAGATGCAAATGATCGATAGACGCGGGTTTTTGGTGACGGCGGCGCTGGCGAGCCTGGGTGCTGCGGCGGGCGGTTTTCGCGCGGCTGCGGCTGAAACCCGGCTTCGTTGCGTGTGGTGGGGATCTGCCGATCGCAGCAAGCGCACCAACGATGTGATCGCTCTTTACCAGAAGGCCAATCCGCAGACCGAGATCAGCGGGGAAATGATCGCCGGTTCCGATTACTGGACCAAGCTTGCGACATCGATGGCGGGGCGAAACGTCGCCGATATCTTCCAGCTTGAACCCTCCACCATCGCCGATTATTCGGGTCGAGGCGCCTGCATGGAGCTGGATCAGTTCGTCGGCAAGTCGCTTGATCTTTCCACCTTCGGCAAAAGCGAGATCGATCTCTGCCGTATCGACGGCAAGCTTTACGGTGTCGGCCTCGGGCTCAATTCCTTCTGCATGATGTATGACGCCGACACGCTGAAAGAAGCGGGTGTTTCCGTTCCACAGGATCAGATCACCTGGAAGGCGCTTGCTGAACTGGCGCGCGATTTCAAGAAGAACGGCCCGGCGAAGCGCAACTATTGGGCCGTACCCTATGGCGCGCGTTACCATTATGTCTTCGACGTCTGGCTGCGCCAGCGCGGCAAGCTTCTGTTTAAGGACGGCACCATCGGCTTCAACAAGGAAGATGCCAAGGAATGGTTCGCCTATTGGGAGGACCTGCGCGAGAACAAGCTTTGCGTTTCCGCCGATATCCAGACGCGTGACGACAATACCATCGAATCCAATGCGCTGACGCTTGGCAATTCGGCCATTGGTTTTGCCTATTCCAACCAGCTCGTCGGTTACCAGAAACTCAATAAGCAAACGCTGTCCATCGGCATGCTGCCGGGTGAGGGGCCGGGCAAGCCGACCGGGCATTATTATCGGCCGGGCCTCATCTGGTCCATTTCGTCCACTTCGACCAACGCGGAAGCGGCGGCGAAATTCATCAACTTCTTCGTCAACGATCTGGAAGCAGGCAAGGTACTCGGCGTCGAGCGCGGCGTGCCGCCCGCCAAGGTCGTGCGCGAGGCATTGTTGCCGACGCTCAACGAGACCGAGCGCAAGACGGTGGATTACATTGAGAGCCTGTCGGGCAAGCTCGATCCCTATCCGGAGCCCGCCCCGATCGGCGCCAATGAGTTCGACCGCGGCGTGATGCGCCCCATAGCCGATTCGCTCGCCTTCGGCCGCGCCACCGTGGATGAAGCAGCGCAAAATCTCGTCGACACCGGCACGCGGACCCTGCGCAAGCGCGGCTGACGACGAAAGGGCACCGCCGCGCGGTCTCGCAGCCGCGTGGCGATGCCTTTTTCATGAAGCGAGGGCGGTGAATCCCGCTTTCCGTCTTTTGGAAGCGCCTGCATGGCAAACAGCACTGGACAAGTGCATGGCATTTAAGCCAGAAATTCTGATCTGGATCGATAAATCTGAAGATTAGAATATGGCGCCCAATTTCCTTCTCGTTGATGCTGAAAAAGAATTCGATGTGCTGAAAGCGGCCGCATCGCTGATCCGCGTGCAGATATTGAAGCTCTTGCACGAGGCGAGCGGTCTCAATGTGAATGAAATCGCCCAGAGGCTGGATTTGCCCCAATCCACCGTTTCCGCCGGCGTGGCCGTTCTGGAGGAGGCGGGGTTGCTGCGAACCGAGACGCGCAAGGCGCGCAAGGGCAGCCAGAAAATCTGCTTTGCCACCTGCGACGAACTCATCGTTTCCTTCCGGAAACCCGAAACCCCGGCGACCTCAAACTATATTGCCGTGGCGATGCCTCTCGGTCTTTACACGCAAAGTTCGGTAACGGCGCCCTGTGGCATCTGCTCGCCGGAGGGCATTATCGGGCTTCTGGATGTGCCCGATACGTTCATGGATCCGGACCGCATGAAGACGGCCTTGTTATGGCTGACATCGGGTTTCGTCGAGTATCAGTTCCCCAATAACGCCAAGATTCAGGGGCGGGAGGTCGAGGAAGTCGAGTTTTCCATGGAGGTCAGTTCCGAGGTTCCCGGAACCCACAGCAACTGGCCGTCGGACATCACCCTGTCCGTCAACGGCAGGGAAATCGGTGTCTGGACGTCGCCCGGCGATTTCGGAGACAAGCGGGGAACATTTACGCCGGACTGGTGGAAGCTGTCCGGTTCGCAATACGGTATGCTGAAAACATGGCGGATTACCGCCCAGGGAACCTTTGTGGATGGGACCCGGATTTCGGATGTGACGCTCGCGGATATCGATCTGACCAGCCACCGTTCCATCCGTCTGCGCATCGAGGTCAAGGCGGATGCGAAGCATCCGGGCGGGCTGAACATATTTGGCCGCGGGTTCGGAAATTACGACCAGGACATCGTTCTTCGCCTGCGAACCGCTGCCTGATCCAGCAAATTTAATAAGTATGATTTTCGCGGTTGACAGGCGCGGATTCCCTCGGCAACTATATTATCAAATGTGGTTTATACCACATTTCACGATATAAATGCGCATGGGAGGAGAGCCTTATGAAAGCGCGGGTTTCAGTCCACCGGGACTTCCGGATTGGGCGTATCGACGATCGTCTTTATTCCGCCTTCATCGAACATATGGGGCGCGCCATATACGGCGGCATCTACGAGCCGGGCCATCCTCAGGCGGATGAAAACGGCTTTCGCAAGGACGTTCTGAAATTTGTGCAGGACCTGAAGATCCCGGCCATCCGTTATCCGGGCGGCAACTTCGTTTCGGCCTATCGCTGGGAAGACGGCATTGGGCCGCGCGACCAGCGTCCCATCCGTCTCGATCTCGCCTGGCGCTCCAAGGAAACCAACCAGATCGGCATCAATGAATTCGCCGACTGGGCGCAGATGGCCGGCATCGAGATGATGCTCGCCGTCAATCTCGGCTCCCGTGGTCTGGACGACGCCCGCAACTTCCTCGAATACGTCAACTTTCCCGGCGGTACGACGCTCAGCGATCTGCGCCGCAGCCATGGCGCCGAAAAGCCGCATGGCGTGAAAATGTGGTGCCTTGGCAACGAAATGGACGGTCCCTGGCAGATCGGTCACAAAACGGCGGTGGAGTACGGGCGTCTCGCCAACGAAACCGCCAAGGCCTTCAAGGGTTTCGACCCGACAATTGAAGCAATTGTCTGCGGCAGCTCCAATGACGGCATGCCCACTTATCCCGAATGGGAGCGGGAAGTTCTCGAGGAGTGCTATGAAAATGTGGATCACATCTCGCTGCACAAATATTTCGGCAACAACAGCCGCGACACGCTGAATTATTTCGGCAAGATCGAGGAAACCGGGCGCTACATCCAGACGATTGCGGGCGTCATCGATTATGTGAAGGCGAAGAAGCGCGCCAAGAACGACGTCTCCATCTGCTTCGACGAATGGAACGTCTGGTATCACATCCGCGAAGAAGACGGCAAACGCATCAAGAGCTGGGACTGGCCGGAAGCGCCCGCGCTTCTCGAAGAGACATACAATTTCGAGGACGCGCTGTTCGTGGCGGGTCTGCTCAACGAGTTCATCCGCCGTTCGGATCGGGTCCGCATCGCCTGCATCGCGCAGCTCGTCAATGTCATCGCCCCCATCCGTGCCGAGAAGAACGGCCCGGCATGGCGTCAGACTATCTATTATCCATACCAGTTCGCTTCGCTTTATGGCCGTGGCGTCGCGCTGAATGTCGCCGTTGATTGCCCGACCTATGACTGCAATGCGGCCGATGATGTCAAATATCTCGATGTCGCCGGTGTCTATGACGAGGCGGAAGGCATGGTGACATTGTTCGTGTTGAACCGGCACTTGACCGAGGCCGCCGACCTCGATGTCAGCCTCACCGGTTTCTCGTCGGCCACGCTCGATCTGCATCTGGCCATGGCGGGATATGATCTGCGTGTCGGTAATGGCCCGGATCAGCCGGATCGTGTCGTGCCGGTGCCGGGCAGCGGTGTTGGCGTCGAAGACGGAGCGCTGAAGGGCTCCGTGCCGGCGCTGTCTTATCATGTGCTGCGTCTGAAGGTTCAGTGAGGCGGCCATGGGTGTCCGTCTCAACAATATTGCCAAGTCCTTCGGCTCCTTCGCGGCGATCCGGGATGTCTCGATGGACATCCCGACCGGCAGCTTCGCGGTCTTCGTCGGGCCTTCCGGCTGCGGAAAATCCACGCTGCTGCGGATGATTGCCGGTCTTGAAGAGACCAGTGGCGGACGCATAGCCATCGACGACCGTGATGTCACGGCCGTCGAGCCGGCGGATCGCGGCGTTGCGATGGTTTTCCAGAACTACGCCCTCTATCCGCATTTGACGGTGTTCGAGAACATGGCGTTCAGCCTGCGTCTTGCCCGCCGGCCGAAGGCGGAGGTGAATGAGAGGGTGGGCGAGGCGGCCCGCATCCTGCAGCTGGAAGATCATCTGCAGAAAAAGCCGTCGCAGCTTTCCGGTGGACAGCGCCAGCGCGTCGCCATCGGCCGCGCCATCGTTCGACAGCCGAAGGTCTTCCTGTTCGATGAGCCGCTTTCGAACCTCGATGCGGAGTTGCGCGTGCAGATGCGGCTGGAGCTGACCCGGCTTCACCGCAAGCTGGGTGCCACAATGATCTATGTCACCCATGATCAGGTGGAGGCCATGACGCTCGCGGACAAGATCTTCGTGTTGAAGGGCGGCGTCGTGCAGCAGGCGGGCGCTCCGCTCACCCTCTATGACGATCCTGATAACCGGTTCGTCGCGGGCTTCATCGGCTCACCGGCGATGAACTTCCTGCAGGCGGACGTCGTCGGACAGCACGAAGGCGTCGTGACGCTTTCGCCCGATGGCGGGCATGGACATATCCAGGCGCGGCTCTCGCAACCCGTCTCCGCCGGGCAGCGTGTCGAGATCGGAATCCGGCCCGAGCATCTGATCATAACACAGGACGGTGCCTTGCCGGTCGTCGTCGAGGTCGCGGAAGAGCTGGGCGACGTCTCCTACCTCTATACCCGCACCGGGGCCGGCAGGGAAATCATCGTGCAGCGCCAGGGCTCGCGCGAGAGCCTGGATGGCCGTCCGGTTTCGCTCACCGCCGCGCCCGACCACATCATGGTTTTCGACAGCGACGGCAGAAGGTTGCGATAGGCGCGAGGAGGCGCCTGTCGATGCAGCAGACCATCCCCGATGGGGTGTTTTCAAAGAAAACGGGAGGAGTGAACGATGCGACTGATCAAGACATTGCTTGTTGGCACGGTTCTGGGTTTGACCGCCCTGCCGGCGCTGGCCAGACAGGATATCGTCTGGTGGGATTTCCTGTCCGGCGGTGACGGCGTGCGCATGAAAGCGCTGATCGATGCCTTCAACAAGGAACATCCTGATATTCAGGTGAAGGGAACGACGCTCGAATGGGGCGTGCCCTTCTATACCAAGGTGCGGACCGCTTCTGCCGTCGGCGAAGGACCTGACGTCATGACCTATCACCTGTCCCGTGCGCCGCTGGCGCTGCAGGAGAAGGTGCTGAGCGACATTACCGACAAGGATCTTGAGGATGCGGGCCTGAAGAAGGACGATTTCTTCAGTGCGCCGCTCGATGCGGCCACCCATGACGGCAAGCTTTATGCCGTGCCTTTCGATATTCACGCGCTGGTTCTCTATTACAATGCCGATCTTCTCAAAGGCTCGCCCTATATCGATGCCGAAGGCAAGCTGACCGGTATCAAGACGATAGACGACTTCGAGAAGGCGCTGGCCTGGGCCAAGGAAAAAGGCGTCGAAACGCCGGTCACGTATCAATCCGGCGGAGAAGCCGGTGTCTGGCGCGTCTTTTACACCTTGTTCTCGCAGCAGGGTGGTGAACTCGTCACCAATGGCGAGGTGCTGGCCGGCGACAATGCGGAGAAGGCCGCCAAGGCTATCGATACCATGTCAAAATGGCGCGAAAACGGCTGGGCGCCGGAGCAGGCGGAATATCCCGCTTCCGTCGCGCTCTTCTCCGCCGGAAAATCCGCCTTCCAGCTGAACGGCGTCTGGGAAGTGCCGACCTACAAGGACCTGGAAAAGAACAACAAGCTGGGCTTCAAATGGAGCGCGGTCGAGGTTCCGCCCTTCATGGGTAAACGCGCTACATGGGCGGATTCACACGCTTTTGCCATTCCCAACCAGGGTGACAAGACCGTTTCCGGCGAAAAACGCGCCGCGGTGATGAAGGTAATCGGCTGGATGGAAAAACACGCCATCAGCTGGGCCGATGCCGGCCATATCCCGGCCTATAAATCGATCACCGAGGGCAGCGATTACAAGGCGATGCAGCCGAACGCCACCTATGCGTCACTTGCGGAAGCAGCCGTGTTCGATCCGAAAACGACGATCACGGGTGTCGCTTCGCCTGCCTATGATGCCGCGCTCAACGTCATCGCTCCGGCCATTCAGGGCTTCATGAGCGGCACGGATGCGGTGGAGCAGATCAAGGAAGAGCTGCAGAGCAAGCTGAAGTGACAGGAACCGGCCCTCCGGTCTCTGGCCGGAGGGCGCCTGCAATGCGTGAAGTCCCGGAGACAGTCCATGGCTATGATTGAAAACCGGCGCAAGAAATCGCTGATCGCGCTGTCGATGGTGACGCCGTTCATCGTGGTCTTCGCCACCTTCTTCCTTTATCCGCTGATCGAGATGGTGCGCATGAGTTTCACCGATGCGCCCCTGATCGGTGATGGAAACTGGGTCGGGTTTGCAAACTACGCAAAGCTGCTGAGCGACCGCCTGTTTATAACGTCGCTGAAGAACAACGGTTATTTTGTGCTTCTAACCGTGGTCCCGACGACCGTCATCGCGCTGATGATCGCACTCGCCGTCAGCCGCCTTTCGGGCGTCAGGCAGACGGTTGCGATGAGCCTGTTTTTCTTGCCCTATGTCTTGCCTGTATCCGTCGTCACGGAAATCTGGACTTGGATGCTCGATCTTCAGTTCGGCATTCTTCAGCCGGTGATTTCCCTGTTTGCCGGAAAACCGGTCGCGGTCTTCAAGAATCCCTATTGGGTCATGCCGATGGTCGCTGTCGTCACCATCTGGTGGACCAACGGTTTCAACGTATTGCTATTCATCGCGGGTCTTCGCAACATTCCCGCCGAGCTTTATGAGGCCGCCTCGCTCGATGGCGCAACGACGTGGCAACGCTTCTGGCGCGTGACCTGGCCGCTATTATGGCCCGTGACAGCCCTCGTGCTGACCCTTCAGTTGATCCTGCAACTGAAGATATTCGACCAGATCTATCTCCTGAGCGGCGGCGGCCCTTTCAACTCAAGCTTCGTGCTGCTTCTAAAGGTCTATCGTGAAGCCTTCCAGCTCAACAATGGCGGTTATGCCTCTGCCGTCGCCACCGTGCTGTTCCTGCTGATCGTCATCGTTTCCATTCTCCAGTTCCAGTTGCTGCGCATCCGGAGGAACTCATGAGCCTCACCAGAAGACTAGAAAACATCATCCTGACCGTGCTGACCTTCTCGGCGGCGCTGGTATGGATATTTCCGCTCTACTGGACCTTCGTCACCTCCATTCGCTCGGATGAGAATGTTGCAGGGAACACCTTGCTGATACCCGACGAGTTCCGGCTGAGCGCCTATGTGAACGCCATCTTCAATACGCAGTTGATGAACTGGTATATCAACTCGGTCGGCACGGCGGCGATCGTTACCGTGTCGGTGCTTCTTATCTCGATGTTGTGCGCCTATGCCCTCTCGCAGATACGGTTTCCGGGCCGACGCCTGCTCTATGGCATCGTGCTGGCGAGTTTCATGGTGCCGGCGCAGACGCTTGTCGTCACGCAGTTCATCCTGATGAAAAACCTTAACCTCATCAACACCTGGGCAGGCATCATCCTGCCGCAGTTAATCACGCCCATCGTCATCATCGTCTACAAGCAGTTCTTCGACAGCGTGCCGAAGGAGATGCGCGAGGCTGTGGTTCTGGATGGCGGCGGTGAGTATACGATCCTTTTCAAGGTCTACCTGCCGCTGAACTGGGGCATTACGACCGCCATGGCGATCGTGACATTCATCACGGTCTGGAACGCCTTCTTCTGGCCCTTCCTCGTCGTTACCTCGGAAAACATGATGACGATCCCGGTCGGCATCACCCAGGTCAATGACACATTCGGCGTTGCCTATGCACGGCTGATGGCCATCGCCATGCTTGCCGCGCTGCCGGTCATCATCGCCTACGTCATCTTCCAGCGGCGGGTAACGGAAGCCATCATGATCTCGTCCGGTGTGAAAGGGTGAGGGGGCGGACGATCAGATGACATGCGCCTTGTGCAGGGCTGTCAGCACGTCGTTCTTGAGGGTTGCCAGCCGGGGTGAGCGCCGGTCACGGGGGCGTGGCACGTCCACCTCGATCTCCTCCTGTATGCGACCGTCATGGGCACCCATCATGTAAATCCGGTCGCCGAGATAGAGAGCCTCATCGATATCGTGGGTGACGAGAAGGAATGAGATGCCGCGCTGTTCGACAAGCTTCAGAACAAGGTCCTGAAGCTTCATCCGCGTGAAGGCATCGACCGCGCTGAAGGGTTCATCGAGCAGCAGGATACGCGGTTGCGTATAGAGCGCCCGAGCGATGGCGACACGCTGCGCCATGCCGCCGGAAAGCGCCTTTGGCAGCGCCGCGCCGTGGCCGCTGAGGCCTACGTCGTTGATCAGCCCTTCAACCCGCTGCACGTCGAATTTCTTGCCGGCCGCATAGCCGATATTTTCGGCAACCGTCAGCCAGGGCATCAGGCGGGGTTCCTGAAAGACGAAGGCGATCGGCGGCGTGTCCGTCGCACCGTCTTCTTCCGCCGTGTTGATCGTCACTGCGCCGGCAAATCGCCTGTCCAGACCTGCGGCGATGCGCAGCAGCGTGCTCTTTCCGCAGCCGCTTGGCCCGAGAAGAACCGCCGCTTCGCCATCGCCGAGCCCCAGATGAATGTCCTGAAGGACAACGGTATCGCCGAAGGCCTTTTCGCGCACGTCTACCTGAAGCAGGCTCATCGCAACCGCCCTCCTTCCTGCAGGGGATAGGTATCGCGCCAACGCAGGCAGCGTTCCTCGACGATCTTGAACAGGCTGTCGGATATCTTGCCGAGCACCGCAAGGCAGATGATGGCGATCATCACCAGATCGGGACGCGACAGTTCCCGCCCGTCGGAAAGCATGTAGCCGATCCCTTCGGATGCGGCCAGAAGCTCGGCTGCCACGACGCTCAGCCAGGCGAGGGACAGCCCGTAACGCAGGCCGGTGAAAAGATGAGGCAGGGAGGCCGGGATAAAAATTCGCCAGACCAGTACGGGCAGGGGCTGGCGATACATTTCGCCCACTTCCACAAGTTTGCGATCCACATTGCGGATGCCGGAGAACAGGTTGAGATAGACCGGGAAAAACGCGCTCTTGGCGATCAGGACGATTTTAGAGGTTTCGCCGATGCCGAACCAGATCATCAGCAGCGGCACCCAGGCGAGGCTCGGAACCGCGCGCAGGGCCTGAAACGTGGGCTCCAGATAACGCTCGGCGGCAACGACCAGCCCAACCAGCGATCCAACGATGACCGCAAGCACCGAGCCGATGACGAAGCCGACGAAAACGCGGGCGGTGCTTGCCGCGACATTGGTCCAGAGAGGTCCTTCAGCAAGCCGCAGAAACGTATCGTAGAGTTCCGATGGCGGCGGCAGCACATAAGGGCTCACCCAGCCCATGCGAACAAAAAGCTCGAGCAGCAGCAAAGACCCGACCGGCACGATCGCACCGCGCAGGTCGAACCGTGTGAAGAAAGCCCCCACCTTTTGCACAAGCGTCGATCGGGAAGGAGACTGTCTGGATGGCTGTCTCACGCGCTGAAATTCGCGCGGATGGGAATTCATGCGCCCAGCACCTTTTTCGCCGGAGCCGGGTCTATCAATGACGCAAGAACATTGTCGACATTGACGCCCGGACGCAGGACGTCGTCGCCAAGCAGCGGGGTAACGATACGGATCGAATTCAGCAGTTCTTCACCCGGGACGGGGTCGTTCCAGTCACGCTTGTTGATGGTAAGTTCCGTGATCTTGGGGTCGTTGCCCGTGACCTTCGTGACGAAATCGATGAACTCGCCGTTATTCTCGCGGATCCATTTCTGCGTCTGCACCCACACGCCGAGCAGACGCTCTACCGCGCGCGGGTGTTTTGCCAGGAACGCCTCCGATACGCTGAAGACACTGCCGTCGCGCCAGCTACGCTCATCGAAAATTGCCCTGTCGCCGGCAAGCTCGGCCTGGGAGGTGTGCGGATCGATACCGACCCAGGCATCCACCTGTCCCTGCTGCAGCGCGTTGAACCCCTCGGGGTGCTGCAGGTTTACAACCTTGAGATCATCGACTGACAGCTTGTGTTGAGCAAGCGCGCGGACAAGGGTGAAATAGGGAGCCGTGCCCTTGGTGACGGCAATGGTCTTGCCCTTGAGATCGGCCACCGTCTTTACCGGCGAATCCGGACGCACCTGAATGATGGACGAACCGCCCCAGCTTGCTACATAGATGACTTTCAGCGGCACGCCATTGGCGCGGGCAAGAAAGGCCGAAAGCGCCGCGGAACCGGCGAAATCGGTCGAGCCGACCTTGAGGAACTCCAGCGAGTTGTTGCTGCCGCGCGATTGTACCCAGGTGATCTTGGTGCCGACATCCTTGAACGCTTCCTCAAGCCAGCCCTTGTTCTTTATCAGCAGTGTATGGGACGAATAAAATCCCCAGTCCAGCTTCAGCTCTGCCGGAAATTCCGGCGTGCTCTGTGCCAGCGCACCGCGAGTTGCAAGCGGCGCGGCAAGCGCGCCGGCAATACCGAGCTTGAGGATATGGCGGCGGGAATGTTCGGCCTTCATTTAATTCACCTATTTTATGGATTTTATATACATAAAGGCTAAAGGCAGGGGTTTTTGTGGTCAATACGCACCTCTGGAACCCCATGCCAAACTTCGAAAGCGGCGTGGAAAATCTCCCTAATCCCGGAGGGATCGGCGCGACATCCCGTTATCAAGCAAAGAAGCGGTTGACCGGGCGGTGCAGTCCGAGATGATCGCGCAATGTCGGACCTTCATAGTCCGTTCGGAACAGTCCGCGCTTTTGCAGTTCCGGCACGACCAGCGTGGTGAAATCGTCAAGGCCGGCGGGCAGGAAGGGGAAGGTGACGTTGAAGCCGTCCGAGCCTTCCTCATGCAGCCATTGTTCCATCTCGTCGGCGATGGTTTTCGGCGTGCCGACGAAGGCGAGCCCCGCATAGCCGCCCAGCCGCTGCGCGAGTTGACGCACGGTCAACCCTTCGCTTCTGGCAAGTTCTATCACTCTTTCGCGGCTGGATTTGCTCGCATTCGTCTCCGGAATTTCGGGCAGCGGGGCGTCGGGATCGAAACCGGACACATCGTGACCCAGCGCGATCGACAGCGATGCTATCGCGCTTTCATAGTGGACGAGGCTGTCGAGCCTGGCGCGCTTGGCTTTTGCCTCCTCGACCGTATCGCCGACAAGAACGAACGCGCCAGGCAGAATGACGATGCCATCACGCGACCGTCCGGCGGCGACCGTCCTGTCCTTTACGTCCTTGTAAAAGGCCTTGCCGGCTGCAAGGGTGGGTGTGGCCGCAAAGACCACCTCGGCGGTTTCGGCGGCGAGCTGGCGTCCGGGTTCGGATGCGCCGGCCTGAACGATGACCGGCCAGCCCTGCACTGGGCGGGCGATATTGAGCGGTCCGCGCACCGAAAATTCGGGGCCCCTGTGGTTCAGCACATGCATTTTTTCAGGGTCGAAGAACAGTCCGCTATCGACATCCCGAATGAAGGCATCATCCGAAAATGAATCCCACAGCCCGGTGACGACATCATAGAACTCCCGCGCGCGGCCATAGCGCTCGGCGTGGTCGGGTTGATCATCACGGCCGAAATTCCGGGCGGCGTCCGGGTTCGAGGTAGTGACGATGTTCCAGCCGGCGCGGCCATTGCTGAGGTGATCGAGAGAGGCAAAACGCCGGGCCACGTGATAGGGCTCGTCGAATGTGGTGGACGCGGTGGCGACGAGACCGATGCGCTGGGTGACGGCGGCCAGGGCGGAAAGAAGCGTGAAGGGCTCGAAGGAAGTAACGGTATGGCTGCGGCGCAGTGCCTCCGTGGGCATGTTCAGGACGGCGAGATGATCGGCCATGAAGAATGCGTCGAATTTCGCAGCTTCGAGCTGCTGCGCGAAACGCGCCAGATGGGCGAAATTGAAATTGGCGTCAGGAAAGGCGCCGGGGTAACGCCATGCGCCCGTGTGGAGGCTGACGGGCCTCATAAAGGCGCCGAGATGCAGTTTGCGATCATTTGCCATCGGGTTTCACTCTCTTGTCGGTGTTTCGGCGCGGACGGCTCGCTGTCGCATCCGCTGGCGGGCGCAAGCCCGCTTCTTGCTTGCGGCGACGATATCCCCGTCAGGGAATTGGCGCGGCAAAGACTATTCCGATTATGATTTCCAAACCGAAAGATTTTTCCCGGGATCGCGTTTGCGACGATGCAACCGTCGCTGCCGATCGGTTGTCGCGGGCGGTTAATGTGTCTGCAACTTCGTATCGTCGTGAAGGGGCCGCGTCGTGTGAAGGTCCGGCAGGCGGCCTGCCACCGGACCTCTTTTTCGGTGCCGTCCGTGTTCAGACCGCCAGAAGCGCCTCGTTCCCCGTGCGGCGGGTCTCAATGGCGCTTTCCGTTTCTATACGCTTGCCGGTAGCCGGATCGAAGAAGTGGAGCTGCGCGGCCGGCAGGCCGAGATGGATGCGCTGGCCGGGCTTCACGGCCAGGTCCTCGCCTATGGCAGCGGAGAATGTTTCGCCGGCAATCTCGGCGTGCACGATGCGGCCCGATCCCAGTTCTTCGACGAAATCGACGATGGCCGGCACGCCCTCGCCATCCGCGCTGACGAGGCATTGCTCCGGGCGGATGCCGACCGTTACGTCGCGGCCGCGCAGTTCCAGTGCGGTTTCGGGGAAGAGTTTCACCGGCGTGCCAGCCAGCATGACGGCGTGGGATTCCACTTCAACCCGGGTGGTGAACAGGTTCATGGCCGGCGAACCGATGAAGGATGCAACAAAGGTGCTGGCGGGACGATGATAGATATCGAGGGGATGACCGACCTGTTCGACGATGCCCCTGTTCATCACGACCAGCCGGTCGGCCAGCGTCATGGCTTCCACCTGGTCGTGGGTGACGAAGACGGAGGTGGCGGACAGGCGCTGGTGCAGCTTGCGGATTTCGGCGCGCATGGTGACACGCAGCTTGGCGTCGAGATTGGAGAGCGGCTCATCGAACAGGAAGACCTGCGGCTCCCGAATGATTGCCCGGGCCATGGCCACACGTTGGCGCTGGCCGCCGGAAAGCGCAGCCGGCTTGCGTTCCAGATAATCGGAAAGGCCGACAATCTTCGCCGTTTCCTCGATCCGGCGCTGGCGCTCGGCCTTGGCGACGCCAGCGACTTTCAGCGCGTAGCCGATGTTGCCGGCGACGGTCATGTGCGGATAGAGCGCGTAGTTCTGAAATACCATGGCGCATCCGCGCTCACGCGGCTCGAGCCTGTTGACCACGCGTCCGCCAATCGCGATCTCGCCGGAGGTGATGTCCTCCAGCCCGGCGATCATGCGCAGAAGGGTGGACTTGCCGCAGCCGGAGGGACCGAGGATGACGACGAATTCGCCGGAGCCGAAAGTGAGATCCACGCCATGCAGCGTGGGGGTCTTGCCATAGGATTTGCGGAGCTGGCGGATATCGATCTGAGCCATGATGGGAACCTTGTTGTTAAAAGCCGCGTGCCGTCACTTTTCGGACGAAACGAGACCGCGGACGAACCAGCGTTGCAGGAAGGCGACAACGAGAAGCGGCGGTGTGATGATGATGAGGGAGCCGGCCAGGGTCACGTTCCAGTCCGGGGTGCCGTCTTCGGCGGGCAGAAGGGCGCGCAGCGACATCATCACCGTCTTGTAGGAAGGGTCGGTGACCATCAATAACGGCCAGAGATACTGGTTCCAGGCATAAACGAACATGATGGTGGTGAGCGCCGCCATGTTGGTTCGGGAGAGTGGTAACAGCATTTCCACGAAGAAGCGGATTGGCCCCGATCCGTCCATGCGCGCCGCTTCAGCCAGTTCGTCGGGGATGGTCATGAAGAACTGGCGGTATAGAAAGGTGCCGGTGGCGGTTGCGACCAGCGGCAGGGTGAGGCCGACATAGGAATTCAGGAGGTTCCACTCCACTGAGACCTCAATTCCGAACCATCCGAGGATGGAGCGGGATGGCTGGAAAATATCCGCGGCTACCGAATAGGTCGGCACCACGCGCACTTCCAGCGGCAGCATGAGGGTGATGAACACCGTCCAGAAGAAGAGGTGCTTCAGCGGCGAGCGGAAGAACACGATGGCAAAGGCGGTAAAGGCCGAAAGGGCCACCTTGCCGATCGTGACCAGCGTGGCCATGATCATGCTGTTGAGAAGGGCGTTGCCGAGATTGGCGCGTTGCCAGGCGGTTTGGGCATTGGTGAGGAATTCGCCCTGTGGCAGAAAGCTGAACGGGATGCTGTTGACCTGAACGACAGACTGGCTAGCGCCGGCGATCACGACGAGCAGGGGACCGATGAGCAGAAGAAAACCGGCAATCATCAGCCCGTAGGTCAGGGCGTCGGCATAGGGGGTGCGCTGGATCATCGTCGCCTCACTTGTAATGGACCTGCCGCTCGACGAAGCGGAACTGGATGAAGGTGAAAATCATGATGAGGCCGATGAGGACGAGGCTCTGTGCCGAGGCGCCGGAATAGTTCAGCCCCTCGAACGCTTCGCTGACGATGCGGTAGACCATCACTTCGGTCGCGCGGTTGGGACCGCCCTCGGTGGTGGAGGCGACGATGCCGAACGTATCCGCGCCGACGAAGCCCTCCGTCATCATGATGACGGTCAGGAAGAACAGGGTCGGTGCCAACAGCGGCACCTGAATGTCGATGGCGCGGCGGACGGGCCCGGAGCCGTCCATGGCGGCTGCTTCCGTCAGCGCGCGCGGCACGGATTGCAGGCCGGCGAACAGGAAGATGAAGGTGTAACCCGCCCATTTCCAGATGAAGATGACGATGACGAGGATCAGCGCGTGCTCGCCATATTTTGCCGGGTTCCAGAAATCCGGCCACCATGCGTTGAGCGAGGCGGCAAGCCCGCGTTCCGGCGAGAGGATGAAACGGAAAGCCATGCCCGCCGCAGGCCCGGCGATGGCGTAAGGAAGAATGTAGAGCACCCGGAAGAAGCCGGAGCCGGGAAGGGCGCGATCCACGCAAAGCGCAAGGACAAGGCCGATGAGAATGGTGAAGAACGGACCGGCGACGGCGAAGATCAGGCTGACGAGCACCGATTGCCAATAAAGCGGATCGAAGAAGGTTTCCTTGAAATTGGCGAGCCCGACGAATTCCGCCGCACCGCCGAAGGGCGGTTCAAGTGTGAACGCCCAGTTGATGACCGCTGCCACAGGCCAATAAAAGAACAGAAAGATCAGCAGAAGCTGCGGCAGGGCGAACAGCACGGGCAACCACGTGCTCTTGAAGACGGCGCGCTTTTCCATTGAGTAACCGGCAAAAGTGGAGAACTGGACGGGCTTGCCCGGGAGATCCCGCGGGCAAGCCTCTGGAAAAACGGCGAAGCTTAGTTCAGCTTGGCGCCGGCATAGGTCTTTTCGAAGCGGCGCAGGCCGGCATTGGAGCGCTCGACGGCCTTGTCGAGTTCCCCCTGAACGTCGGCATTCTGCATGAAGATGGCTTCGAGTGCCGTGGAGACTTCCTTGCGGATCTGCGTGAAGTTGCCGAGACGGATGCCGCGCGTATATTCGGAAGGCGGCGTGAAGGTCAGGCTCTCGATTGCCTTTTCACGGCCCTTATAGGGTGCCTTGTCGTAGAAGCCGTTGGCCTTCATGGCGTCGAAGCCGGTCTTGGTGACCGGGATGTAACCGGTGACCGTGGACCACCACTGAACCATCTCCGGCTGGGCGATGAAGTTGAGGAATGCTGCCGCGCCCTTGTATTCCGCTTCCGGACGGCCGGCCATGACCCACAGGGAAGCGCCACCGACGAGCGAGTTCTGCCGCTGCGTGCCCTTCCAGACCGGCAGCATGGCCACGTCCCACTTCACGCCCTCAGGCATGCCTTTGCCCACGGTGCCGTGCCCGGCAATCGAAGACATGAACATCTGGCAGGTCTGCGAGGTGAATGCGGGCAGGATGTCCATGCCGAGCTGCTTCGTCTTGACGACGAACAGCTTCTCGTCCTGCATCTTTTTGAAGAATTTCACATGGTCAACGAACTTGGTCTTGTTGATCGTCAGTTCCGCGTCGAGGCCCTGATAGCCGTTGCCTTTGGTGGCGATCGGCTGGTTATGGATGGCGGAGAACTGTTCCATCAGCATCCAGGTGTCGAAGTTGAAGGCGAGCGGGCATTCGAAACCGGCGGCTTTCAGCTTCTTCGCGGCCTCTTCAACCTGTTCCCATGTATCGGGCTTGAAGGTGATGCCGGCTTTTTCGAACGCATCGACATTGTAATAGAAGACAGCGGTGGATGAATTGTAGGGGAAGGAGTTCAGCTCGCCCGCAGCCGTTGCATAATAATTGGCAATGCCCGGGAAATAATTGTCCCAGTCGATCTTGTAGCCATTGTCAGCCATCAGCTTTTTCGCGGGAACGAAAGCCTTGGACAGCATCATGTCCAGCGTGCCGGCGTCGTAAATCTGGGTGATCGCCGGCTGCTTCTTGGCGCGGTAGGCGGCGATGGTGTTCTGCAGCGTGGCGTCGTAATCGTTCTGAGACGTGCAGACGATCTCGAATTCAGCCTGGGATTCGTTGAACTTCTTGCAGGTGTCCTGAACGCGTTCGCCAAGATCGCCGGAAAGGCCGTACCAGAATTCGAACTTGGTCTTTTCAGCGTGGGCAGCCGTGGCGCCGAAGGCGGCGGCAATGGCAACGCCGGCCATGAAAGAGGTCAGAGCGGAAGGTTTCATGAGTTGAGCCCCGTTGATGGAATGATGGCCTGATCGGCAGGGACGTCATGTCCTGAGCACGAAGCCACGGGCTCTGCTAACAGTCGTATTTGACGGATAGCTTACATTTTGTTGAACGTTTTATGATGACTTGCGGCGCAGCATCGTCGGCGCGGCGAAATACGATCGCTGGAAGCGCAATGCATGTATTTCTATTTAGACGTCAGTTATTTACGTGGAAAGCGGGCGTTCCGCTACCTGATGCTGAACCGTCTGTCTCCATCAACCCCGGCGTGCGGCTTCGATGGCGGCGACGTCGATTTTCTTCATATCCATCATCGCCGTGAAGGCTCGTCTGGCTTCTGCCCCGCCGGCAGCCATGGCATCCATCAGCACGCGTGGCGTGATCTGCCAGGAGATGCCCCATTTGTCCTTGCACCAGCCGCAGGCGCTTTCCTGGCCGCCATTGCCAACGATGGCGTTCCAGTAGCGGTCGGTTTCCTCCTGATCTTCAGTCGATATCTGGAATGAGAAAGCTTCGCTGTGCTTGAATTGCGGTCCCCCATTGAGGCCGATGCAGGTTACGCCTGCGACAGTGAACTGCACCATGAGGACGTCCCCCTGCTTGCCGGAGGGATAGTCGCCCGGCGCGTGATACACTTTTATCACCTCACTATCGGGAAACGTGTCGGCATAAAAACGGGCTGCTGCCTCAGCGTCCTTGTCGTACCAGATACAGATCATGTTCTTTTGCATGGGTATGGTCCTCCGAGGTTGACGGCTTCCCCTTGCCGGCGGGTAACTCATGGGAAGATTGACGGCTCCCCATCCGGCATAAAATGCAGCCGCAGCGCAAACGTTCCGAAAACAATACGTGACCAGTGTCAAAGCCAGCGTCTCACCCTGCGCCGATAGGCAACATAGGCCGGGCCAAGTTCCTTTGTCAGCACGCGCTCTTCAATGTTGACCTGCAGCATCACCGCAATGATGAGGACGATGGCGACGGTGAGCTGCAGAACGGAGGTGAACACCAGAACCAATCCCGTAAACAGCACAATCTGCCCGACGAAGACGGGGTTTCTTGACATGCTGAAAGGCCCGGTATCCACGATGGTTCCGAGATGGCCTTCGGCCGCGCCGATGCGCCACGATTTGCCCATGTAATGCTGCGCGTAGAGCGCGAGCGCACTTCCCGCCAGCGCCATAACCACCCCAGCGAAGCGGATGGCTGCGCCGGTATAGTGTCGGTCCAGCAGCCAACCGGCCTGTTGCGGTTCCAGCCAGAGGGTGAAAAGCGGCAGAAGCGCGCCGAGAAGAAACGCGACACGGAAAAGCGTGGCGGGAACGGTTTGCCTTTCGCGACCCTTGGCAAAAAGCCAGACAGGTTCGCCCGTGCGCTTCGCCAGCCGGGCCGTCAGCCATAAGAAACCGCCGATATAGGTCCACACAGCAAGCACTGCCACAAGATCAATCATGTCTCCCCCAAATATATTGCCCAAGCCGGAAGCGGGCTTCCGACTCGGAACAAATGTAGCAATGGAACTATTGCATCGCCCTGTCTTCGACTACGGGGACAGGCGTGAAATTTCAAAAAACAAACCAATGAATGGAAATTTCGCCGGAGTACGCACGTGCACCGGACGAAAATAAAAATTATCATTAAATATCAATTAATACTGAAATTATAATATGCGTGAATAATTTTGGATAGAAACTTCCTGTTTCATCGGAGAAACGCGCTTGAGTGTTCTTGATCGTGGTGCCAATGCTTTCGCGGCTCTCGCCGCACTTTCCAAATCCCAGGCCATCATAGAATTCGACCTTTCGGGAAAGATTCTTGCCGCCAATGAGAATTTCTGTCGGGCTCTGGGTTACGAACTTTCGGAAATCCTCGGCAGGCATCACAGCATGTTCGTCGAACCCGCCGTCATCGCTTCGGCGGATTACAAGGGCTTCTGGGCAAAACTTGCTGCCGGTCAGTTCGATCAGCAGCAGTATAAGCGTATCGGCAAGGGCGGCAGGGAGGTCTGGATCGAGGCTTCCTATAACCCGGTGTTTCGCCGCGGCAAGCCGGTGAAGGTGGTGAAGATCGCTACAGACATCACCGCACGCAAGCTGAAGGCGGCGGAAGACGCCGGCAAGATCGACGCCCTTTCCCGGGCGCAGGCCATCATCGAATTCTCGCCCAACGGCGAAATCCTGACCGCCAACGAGAATTTTCTGACGGCGCTGGGCTATTCTCTGGCGGAAGTGCAGGGCCGGCATCATTCCATGTTCTGCGAGCCGGCCTATACACAGTCACCGGCCTACAGGCAGTTCTGGGAAAGGCTCGCCGGCGGCGATCTGGTGGCGGATGAATTCATGCGTCTTGGCAAGGGCGGCCGCAAGGTCTTCATCCAGGCCTCCTATAACCCGATATTCGATCTGAATGGGAAAGTGTTCAAGGTCGTCAAATTCGCGACCGATGTGACCGGCCGTGTCGAGAATGTCGAAAAGCTGGCGCAGTGCCTTACAGACCTTGCCGAAGGCGATCTTGCCCAGAGCATCGACACGCCTTTCATTCCCTCGCTTGAACGGCTGCGCACGGATTTCAACGCGGCTTCGGAAAAGCTCAAGCAGGCCATGACGCGGGTGTCTGAAAATGCCGGCGCCATTTCTTCCGGGTCGAATGAAATACGATCCGCGGCAGATGATCTTGCCAGACGGACGGAGCAGCAGGCGGCTTCGATAGAGGAGACCGCAGCCGCGCTTGAAGAGGTCACCACCGCAGTCAGTGATTCAAGCCGTCGGGCAGAAGAAGCCGGCAGGATCGTTGCCCGTGCCCGCGACCATGCCGAACATTCAGGCCAGGTGGTGCGCGATGCCATAGGCGCCATGGATCAGATTGAAAAATCATCGCGGGAAATCTCGAGCATCATCGGCGTGATCGACGAAATTGCTTTCCAGACCAACCTTCTGGCGCTCAATGCGGGCGTGGAAGCGGCCCGTGCAGGCGAGGCAGGCAAGGGCTTTGCCGTTGTCGCGCAGGAGGTGCGCGAGCTTGCGCAGCGCTCGGCGACGGCCGCAAAGGAAATCAAGAACCTGATCAACGCTTCGGGCAAGCAGGTGGAAAACGGCGTCGGCCTCGTCACCAGGGCGGGTTCGGCGCTGCAGGAAATCGCAGAGCAGGTCCGCGACATCAATACCAATGTGGCGGCGATCGTGGATGCGGCCCGCGAACAGTCCACGGCGCTTGCCGAAATCAATCAGGCGGTCAACAGCGTGGATCAGGCTACCCAGCAGAACGCCGCGATGGTGGAGGAGCAGACGGCCGCAAGCCACAGCCTCGCGCGGGAGGCCGCGGCCCTGTTCGAGCTCCTTGGCCAGTTCCGGTTCGAGGAGACTGCGCGTCATGCGGCCTCTACGCGCAGCTGGTCGGACCAGCCCGCCGCCGCCGCCCCGCGCCGCCCGCTATCCCGCCCGCCGGGCGTGCGTGGCGCATCGAGCGCGGCTGTCGCGCGTGAGGAATGGCAGGACTTTTAGAGGCATCTGGGGTTCCCTTCCATCCCCTGCGGGCCTTGGCATGGGGGGCCATGAAACGTCTGAAACCGAAATCGATCCATGCAAGTGCGGGGTATAGGCATATCGTCGCGATTGTCGGATAATCGGCGCAGCGCGCCTGAAGATTACGGGGACTTTCGTTTGGCAGGGATGACATCAACAGGCAGGGTCGTGCTCGTTCTCTGCTGGCTGGCGGCGTTTCTCGGGCCGGCGCAGGCCGAAACGCCGGCTGACGGCAAGGCGTCCTGCGCCCATGCCCACGATGTGGCGCCCGAATTGTGCATCAGTCCCCAGAGCTACAACAGGGACCTTTGCCACGCCATCGAGGTTCTCGCCGCGCGCCATGCCGTTCCGCCGGATTATTTCGCCAGGCTGATCTGGCGGGAGAGCCTGTTCCGGGCCGATGCGGTGAGCCCGAAGGGGGCGGAAGGCATTGCCCAGTTCATGCCGGGGACGGCGAGGCTGCGTGGTCTGGACAACAGTTTCAACATCATTGCTGCGCTGGAGGCGTCGTCACGCTATCTGTCGGAGCTGAAGCTGCGCTTCGGCAATTTCGGTCTCGCAGCCGCAGCCTATAATGCCGGCGAGGCGGGGCTGCGCGGTTTTATTGCGACAGGTCGCCTGCCGGTGGAAACGCGCGATTATGTCTTTGCAATCACCGGGTATCCCGTGGAAAGCTGGAAAGACAATCCACCGGATAAGGCCGCGCCGGCGCTGGACGGCAGCCGGCCCTTCATCGACGCCTGCCTGCGGCTTGCCGATACACGCACGATCAACGATCCCGTCCTGATATCTTCGGCCGACTGGGCGCCATGGGGTGTGCAGCTTGCAGCCCACTACAATCCGACGGTGGCGAACCGGCTCTTTACCCGTGCCATAGGCCAATTGTCGGGGCCTCTCAATGCCGAGCGCGCACTGATCGTGCGGCAAAGGGGTGGCAATTTCGGTTCGCGCCCGCGTTACGCCGCGCGCATCGGCCGCGAGACCAGAGCCGAAGCCAATGCGCTTTGTGGTGAAATCCGCGGGGCGGGTGTTCCCTGCACCGTATTCCGCAACCGCTAGCGGGGGCCGCGGCTGATCATGACAAGTTGATCGGCCCATACGCCGCTCCTCCTTTCAGTGTGAGATGATCGCTCCTAGATTTGCGGCCGGCGGCGACCGCAACCCGCGGGCCGGTGGCGTGTGACGAGGGGATGAATTGCACATGAGATTGCTTGAAACCGGAGCGCTGACAGCGATGCTGACCATGGCCGTGGCGTGCACCAGCACCGGGCAGACGGAAATCACCCGCACTGTGGCCGGTTTTAAAGGGCAGCCGCGGGAGGCGGCAATCGCTCGGCTTGGCCGCCCCAACAAGGTCATCATCGAAAAGGGCGCAACCGAATCCTACTGGCTGAAAGTGGATGTCGAGACCTATGCCGGGCTCAGCAACCGGCGCGAATACCGGACCGTCGACGGGCAGGCACAGGTCTCGCAGACCGAGGGCATGAAAATCAAGCAACATCGCCGCGATTGCATCATCAAGATCACCGCGGACGCAGCTTCCATCATCACCACGAGCGAGATCATCGGCGATCCGGCAAGCTGCGAGACTGTCCTGGGGCGTCCGGCTCCCTGACCGCCGTGGTTGAGATCGCCGCAGATTTACAGATGACGGCGGTTTTTTCCGAAGCCTGAAACCGTGCGCGTCTTTCGTTAACGGATTGGCGCCGCCTTTCTGTGGATGAGAGCGTCTGCTGTTGTTACCGTGAGCCTCTACGCATATGTTGGAGTACTGATTTTCGATTTCCGGGCAAGGCGGACAGGCACCTCATGACCTCCCAGTTGGACTTTTTCGCTTCCGCGGCCGCGCGGCTTCCCGAGACCGAACGGGGGCGAAAAATGCCGGGACGCGGAGCGGTGCAGAGGGTCGCGATGGATGACGAGGGGCTGGCGGGCTATCTCGAATCCACCGGCAATTACCGCGTTCTGCGCAAGCTCATGCCGCGTCAGGTCGTGGAACGGCCAAGGCCGGAATTTTCCCGCCGGGGCGTGATCCTCGACACGGAAACCACGGGTCTGAACCACCGTACGGACGAAATAATCGAGATCGGCGTCATCGCCTTCACGTTCGACGATCAGGGCGCCATTGGCGACGTCACCGGCATTTACGGCGGACTGCGGCAGCCCAACGTCGCCATACCGGCGGAGATCACCCGGCTGACAGGGATCACCGATGACATGGTTGCGGGGCAGGCGATCGACATGGAGCGGCTGGCTTCTCTCGTCGGCGATGCCGATCTGATCATTGCCCACAATGCCGGCTTTGACCGTCCCTTCTGTGAAGCCGTCTCGCCCATATTCAACGAGAAGGCCTGGGCCTGCTCCGTTTCCGAAATCGACTGGCGGGTGCGTGGATTTGAGGGCAACAAGCTGGGTTATCTGATCGGTCAGTCCGGTTATTTCCATGATGGCCATCGCGCCGTTGATGATTGCTTCGCGCTGCTGGAGGTGCTCGAGCAGAACCGGCCGGGCCAAGAAGGCATGACGCCCTTCATGGAGCTTCACGCGGCTAGCCGTAGATCGCGCGTCCGGATCTACGCGGAGAACAGCCCCTTCGATATGAAGGATCACCTGAAAAAGCGGGGTTATCGCTGGTCGGACGGTTCGGACGGCCGGCCGAAATCCTGGTGGGCGGAGCTGCCGGAAGAGATGCTGGCGGAGGAGCTGCATTTTCTGCGCACCGAAATCTATCGCTGGGACGCCGACCCTACGGTCAAATATCTCACGGCTTTCGACCGGTTCAAGGCCGGGTAGGGTTAATCGCCTGCGGGCGCTTTGATCGAATGATGAAAATCTGTCCTGTTAACAGGCTGCTTCTTTCGTGTGCGCTGGACGGATTGCTCAAATTTTGAGCTCATGTCGTTTTCCCCGCGATTGAAAGTGGGGAATCCGTCTGGCACGGGCTTTGCTTTCCGTCTTGTATGCAAGATTTACATACCAGGCAGGATCGTCAGATAAACATTGAAGAGGCCATCGTATCCGGCATTTTGTCGGCGCGTATCCGGCCGGGCACACGGCTCAGCGAAAACCAGCTTGCCGGTCTTTTCTCCGTATCGCGCACCCGGGTACGCGAGGCGATGATGCGGCTGGAAACCCGGGGAATCGTGCACGTTAGTGCGAGGCGGGGCTGGTTCGTGGTCGAGCCGTCTGCCGAGGAGGCGATGACCATCTATGAAGCGCGCCGGATCATCGAATCCGGGTTGCTGCGCAGTATGCGGACCCTTACCGAGGAAGGGCGCGGCGTTCTCCTGGCGCATCTCCAGGAAGAGAAAGTCGCCATAGCCGCGGGCGACCGGCAGCGCCTGACCTGCCTCATGGGCGATTTTCACATCAGGATCGCCGAGCTTTGCGGTAATGCCGTCCTCGTTGAACTGCTGCGCGACCTGACGGCCCGCACGATCCTCATTTCCATGCTTTACCAGTCGGAATTCCATGCGCTGCAGTCGCATCAGGGACATTGCCGGATATTCGAGGCGATGGCAGCCGGCGATTTCGCGAGGGCGGCGGAGCTTTCAATCGAACATCTGGACGAAGTGGAAACCGGCCTCGATCTCACCCGGCGACCTGACCCGCTCGCCGGTCTTCGCCACTCGCTCGCCCTTCCGGAGCATAACCGCGGCGATACCGACAAAAAAACCGAGCAACAGAACCAGCACAAGGAGAATGACCCATGATATTCAGACGGACCTTCATCGCCGCCGCCGCCATGGCTGCCGCCTTCGGATTTTCCGCGCCCGCAAAGGCGGACGCCCTTGCCGACATTGCCGCACGCGGCACGCTGCGCGTCGCCGTGCCGCAGGATTTTCCACCCTTTGGCAGTGTCGGGGCCGACATGACACCGCAGGGTTATGACATCGACGTCGCGAAGCTGATCGCCGACAAGCTGGGCGTGAAGGTGGAGCTGGTGCCGGTCACCAGCGCCAACCGCGTTCCCTATCTGCAGACCAACAAGGTCGATCTGGTGATCTCCAGCCTCGGCAAGAACGCCGAACGCGAGAAGGTCATCGATTTTTCGACCGCCTATGCTCCTTTTTTCAACGGCGTGTTCGGTCCGCAGGACGTTTCCCTCTCCAAAGCCGAGGACCTGAAGGGCAAGACCGTTGCCGTGACGCGCGGTTCGGTCGAAGACCTCGAGCTGACGAAGGTTGCGCCCGCTGACGCCACCATCAAGCGCTATGAGGACAATAACGGCACCATCTCTGCCTTCCTGTCCGGTCAGGCGGAGGTTGTCGCAACCGGCAATGTGGTCGCCGCCGCCATTCTGGCGAAGAACCCGCCGAAGCGGCCGGAAATGAAATTCCTGATCAAGAATTCGCCCTGCTACATCGGCCTCAACAAAAATGAGACGGCCCTGCTGGAAAAGGTCAATGCGACTATCGCCGCGGCCAAGGCGGACGGTTCGCTGAATGCCATCGCCACCAAATGGCTCGGGCAGGATCTGCCGGCCGATCTCTGATCGTCACATATCCCCGTCGTCCCGGTTCCCCGGGACGGCTTTCTCACCACCGGCGCAAGGGGACCTTTCTTGAGCTATCAATTTGATTTCCTGTGGCTCGGCGAATATTGGCCGCAGATTGCCAAGGGTATTGCCATCACCAGCCAGCTGACGCTGGTGGGCGGCGTTATCGGCGTGTCGCTCGGCACCGCCTGCGCCTGGGCCCGTGCGCTTGGCCCCTCCTGGCTAAGGCCCATCGTCGGCGGTTACGTCGAACTCATCCGCAATACGCCTTTCCTCATCCAGCTGTTTTTTATCTTTTTCGGCCTGCCGTCGCTTGGTTTCAAGCTTTCGGAGCTGACCGCCGCCAATCTGGCGATGATCGTCAATCTCGGCGCCTATAGCTGCGAGATCATTCGCGCCGGCATCCAGGCAACACCGAAAGGCCAGTTCGAGGCGGGGGCAAGCCTTGCGATGACGCACTTCGAAACCTTCCGCCACGTGGTGCTCCGGCCATCGCTGCAGCGCATCTGGCCAGCGCTCACGTCGCAGGTTGTCATCGTCATGCTCGGCTCGGCGGTTGTCTCGCAGATCGCGGTGGAAGACCTGACGTTTGCGGCCAACTTCATCCAGTCGCGAACCTTCCGCGCCTTCGAGGCCTATATTGTTTCGACGGTGATCTACCTGCTGCTCGCGATCCTGCTGCGGCAGGGCATGCTGGCGCTGGGCGGCCTCCTTTTTCCGCGGAGGCTGGCGCGATGATGGAATTCACCTTCTGGGATATTCTGCGCAACCTGTTGCTTGCCACGCGCTGGACGCTGCTGCTGTCGCTGGTTTCCTTCGCTGGCGGAGGCCTGGTCGGCCTCGCGCTTCTGTGGCTGCGCATCAGTCCGCGTCCGGCCTTGGGCCGTCTTGCCCGCATCTATATCGAAGTCTTTCAGGGCACGCCGCTCCTGATGCAGCTTTTCATCGCCTTTTTCGGCCTCGGCCTCTTCGGAATCGATGTTCCAGCCTGGCTTGCCGCAGGCGTGGCGCTCATCCTGTGGACTGCTGCGTTTCTGGCGGAAATCTGGCGCGGCTGTGTAGAGTCGATCGCAAAGGGGCAATGGGAAGCCTCGGCAAGCCTTGCCATGGGCCGAATGCAGCAGATGCGTTACGTCATCCTGCCCCAGGCGATGAAGATCGCCATTCCACCGACAGTCGGTTTTTCCGTCCAGGTGATCAAAGGCACCGCGCTCACCTCCATTATCGGTTTCGTTGAACTGTCCAAGGCCGGCACGATCGTCACCAACGCGACCTTCCAGCCCTTCACGGTATACGGGCTGGTGGCGCTCATCTATTTCGCCCTCTGCTGGCCATTGTCGAAATCCAGCCAGTTTCTCGAAAGGAAGCTCAATGTCGCTCATCGAAATCACTGAAGTCCACAAGAGCTTTGGCGACAACGAAGTGCTGAAGGGCATCAACCTGGATGTCGAGCCCGGAGAGGTGATCGCGATCATCGGGAAAAGCGGTTCGGGAAAATCGACGCTGCTACGCTGTATCAACGGTCTGGAGACGATCAGCAACGGCTCCATTCAGGTGGCTGGCGCCCAGCTGCTTGATGACGAGCTGCATCTGAAGGCCCTCAGATTAAAGGTGGGCATGATTTTCCAGCAGTTCAATCTCTTTCCGCATCTGACTGCCGGCGGCAATGTGATGCTGTCGCAGATGGTTGTGAAGAAGCTGGCGGCGCCCGAGGCGGAGGCGATGGCGCGCAGGATGCTGGAGCGTGTCGGTCTGGCGCACAAGTTCGACTCCTATCCGGACCAGCTCTCCGGCGGTCAGCAGCAGCGCGTGGCCATCGCCCGCGCGCTTGCCATGCAGCCCATCGCGCTTCTGTGTGATGAAATCACGTCTGCGCTTGACCCGGAACTGGTGTCGGAGGTGCTCGCTGTCGTGCGTGAGCTTGCCAGGGAGGGCATGACACTTCTGATGGTGACGCATGAAATGAAGTTCGCCCGTGACGTCTGCTCGCGCGTCGTCTTCATGCATCAGGGACGGGTACACGAGATCGGCCCGCCGGAAGAAGTTTTCGCTAACCCCCGCACACCGGAACTCAGGCAGTTCCTCGGTGTGCTCTAACATTCCATGGCTGCGCACGCCTGCAGAACGGCGTGCGCAGTGGCCCGTGCGCCGCAGGCTTCGCGCTGCGACTTGCGCGTTCATGCGCCATGTGAACCAGCGGCGCGTAATCAATTAGTCGCCAAGATTGCATACAATTTTTCCATCGCATCGAAAACAATCGCTGTAAATTTGGGCACTCTTCCCAACCGGTGTTTCTCCCCATTTAAATTATCCTTTTGCATCAATGAGAAAGCCGATTGGCACGCCTCCTGCATGGATAGAAGTGTCGCAGGAGAGTGTTTATGAGCAAAGCCGCCGCAATTGACATCGCTTCCGTATCCAAGATTTACGGCAACACCACCGCCGTCCATGCGATAAGCCTGAAGATACCGGCGGGGAGCTACTGCTGCCTGCTCGGCCCGTCGGGCTGCGGCAAGACCTCGACGCTCCGGATGATCGCTGGTCACGAGAGCATTTCCAGCGGCGATGTCAGGCTTGGCAACACCGTCGTGACCGATCTGCCGCCCGCCCGGCGCGGCACGGCGATGATGTTCCAGTCCTATGCGCTGTTTCCGCATCTCGATCTCGTCGACAATGTCGCCTTCAGCCTCAAGATGAAGGGTGTGGACAGGGAAACCCGGCGCACAAAGGCGCTGGACATGCTGCGCCTGATGCAGCTCGAGCCTTATGCCGGCCGACGCCCGGCCCAGCTTTCCGGTGGGCAGCAGCAGCGCGTGGCGCTGGCGCGCGCGCTCATTACCGATCCCGAGGCGCTGTTGCTGGACGAGCCGCTTTCGGCGCTCGATCCCTTCCTCAAGATCCGCATGCGCGCCGAGCTGAAGAAGCTGCAGACTTCACTCGGCATCACTTTCGTTCACGTCACCCACAGTCAGGAAGAGGCGATGGCACTGGCCGATATCATCGTCGTCATGAATGACGGCCGCATCGAGCAGGCCGCGACCCCGCGTGAGGTTTTCGAGCGACCGGCGACCGCTTTCGTCGCCCGTTTCATGGGCGACCACAATGTCATTTCCGGACGATTCAGGGAAAGGTCCGGCGAGCTGGTGACGCTTGAAGTCGCAGGCGGCGGCACATTTACCGCGACAGGCGCGGCGCCGGATGACGGGGCGGTCGATATCGCCGTTCGCACCGATCGGGTGCGTGTGGGTGAGACCGATCAACCCGGTCTCGGTTTCACGGGTATCGTCTCCAATGTCGAGTATCGCGGCGCCACCGTGAAGATTGCCGTGACCGGCGCCGGCATGGAGGATTTCAATGTCATCCTCAGCGACGCCGCCTTTTTCGAAAACCCGGTCAGGACCGGCGACGCCATACCCCTTTCATGGAATGCGGCCGATGCCATCGTGCTCGGCCGGGTAGAGAAGTGACCCCAAAAATAACCAGAGGAGAACTTTGCAATGACCGATACCACCAGCAGCAAGAAGGGCCTGTCCCGCCGCGGCCTCCTGAAAGCGGGCGCGGCTGCCACGGGTGCGGCGATCGGCTCCGGCCTCATCACCGGCTTCCCGACCATCTGGGCGCAGAACCCCATCACCATCCGCCAGTTCGGCACCGGCGTCTCCAACCTCAACGCCATTGCCGAAAAGTGCAAGGCGGACCTCGGCATCACGCTTGAGATGACGGCGACGGATTCCGACGCCGCTGCCCAGCGCGCCGTCACCCAGCCGAACTCCTACGATATCGCCGATATCGAATACTGGATCCTGAAGAAGGTCTATCCGGCCGGCGTCATCCAGCCGATGGAAATCAAGAAGCTCAAATATTACGACAAGATCGTGCCGCTGTTCAAAAACGGCAAGCTGAAGCCTGACAGCGTGGTCGCGCAGGGCACTGCGCCGCACACTGTCGGGTACGTCGAGAAGCCCGGCGACAAGACATTTGCCAAGGGTGAGACCGATTATTTCACCATGGTTCCGACCATCTACAATGCCGATACGCTCGGCATCCGCCCCGATCTCGTCGGCCGCGATATCACCAGCTGGGCCGATATCATGGACCCCAAGTTCAAGGGCAAGACCTCCATCCTCAACATCCCGTCCATCGGCATCATGGACGCGGCGATGATCATGGAAGCCATGGGCAACATCAAATATGCCGACAAGGGCAACATGACGAAGGCAGAGATCGACAAGACCATCGATTTCCTCATCAAGGCCAAGAAAGACGGCCAGTTCCGCGCCTTCTGGAAGAGCTTCGACGAAAGCGTCAACCTCATGGCCTCGGGCGAAGTCATCATCCAGTCCATGTGGTCACCGGCCGTTGCCGCGGTCCGCTCGAAGGGCATCGCCTGCAAATACCAGCCGCTGAAGGAAGGCTATCGCTCCTGGGGCGGCGGTCTCGGTCTCGCCAAGCATCTGTCCGGTGCGAAGCTCGATGCAGCCTATGAATATATCAACTGGTACACCTCGGGCTGGGTCGGCGCCTACCTCAACCGTCAGGGTTATTACTCCGCCGCCATGGAAACCGCGAAGGAGCACATGACCGCCGACGAGTGGGGTTACTGGGTCGAGGGCAAGGCGGCTCAGGGCGATATCATCGCGCCAGACGGCAAGGTCATGGAAAAGGCCGGTGCCGTGCGCGATGGCGGTTCCTTCGAGGAGCGCATGGGCAAGGTGGCGTGCTGGAACTCGGTCATGGACGAAGACCGCTACATGGTTCGCCGCTGGAACGAGTTCATCGCGGCGTGATGCTTTCAGGACGACCGGCGGCAAGTGCCGCCGGTCAATTGCGACAGGCACCCACCTCTCGACGTCATCCTCGGGTCAAGCCGAGGATGACGTCGAGGGTGTGGCGGACCTTCCAACGTGCCCGCTGGCGGCAATGCCGCCGGCACTTCTGCAAATCCACAGAAAGGCTCCCCATGGTGACGGTCAGACTCATCGGCGTCAGCGACAAGAAGGACAGACCGCCCCGCAGCTTCGCGCTGCCGCAAAAGCTCGTTTCCTATGTGCAGGCTGCCCCGCTTTTCCTGATCCTCGGCTTTTTCCTGGCTCTGCCGATCCTCATGATCGCCGTCGTCAGCTTCTGGGATTACGATTTTGCCCAGATGTATCCTGATTTCGTGACCTTCAATTACAGCGAGACACTGGGATCGTGGGTCACCTGGCAGACCTATCTAAATACGCTGAAATATGCAGCGATGGTCTGGGCCATCACGCTGTTCTGCGGTTTTTGGGTGGCTTATTTCCTCGCCTTTCACATCCGCACCACCACCATGCAGATGGTGCTGTTCCTTGTCTGCACCGTGCCCTTCCTGACGTCCAACATCATCCGCATGATTTCGTGGATACCCGTTCTGGGGCGAAACGGTCTCGTCAACAGCGCGCTGGTCGGCACCGGCATCATCCCCGAGCCGATCGAATGGCTGCTCTATTCCGATTTCGCCGTGGTGCTGGCCATGGTGCATCTCTATACGCTGTTCATGGTCACGCCGATCTTCAACACGCTGATGCGCATCGACAAATCCTTGATCGAGGCGGCGCGCGACGCTGGTGCGACCGGCTGGCAGACGCTCACCAATGTCATCATTCCGCTCGCAAAACCCGGCATGGCGATCGGCAGCATCTTCGTTGTCACGCTGGTCATGGCCGATTTTTCCACGGTTCAGGTCATGTCGGGCGGCCAGAGCGCCTCGGTGGCGCTGATGATGAAGAACCAGATGTCGCTGCTGCAATATCCGGCCGCTGCCGCCAATGCCGTCATCCTGCTCGTCCTCGTTCTTCTGATGGTCGCGGGCATCCTGCGCATCGTCGATATCCGCAAGGAGCTTTGATCATGCACCGGGAAAAACGCGGCCGCGAATTCTATATCCTCGCTTTCTTTTTCGCCGTCTTCGTGCTGTTTCTTTACGGCCCGTTGTCGGCCATCCTCATCCTCGCCTTCCAGGGGCCGAACGGAGGCCTGACGTTCCCGCTGAACGGCGTCTCGCTGCACTGGTTCGGCAATCTCTTCGAACAGCAGGCAGTCGGCGATTTCGGCGGATCGTTCCGCCGTTCCTTCGCTCTCGGCCTGATGGTCATGGTCGTAACCGTGCTCGTCTCTTTGCTGGCAGGCCTTGCCTTCCGTCGCAAATTCATCGGCGCGACGCCGCTGTTTTATCTGTCGGTCGCCAGCCTGGTGGTGCCTTCCATCATCATATCCCTTGGCATTGGTGTTTTGTTTCAGCAGCTTGGGCTTGAACCTTCATGGTATACATCAGCTTTTGGCGCGCATCTGACCTGGACGTTGCCCTTCGGCGTTCTCATCATGCTCGCCGTCTTCAATCGGTTTTCGCCGTCCTATGAGGAAGCGGCGCGCGATCTCGGTGCGTCCTCATGGCAGACCTTCGCCCATGTGGTGCTGCCGATGATCGCGCCGAGCCTGATCGGTGTCGGCCTCTTCGGGTTCACGCTTTCCTACGACGAGTTCGCCCGCACGCTGATGACGTCTGGCACCTACAACACGTTGCCGCTGGAAATCTACGGCATGACCACCAATGTCACGACCCCTGTGCTTTATGCGCTAGGCGCCGTTACCACCCTGTTTTCCTTCCTGGTGATTGCGGCCACGCTTGGCCTGATCGTCACCCTCAATCGACGCCATTCGCGCGGATGAAGAAACCCAAGATGCGCATTCTCGTCATCAATCCCAATACCACGCAGTCCATGACCGCGACCATCGCCGACGCCGCGACACGGGTGGCGGGCCGCGATACGGAAATCCTTGCCGTCACCTCTTCCATGGGGCCTGTCTCCATCGAAGGTTATTACGACGAGGTATTCGCGGTGCCTGGCCTTCTGCTGGAGCTTGTCAAGGCTCCGGAGCTGCGCGTCGACGCGGCGATCATCGCCTGTTTCGATGATACCGGGCTTGATGCGGCCCGGGCTCTTGCAGATATTCCCGTCATCGGCATCTGTGAGGCGGCGGTTTCCGCCACGGCCTTCATCGCGCAGAAATTCACCATCGTCACGACGATGGAACGGTCCCGGCTGCCGCTCGAACATCTCGTCCAGCGCTATGGCATGTCTTCCCGCTGCAATGTCCGCGCCGCCGACATTCCGGTGCTATCGCTGGAAGAGGCGGGTTCGAATGCACGCGAAAGGCTGCGGGAGGAAATTTCGCTGGCGCTGAGGCAGGATCGTGCCGAGGCGATCGTGCTCGGCTGCGCCGGCATGGCCGACCTGACGGCGGAACTCCGCGCTGAATTCGGCGTCCCTGTCATTGACGGCGTCGCAGCAGCCGTCAAACAGGCGGAAGCACTGGTATCCATGGGGCTCTCCACCGCCAAGCGCGGTGCTTATGCCACGCCGGTTGCCAAGCCCTATCGCGGATTGCTGGACATATTTCAGCCGGGCAGGAGCGGCGGGATGCCGGAGGGCGGCTGAAGCGTTTCCCGGTCCGGTTCACACGGTGCTGATTTCGCAAGGCCCTTCATATCCCTGTCGTAATAGTGTCTGATACCCTCGGCGTTTCAGTGCGGACGATGTGTATGCGCAGCCGTCATACGCTTAGGGAGCTATCGTTGAATTCCTCGACACCCACGATTTCGAACGACACCGCGCGTCACAAAATCGGAACGCCCGGCGAAGTTTTCGCGGCCTTTCTGAAGCTCGGGGTCACGTCCTTTGGCGGCCCCATCGCTCATCTCGGTTATTTTCGCGATGAGCTGGTCGTCCGGCGCAAATGGGTCGATGAAGCCGGTTATGCGGACCTCGTGGCGCTCTGCCAGTTTCTGCCCGGTCCCGCTTCCAGCCAGGTGGGCTTTGCGCTCGGGCTGCTGAGGGCAGGGCCGCTCGGGGCGCTGGCCGCCTGGACGGCGTTTACGCTGCCATCTGCCATTCTTCTCGTCGCGTTCGCAATGGTCGCCGCATCCATCGAAGGCCCCGTCGGCACCGGACTGCTGCATGGATTGAAGATCGTCGCTGTTGCCGTGGTCGCCCAGGCGGTATGGGGAATGGCAAAAAGCCTCTCACCGGATCGTGAGCGCGCGACCATCGCGATGGCCGCCATCGTCTGTGTCGTGTTCATCGCCGGCGCTTTCGGGCAAATCCTGGCGCTTTGCGCCGGAGCGCTCGCCGGGCTGGTCTTCTGCCGCGCCGCCTCGGCGGGGTCGACCAGCCATCTTGCCTTCCGCGTGTCGAAACGCGTGGGATATGTTTCGCTTGCGGCTTTCGCCCTTCTTCTCGTTCTGCTGCCGGTTCTAGCGGCGGGCGCGGCCTGGCAGGGGCTCTCCTTGTTTGACGCCTTCTATCGGGCCGGCGCGCTGGTCTTCGGCGGCGGCCACGTGGTGTTGCCTCTGCTGCAATCCGAAGTCGTCGCCTCGGGCTGGGTCACCAGGGATGCCTTCATTGCCGGCTATGGCGCAACGCAGGCCGTGCCCGGTCCGCTCTTTACTTTTGCTGCTTATCTCGGCGCGGTGGCGGGCCCTCAGCCGAACGGCGTGGCGGGCGCAGCCATCGCTCTCGTTGCCATCTTCCTGCCCGGCATGTTGCTTCTCGTCGGCGCACTTCCTTTCTGGGAGGGCTTTCGCCGGCATCCTCTAGCGCAGGCGGCCATGCGCGGCGCCAATGCCGCGGTGGTCGGCATATTGGGCGCGGCGCTTTATGATCCCGTCTGGACCAGCGCCGTCTTCACCCCCAGGGATTTTGCACTGGCGCTTGCGGGTTTCATCCTGCTGACGGTCTGGAAAGCGCCGCCATGGGTCGTCGTTCTTCTTTGCGCGGCCGGCGGCGTGGCGCTCGCCCTCGTGTAAAGGCTTCAGGCAGTGCCGATGCTGTCGAACAGCCAGTCGGAAAAGACCTGCATGGCTGGGGTCGGCGGTTTCGATTGCAGCCGGGTCAACCAATAGCTAGCGAGCGATATGGTGACGGGAAAAGGTTGGACGACCGCTCCGGAAGCCAGATGCCGTGAAAACATCGACGGCGGCGCCAGCGCGACACCGAGCCCTTGCAGGGCGGCCTCCATCATCCCGAGCGACGTGTCGAAGACAATGCCGGCATTGACCTGTGCGGCCGGCGTAACGCCCGCCGCCGCAAACCAGCTGCTCCATTCATCGGCGCGGTAACTGCGCAGCAATGTCGCTTCCATCAGGTCGGCCGGCGCTTTCAGCGTTTCCGCCAGTTTCGGCGTGCACAGCGGCGAAAGCGGCGCGTCGAAGAGACGAAACGCATCCGTGCCGTGCCACGAGCCCTGACCGAAACGAATGGCGAAATCCAGCCCCTCTGCCGCCATATCCACCCGGTTGTTGTTGGTGGAAACCCTGACGTCAATAAAGGGGTGGCGCTTCTGAAACGCCTGCAGGCGCGGCAGCAGCCAGCCGACCGCGAAGGTGCCGACAACGCCGAGAAACAGCAGTTCGCGCACCTGCCCGGCCTCGATGCGGTCAAGCGTCGTTGCCATCTGGTCGAAGGAACTGGTCACCGTCGGCAGCAGGGCTTCGCCTTCCGCAGTTATCTTCAGGCCGCGCGGGAGACGTTGAAAAAGCGCGACGCCCAGCCGCTTTTCCAGTCCCTTGACCTGCTGGCTCACAGCCGCCTGCGTCACGCATAGTTCGATCGCCGCGCGGGTAAAGCTCAGATGCCGCGCGGAAGCTTCGAACGCGCGCAAACCGTTCAGGGGAAGAAATTGACGGACCATTCGAGACCTAGATTTTCTTGTGTCTCCTCCGAGATATCATGATTTGTTCGTGCAATGTAGGGCGGCTAAACGTCTTTCGCGCTGGCTGGGGAAACGCCTGATATCCACCTGAGGTTTTGGAGACGCGACAGATGAATTTTCACCGCAGACATATCGTATGGACGGCCATGCTTTCGGCGATCCTCCTCACGCCGGCTCTGGCCGACGACGAGGCGAGGCTGAAGGCGATAACGGATGCGGCGATCAAGCCAATCATGGAAAAGAATGGTATACCCGGGCTTGCGGTCGGCATCAGCGTCGATGGAGAGAGTTACATCTTCACTTACGGCGCGATGTCAAAAAGCACCGGCCAGCCGGTGACGGCTGAAACGCTGTTCGAACTTGGCTCCATCAGCAAGACATTCACGGCTATTCTTGCGACCTACGCCGAGGCGAACGGGCATTTGTCGCTGTCCGGCAGGGTCAAGGATTATCTTCCGGGCATGAAGGGTTCCGCTTTCGGTGACGTTACATTGACGCATCTCGGCACCCACACCGCAGGCGGCTTTCCGCTACAGGTGCCTGACAATGTCAAAACGGAAACGCAGCTGCTGGCTTATCTCAAGAGCTGGAAGCCTTCTTACGGCGCCGGAACGCACAGGACCTACGCCAATCCCAGCATCGGCATGCTCGGCTACATCACGGCAAAGGCGATGGGGCAGGGCTACGACGCCGCCATGCAGGACACGCTCTTTCCTGCGCTCGGCCTGAAGGACACGTTCACGGTCGTTCCCAAGGCGAAGTTGGCCAATTATGCACAGGGCTACACGCGAAACGACGAGCCGGCCCGCCTGACGCCGGGCATTCTCTCTTCGGAAGCCTATGGCGTCAGATCGACGGCGACAGACATGATCCGCTTCGTCAACGCGAATCTGGGGCTTGAAAAGCTGGACGGCAAGATCCGGCAGGCGATCGCAAGCACCCATACCGGTTATTTCGCGGTCGGCGCCATGACGCAGGATCTCGTCTGGGAGCAATATGCCCAGCCTGTCGCCTTGAAGACGCTTGTCCAGTCCAATTCCGGCGCTCTTCTCAAAACCGTTCCGGTGCAGGAAATCGCGCCGCCCCTGAAGCCCGGACAGGATGTCTTCGTCAACAAGACGGGTTCCACCAATGGTTTTGGCGCCTATGTCGCCTTCATCCCTCAACGGAAACTCGGCATCGTCATACTGGCCAACAAAAACTATCCCAATGAGGATCGTGTCACGGCGGCTGTCGAGATTTTGACGGCTGTCGAGAAGGCGGACTGATATCCGCCCGATGCTTCCTTGCTGTGCAGGCGCGAAGCGCACTCCCGCCGGCGCCAAACGCATTTCGATCCCGCCGCCCGGATGACAGCGAGAACCAATCGCGCTACCGGAGAAAAGATACGCCGGCCACCGATTCGATCTCGGCCGACCGCGCTTATCATCAAAAGGCAACTCTTTTTGCGCGGCTGCGATCTGCGACGGAAAAGCCGTCAGTCTCGCGCCGGGCGGTTCGTGGGGGACGACGATGAGCGACACGGGTGGTTATTTTCCTCGCTGGCGATTGAAAACCGAAGGGCGCATCATGCCGGATGAGCGGTTGCCCGCCGGGCAGACCGCGGTGCTCGGTTTGCAGCACGTCGTGGCCATGTTCGGCTCCACGGTTCTCGCGCCGCTGATCATGGGCTTCGATCCGAATGTATCGATCCTGTTTTCCGGTATTTCCACGCTGATCTTCTTCATTGCTGTTGGCGGTCGCGTGCCGAGCTATCTTGGTTCATCCTTCGCCTTCATCGGCCCCGTTCTGGTGGCGA
This sequence comes from Agrobacterium sp. RC10-4-1, assembly GCF_014138475.1. Lineage (NCBI taxonomy): Bacteria > Pseudomonadati > Pseudomonadota > Alphaproteobacteria > Hyphomicrobiales > Rhizobiaceae > Agrobacterium > Agrobacterium sp. RC10-4-1. Next base: position 936,345 of record NZ_JACJIT010000001.1, read on the forward strand.
CCGGGGCGGCGGCGGGCGCGGCAAGCCCGAATATCGCGCTTGCGCTCGGTGGCATCATCGCCGCGGGGGTGCTTTATGCACTGATTGGCGTGATCGTCATGATTGCCGGTCATAACTGGATCGAGCGGCTGATGCCGCCGGTCCTGACGGGGGCCATCGTTGCCGCCATCGGCCTCGTGCTTGCGCCCATCGCGATAGCCAGCGCCTCCGGCTCCGGCCCTGGCAATCCCGATGGCGACCAGCTGTCGCGATGGATTGCCATTCTGACGGTCACCTCGGTCGGTGCGATTGCCGTCTATGCGCCCGGAATGGCGCGGCGCTTGCCGATCCTCATCGGCGGCGCGATCGCCTATCTCGCCTATCTCGTGGTGGCGAACGGTCTCGGCCTCGGCAAACCGGTTGATTTTTCAGGCGTCGCCGCCGCAACCTGGTTCGGATTGCCAACCTTCACCACGCCGGTCTTTTCCGCATCGGCAATCGCACTCATAGCTCCGGTCGTCGTCATCCTCGTGGCCGAAAATCTCGGGCACATCAAGGCTATCGGCGCGATGACCGGCAGGAACCTCGATCCCTACCTCGGTCGGGCCTTTATCGGCGACGGCATCGCGACCATCTTCTCCGGCGCCTTTGGCGGAACCGGCATGACCACCTATGCAGAGAACATGGGCGTCATGGCGATAACCCGCATCTTCTCGACGCTCGTTTTCATTGTCGCGGCTTTGGTGGCCATCCTCCTCGGCTTTTCGCCGAAATTCGGCGCGCTGATACAGACGATACCCGGGCCGGTCATCGGCGGTCTGTCCGTCGTCGTCTTCGGCCTCATCGCGGCAACCGCCGGGCGCATTTGGGTGGAAAACAAGGTCGACTTTTCCGAGCCACGCAACCTCATCACGGTGGGTATCGCCCTTGTTCTGGGGGCAGGAAATTTCAAGCTGAATGTGGGCGGATTCACGCTTGATGGCATCGGCACGGCGACAATCGGCGCCATCGCCTTTTATCATCTGCTCGGCCTCGGCAAGCCGGCGCAGGGACGATAAGGCGGGGAGTGCCGGCGCGGCCTGGCGGCGAAGATGTGGGATGGGCGAAATATCGCGCATCCCCGCGCTTACAGGCATGCGACATCTTGTCAGCGGCCCCCGGTTGGCGTAGTCGAAACCGACAGAAACCCGGGGGCGACCAGCACTACCGTTTGGTGGCGCTGTGTTCGGCTCCATAGACATCATGACGTTGGGATTGCGATGAACCTTTACTTGGATTACCTGGCTGAAATCAAAAGCAGAGAGCCACAGGGACTTGCGCCCAAGCCGATCGATGACGGTGCGTTGACCGCCGAAATCATCGAACTGATCAAGGATGCAGGCAGCGAACACCGCGCCGATGCGCTGAAGTTTTTCATTTATAACACATTGCCGGGAACCACGAGCGCCGCCGGTGTGAAGGCTGCGTTTCTGAAGCAGATCATCCTCGGCGACGTCATCGTCCCCGAGATTACCCCGACCTTCGCGCTGGAACTGCTGTCGCACATGAAGGGCGGCCCGTCGATCAAGGTGCTGCTCGACATCGCGCTCGGCAACGATGCCGCAATCGCCACCAAGGCGGGTGAAGTGCTGAAGACCCAGGTCTTCCTTTACGATGCCGACATGTTCCGCCTGCGGGATGCCTACAAAGCCGGCAACGCGATTGCCCGGGACGTGCTTGAAAGCTACGCCAAGGCCGAGTTCTTCACCAAGCTTCCCGATGTCGAGGACGAGATCAAGGTCGTCACCTTCATCGCCGCCGAAGGCGATATTTCGACCGACCTCCTGTCTCCGGGCAATCAGGCGCATTCGCGCTCCGACCGCCAGCTGCACGGCCAGTGTATGATCTCGCCGGAAGCGCAGGCGCAAATCGTCGCGTTGCAGAAGCAGCACCCCGACAAGCGGGTGATGATGATCGCCGAAAAGGGCACGATGGGCGTTGGCTCCTCGCGCATGTCGGGCGTCAATAACGTGGCGCTGTGGACCGGCAAGCAGGCCAGTCCCTATGTGCCGTTCGTCAACTATGCCCCCATCGTTGCGGGCACCAACGGCATTTCGCCGATTTTCGCCACCACCGTCGACGTGACGGGTGGCATCGGCATCAATCTGAAGAACTGGGTGAAGAAGCTCGGCGAAGACGGCAAGCCGATCCTCAACAATGACGGCAACCCCATCCTTGAGCAGAAATATTCTGTCGAGACCGGCACGGTCCTCAAGATCGACGCCAAGAATCGCAAGCTGCGGGACGAAAACGGCACCGAGCTGGTCGATCTCGCTTCGTCCTTCACGCCCCAGAAGATGGAATTCATGAAGGCTGGGAGCTCCTATGCCATCGTCTTCGGCAAGAAGCTCCAGACTTTTGCCGCTGAAACGCTTGGCGTCGAGGCGACCCCTGTCTTTGCACCGAACAAGGAAATTTCGATCGAAGGCCAGGGCCTCACCGCCGTCGAGAAGATCTTCAACCGCAACGCCGTTGGCGTGACGCCTGGCAAGGTCCTGCACGCCGGCTCCGACGTTCGCGTCAAGGTCAACATCGTCGGTTCGCAGGATACGACCGGCCTGATGACCGCGCAGGAACTGGAAGCGATGGCGGCCACCGTCATTTCGCCGCTGGTGGACGGCGCCTATCAGTCTGGCTGCCACACGGCGTCCGTCTGGGACAAGAAGGCTCAGGCCAACACGCCGAAGCTCATGGCCTTCATGCACAATTTCGGCGTCATCACCGGCCGTGATCCGAAGGGCGTCTATCACTCCATGACGGACGTGATCCACAAGGTGCTGAACGACATCACCGTTGATGACCGGGCAATCATCATCGGCGGCGACAGCCACACCCGCATGTCCAAGGGCGTCGCCTTCGGTGCGGACTCCGGCACCGTCGCTTTGGCGCTCGCCACGGGCGAGGCGACCATGCCGATCCCGCAATCGGTCAAGGTCACTTTCAAGGGAACGATGCAGCCCTACATGGACTTCCGCGACGTGGTGCACGCGACGCAGGCGCAGATGCTGCAGCAGCACGGGGACAACGTGTTCCAGGGCCGTATCATCGAAGTCCATCTCGGAACGCTGCTTGCCGACCAGGCTTTCACCTTCACCGACTGGACGGCCGAGATGAAGGCCAAGGCGTCGATCTGCATTTCCGAAGACGAAACGCTGATCGAGTCGCTGGAGATCGCCAAGTCGCGCATCCAGATCATGATCGACAAGGGAATGGACAATGCCGCACGGACGCTTAAAGGCCTGATTGCGAAGGCGGATCAGCGCATTGCGGAAATCCGTTCCGGTGAAGTTCCAGCATTGAAGCCTGACGCGAATGCGAAATATTTCGCTGAAGTCGTCGTCGATCTCGATGTCATCAACGAACCGATGATCGCCGACCCGGACGTCAACAACAACGACGTTTCGAGACGCTACACGCACGATACGATCCGTCCGGTTTCCTATTATGGCGCTACCAAGAAGGTCGATCTCGGCTTCGTCGGCTCGTGCATGGTGCATAAGGGCGACGTGAAGATCGTCGCGCAGATGCTGCGCAACATCGAAAAGACCGAAGGCAAGGTCGAATTCAAGGCGCCGCTCGTCGTTGCCGCGCCGACCTATAACATCATCGACGAGCTGAAGGCGGAAGGGGATTGGGAAATCCTCCAGAAATATTCCGGCTTCGAATTCGATGACATCAACCCGAAGACAACGAACCGGACCGAATACGAAAACATCCTCTATCTGGAACGCCCGGGCTGCAACCTGTGCATGGGCAACCAGGAAAAGGCAGCGAAGGGTGACACGGTTCTGGCAACCTCGACTCGTCTCTTCCAGGGCCGCGTCGTTGAAGACAGTGCCGAAAAGAAGGGTGAATCGCTTCTGGCCTCGACCCCGGTCGTGGTGCTGTCCGCCATTCTCGGCCGTACGCCGAGCATCGAGGAGTATCGTTCCGCCGTCGAGGGCATCGACCTGACGAAGTTCGCTCCGCCGAAGACGGCGCCGATCGATTCCCAGTCGGTGCATTATTAATCCGCAATACCGCCTGCATCTGGATGCGGGAGGGTGCGGTGAATGAAAGAGGGGCGGCGGGGAGATATTCCCGCTGCCCTTTTTGTATTGGCCCTTGTCGCTGGCCCGCCGGGTCTTGAGCATTATCAAGACAATAGCCGTCTGCGGCATGCCGAATTGTCAGCACTTGCATGGTAAGGGTAACACTTCGTTTAGTTGTTTTGTGAAATCTAAAATACGCAGGTTCCAAGGTTTTATCGGTGGAGCCGGTAGAACAAGCGGACCCGTCACGACCTGCCCTGCGGTTCGAAAAAGGCACCCGCTTGTCGCCCTATGAGGAGGGGCAACAGCTACCCGCGATGTTTCATCATATGGTTCCCCCGGCCACCCGTGCGGCGGCAGGAGGAGCGCTTGCCTTGAGGCCGTTCATGTCATTCCTGAAGAATACCAAGATAAAAACGAAGGTCGTTTTTGTCATCTCGCTGATGAGCCTGATGTCGCTTTCCGGCATAAGCTATGTCAGCCTGCAATATAAAAGCACCGATAATGTCTATAGTGATTTCATCGGCCACGAGGCCCTTGCTGCGGTGCTGAACGCCAGAACAAGCGGAAATCTCAATGCGCTCGGCATGCAGATGCTTCGCGCCAGCCTCAACGATCCGGCCAGCAGCGATTTCGAAGCGGCCGTAAAGACCTTCAGGGCAGATCGCAAGCAGCTCGAGGAACGCCAGAACAAGATCATGGAACTCGTGCCGGCCCGCACGGACGCCGCGCGGGACATCCTCAAGGGTGTTGTCGAAGTCGAGGAAATCGGCAATCAGGTCATTTCCCTCATGCAGGCAGGACAGCGGGCCGAAGCCCAGCAGATGGCGCTTAACGTCCTGCGGAAAATCACCGAGGTTTCGCCGAAAATCAGTGCGGGTAACGAACAGCTCATCCAGGTCATGAATGAGGGCCGGGAGCGCCTTACCGCAAGCACGAATACGACGATCTGGACGGGTGTTGTCACACTCGCACTCATGTCTCTGGCCGTGATCGCGCTTGGCCTGCTCATCTCGTCCCGCGGCATTACCACGCCGATTGCACGCCTTCGCGCCCGCATGGAAGCGCTGGCGGCTGGGGATACTGCAAGCGAAATCGTCGGCATGGATCGCAAGGATGAAGTTGGCCAGATGGCCGCCACCGTTCAAGCGTTCCGCGAAAGCGCAGTGGAGCGCCTGCGGCTCGAGGCTGAAACGGACGCGAACCGGTCCATGTCCGAAAAGGATCGGATCGAGCGGGAGAAACAGAAGGCGCAGGAAGCCGCCGACGTTCAGTTCGCGGTCAACAATCTTGCCACCGCGCTTTCGAAGATCGCCGAAGGCGATGTCACTTACCGCATAGCGCAGCCCTTTGTGCCGAGCCTGGACGGCATTCGCGGCGACTTCAACAGGGCCGCGGAACAGCTGCAGTCGACGCTCAACCAGGTGGCGCAGAATGCCCGTGGCATTGATTCCGGCGCAAACGAAATCCGCGCAGCGGCCGACGATCTGGCGAAACGGACGGAGCAGCAGGCTGCGGCGGTAGAGGAGACCGCTGCGGCGCTGGAAGAGATCACCACGACGGTGAAGGATTCGACCAAACGGGCGCAGGAAGCCGGACACCTCGTCAGCCGCGCGAAGATCGGCGCCGAAAGATCCGGAGACGTGGTGCAGAAGGCCGTTGCCGCGATGGAACAGATCGCGACATCCGCGAATGAGATTTCCAATATTATCGGCGTTATCGATGAGATTGCCTTCCAGACCAACCTTCTGGCACTGAATGCCGGGGTGGAGGCTGCCCGTGCGGGCGAGGCGGGCAAGGGCTTCGCCGTTGTCGCGCAGGAGGTTCGCGAATTGGCGCAGCGTTCCGCAGGCGCCGCCAAGGAGATCAAGAACCTGATCACGACCTCGAACGGTCAGGTCCAGCAAGGCGTGCAGCTCGTCGGAGAGACCGGCAAGGCATTGGAACTGATCGTCACGGAAGTGCAGGAGATCAACCGCCACGTGGCGGCGATTGCGGAATCGGCACAGGAACAGTCCTCCGGTCTCCAGCAGATCAATACGGCCGTGAACCAGATGGACCAGGACACCCAGAAGAACGCCGCAATGGTGGAGGAGAGCACCGCGGCGAGCCACGGACTCGCACGCGAGGCGTCGTCGCTCAACCGGCTGATCGCCCAGTTCAAGCTGTCTGAAGCCGGTTACAGCGAGGCTTCCGCGCCCGTGCGAACCGCTTCGTCGGCCGACAGACCGGCGACCTCACCGGCCCGCGCCCTTGGCGGCCGGATCAGGGCGGCGTTCTCCGGCAACGCGGCACTGAATACGACAACGGATAATTGGGAGGAGTTCTGATACCCACTCTGCCTTCACGCCCTCCATGGCGCTGAAAGCACTATTCCAGACAGGGGCACCGGGGTCGGGTTTTTAGCCTGAGCCCGGTGTTCTGCTTTTCGGGACGGATCAGCCTGCCACTGCGCCGTGGCTATTCGTTGCCATTCGTCGTCATGTTGGTAAGGTTTGCCGCCATCGGGGCGGTGCCTGGGAGGGGAAGACATGATCGCAGCCTATATTGATGAATTCATCATGTTCTGCGTCGGCCTCTGGATGACGCTGGTGGGGTTCGGATATCTGTCCCTGTCGGGAAATCCAGCCCACCGGCCACCGGTGGCGCGTCACTTCAAGTGGATGGGCCCCATGCTGCTTATGATCGCGCTCATTCTGGCCATCGCTTCCTGATCTTTGAAGGTTGTCGTGTGGCGGCACTTTGCCTTTGGCTCGTTTTGCGGTAACAGGGGGCCATGATCAAAGCATCGAGTACCACCTGCATCTAGCTCCCGCCGCAGCGCGAGGAGCATCGGACGAGAAGCCAGCCGGCTTTTCGCCTGGTGTCGGCTTGCCGCAAGGCAAGCGAAGCGAAGACATGCAGTGAGATTACTCAATGGAAAACTATTTCGAAAGCCCGTTCCGGGGCATCACGCTCGACAAGCAGGTAAAGAACCCAAACCTCCTGGTCGGAAAATACAGCTATTATTCGGGCTATTATCACGGCCACAGCTTTGAAGACTGTGCCCGTTATCTGTTGCCGGATGAGGGCGCGGACAGGCTGGTGGTGGGGAGCTTCTGCTCGATAGGTTCGGGCGCAGCCTTCATCATGGCGGGCAATCAGGGCCATCGCAATGAGTGGATCAGCACCTTTCCCTTCTTCTTCATGCCCGAGGTGCCGGAATTCGAGAATGCCGCAAACGGCTATCTGCCGTCCGGCGACACAGTCATCGGCAATGATGTCTGGATAGGCTCGGAAGCTGTCATCATGCCCGGTGTTACCATAGGCGACGGCGCCGTGATTGGAACGCGTGCGCTGGTGACGAAAGATGTCGAACCTTACGCTATCGTCGGTGGCAATCCCGCGAAAACGATCCGCAAGCGTTTCGACGACGACTCGATCGAGCTGCTTCTGGAGATGAAGTGGTGGGATTGGCCGGCGGACCGGCTGAAAGCCGCGATGCCGCTCATGACCAGCGGCAATGTTGCGGAGCTTTACCGGTTCTGGCGGTCGGATAGCTCCCAGCCGTAAACAAACGGCCGGCCCGTCTCATCGAGGCGGGCCGAGCCTTTCCGAGGACCGGACATGTGGGTCAGCGTCGCCGTCAGTAAGCGGTATAGTCAGACCGGCATGAACGCCAAGACAGCTCCGTATCATCCTGCAAAGCCGTCCTGGGGAGACATCACGGCGGGTTTCATAGTGATCAGGCCACCGAATGAGGTCGCGCTGTGCGTGATCGCAGACGCCGGAGCCGGACTTCCATCTGTCTCCTCGCCTGAATGTCGCCTCGCCTGACGGCGACCGACATCCCTTCCACCCACGCCGTAATCGCGCCGTCATTGTCTCCCAACCGTGCACGGCATTCGCCGAGTTCTGCCCATACCGCCGAATAGTCGGGATCCTGCCGGATAGCCTCCTGCAGGTGATGCGCGGCATTGTCGAACTGCCCCGCCGCCGCCAGAGCCTTCGCGATTGAAAAGCGCAGAAGGGGACTGTCCCTCCCGTCTTCCAGCATCTTCATGAGTTTTGTTATCATCGTTGTCCCGGAGCAATGGTGAAACACCATGTATCGGTACGATCTCAAGCGCAGTTGAGGTCAAGCGGTATTTGGCGCGCTCTTCCTGCATGGGCCCTCATGCGAACGCGTCCGATGACGACGCGCGCCCTCCGTCAGGCTACGTCGCATCTCTCGCCATCGCCGAGTTGAAATGACCACAGCCTGTGGGTTAAAGCACGGATGTCCCTTAGGACGGACACGATTCCCCAGAATTATGGGTTTGCATGATCCCCGTCGCATTGCCCTCCGTCGAAGCGTTGCTTCTCCTTGCCTTCTTTCTCATCACGACCCTTGTGTGGGGCGTCTGGTCACTATGGCTGTTGGTTCGATACATGGGCGGGCGCTGGAAGCGCCCGATGATCCTGCCTTACGGGCTGGTGACCGCGGTTGCGCTTTTCACGCTTTTTTGGTTCGGTGAATTTTATCTGGAGATGAGCGCTTACGACAGGGAGAGAGCAATACGTTATCAGCCGGAACTTCTGGAACCCGCACGTCTGGGCGGGATAGATATGCCCAAGGGTACGAAGCTCGAACTGGCCATTGCCGACAACAAGGAGGCCTTCGATAGGGCCGTGTTTCCGCATCCGGTGCGGATCGCGGATATCGATGCCGTTGAGATCGCCCGTTATATCGCGATAAAAACCAATGAGAACCACGAAACGATCGGCTTCACCCCAGGCGACATGCGGATAACCGGTATTGGCGTGACCACGCAGAGCGACTGGCGTTGTGATGCAACGCAGCCGGTGGAGTTCGATCTCATGGCTGATGGCAGCATCTCTACCTTCAGCAAATGCATTCTCGCGGATGGCAATGTCGTTGACGGTATCAGCCTGCCGAAAGGCACCTCCCTGCGGGCCTCCACCGGCAATGTTTACACCGATGGCTTTGTCGATTCCGACAGATGGGTTCTCGATATACCGACTGGGCAGACCGTTCACATCGATGATTTCAATCTTTCAGAGGTAACGCTTGCCCTGAACAGCGAGCGAAAGCTCCACGAAATCAGCAGAGGCACTCTGTCAAAAGATGCCGCTCTTGGAGCGCTTCACCATGCCGCTGGAACCAATATTCGTTATAATCCCCGCAATCTTCGCAATGACTACCCAGACGCATGGCTGATAATTCCGCCTCTGCCCGATCCCGGTGCTCCGCCGGTTCCATCGCCGGATATCGTTCAGAGCAGGGATGGCGAGGTTCTTGCGAATTGAGCCTGCGGCGAAGACCTGCAGGGACGACTGACTGTCCCGCCTTGCCCTACCAGCCGTAGCTGAAGGTCAGGCCGCTGCCGTTATTGCCGTCCTGCACGACGTTGGTATCCGTGTTGCGGCCGTACTGAAAAATGCCATAGGCATTGTTGTTGCCGTTCTGCTGCAACGTCGCGGAATGGCCTACGCCCCGTTGCCGGATAAAGCCGAGATTGCCGCCGCCGTTCTGGGCAATGCCGGCGGCGTTGCCGCGGCCGAGCTGGCGGATGTCGGCATCCTTCAGGCCGCGGTAGAGCGAATAGGCGCGGAGGCCCGTCAAAAGCAGGTCGCCATCGGCGGCATTGCCGGGTGCGAGATCGAAGGAGATGCGACCGCCGGCGTGGGCCGGTGCCGGAGAACCAAGAGGTGCGAGGCCCCCGACGAGCACGGTAACAGTCATGAGTTTCAATATGTTGCGCGTCATTCTGATCTCCATCCGTCAGCGCCTTGCCGATGATCGAACATCGCATTTCGCAACTGAACCTGATTGGAACTGCCCGTTCACACGTCGTTCAGTCGCTCGACAGGATCAAAAGAAAAGGGCGCCTGAAGCGGCGCCCTTCACGGGTATAATTTACGGGCATGTCTTGGCTTAGTCGCCATCAACCTGCTTTGTACAGCTGAAGCTCCGGCCACCGATCACCATATCGAGCACCGCCTTATAGCGGGCTCCCTTCGCATCGAGCGTTACCGCGCTGAGCAATTGCGGACGTCCGGCTGCGGCATCAAAGTCACCGCCCTGATTGATCACCGAATGTCCGCCGCTTCCCGATTTTTCGACGTGAAACCCGTAGGTCCCGCCGGCAGTGACATCGGCTCCGGCAAAGGCCTCCAGCTTCACCATGCCCGCCTGCGACGTTGCCCTGATCTTGCAGACGTTTCCAGCCGTCGACTCCCGTGCGGTCGATATGGCCGCAACGGTGCCGGCGGGAAGCAGTGCCAGCGCAAGGATCGCCGCCAGGCGGCGCTTATAACTGATGCTGTGGGGCATGGCTGGTCTCCCGGATGATCTGATGTTTCGAGCGCGACCGGTTACACGTCGTGCGGGCGGTCAAGGGCAGGCTTGCACGAAGGCGGCGACATTGTCGTTGCCGCCCTGGCTCACATTGGCGCTGCATCCGCGGCCCACCTGGACACCGGCCGCGATGTTGCCGTTGCCGTCCTGCGTGAGGATGGTGGTGTGATTGGAACCGAACTGGCCGATGCCGGCCACGTTGCGGCTGCCGTTCTGATAGGTGGAGCCGTAATTGTCGTGCCCCTCCTGGCCGACAGCCGAGAGGTTATGCCGGCCATATTGATGACCGACAATCCGGTTGTAGCCGCCGTTCTGGTATGTGCGGATCCGGTTGCCGTAACCCTCCTGTGCACCGCCGGCAGAATTGGACCAGCCATATTGTTCGATGCGCACATCATTGGCCATGGCGGGTGCCGCGGCAGCGAGGCCGACGAGAGCGACGAGTGCACTTGCAATGAAAGACTTCCGGATCATGACGTGTCTCCTCAGGCGGATGGACCGCGGTTGAACGTCCCTGTTTTAGAACGTTCCACCGGAACGGAGGCTGAAGGCGTCATTCAGTCGTGGTTCATTGGCCGAAGGCCATAGGCGCCGGCATCGCTGAAACCAGCCTCCACGTTCCTGCGGTATCCTGACGGAACCGGAAACGCCTCTTCAGCGCCATATATCTGTCAGGCCGCCCGAAGCTCCGTGCACAGGATCGGTCTGCGGCTTCGGCAGGGATCTGATCCGCTCAAGCATGTCAGCGCTGGCGGAGGATGTTTGAATATCGGCTTCCTGCCCGGGCGGATAAGCACCCACCACTTGAAAATCCGGGGAGGAGTTGAGTTTCATATGGCCTGTCCCGGCGGGCAGGATCAGGCAGTCACCGCGGGCAACATCGAGAATTTGCCCCTCAGGCCCGCCGATCTGCAAGGTCGCTTCGCCACGTCCGACGCCCAGAACCTCGTGTGCCCCGCTGTGGTAATGGTGGTAGTCGAAAACGCCGTTGCGCCAGATGCCGCTCCATCCGTTGCGGGAAAATGTCGCTTCGAAATCCGCGGAATGAAAGTCCGTGCCGACATTGCGGTAAATGATCACGGGAAAGGTCTGGTTATTGGGGACCTGTCCGCTGGGGCCGAAGGTCAGTTGCTCGGTTTTCATGGCGATGCTCCTCATGACCGATTCTACCGCGAACAATGCGGACCGAAATCTGGCGGCGCATTTCAGCCGCCCAGGTCATAATCACTCCGGAGAGCGGGCAGTTCCGCAATGTCTTGACGAAAACGCGGTTGCGGCGGTCTCAAGCCCGGCGAACCGGGCTTGAGACGTTTTCTGGCTGGCTTACTCGGCCGTCGCCTGAATATCGACCTTGTCGAGAAGGCCCATCGGATTGTCGGAAGCCGCAACCAGGTCGAAGACCCCGAGGCCATTGACGCCCGTGGATTTGACTGTGACAGTCAGGGTTCCGGGCGTGCTGATGAAGCGCACCAGCGCCTCCACCGCGCCTTGCAGCTTCGGCTGCTCCGCCGCCACCTGCTGCAGCATCACACTGGCCACCAGCGTCAGCGTGCCGCGCACCTGATCCTCGGTCATGTCGTTCTGCAGGGCATAGAGCTTGATCGCCTTGGCCATCAGGCCTTCGTCCTTGACGGTGAGCTTCACCTCACGGCCGGCAAGCCCGAAAAGCGCCGCCTGCGCGCGATTGACGTCGAAGGAGAAGAACTCCTCCGTAAAGCCGCTGACCAGTCCGGCAAGATTGACGCTGCCGAAGTCCCTGCTGCTGAGCGAGATGTCGCGGATCACCAGATTGCTGTTCGGCTCGTCCCAGCCTGCGGAAAGGCCATAGGAGAAAGCCAGCGTCTCGAGACCCAGCTTGCGGGCCTCCACGAAAACGTCCTCCGTCGCGTCTGCGGGGATCGGAAGTGTGAGGTCGTCCTGCCTGATCTCTATATCGGTCGGAATGCCGTTGAAGGGCTTGGTCAGCCCCATCTCGAAATTCTTGAGCGTGAACCTGATGCGTTCCGGCGTGCCGGCCGCTTCTTCCTCCGGCTCTTTCGGCGCGGCAATATCGACGTTGATGCCGCCGACGCGCACCCGGCCAAGTTCCGGTATCAGGCGATTGAACTGAAAGGTCTCGATCTCGGTTTCATCGAGCGCGATAATCTGGGAGATACCCTCGATCGTCGAACTCCAGTCGAAACCCTTGAGGCTTGCTTCCGCCACTTCGATTTTGCCGTCGCCGTCACCGATCGACAGACCGTTCAGGCCGAAGTCGAGCTTGCGGCTGTCCATCTGCATGTCGATGCGGTCGATGGCGGCCTTGACCCTTTTGCCGGCCGCTCCCTCTTTTTCATCAGGTGCGTCGGCCTTGAAGCCGATAAGCTGCATGTTGCTCCTGCCGATCATGTCGAGGATGGACACGACCTTGGCAAAAAGCGCCTGGCGTTCCTCCGGCGGAAGCTGGTCGGGATCCTTGGTGACCGTCAGTGCCTTCAGGGTGTCCAGCAGCGGTTCGGATGGCATGCGGGCAGTAAAGCCATCGCTGCGGATCTCGTCATAGCTGAAACGGCCATCGCCATCGGAAAATGAAACCGTCTTGACGGAAAGCGGCCCATAGAGAGGTTTTGCCTCCTTGTCGTCAGGGCCGGCCTTTTCCGTATAGAGCCGCGCGAGATAAGCGACGTCGATGTCCTGACCAGCGATCACGCCGGTCGACACCGCCACATGCTTGTCCTCAATCGCGCCGTCGCTGTCGGGAAGCTGCATCTTGATGTCGTAGCTGCCCTTGTCGATCGAATACCGGGCGATACGGCCACAGGCGATCTCGGAGAGGACCAGGTTGTTGTAAACCGTCTTCTGCTCGGTGGTCGCGACCGACTGGCTCAACGTCAGCTCGGGCGTGGAGATGCGCGTCGCTGCGAAGCGCTCGATGCGGCGGGGCAGGGAGCCGCCGTTTCCTTCCGCCTGTGCGGACTTCTCGAACGCCGCATTCTCGATGCGGGCATGCGCCATGGAAAGCTTGCCGGTGGGCACATCCACGTCGATGTTGCTCATGTCCAGCGCGCCATCCAGAAAGGGCAGCTTCGGACGACCGTCAATAGAGGCAATGCGAAGGTTTCTGCCATCTTCGAGCGGCAGCGTCAGATCGCGAACATGAATTTTCCCGAGGAAATCGACTTCCACGGAACCGGCAGTCGCGCCGGTGCGCGCAACCAGTTCTTTCACCTTCGCCTCGTAGAAGGTCTTGCCGCCGATGACACCTGCGGCCGCAACGGCGACAATTGCCACCGCCGCCCATAGCGCCCTGCGCCGACCCTTGCCGGTATGGCTGTTTTCCTGTTCCACGACGTTGGTCCTCTCTCACATACTGATCATATTGCGCGCCTTTTAAGCACGCAAAAGTTGCTTAGCAAGAGCTGATCGACGCCCGTGAAGGCCGCGCTACATCCAGACCGTCAACGCCATGCCGGCCACCACAGGTGCGGCGCCAGCGCAAGCGTCGGGCGAAGGGGCAGACGCGGCCTCACCGGCAATAAGCTTTGGGTGGGCAGGGCCTGGAATCCGCCGCGTCACGCGCCATTGATGATATTGCAGATACCCTCGCGGATCACGTTCTTGTCCGCGATCTGTCCTGCCTGAATGTTGAAGACGGCGTCGATCCGCACAGCCGCACCCTTTTGCCGGGCCACCACCCGCAGCGTCTGAATTCTGCCGCTGCCGCTGGTCTCCTGGTGCGCATCGATGGACGACAGCGCCTTGTTGATCTGGATGCCCGAAAAACCTTCCGCCGCCACGGCCTGGGCGAGCTTCTGAAGCACGGCTGGCGCTTTCGCCTTCGGCAGCTCCTGCCAGGACTTGTAGGAAACAGCCGTCACCATCGGCACGCCGGAGACGGTGAAATTCTTCTCGCATGAGGCCGCGAAAACAGGGCTCGAGAAGGTGATCAGGCCAAGAGCCGCTATGAGGTATTTCATTTCGAACAATCCAATCGTTGGTGAAGGCTGACGACAACCGGCCGTGTCAGAAGGTTGACCGTTTGCCTCTGTAGGTGGAGGGCGGCGGCAGAGCCTCATGGGCCTGCGCAAGCGTTTCGAGCCATGTGGCCAGCCCTTCGGGAACCTCTTCATTGCCCGCCTCAAGCGCCTCGATCCAGGAGAGTTCGCATTGCAGCGCGGAGGCGATGTTGATCGGCGTCCAGCGAATGACCCGCAGGCATTGGTTAAAGCGTTCTGGCGACATGATGATTTGATTTTTCCCCGTCTTTTTCCCGCCGAAGCTCACCCACCGGGCGGCGGGAGTCAATTGCTTTTTTGCAACTCTTGATGGCTTGTTTCACTTCCCGACCCGGATTTGCCGGATGATAAACTTAGCTGATCGGCTAAGTTTTTGCTTGTGCCGCAATGATGGAACATGATAGTTAGCGATATGGCTAAGCATCATCCAGAGCTTTCACTCATCTTCCAGGCCCTTGCCGATCCCACACGGCGGGCAATTCTCGCTCGCCTCGGCAGCGGGCCGGCGCAGGTTACCGCATTGTCCGCTCCCACGGGTCTGCGCTTGCCCACGGTCATGCGCCACCTCGCCGTGCTTGAGGAGGCGGGGCTCATCGCCACATCCAAGGATGGGCGCGTGCGCACCTGCGCAATAGTACCTGAAGCGCTGGAGCCGGTGAGAACGTGGCTCGATGAGCAACGGGCCATGTGGGAGAGCCGGCTTGACCGGCTGGAGGCATTTGCAGTTCACGCGATGAAGGAGGAGGAACAATGACAACGAAACCCGGTCAACAAAGCGCACACGCTGAACCGCCACAAGACCGTTTTGCAACGCTCAGTTTCGAACGGGAAATTGCCGTTCCGCTATCGGCTCTGTGGCAGGTCTGGCTGTCACCCGCCGCCCGGGCGGTGTGGGCCTCTCCCTCACCCTCGGTGACAGTGGAATTCCTGGAGGCGGACAGCAGGCTGGGCGGTCGCGAAGTGTCGCTCTGCAAGGTCTCCGGCCAACCGGATATTCGCTGTGAATGCGGCTGGCTGGAGCTTCAGCCAAGCCGCCGCAGCGTGAATTACGAGGTGGTCTCATCCAGCGGCGTTACCCAGTCGGCAGCGCTGGTGACTGCCGATTTTCAGGCGACGGAAGAGCGTAGCCGCTTGACCGTAACGGTGCAGCTTTCGTCCCTGGTCGAGGATATGCGGGATGGCTATCAACAAGGTTTCAGCGCCGGTCTCAACAATCTGGCCAGCGTGGCCGGGCGAACCATGGTGCTGGAGCGAACGATAAAGGTGCCGCGAAACATCGTCTGGAAAGCCTGGATGAACGAAAAGACGCTGCCGCAATGGTGGGGCCCGGAAGGCTTTTCCTGCCGCACGAAGAGGATTGACCTGCGATCCGGCGGTGAATGGGTCTTTGACATGATCGGCCCAGACGGCACAGTTTTCCCGAACCATCATCGTTATGTCGAGGTCCGCCCCGAAGAGAGGCTCGCCTATACGCTGCTATGGGGCGAAAACGGGCCGAAACATGCTGACGCCTGGGCCTCCTTCGAAGATCAGGATGGCGCGACGAAAGTTGTGCTGGGCATGGTGTTCAGCACGGAAGCCGAGTTCCAGCAAGCGAAGGGTTTCGGCGCCGTGGAGCTGGGTCAGCAAACGCTGGGGAAACTGGAGCGCTTCGCCAAGGCGTTATAGATGCGCCGTGCCGCCAGCTCTATGTGCAGAGGTCTCGATACTGGCTCCTTTCCAGACCGGCATTAATCTTCAAAGCCGCTCTGCGCGTGCGAGATCGTCTTGCAGGTCCCGCCTAATCTGTTATTTCGGCTCAGCCTACGGAAGCGTGATGGTAGAGCGGGCTTCTGCGGGCAACCTGAAGGCCACTTGGGTCAATAATGGGCGTCAGCCGAATTGGCTTGACCGTACACAAGCGCAGGGCCGTGATGCGCTCGAGGATGAAGTCGTCGAGCTGGTGGCATCCGTGCTCGCACTGATGGCGTTCAGATTGCTGCGTCAGGCCGATCCACGGAATCGGTTTCCGGTGCATCTACTTCTCGAGGAAGCGCACCGATATATTTCCGAAGCAACCTCCCGATATGCGATTGACGCAAGCAAGATATATGAGAGAATCGCCAAAGAGGGACGGAAATACGGGCTTTTCGTGTTGGTCGCTTCGCAGAGACCAAGCGAGCTTTCGAAAACTGTGCTCTCGCAGTGCTCGAATTTTGTTGTCCATCGCATACAGAACCCAGATGATCTTTCGCAGATCCGGCAGATGACACCGTTCATCTCGGAAGCGGTTCTGAAGAGGTTGCCGTCTTTGCCGAAACAGCACGCGCTCGTCTTCGGAACATCAGTGAACCTCCCGACCACTTTCAAAGTGCGGGAAGCGAAACCGCTTCCGAAAAGCGATGACGCCAAGACCGGGGAGCTCTGGTTTCACGAAGAGGGGCGTGCAGCTCAGATCCGGATCTCTGCGCCACCTGTCCAGAATGCCGGTCCAGGGGGCGTATTCGACTAATGATCGACGCCTCTGGAAGAGTTAGTAGCGGTGCTGGAAGCCCGTCTATTGAAGGGTTACCATACCTGCTGCTTTTCAATAAATCACGTCCATTCAGCGTTTTAGATCATCCAATGAGCGGGTCGGCGGTCCATATCCTTTCAAGAGCGGGTTGTTTTCATCGCTCGAAGGGAGTCAACCATTTCGAATGTCTAGGGGCAGGCCCCGATGAGCGTCGCTCGATAAAGGTCGAGGCGATAAGAATGCGTTTTGCGACGACCGGCTGCCCTCTTGTCTCAATGCGTTCCAACAATAGCCGCATCGCTGTAGCGCCCATCTCCCCCCCTTGTACCCTGATGGTCGTCAGGGGCGGAGATATTTGGGTCGCGGCGGAAAAATCACCGAATCCGACAACGGACATGTCGTCTGGTATGCGGTATCCACGTGCTAGTAGCTCGGAAACAGCGGTCAGCGCCAGCCCATCGTGAGCGCAGAACAGGGCTGTTGGTGCGATCCCTGCAGTGTGAAGAGTTTGCAGCGCAGGGATAAAGCCTCCATCTTCGTCAAAGCGCAGGACATGCAGTCTTGCATCGGCATGTTGCTCTAAACTTTCGCGCAGACCGTGATATCGCTCCATACGACCGCGATAGCCTTCCTGCCCCTGCACGAAAGCGATGTCGCGATGCCCGAGTCCAAACAAATAATCGCCGACCGCTATCCCTGCTTCGTGGTCCGTGCCGCCGACATGATCGGCCTGTTCAAGTGGAAGCACCCACCCCAGTCGAACCGAAGGCAAGCCCGACGCTTTGACAATGTCCAGCGTCTTTTGTTCGTGCGGCCCAACAAGAATGATACCTGCGCTATCTTTCACCATCGCCTCGACCCTGTCGGCGTCATGCGTCCACTGCAACCGTACGGCTTGACCTAGTCGATGCGCCTCCTTCTGCATGCCGTCCTGCAGCATCGTCCGCAACTCGTAACTCACGCTATCGACCTGATCGTGAAAGATCAGAGTAATCTCGCGTTGCTCGTCGGCGGGCTTCGGGCGCTGATAGCCCATCATCGCGGCAGCGTCCTCGACGCGCTTGCGCGTCGCCTCACTGACTCCTGCTTTTCCTGAAAGTGAACATGAGACCGCAAATTTTGACAGGCCGGTGTGATTGGCGATGTCCTGCAATGTCACTTTGCGCATAACGCATCCTCCCACGATGAACCTTGTCTCGAAATAAGTTTAACATAACGCTTTACCTAACAAATTACATAATACAAGCTAAACAAATACCGGCATGCTAGCTATCTTTTTCTGGCGTGGCATCCGTCCGAAAAATCGCGGGATCGATCCTGAGGAGGAGAGATAATTCCGCGATGCGTGAGTGGAGGAGGAAAACAAATGCAAGGATTCAATCGCCGCGCGTTTCTCGCTGCGAGCACCGCTGCCGTCATACTGCCCGCTTTGCCAGCGTTCGCGCAGACCACGGCCGTCAAAGACCCCGCCATGCTGGACGCCTTGGTCGGGGAGGGTAAGCTGCCCGCCGTTGTGGA